>CAMUJF010000017.1 GCA_947089135.1 uncultured Clostridia bacterium
AACAGAGCCTTTAAGCTCTTCCATGTAGCCCTGAAGATTGTACTTGAACATTTCCCTTGAAACGGACTTCTTGCCGTAATCGCCGTAGATAGCGGTCGTTGTGCTTCCAAGAGAAATTGTGTCCAGACCGTACTTGCTGTAGCTCTTGCTCAGGTTTGTAAACATTTTAGCGTACTTTCTCGGACTGAGCAGGGACATTGCCTTATAGAACTTGTTTTCCGTGCCGTGGGCAAGGTCGTATTCGATCTGTCTGGAGTAAGCGTTTGAAACTCTTATCGCCGTGTCGGTCATGGTAAAATAGCCGCTTCCCGACTTAAAGGTAAGGTTGTCGACCTCTGGATATACCGTAATATTGTTGGACTTCGCATAATTCATAAGAGCGTCAAAATCGCTCTTTCCTCCCAAAACGGAGGCAGGCTTTGCTTTGTCCGAGATCTTTTCCTTTATGTCTGCGGTAGTCCACTGGTTGTAGTTTACGACCATCTTGTCAACGCCAAGACCCTTGAGCTGTTCAAGAATGTTTTTCGCATCGCTGAAAGACGTGGTCTTGTGCTGCATGGTAACAGGGAAGCCGAGAACTGTCTCCTGCTTCAATGTTGCGCCGTAAAAGTCCATATAGAGCGCGCTGCTGTCGGCAGCGGGAGATTTTTCAACGCCCTGTGCGGTCTTAAGGTAGTTTCTGTAAGCCGCTGCGATATCGGCATAGTCTACGTCCGATTTGTCGCTGTTGGAAACGGGGTAGTACCGAACCTCTATCTCGGGAACGAGAATTCCGCGCTTTTCAAAAACCTTGAGGGGATTTGCCTCGCCGCCCATCAGGTACTCGTCGCTTGTTCTTATCTCGAAATCGAAATAGCAGGCGTTGTAGCTGGTCTTTTTCTGACCCGCAACATAAGCGTTTATTGATGCGCAGGTATCACCCTTGTCAGCAACTACCATCATGCCGCTGTCGCCCTTTACGATACCGTACATAGGCAGATATACCTGTCTGTTCATTGTGGGCTTGGTGGTGTTGACAGCGGTGATATCTCTGCCGTATACCTTGCCCTTGTAGACTCTGTAGCCCGCCTTATTGTTGTTGAAGTTTATGACTGCGCCGCTTCCGTCAGGAATAACGAAGTAGCCGTCCTCCTCCATATCGGCAGCGCCGAAAGCGGACATAAACGCCATATTTGTAACGATCTTTGAAGCTGTTTTCTCGTCGATGTCCTTGGTTACCACGTTAAGGCTCATATAGTCGTCGTGAAGAGTATAGACAACGGGTATAGTTATCTCCGCCTGGGAGAATTCATAAGAGACCTCCAGACCCGTAGCGGTAGCTTTCATCTTGGCTGTGCTCTTAGCCTTGCTGTGGCTCTGGGTGGTACGTCTTGCCGCAGGCTCGCCGAAAATGAGCGTCATACCGGATTTAAGCTCCTGCTTCTGAGCGGCCTTACCCGCCGATGCGTCGGCGTTTATGGGGTTTGACCACCATATCTCTCCGGTATTCTTATCCACCAGCGCAAGGGTGATCTCCTTGTCGTTGTACCAAAGAGCCAACTTGTCGTTTTCCACCGCAAGCTTCATTTCAGCCATTGCCTGTTCATCGGTGATGAGAGGTTCATCCTCGTCCATGGCGTAATCGTCCTCGTCTGCGGGAGCGTCGCTGTCGGAGGAGCTTTCCTCAGCCGCGGGTTCGCTGTCCGAGCTTGCGGGGATAGCGCACAAAGGGATCATCATAGCCAGACAGCAAAGACAGGCAATAAGCTTCTTTATCCTTTTCTGCATTCGTTATTTCACCACTTTTCGTATTTTAGTTAAACTCTGAATCTGTAGGAAAGCTCCGTATAGATCGACAGAATGAAGATCAGTACCTGCTGGAACAGCGTAAGAAGCAGAACGAGCAGGAACAGGATCGCAACCATTGCGACCAGCGTAAGGAGCATCAGAGCGATAGTTTTTCCGAAGCTGAACTGGTGCACCGCCTTGATACCGGAGATCAGGAGAACGAAGCTCCAGCATGTTCCGATGACCTCAACGGACTGAATGAAAACATATTCGTCCTTGATAAGGAAGTGAGACATTACCGTACCGATAAGATATCCGGTAATGTAAGGTATCAGCGCGTAGGCGGAGTTGACGAAAATGTTTTTCATCGTTCCCTCGCCGTCGAAAAGAGTACACATCGCCCAGTTGGCAACGACCCATGTTCCGAACAGGATAAAGCTTCGGAACAAATAGGGTACGATGTTGAAGATCTTGTCGTAATCAGAGTAATACTGGAAGCCGTAAAGTCTGCTGTAGGCTATCTGCTGAACGAACAGCAGGCAGACGACCGCAAACGCGATGCCCATTGAGCCCTGCTTTTTCCAGCGGAGATCCTCAAAGCCCTCAAAGGGGTGCATAATCACGTGTTTAACAAATTGTCCTTTTGTCAGATCCAGCATATCACACACCGCCCTTTCTGTTCTTTTCCCACGGATAAACGATCTTGCCGCGTCTTCTCATTCTCCTGTAGACCGATATCAGCACTATAAGCAGGATTATCACGATTATGGCGGCGACGTAGTTATCTTTCAGCCACTGGTCGCGGTAGCCCTCAAAGGCTCTGTTGTAACGTCCGCGGCTTATGGATATCTCAAAGTACTCCATAGCGTCCTTGTACTCATACTTGTTGTAAAGCGCGTTGCCTATGCCGATGTAAGCTCTGCGGTAGTTTCCGTCGTACTTGAGAACGTTCTGCCAGGGCACGAGAGATTCCTCGTAAAGACCGTCGTTGTAGAGGTTAGCCGCTTCGGTAACGATCTCGCCGAAAACAGTCCGTGTAAAAATGGTGATATTGTTTTTTCTTGAATCGAGAACATAGAGATGATTGTCATGGCTCTCGACAGCGGCAGCCGAAAGGAACGTGCCGAGCTGGTCGCCGGAGCCGCCCATGATGAACAGCAGCCAACATTCCTTGTCGTACTGGAAAATACGTCCGTGCTGGAAGTCCAAAATATTCAGCTCGCCGTTTGGACCCAAGTCTATATCGGTAAGGCTGGACTTCTTTGAGTAGATCGAGTAGTATGCGGGGGGTATGTCGCCGAAGGTCATATCCGCCGCGCCCAGCGAGTCAAGAATGTTGTCGCCTCTGGGGTTAAGCTTTTTAACCAGGTCGGTATCGACCTCCTGAGAGTCCGTAACGGTAAATATGAAGCCGTCGTCGTCGATATCGAAGTTTGAGAAGCCGATAGGAGTCTGTTTTGCACGTCTGTCTTTCTGTGCCTGTGTACCTATCAGGTTCCAGAAAGCGTTTGCAAGAACTTCCGCCGTAGCCTCAACGCGGTTCGCTCCGTAGAAGCCGAGGAACTCGCCGTCGCTGTTGAACATTACCGCGCCCTTTGTCTGCGACTTAACGACCACATAAACGTTGCCCGCTTTGTCCACCAGTACCTTAGAGGGGTTATAGGTAAGATTCTGGTCGTAAAGCTCGCTGTCGGGCTTTGTGAAAAGCCTGTCAACGTTTCCGTCGGTATCGCATTTGATAACGCGGTCGTTTTCGGTATCGCAGATATAGATGTTGCCGGTGTACTGGTCAACAAAAACTCCCGTTGGTTTTTTCAGGGTGAGAGTCTCTCCGTTATAGGAGAACTCTTTCATTTCCTTTTTAAAATTAAAATCAAGGTCTGTAATAACTATCCTGTTGTTGCCCTTATCCGCTATGTACATAAGGTCGTCGTGGGAAATAAACATATCCGCAGGTTCGAAGAGATTTCCGCAGCCTATAGATTCTCCGTCGACGTATTTTTCGGCGGTATAACCCGCCTGGGAAGCGACCGCGTCGCCCCACCTGTCATAGCTGTAAGGGTCATATGTTTCCAAAGCGGAAACATTCACTGTCATTGCCGAAGCGGCTATAGCCGCCGCCGAGAGCAGTGAAAGAAGCTTTTTAAAGCTCGACATATTATCCCTCCATTAATAAATTTATACGCGTATTAGTCCTTCATACCTGCGTGAGCCATCGTTTCCATAACGTTGCTCTGCGCGGCGATGAATATTGCCAGCGGCGGGATCATCAATACTACCGCGGACGCCGCAATAGCGCCTTGTCTCGCCATACCTGCTGCGGCGATCTGCTGAACGACGGTAGGTATTGTTTTCAGCGCCTCATCGTAAACCAGCGAGCCGCCGTTGGAGTTCCATGCCGCCTGGAACTGGAAGATGATAATAGTCATAAGCGCGGGCTTTGAGTTCGGCATAACGATTCCCCAGCATATACGCATAAGGCTCGCGCCGTCAACCTTAGCCGCCTCGATCATAGCGTCGGGAATCTGACCAACACTCTGGATCATAAGGTAAAGTCCCATTGTGGAGGCGATAAGCGGGAAGATCAGAGCCGAGTAGGTGTTGATCATGCCCAGATTAGCCATAACAATGTACTGCATTATGTAGGTTACCTGGCTGTTGAACAGCAGGGCGATAACAATTATCTTGTTGATAGCCTTGCAGCCGGGAAACCTGCACTTTGCAAGGATAAAGCCCGCCATACAGGCGAAAACAACGTGAAAGAGAGTAGCGGCAACAGTAACGAAGATACTGTTGAAAACGTTTCTCGAAAAGGGAACCCACGAATTGTTTGCGACAACGAACAGATCCTTGAAGTTGTCGAAGGTGGGATCCATCGCATAAAGACGCGGCGGCATAATGAAGATTTCATTTACCGGCTTCAGCGAGGTAACGATCGCGATATAGATAGGCGCCAGCATGAACAATCCCAGTACCGTCAGGAACAGGAAAATTCCTATATCATTTTTCCAGCTCTTGCCTACCTGCTTGTTGGAGCCCTTTGAACGCTCCATTTTGCGGTGTTCCTTTTCCCGCCTTTTTCTCAGAGCCTCCAGCGCGGCGGCGTTCTCAGCCTCTATCTGCGCCTGTATCTGAGACGGTTTAAGTTCTTTTTTAGCCATATGTGATCCTCACCTCATTTCTAATTCATGTATTTGCCCAGTACCTTGGATATGAGCTGGTTACACAGCAGCATCGCCAGGAACAGCACAAAGCATATTGCCGAAGCGTAGCCCATTTCGTAACGGATCCAGCCGTAGTCAAAGGCGTGGGTCATAATAGTGTGAGCCTTATAGTCCGTGGAGGGGAAGCCCGCAAGGCTTCTGCCCACGAGATCGACTGTGAATGAAGAAACGATCTGCATTACAGCGGCGAACATAAGCTGAGGTCCCATAGAGGGGATCGTTATGTAGATGAGCTCCTGCCATCTGTTGCTTATGCCCTCGATAGCTCCCGCCTCGTACATGGCCTTGTCGATGCCCTGGAAGCCGGCTCTCATCGCAAGGAAGCCTGCGCCCATGGATACCCACAACTGAACTACGATAACGCAGCCCAGCAGGTAATTCGCGTCGGTAAGCCACTGTATAGCCGCCGTGGTAAAGCCCAGCTCGTTAAGTACCGCGTTGAGATAACCGTAAGCGTCGCCCGAAAAGATGAGCTGCCATACAAAGTAGATATTTCCCGCCATAGACGGAGCGTAGAAGATAAGCGTAAATATGGTTTTGAGTACGGGGTGAAGCTCGTTTATAAGCCACGCCAGAAAGAAGCTGAGCGCGTAGCTGAGCGGACCCGTAAAGATAGCGAAGATGAGCGTGGTCCTTATGGAACCGATGAAAACGTCGTCTTCGAGGAACATGGTGTAGAAATTCTGCAAACCGACAAATTTCGGCGGAAAGTGCGCCATGTCAAAGTCGGTAAAACCGATAGGAAGCGCCATGACTACAGGAATTACCGTGAAAAACAGGAAGAAAATCATAAACGGAAGAAGCATGAGGTAGCACATCGAATTACGCTTCATCTCGTGCCGTGTGTACGCCCACTTTTCCTTAAAGGACATCTTGCGCTCGTTAGGCAGCAAAATTTCCTTTTTTTGAGTTTCAGCAGCCAAAGGTAAACCCTCCATTCTTATTCATCATCAAGACCGAGATTCTCTCGTTTTCTTGTAATTTCTCTGTTGATGTCAATGTTGTACCAGCGCAGCGTCTCACGGGCGTTCTCCTTATCGTTTACGACCGCTCTGAACGCGTTCATGATACTTCTTGTAACAACGTATGCGGATGGAACGATAGGTATTTCCTCAAGCTCATCCAGCTGGGCGAGTATCTTCTCAAGATCCTTATTGGACCAGTTGAGCTGCTTGAGAGCCTCAACGTTTGCCGGAGCAAATCGTCCGAGGGGACCCATAACGCCCTCTACGTTCTGACCGTATTCAACCATGGTATCAGTGTCGGTAAACCACTTGATGAATTCCCATGCCGCATCCTTATCCTTGCAGTTTGAAAGAATGATTGCACCTGAGCCGTTTGAGTTTGCAGCGTGTGAAACCGTACCGTCAGCTCTGCGTGTTCCGGGAACGGAGCAGAAGTCCCACAAACCCTTTATTTCGGGAGCCGCAACGTTAAGCTGATTGTAGAATCCGCAGTAGTTCTGTATAACGATAGGAGCTTCGCCTGTTCTGAAACGTGTGAACGCATCGTATGTCTGGTCAAACTTGTAAACATTGTAGAAGTCCGTCCAAGTAGCAAATGCGTCTACAGCCGTCTGTGTATCAAAGTTTGTAGCAGTCTGAGCGTCGTTGTAGTAGTTCGTACCCGACTGGAGCATAAGCAAAGCAAAAGTATGACCCATTTCTGTTGCGGGAGAAACCGATACCGCAGCGGCATTCGCTCCTGTAGAGGTCACTACACCGGGAAGGATAAGACCGGGCTGCATATACTTTCTCTGAATAGCGGGAAGCATATCAATAAGATCGTCCCAAGTCTCCGGAGGCTCCGTAATGCCTATCTGTGCCAGCATATCTTTACGGTAGAACATCATCGGGAAGTTTCTGTCTATGGGTATCGCATATGTTTCGCCGTCATACTGATAGTTTACCATAGCTGTTCTCTGGAATCTGGTCTTTACCTCGTCAAAGCCTGCCATATCGTCCATAGGTGTGATAAGACCTCTTACCGCCAGGTTTACGGGGAACTCGCCGCCTGTAAAGAGCGAAGCGTCGGGACCCTTTCCTGCCAGAACGGCTTCCATTATACCGCCCTGTACCAGGTTAATGGACACCTGAGTGCTGTGGTTTGTATTGAAGTCGGAGTCTGTCATCTGCTTAATAACATTTGCCTGGTCACGTCCGAGACCTACCCAAACGTTAATGGATTCGCCGCTTACGTCGGAAAGCTTTGTATAGTCCTCAAAGAAAGAATTTATAAAGCCTTTGAAGCCGAAAGAGAAGCTTTTTCCGAAGTGGGATTTTACAGAAGTAAAGTCCTTATCGGCAGGAGCAAGTTCAATAAAGTCGATTTCAAGGGGCTGCTCCCTGTACTGTCTCATCCAAGATGAAACAGAAGCAACGTTATCCTTAATTGAGCTGTTAGAGATCATGCTGGGTATCTTGTCGGGCTTGTCAACGCCTCTTTCAAGAACGGTAGCCAGTCTTTCAAGAGCGGCAGCTTCGGTACCTGCATTACCTGCAAGCTTTTCAATATTTTTCTCCTCCGCAAGAAGCTGAATGGAAAGGTTTTCAAAAACTTCGAGAAGCTCAGGGATCTCCTTGTGAACATAGTAATCGGTGTACTTGTCGGGGGAGGGACCTGTGATCATAAGTATCTGCATATAGTACTGGTTTGCTGTAAAAACAATGCTGTCAAGACGGCGCATCGACTCGCCTATCTCACCGGGGATTACTTCCAGTGAAAGCTCGTGTTTACCGGGTTCAAGGTAAACATAAGCGGGATCGCCGTTCTCGTCCTGAGGAACGACCATGAGCCAGTCGTCGTCGTACTGGAACTTGATCTGCTCAAAGCATTCGTTGGGAACCTTGCCGTCCACATAAAGGCGGCGGTTGCTGTAAAGACCGCGAAGCTCGTTCTGACGTGCTTTTATTCCCACCTTATAGTAGCCTGCGGTATCAACGTTCATTTCCCAGGTAATAGCCTGACCGGCAGTATCCCAGGTTCCGTCTCCCACAGTATTGTAACGCTGCTTTGAGGGGTGAGAGGGTTCAACCAGATAGGAGCCTCTGTCATATGTCGGGAAAAGCGTCTGTGAATTTGTGTAAGCATACTTTTCGCCCTGAAGCTTGATGACCTCGGCGCCGCTGTTCGCCGCAAGCTCAGAATCGGAAGGCTTGACATACTTGTCATAGCCGCTCAGATTGCATAATTTTATGTATTCGATAGCAACCGAAGCACGCTCGGATTCAAGAGAAATGGTATGCTGACCCGCCTCTAAGTTAAAATAGAGAGGTTCGTTGAACAGACCGTCCACATCGGTGAGCATGGTAGTCACCCATCTGGGGGACTGCACCTGGGGAGGACGGATCTCGTTATCCTTTGAATCCGTAGTGATGGGGTAAGCGTTTGTCCAAATATGGGGAAGTGCAGCACGGGTCGCGGTATCGTAAGGCGACTCGCCGTCCAGCAGGACTGAAAATTCCGTAGTAGTCGCTCCGCCATCAAGTGGATAATAGCTTACCTCCATTTGATATGCGCCCGACTGGGGGACATCAACGGTGAAATCGACTCTGCCCTCCTCATTGGACCAAACAAGAACATTTTCCCTGCCCTCAAAGGAAGCAAGTTCCGCTTCGGCTTCGCTGCTTTTACCCGAATAGGAAAGCACGGCTTCGGCGTCGGGACGAGTCACACCCTCTATCTCGTCGTAATATTCACTGTAGGTTTTCTGCCTGACATAAGCGGGAGCGGATGCTTCCGTACTTACCGCAGTATCCGCCGCTTCATCGTCCGCCGAAGCGGGGAAGCAGGATAAAACAGGAACACAAACGAGAACTGCGACTGCCGCGGATAAAATTCTCTTTAAATTCGTTTTCCTTGACAACAGATAGACCACCTTTCATGATAACTATGCTCCGTCAAAGCGGAACACTCAAAAATCCGCGGTTAAGACCGTGTGCGGAAGCGTATCAGCGGAGCTCCGCAGCCGACGGCAAACTATCTTTGTGTATTTATCGTGATAATTACACAAAAAAACTGCGACGGATTGAAAAAATTATATAGAGTTGCATAATTATTATAACAATTTGACTAACAAATGTCAAGGGCTTCTTTGTAATTTTGTTCAAAAAATATAATTTGTTCAAAAATTCACAAACAGTGTTTTGATCCTAATTCACTTCCAATGTGTTTATGCCTTGCGCAAAAATTTTTGTACACAATCAGGTCATAAATCAGCATAAAACAAAAAGCCGGAGCTCCAAAAGGAGCTCCGGCAAAAATGAAGCGCTGCCCGTTCTGCATACGGACAGCGCCATTGATGTTAGAATAACGTTAAATTACATACAGTAACCGTTTGTTATACTTTCATGATTTGCTGATAATCAGCAGGCAATTAGCCTCTCTTCTTAGCAACGATTGCAGCAGCAGCAAGAGCAACAGGGATTACTGCGAGAGCTACAGAAGCGTTACCTGTGGGAGGGTTAGTAACAACGGGAGCAGGAGTCTCGTCAACAACGGGAGCGGGATCTTCTTCATCGTCATCAACAACAGGCTCTTCGTCCTCGTCGTCAGCGATGATTTCGTCATCACCCTCGTCATCGAGTGTAGCGTCGTCAACCTCAGCGCCTGCGTCAGCAGTTACATCGTCAGCTTCGCCTGCTGTGAGAACTACATCCATAGAATCCCAGAACCACATATTAGATGTAGCGAGCTTGAGGGACTGAATGTATGTTGCGTAGTTGTTAGTTGTAGCAGCGTTATCCATGATAGCTTCCCAATCAAAGCTTACGGATGTCTTGGTCCAGTCAAAGTACTCGGTCTCGCTGAGGGACATTGTCTGGTTCTCGTTAACGATCAGAGCACCTGCAAAGAGGTTTGTTCCGCCCCAGTCATAACCTGTGAAGCCTGTTCCCTCAGGAGCATAGTTCCAATCATATGTGTGCTCGCCGAACTGTGTATAAGTGTTGTCAGCATCCCATTCGCCGCTGTATACAGCCATTACAACATAATCTTCATCGTAAGACCATGAAGAAGTTCTGTACTGCTGCTGAGCAAGCTGAGCCTTTCTGAGACCTGTACCCTCCCAGTCATTACCGAAAGGACCGGCAACGATTGTAGGATCAACGCCGCGCTTACCAACAACATACTTAACGCCGGAAACAGCAGTATTGAATGTAAATGTAACACCCTCGTAGTTCTCAACTGCGTCATTAAGAACAGCCTTAACGTTTCTGTAAGCGTGGAGAGAAGGAGCCTTGTCGTGATCAGCGTCAGCTGTCAGTCTTGCACCCTCAAGGTAGCTAATGATATCAATGTTGCCATTCATGTTGGTCATAAAAGGCATTCTGAAACGCTCAACGTCAGCCATTGTAGCTCTAACGTCACCCTTAATTTCTACACCGTCGGAATCAATAACAGAAATCCAGATATTGCCATTCTTTATATCATTGTTAACCGCTTCAAGCTTCTGCTGTGCCATCTTTTCAGCATCAACGGAAACTGTGAGGTTTACAAGTGAAACAAAATCAGTTGTCTGTGTCTGAGGTTCCCAAGTAACGGTAAGCTCATCCTTGTCAGCAGCAGCATCGCCAACAGCAAGAGTTACGCCTACGTTAAAGTTCATGTCGCCTACAACAGCCCAGTTGCCTGTAGCGTCGTTGTATCTGAGAGTATAAGTGCCAGCTGCTGCATTGTTTGCGATAAAGTTAGCTGCACTTACTGTAACAGCAGTAGCATCAACAATTCCTGCACCTGTTGTAGCAGTTGCTGTAACAGTACCACCTGTAACAACTGTTTCACTGGAGCCGTCAGCCTGAAGCTCATAAGAGTTCTGGTTAGCAACAGTCTTAACATCGAGAGGAATTGTACCTACTCCATTGCTGAATGTCAACTTGTCATCACCGATCTTGGTGTAGTTAGTCTTGGAAGTTCTCTTTGCGAAGTACATATTGTCGATGGACTTGTTGTTGTCAACATAACGACCGCCGATAGTAACCAGTGTGCCGTCAAGGTCTGTAGATGTAGATGCAAACTTTACCTGAATGGTGGTATCAGGCTTAATCGTGATACCGGAGAAGTTAGCAGTCAGCTTAGCTGTGCCTGCTGCAGGGTTAGCCTCAAGGTAAGCTGCGAGGTTGTAGTTAAGAGTCTTGCTCTCTACTGCGGAAACTGTAGTAGCCATTGCAGATACAGCTACTGCGCCTGCTGCGATTGCAGCGATTGTCTTTTTCATGTTCATGAAAAATTTCCTCCTTGTTTTGTTTTAAATTTTTTCTTTATTTATTTCCATTATGGAATGGAAATCAAATAGGATTTTTGTGAAGCTTCGGTTCGTTCGGTAACCCCCCTCGGAGAACTCCTCGGATCGTTTCGGACTTGCCTCTGTCTATCACGCTATTATTCTAACATTTCAAGCGAAAAGTGTCAATGTACAGCTCCAACAAATTTTCAATTTATTTTTCGTCTGATGTGTACACTTTTCACTAAAAATCGTAGCTTTTTCAAAAAAACGCGAAAAAAGGCGGTAACAGATTTGCAATAATCGTAACGATTTTGTAATAATCCCGCCCGGGAGAGGGGTGTACTATATATAATTTTACGCTGCGGAAAAAGCTGTTTATACGCGTTTTTGAAGTATATTGTTTCTAATACAAGCCGAATACGCTTATATATATGTTATTATAGCCTAATATAAAAAATTTGTCAATATTGGCAAAGTCTATTGACAATCTTCAATTTTAGAGATATACTGTATATATAAAGGGCGCACCGCAAGGTACCGACGAGCGGCTGTTCCCGTTGATGTTTTTTGGATTAAACCGCCGAACTTCTCAGGGGACGGCGGTTTTTTTCTGTCTGCCTTACTTTTTGCGGAAAAGATTCACTATTTCCAAAATAAGGGAGATAATAGCAGTCAACATAGTGACAAAGATAAACAAGTCAGAGTATGTAACCATATTACCAATCCCCCTTTCGTTAAAAAGGGGACAGCCGCCTGCCGTGTGGAACCGTGTGGAACCGTGTGGTGCGCTGTCTGCATTATATCACAGCATGAAAAATTTGTCAATAATTAAGCCGTCCCGACCGAGCCGGGACGGCTTTTGCGTGCTATTGATTTTCCTTTTTGCGGGACGTATACGGCTTGTCGTCGGTAAACTTCGACCATGACATGCCCAGAAGCAGCCAGAAAAAAGGAGCGACAGTGACTGCGCTTGCACTGAAAAACGCCTGTACCGAATACGCTGTTACTGCTGCCAAAAACGCGGGACGGAACCATTTTTCTCTGTCGGAAGCAAATTCGCGCACGTCCCTGAAAAGCCTGACAAGACTTGCTCCGAGCAATGCGACATATACCGCAAGGGAGGGTATGCCCCTCGTTGCCGCAATATAAAGGTACTCGTTATAGCTGCGGTCGATGCTGTCGATAATAAGCTCGTCTGACATCTGGTACTTTGCCATAAGGTCGGGACCCGTTCCAAGGATCGGGTGATCCTTTATCATCATAAAGCTTCTTTCCGCGCCTATTTTCCACAGTGAATCATAATTCACCGGAGACGGTCCGCCGGTAATATAGAGACGGTAAAAGCAGTCCGTATAGGCGATAGCCTTATCCCTGAGCCATATCCCCTGAAACGCCAGTACAAGTCCCAGCACGGCGGCTATACCTATAAGCATTGCCGCAAGCCTTTTGCGGGAGCTTTTCAGCGCCCCCTCTTCAAATGCCGTTCCACTTTTTCCCGCGGTAAATTCGATCACGGTCAGTATCACGAACACCGACCCGATTCCTATAAGAGGTATGACCGAGGAGGTAAACAGTCCCGTCATAAAGAAAAATACCGCCGATATTCCGTAGACCCTCGCACGGATAATATTTTTTTCGTACATCGCTCCCGCAGCCGCAATACCTGTCACAACAGTAAGAAAAGAGCCGTAAAAGATAGGACTGTCGGAAAGTCCGCTTGAAAGGTGGACGTCCTTTAAAAGTATCAAAGCGGGCAGCTTTCTGAAATCCGAGGGGAATCCCCACGGAATATGCTGCATGACCGCAACAACTCCCTGCACTATTCCCGCGCCGACCAGTATGTCAAAAATGATTTTGACCGATCTCCTGCTCATTACAGCCGACGCAAGCAGAAATATTCCGAAATATGCAAGCAGCGCAAGAAGCCCCTCATATCTGCCGTTCTCGCCCAGCAAAGCGGTATTTACCGCGTCGGGATACTCTTCACTGTTCAGCACGACCCTGTAGTAGGACGCGAACGCCAACGCCGCAAGTCCGAAAATAAGGTAAGCGCAGGGGTAATCCCCGATACGGATATCCTTTCTCAACAGCAGCACTATATAAAAAAGTATGCAGGAAAAACCCGTCGCGTAGAGAAAAGCTCCCAACAGCGCGCTTGTACCGGGTACAGCGGTTATAAATATCCCTCCGAGAAGCGGTACTATAACGCAGGCGCACAAAATTCCCGCGACCCATTTTCTCACCGTGCTTTTGTTCATGTTCAATATGAAATTGGATTTTTCCGTTGTACCGAAAATCGTCTTTGGCATAGAGCTCCTCCTATCAAAACAGGGGCTTTCGGAAGCCCCTGTTCGGAAATTTGAAATTAAAAGTCAAAAGCTAAAAGCAGAGGCCTCGCTCCCTCTCCACGAGTGGGACTTGAATAAGTTAATGCATTGACTTATTCATTGGGAGAGAAACCGCCTGCGGGGGCTTCCCCGCTACTTTGCGTACTCTATAGCGCGGCTTTCCCTGATAAGATTTATCTTGATCTGACCGGGATAATCCATTTCGTTTTCGATGCGCTGAGCTATTTCGCGGGCAACAATGGTCATCTTCTCGTCGTTTATCTTGTCGGGGAATACCATTATGCGCACCTCGCGTCCCGCCTGGATAGCAAAGGATTTCTCAACTCCGTCATAGGAGGTGCATATCTCCTCCAGCTTCTGGAGACGCTTGATGTAGTTTTCGTAATTTTCGCTTCTTGCGCCGGGTCTTGCAGCGGAAATAGCGTCCGCAGCCTGTACCAGCGTAGCCACAACGGTTTTCGCCTCAACGTCCCCGTGGTGAGCCTCTATAGCGTGGATAACGTCGGCATTCTCCTTGTATTTGCGGCAAACGTCCACGCCTATCTGTACGTGAGAACCCTCTATCTCATAGCTGAGAGCCTTGCCCACGTCGTGGAGAAGTCCTGCGCGGCGTGCAAGATTTGCGTCCACGCCAAGCTCGGAAGCCATAATACCCGCAAGATGAGCAACCTCGATAGAGTGATTGAGAACGTTCTGACGGTAAGATGTGCGGTAATGAAGACGTCCGATAAGGCGGACAAGCTCGTGGTTAAGACCGTGCACATTGGTCTCCAGAACGGCTCTTTCGCCCTCCTGCTTGATCTTGTGCTCAACCTCGCGGCGAGCCTTGTCGACCATTTCCTCGATACGAGAGGGGTGAATGCGTCCGTCGGCAATAAGCTTTTCGAGAGCGATCCTCGCCACCTCGCGCCTTGCCTGGTCGAAGCAGGACAGTGTGATCGCCTCGGGAGTGTCGTCTATGATAAGGTCAACGCCCGTGAGGGTCTCAAGAGTACGGATATTCCGTCCCTCGCGTCCGATGATACGTCCTTTCATCTCGTCGTTTGGCAGCGGTACTACCGAAACCGCGGTCTCGGAGACCTGATCGGCGGCGCACTTGGATACCGCAAGGGAAATAAGGTCTCTCGCCTTTTCCTCGCACTCGTCCTTAAGCTGGGTCTCGTACTGCTGTATTTTCAAAGCCTTGTCGTGGACAAGGTCGTTTTCCAACATGGACAGCAGGTGTTCCTTTGCCTGCTCCATGGTAAACTGAGAAATTTTTTCCAGAATCTCCATCTGGGACTTTTTGATCTTGTCAGCCTCCTCAAGCTTTTCCTCAGCCTGCTTGAGTTTTTTCTGCAAAAGCTCGTCTTTCTTTTCTATATTGTCGCTTTTTTTATCGAGGTTTTCCTCTTTCTGCTGGATACGTCTCTCTTGACGGGACATATCGTTTCTGCGCTCCTTGATCTCCTTTTCCAACTCGGAGCGGCTTTTATGGATCTCGTCCTTAGCCTCCACAAGGGCTATTTTCTTCTTGCTTTCGGCTTCTTTTTTAGCGTCCTCGATAATTCGCTCGGCTTCCTTTTCGGCGGATCCGATAGCGGATTCAGCCTGCTGCTTACGGTAGTTTATGCCGAATTTGAACATAACAAAGCCGGAAGCTGCCGCGCCCACAATGAACGCTATAATTCCGATTATGAATTCCAACCCGTTTACCTCCTTTATAACTTAGGCAAAGACGTCTCCCGTCTCTAAGGCGGCGGGTTCAATTTTCGGGATCAGCAGGTGATACAATCCCTATGATCCCTTAGGCAGCTGACGCTGCCCTTTGCCACGTTAAATGACGGGGCAAAGCCCCTTATTGAATATTTCTTCAAGGAGAATAAAGGTTTTCACACTATACAGTTGTCAGACCGTTTTTCGGTCTGTAATAAAGTTTCCGAAAACGTATTCGCCGGAAACAGCGGCACAATACCCCGTACTGCCGGCGGCAAATGCCATGTATACGGAAAAATACCCGAAGCGGTTTTTCACTGTACAATTTGTATAATTCGCACGGTTTATACATTGCGTAAAGCGAAAATACTTTGAGTAAAACAAGTTTATCCGTTTATAATATATAAATATATGAAAACCTTCTATTCGCCATAGAAGAAAGAAAAAAATTGAACAGCAATTTATTTGCAAGGCAGCGGGATATCCCGAACCCATTTAATTAAATACATTGCATTCATTCTATTATTTTAATATAAAATCATCTGTTTGTCAAGGAAAATTATACAATTTGACACTATTTCATAATATTTACTGCTCCAGTATGTACAAAAAGACGGTTGACAAACCGGCAAAAAGGTGCTATAGTAGATTTTACAGAACAGAATATCTTAAAATGCCGATAAGGAAGGCGCTATACGCCAAGGGTTTTCAGAGAGTCCCGCAGCTGCTTTGGGCGGCTGCTGCGAGCGGGATATTCCCAAGTTTAGCGCACACCGCCTTTGAGTCCGTCCAATCCACGGCGGGTCGCTCCCGTTACAGAGCGTCAACGAGGTATACTTTGCGTAATTTTACTTGTTATATTACTGTAAGTATATGAATTTGGGTGGAAACACGATAATATCGTCCCTTAGTCCTATTAGGATTAAGGGATTTTTTTGTTGGAAGCAGAGGGACAGAAAATGCGTAAAGTCAAATACAATCACAGACGCCAAGCCTTTGAGATCGGGCTTGAAGTTTGGGGAAAAAACAAAAGGATACCTATTTGCACTGATGACGAAAAAACCGCTGTCGGCAGCGAACAGGTCATAACGGAAAAGATAGACAGAATAAACCGCAACAGAGAAAAGATTTCCCGTATGGTTTTTGACGATCATTCGGCTTATATGTCCCGCATTCTTGACAATGATTACTATTTCACAAAGTCATACGAACCTTTCAATGATACATTCGAGGAATTTGCAAGCAAGCTTTATATTTCCAAAGTATATGCGGATATTTATAAGAACGGCGAAATTACAATGGTTTTCACCGTAAAAAGCAGAAAAAAATATCAGTTTGACGTAGGTGCTGAGTTTGAATTACATATGGATAACAGTATTAATATGTAATATTTGTACATAACGTAATATTTAACATAAATTATACAAATAAACAATTGAGGTTTGGCAAATTCTTGCTTCTTGCCTCTTAAAACTCTATAAATCTAAAAGGAGAATTTTTATGATCAAATTAACACTGAAAGACGGCTCCGTAAAGGAGATCGAAGCCGCAATGCCCGCCGCTGAAGTCGTTAAGGGCATCGGCATGGGACTGTACAAATCCGCCTGCTGCGTAAAGCTGGACGGTCAGGTATGCGACCTGCGCACTACTATTAATAAGGACTGCACCTTTGAGGTAATGACCTTTGACAGCGAGGAGGGCAAAAAGACCTTTTGGCATACGGCTTCTCACATTCTGGCACAGGCTGTCAAGAGACTTTACCCCAATGTTAAGCTTGCTATAGGACCCGCTATCGAGGGCGGCTTTTACTATGATTTCGACACCGAAAAGGCGTTTACTGCCGACGACCTGTCCGCTCTCGAAGCCGAGATGAAGAAGATCGTCAAGGAAGATATTGCCATTGAGCAGTTTGGTCTGCCCGCGGACGAGGCAAAGGCTATGCTTGAAAAAATGGGCGAGCCTTACAAGGTGGAGCTTTGCGCCGAGCACGCTGGCAAGGGCGAGGACATCAGCTTCTACAAACAGGGGGACTTTACCGACCTTTGCGCGGGACCTCATCTTATGAGCACAGCAGCTGTAAAGGCTTTCAAGCTTACAGCCTGCACGGGCGCGTACTGGAGGGGAGACGCTAAAGGAAAACAACTTTCCCGCGTTTACGGTACTGCGTACCCCAAGGCAAGCCAGCTTGAGGAACGTCTCAAAGCCGACGAAGAGGCTAAAAAGCGCGACCACAACAAGCTTGGCCGTGAGCTTGAATATTTTACCACGGTGGACTATATCGGTCAGGGACTTCCCATACTGCTCCCCAAGGGCGCAAGAGTTATTCAGGTACTCCAGCGCTGGGTTGAGGACGTTGAACAAAAGCACGGCTACCTGCTCACAAAAACTCCCTACATGGCTAAGCGTGAGCTTTACAAAATTTCGGGACACTGGGATCACTATCTTGACGGTATGTTCGTCCTGGGCGACCCTCACGACGAGACAAAGGAGTGCTTTGCTCTCCGTCCCATGACCTGTCCTTTCCAGTATCAGGTATTTTTAAACCGGGCACGCTCCTACCGCGATCTTCCCATGAGACTGGGGGAGACTTCCACCCTTTTCAGAAACGAGGACAGCGGCGAAATGCACGGTCTTATCCGCGTACGCCAGTTCACTATTTCCGAGGGACACCTTATTATCCGTCCCGAACAGCTTGAGGAGGAATTTAAAGGTTGTCTGGAACTTGCAAAATATATGCTTGACACCGTGGGACTTCTTGACAAATGTACTTTCCGCTTCTCTCAGTGGGATCCCGCAAATCCCAAAAACAAGTACGAGGGTACGGCGGAACAGTGGGAAGAGGCTCAGTCGGCAATGAAAAAGATTCTTGACCACTTGGGACTTGAATATACTATTGGTATAGACGAAGCTGCATTCTACGGTCCGAAATTAGATATTCAGTACAAAAACGTGTACGGCAAGGAGGACACCCTCGTAACAATTCAGATAGATATGCTTTTGGCGGCAAAATTTGGTATGGAGTATACCGACGTAGACGGCAAAAAGCGTATGCCGTACATCATTCACAGAACGTCTCTCGGCTGCTATGAGCGTACTCTTGCGTACCTTATCGAGACATATGCGGGAGCGCTGCCCTTGTGGCTTTCTCCCGAACAGGTGCGTATCCTCCCCGTTACGGACAGATCGGCGGATTACTGCCAAAAGGTGCTTGAAAAGCTTGAAGCAATGGGCATCCGCGCAACTGTTGACTCCCGCAAAGAGGGCGTAGGATACAAGATACGTCAGGCGCAGCTTGAAAAGATACCTTACTTCTTTATCGTAGGCGACAAGGAGGTCGAGGAGGGTACGCTCTCGCTCCGTTCCTGCAAGGAGGGCGACCTTGGAGCAAAGCCCATGGACGAGGTGCTGGAAAGAATTTTCAGAGAAAACGACGAAAAAGTCAGATAAAAACAGCAAAAATAATTCCAATAAAAAACCGGAGACTTTCAAGCCTCCGGTTTTTGGTTATCTTACTTTGTATTCGACAGCTTCCAGCGGAATGTGGAAATTCTCTGCGCTTTTGTATTGTCGTAGGAAATATTGCTGCACACCGTGCTCAGATCATTATAGCGGTAATCTATCTTCGCGCTCTTAGAACCGAATGCCAGCGCGGACTTAACGGCGTCCGAACCGTAGTTCCTCTGGATGACCGCGCCCAGCTTGTGGTACTGTCTTTCAAAATCGACGATCTCCTTTGCCATTATCGGCTTGGAATCGCAGACGTTGTAAATTCCCTGATAATTGATGCCGCCCGACACCGTAAGTATACCTATTATAAAGTCCACAAGATTGAACAGGCAGCAGAACGAGAAACCGTAATCCCCATAGCCGTATATGTAGGAGCAGCTGTCCTTGGGGTCGTATATTCTCGCATGAAGATTAGGAGCGTAGTCCTTGGTGTAAATGGGGCACACTCTGGCAATAACTCCCTTGGTGGAATTTGCTTTCTTGATCTCCTTGGACAGAGCCTTTTCGCTTTCGTACTTCATTTTAGCATAAGCAGTAGTAGGCTTTTCGTCCGCAGTTTCACGTATAGGCTCGCGGGTCTTCTGGTGAGCGTACACCTGATGAGTGCTTACCAGTATAACGTCGGAAGCTCCCGCCGTTATAGCAGCCTTATAAAGATACTTATCTATCGCCGCCGACTGCTTTTCGTGAGCAGAAGTAATAACGTTCGGCAGATCGTTGTCCACCGTGCACGCAAGATGAACCAAGGCGTCTATTTTATTTTCGTTCATGGCTCTTGTAACTGCGTCCTTATCGTCGGCAGAAGCCTGCACATATGTATAGTTGGGATTATCTGTACCCGCTCCCGGTGTATTGTCAACGCCAACAACGTTAAAGCCCTTTTCAAGCAAAGCCGAAGCAAGCTCGCTGCCCATAAGCCCCGCAGCGCCGGTTATTAAAACGGTTTTCATAAAATCCGCCCCTCCGTTCCTGAATGTATTTGTTTCCATACACATACATTCTAACACATATATCTGAAAAAAGCAATAGACTTTTTGCCCAAATCATTTTATTTTTTCTGACATTCAGGACATTTTCACCGTTTTTCGCAGGTAATTTTTGTTGATTTAGAATAATTTTTCCTATTTGCCGAACCTGATCCCCTGCACCGAGCCGCGGCGGCGCAGCTCCTTGTCGATGCCGTTAAGCACGGATCTCTTGTCGGTACTTTTCAACGGAGCGATAAGGTTTCTTTTGTCGCCGTCCCCCGTAAGCCGTTCTATAACTGCCTGCGGCGGCAAAATCTCAAGCTGGTCGCAGACTATCTCAACATAATCCTCGGGTTCAAGAACGGCAAATTCGCTCCGCCCATACTGCTCCGCAAGAACAGTGCCGCGGATAACATGAAGCTGGTGTATCTTTATGCCGTGAATGTCCAGCTCCGCAAGCTTTTCGGCGGTCTCCAGCATCATTCGGGGAGTCTCTCCGGGAAGTCCGTTTATTATATGTACGCAGACGTTTACCCCTCTGCTCCTCAGCAGCTTATAGCCGTACAGAAAATCACGATAGGTATGGCATCGGTTTATGCGGGCGGCTGTTCTGTCGTGTACTGTCTGCAAGCCAAGCTCAACGGTAAGGTAAGTCCGACCGGAAAGCTTTCCAAGATAATCGGCTGTCTCGGCGGATATGCAGTCGGGACGCGTGGAGACCGCAAGTCCCACAGCGTTTTTCTGCGTCAGAGCCTCCTCATAAAGGCTTTTCAGCCGTTCAAGGGGAGCATAAGTCCCCGTATTTGCCTGAAAATAAGGGATATAAAGCAGATCCGTACCCCACTTTTTTTCAATACGTGAACGGACGTCCTCAAACTGCGCGGAAATGCTTTCCGCAGGGTTGCCGCCGAAATCCCCGCTGCCCTTTGCGGAGCAATAAGTACAGCCTCCCGTACCTTTTGCGCCGTCCCTGTTGGGACAGGTAAAGCCGCCGTTCAGACTTATTTTAACGGTTTTTTTGCCGAAGCGTTTTTTCAGATACGCGCTCTGAGCGTTGTATCTTTTCCCCGTCTCGGGATCGGGAAGAATTATTTCCATGGCAATGTCCTTTCAAAAATACGGCTGGTCAAGCTGAGCACAGCTTGCGGGGGTCGAGGGGGCAGAGCCCCTCGTCGCCGTTCGCAAACGGCGAAATACTTTTTCGTTCAAGAGCTCCGCAAAGGGGTGAATTGAAAACAGTCCTGCGGACTGTTTTCAAGAGGGGAAAGCCTCTGCTAAATCGCACTACGTGCGATAGAGGGCTTTCCCCTTAATACGCAAAATTTATCATGCCTGCACACGGGCGAATATAGAATTCGCCCGTACAAAAGGCGTTATTAATATGAAATAGTTTCCCCCAATTCTTTCAGCGGAATATCGGTAACAAGCTTTCCGCAGTACAGAAACATGGCGGTCTCTCCGCCGCCGCAGATAAACACAGACATCATTTCATCGTCCTCCGTCAAAGCCGGTGTGCTCACAAACGCCGAGACTGACTCCTTGCCGTTATAGTCGGGGTGATCTATCTCATACACGGGAGCGTCCTCACGACGGTACAGTACGCCGTCAAACTCGGCGTACACCTCGTTTATGTACCTGTCGATACAAGGCTGCAAAAGCGGCTCGTCCGTCCTGACAAAATCCTCTTCTTCATCGCTCCATTCCCATTTGTACTCGTCTATATACGTGGAAAATATTTTCCTCATATCCTCTATGGGAAAGTTATTCTTAACGCGGTAATATTTTACCCCGTCCCGCTCTATAATATCTTCGTTCACTGTTTCGTTAAAGTACTCAAAAACAAACTCCAACCTTGGGGTACGGTCCGCCCTCATGTCAAGCTTGGCTATTTCAAAACGGACAGTGTGCCCCATATACGTATTCATCTGAGGCGGTGAATGACCTATCACAGTATAATTTTTCCCCTGAGAATCAAGCCGCCAGCCCCGACCCTCGTCGTGCCTTAGATTAAATATCTGATAGCCGCAGCCGTAGTCGTGACGATAGTGAATGCCTATCTCCGCCGTTTTTCCGTCGAAAGACCGCACGTCGAAATCTAACGGACTATAGCTTTTCATGCCCTTTGCTCCCAAAGCTACCAGACGGTACACACCGTCCTCACGCTCCTCAAAAAGGGGATCCCCGTCTTCCAAAGCCGCCGCGCCGAACAGAGTTTCTTCAAGGGACGCGTTTTCGCTTATACTATTTATATAGGCATCGGTATAGACCGTACCGAAAAAATTCAAAAGCTGCTCCTTTGTTTTGCCGAAGTCATCACGTATTTTTGTACGCGTATAGATGCTGTCGGACGGAAACGAATGCTCCCCGGCAAATATCCACGAGCCGGAACCGTAATAGTCGCCGAAAATGGAATATTCCTGCAAAGCCTTCGCGTAAATTATTTTTTTCACATAGGGTCTTAGTCTGTCCTCAAGCTCAATATTCCGCTTTTCCCTTTTAAGTATGGGCAGGAATAACGCCATGTCCGCTTCTTCTTCAAGGTAAAGCTCCCGCTCAAGGTTCGGATCAGGTTCGGGCTCCGTCAAGCTTTCGGTAATGTTTTCCGTTCCCCGGTATGCCTCGCGGTAGTCGCCGTGAACCTCCGCGCCGCAGGAGGAAAACAGCATAGAAGACAGTCCCGCAAGCAGGACAGCCGCAGCCTTTGTTTTTACTTTTCCGGACATTACAAACAGCCTCCCTTTTTTGCGTTAAAATCACAAATATTCCCTCAATAAAATTTTAACATAATAAAGATTACGATTCAACGGCGGGACTGTTACAAGTCAATTACAGTTTCGGAAAAATATTACAAAGCCATAACAGCAAACCGCTCTTTGTGTTGAAAAAGGAAAAAAATTATGATTTTTTCAAAAAATCTATCGCCAAACCGCCGAATGTATGGTATAATATCTATCAGACGTTTAAATGAGATAATAATCCCGATTTGCGGTAAGGACGCGGCCAAAAACCGAGTAAAATTTTTACCGTAAACCGACATAAGGCGTCTTCCCGTTTGTACGGAAATTTCAGAAAAATGAAAGGACTGCCGACTATGACAACCGAATTCTTTACCCTGCTGAAGCAAATTTACAGCACGGCAGGAATCCCGACTGCTATAGCAGATGAAAGTCTCAGTGTACTGTGGAGAAATTCCCTTGCGGAATCCAACCGCTGCCCTCTTTCGGCCGACAGCGTCTCCCGCCTGTTTGAAAAGGGAATCCCTGTTTCAGGTCTTGTTTTCCATACCGAGGGCGAAACGATCCACAGGTTCAATGTTTTAAAATCCCAAAATGCAGAAGACCAGTCTGTATTCTACGTTATCGAATACCTCGGAAGCGACGATATCAAAACTCTGCTCGCTTCGCCCCATATCAAATCGTATGTGACTTATCTGTGCGCAAGGATACGCGATTCGGTGGGAATGATAGCAATATCCGCCGACGAGATAGACGCCGCTACGGCAGTATTCGGAGCAGGCTGCGGAGAGGTTACCGATCAGCTCAATACTATTAACAGAGGACTTATGCTGATACTCCGCGAGGTCATCAATCCCGAACAGCTCTATTATGTCCTCGATCCTTGCTGCGACGATGCTACGATCTGCGTAGCCGATGAAATAGCCCGCGCCGTTTCCGATGCGCGGCGCGCTCTCGGCAGGTCGGTAAAGGTATCCTATACTTCGGAAAAAGGTATCTATACGCGAATGAACCGCGGCGTTTTTGAAACAATAATATCGGACATGGCTTTTGAATGCTGCTGCGGAAAGCTTTACCCCGACGAACTTATCTTTAACTGCCAAAGAGTCAGGAACAGAGATCCGAGAGGCAAATACAGGATCGCCGTTACGGTAAAAAGCTTAAACAGCTCCGGCAGAGAAAACATTCCCTCAAAGTTTGAAAAGGATAAAAAGGGCAGCAAGCTTTATTTCAATTATCTTTGCAGCGTGCTGTGCGAAAAATACGGAGCGGAGTTCACAAGAAGCGAGCTTGAAAACGGATGTATGTGCAGCATAATCCTCGATCCCGTGGGATTTGACAGGCATATTGTCATGAACAGCTCAAAATTTGATTTCCATACCGACCGCTTTTCCACTATGACGCTTTCCCTTGCAGAACGACACCTTGAAGAACGGTACAGTCTTATAGATATCGACAGCCTCGACCTTGAGGCAGAATAATCCTAAACAAAAAAAGAAAGGAAGTATACAAAATGAAAAAACACAGGATCGCCGCGCTTATATGCTTATGCTGCATATGCGCGATCACCGCTGCGTTTTCGGGATGCAGCACAGACAGCGGCAGCGAGGACAGCAGCAGTTCCGTAAGTACCGAGGGGGCCGATAACGCGTCTGTTTCCATAACCGAAATAGGAGACGGCCTTATTGATGAAGCGATAACCGAGACCCGCCCCATTGCTGAGGGAGACGAATATGCAATAGACAAGATCAACCCTCGCTCGCCGGAAGGATCGTTTCCCGGAGGATATGTTATGAGCGGCTATGAAAAGGATCTTCAGGGAAAGCTTTTTAACAACGGAAAATCAAAAATAATTATCCGCGCATATAATTATAAGGAAGATCTTCAGGATCTTGCGGTCTGGGCGGATCAGGCGTGCGCGATAACAACAATAGCAAATATAACCGCCGCCTGCGACACGATCTACAGCGAGCCTGAAAATATCACATATCTGGGCTTTGATACCATTAAATATGACTATGAAGTGATCCAGTACGAATTTGTAAGCGGCGCGGACGGTCAGGAGGAAAAACAGGAACGGGGCAGATACAAGGGTATCGCATATTACTTCTATTCCAATCAGGACGCCTACGCAATAATGTTTGACACTGCCGAAGACAACTGGGACGAACAAAAAACCGCGTTTGAGGAGTTCATTGCCGACCTTGAGATCACCGAAACAAAATACTGATATCCGGCGGCAGAGCCGCGTGAAAAAATTGTTGCATTTTTTTCGGCGGCATGGTATACTATATAATATAATGTAAAATTTCAAGAGCATAACAGTCAGAGTAGCTTACGCAAAAGTCCACAGAGAGCGCCGTTTGGTGGAAAGGCGCGGCGGAGCGTCTGCGAAGTGCGGCTGCCGGCTCGGACAGGGAAGAAGCGTCTGTAAACCGCAGCGCTTTGCGTATATGTCCGCGGATTGTCCCCGTTAAAGGACCGAGAGCAAAACCTGAAGTGGAACCGCGGTTCACGCCGCCTTCATGGGACAATGTCCCGCGGAGGCGGCTTTTCGATTTTCCGCAGTTTCAATAATTTTAGCGACCTGAAAGGAGACATTTTATAAATGAAAGAAACTTTTACGGAGCATATAAAGTCCGACATAGAATCCGTCAAAAAGCGCGATCCCGCCGCCCGAAGCACTTTTGAGATACTGCTGACCTATTCAGGTCTGCACGCTGTGCTGATGTACCGCGTGGCTCATAAGCTGTACGAAAAAAAATTCTATACGGCAGCAAGGTGTATCTCCCAGTTTGCGCGGTTTCTCACCGGCATCGAGATACACCCCGGCGCGAAAATAGGCAGAGGATTTTTCATAGACCACGGTTCGGGAGTAGTCATAGGTGAGACCGCCGAGATCGGCGACAACTGTCTGGTGTATCAGGGAGTTACCCTTGGGGGTACGGGCAAGGACAAGGGCAAACGTCACCCCACTCTGGGAAACAATGTTATGGTAGGCGCGGGAGCAAGAGTGCTGGGTCCCTTTAAGGTGGGAGACAATTCCAAGATAGCCGCGGGAGCCGTAGTGCTTGACGAGGTGCCGCCCAACTGCACGGCGGTTGGAGTACCCGCAAGGATCGTAAGGCGCGGAGGAAAAAAGGTGGACGTATGCGGCGAGCTTGACCAGATACACGTTCCCGATCCCGTGGCGCAGGAGCTGTGCTCTCATCTGGCAAGGATAGAAAAGCTTGAAAAGCAGATCAACAGGCTGGAAATTTCCGAAATTGGAAAGAAGTTCAACAGCAACAACGGCAATAACAGTAATAACAATAAGGAATAATTTTCATCAAAAAGGAGATAACCGAAATGAAACTCTATAACTCTCTCACCCGCTCAAAGGACAAATTTATCCCCCGCTTCGAGGGAAAGGTGTCCATGTACACCTGCGGTCCCACGGTGTACCACTACGCACATATCGGAAACCTGCGCAGCTACATTATGGAGGACGTTCTGGAAAAATACCTGCGCTTTTCGGGCTATGACGTTAAGCGCGTTATGAACATCACCGATGTGGGACATCTTTCAAGCGACGGCGACACCGGCGACGACAAAATGCTAAAGGGCGCGAAGCGGGAGCACAAGTCCGTAATGGAAATAGCCGAGTTCTATACAAAAGCTTTCTTTGAGGACTGCAAAAAGCTGAACATCAAGACCCCCGACGTTGTTGAGCCTGCCACAGGCTGCATTGACGAATTTATCCGCGTGATATCCTCGCTGATAGAAAAAGGGTACGCTTACGAGGCAGGAGGAAACATCTACTTTGACACCTCAAAACTTGATAAATACTACGTGTTCAACGATTTCAGCGAAGAGGACTTAGCAGTCGGCGTCCGCGAGGGAGTTGAGGAAGATTCCAACAAGCGGAACAAGGCGGACTTCGTTTTGTGGTTCACCAAATCCAAATTCGACGATCAGGAACTTAAATGGGAAAGCCCCTGGGGAATCGGTTACCCCGGCTGGCATATCGAGTGCTCCTGCATAAGCATGAAGCATTTGGGAGAATACCTTGATCTCCACTGCGGAGGGATAGACAACGCTTTCCCCCACCACACCAACGAGATCGCCCAGAGCGAAGCATACCTTGGACATGACTGGTGTAACTACTGGTTCCACGTACACCACCTCAACACCAACGACGGCAAAATGAGCAAATCCAAGGGAGAGTTCCTCACGGTGTCTTTATTGGAGGAAAAGGGGTACGACCCGCTTGTGTACAGGTTTTTCTGCTTGCAGTCCCACTACCGCAAGTCGTTGGTTTTCAGCTGGGATAACCTTGACAACGCCGCAGCCGCCTATGAAAAGCTTACGGCAAAAATTGCGGGTATACTTGACGGTTCGGGAGAAACTGACACGGAAAAATGCACTGCTCTGAAAAAGAATTTTACCGACGCTATGGACAGCGACATGAACACCGCTCTTGCGGTAACGTCTTTGTACGACGTACTTAAAGCGGATATCAGCAATAAGGATAAGCTTGCTCTTATCACGGATTTTGACAGTGTGCTTTCTTTGGGACTGATCGACGCGGCAAAAAAATATGCGGCTAAGAACGCGGCTGCCGACGATATCCCCGAGGAGGTAAAGGCTCTTGCGGAGCAGAGAAAAGCCGCCCGCAAGGAGAAAAATTTTGCTCTCGCCGACGAGATAAGAGACAAGATAGCCGCGCTGGGCTACACAATTACCGAGACAAGAGAGGGTACCAAAATTACAAAAGCGTAAAGTATTACCGATAAAACCGTATCTGTATTGGATATACAGATACGGTTTTGTTAATTATGTGCACTTTAACCGTTTTTCCATTTTGATAATTCTGCTTATACACATTTACGGTTATTTTTAAAATTTGGAGAAAATCCCAAAATTGGTATTGACAAAATAATTAATAAGTGATATAATGTACGCGAAAACAGTTTTTGACTGTTTGGAAGTTGTAAATTATTACTTATATTGAAAGGAATGGTTTGTATGAAATGTTCGATTAAAAAAACTATTGCATTCGTTATCTCTTCAGCAATGAGCGTATCGGCTCTGACTGTAGCAGCGGCGGCAGAGACAATTCCTCCGGTATCCTCCGGATTCATTGAAGATTATTCTGTTATGCCAAGAGCTGCTCTGCCTGCAGGAGCTTATTACAGCACAACCAATCCGAATTCTTTTATCAAAATTGACATTGACAACGGAATAAATACCACTTGTCTTGTAAGCGTTGTTATTTATGACAGCTACGGGAACAAAGTAAGCGGAACAGGATATTACAAGTATGACCTCCAATCATCTTTTAATATAATATTGGATTCTTGGTATACCATTAGCACTAACGGAAATGTTTCACAAGGTTCCAGAGAGTTTTTTATTCCAGTTACGTATACCAACGGAAATATAGAAATTGACAAAACCGGTGAAATATTCAGATTATAATTTTATTTTGAAAGGAGGTACTTTATGACAAAAAAAGCGCGCATATTGGTTCTGACAATTGCGGCTTTAATAACATTTATAGCCGCGGCTGCTGTTGTGTTCTTCAGTCATTATTACCCCGGCTGGCTAGATAAGGAAAGAAAAACAGATATCTTCTTTGGTCAGAGCCAATTTGGCATATGCTCCCATAACGAAAGCTATACCGAACCGGTCATGCCGAACGGCAGGTATTACCCCGACGGAGATACATCGGCTCCGTATTATGTGGAGATCACGGAAAATAGTTTTTGCCAGCTAAAGCCCGCTGACGGAAATATAGAAACGCTGTTGACGATTGCTTACCAAAACAATCAAATCGAAAACCATATCGGCGATAAAAAAGAATTCAAGCTTATTACAAATCATTGTGACGACAGTATATTTTTTTGCCATGATTGGGAAGAAATAAAACGTTTTGATAAAAACGATTTCCGCGGGGAGATCCTTTCTGCTGAAGTACGCAGCGGAGATTTGTATGAGATAAACGAATTCCGCGGAGAAAAGCTGCGTATGAAAAACAGTGCTTTATCAGTGCTGACCGATGAGAACAATGAAATAATAGGCTTTGGTTCTCTTGAGTATCATATCTCACCGGATTATAGCTTTGACTTCATTTATTGCGATAAATACTGAACAAAAATGCGGGAATTGCAGATTTTTGCAATTCCCGCATTTCCATGCCGCCGTCCTGCCGTTATGTGAAAATAACAGCGGAACGGCTCTTTTTTGCTGTATGATACATATATCGGACAGGCGCGAAGCCTTTCCGAAATATACGCGAAAGGAGAACGCAAAGCATGAGAGACATTCCCATAACCTGCCCAAAATGCGGAAAAACAATAACCGTTAAGGTCGTTGAAGATACCCCTGTTTGCGTGGGAGGAAAATCCTATGAGATCACCTGCAGCTGCGGTGAAAGTGCGGGAACTGTTATAAGCGACCAAATATTAAGAGTGGACGGCGGAAGCTATTCTCTTGAAATGCCCTATTGATTTATGGATAACCGCAGAACCGTCCGGAGATTTCTCTCCGGACGGTTCTCTTTATGTTTAAAATCCTTCTGCGCGGTTAATAATACCAATAAACCATTTAACAGTAAAACAATCAAACCAATACCACAGGAGGTCTTACTATGACAAACCGCGTCGTTATCCTTGCAGGCGGGGACGGTCTCAGGCTCCGCCCTCTTACCTGCACAAAACCCAAAGCCATGCTCCCAGTCTGCGGCAGACCTATTATAGCCTACGGTCTGGACGTTCTCAGGCGTAACGGCTATAAATCCGTTTTCATCGCCGCCGACAGACTTTCCAAGGCTGTGACCGACTATCTTGACGACTCTCCCGATGCGGATTTTATAATATCCTCCACTCCAGCGGGAACTTGCCGCCCGATAGCCGACGCGGCGGAGGCTTCGGGTATGTCGGACGAAGACGACATTACAATAGTATACGGAGACCTGCTCTTTGAGACCGATCTTTCCGCCGCCCTGGCCTTCCATAGGAAAAGCCTTGCGGATATTACCGTCGTTACCTATCCCACCGACAAGCCCTCGGGCTGCACCCTTGTTTCCGTTCGGGACAGCTTTGTTGTGAACGTTATTCCCGACCCCGCAAGGGAAAGCTGCGTTTCCGAGCTTGCCACCGCGGGTATATTCATTCTCAGCGGTTCAGCCGCAAAAAAAGTGGGTGACTATGACGACCTGCTCACGGAATTTATTCCCGATATGATACGGAACGGCGGCAAGGTGCTGAACTTTACGGCGGATGGCATTTTTATCGACGTAAACGAAGCGGACGACCTTTTTACCGCTTCAAACGCAGTTCTTGAGGGACTTATCCCTGCGCCCGAAGAAAGAATTATCAGGAATGCCGAAAGATTTCCCGAACTGAAGCTTACCCCGCCGGTATATATCGCAGGCTCGGCTGATATCGCTCCCGGAGCGGAAATAGGCAGGGGAACGGTAATAGGCGAAAACGTCACAGTCTGCCGCGGAGCAAAGCTCAACGGAGCGATGATCATGGACGGCGCGTTCATAGGTGAAAGAGCCACGGTAAACAATGCGGTAATAGGCACGGGCGCGCGCCTTTTGTCGGGAGCGGCGGTTTTCGAGGGTGCCTCCGTGGGAGACAGCGCGGTCATTGCCGAGCAGGCTGTGGTGCAGTGCGGAGTAAGGATATGGAACGGCAGACGTCTTGACAGCTACGCCTGCGCGGGACAGGATATCAAGTACGGCTTTCTGACCCCCGCCCGCATCGGGGAGGACGGCATATGCGGCGAAACTGGCAGCGTGATAACTCCCCAGACCGCGGCTGTTATAGGAAGTTCCCTTGCCTCGCTGGGGGGAAAAATAGGCATAGGCTGGAAAGACAATCCCGCGTCGAAAAGTCTTGCTCTCGCAATAGCTTCGGGAGTTACCGCCGCAGGCGCAGAGGCATGGCTTTTCGGTTCCTGCACCGCTCCCGCGCTGGAGTACTGCACCGCAAGGTCGCGGCTTTCGGCAGGCTGCCGCGCCGACGCGGGGGTAACGGCGAAAATAAGCTTCTGTTCGGGGGACGGTCTGCCCCTTTCCCGAAGCGAGGAAAAAATAATCGAGGGAGGACTTAACCGCGGCGAATACCGCAGGGCGGGCTTTATGCACTTCGGACAGCTCCGCAATACCGAAGCGATAACCGGTCTTTACAAAAATATGCTGGAGGATACTGCTCCACGGTCACTTACGGGAATAAAAGCGGTGCTGAACACGTCGGGCGGAACTGTTACGGATATGTGCGGAAACATTATAAAAAAGATCAGCTCCAAAAACGGAAGCCCCATTGTTTTCCATATCGGCAGCGACGGCACGGGAGCCTCCGCCTACACGGAGGAAACAGGATATGTTTTCGAGGAAAAACTTATACTGATATGCTGTGCGGATCGGTTCGCAAACGGTCTGGACGTATCCCTGCCATTTGATTTCCCCCGCGCCGCCGACAGACTTGCGGAAAAGTACGGAAGAAAAGTACTCAGATACAGCGGCTGTCCCTCCGACAGCGGAGACCGCGAAGCAAGGCGGCTTGCGGCAAAAACTCCATTTGTAAGGGACGGAGCGGCTCTTGCCCTTACGGTTTTAAAAGTACTTGAAAGCAGGAGGATATCACTTGCGGAGGCTTTGGCGGAGCTTCCCGAGATGGCTGTGGCGACAAGATTTGTAGCTGTGGACAAGCGTCCCGTAAAGCTGCTCAGAAAAATATGCACCGAGGAACAGCAGGCTTCGGGGGACGGCATCGTCCTGAACGACAAACGGGGACGTGTGATGATACGTCCCGTAAAAACGGAAAAGGGGGTAATGATGAAGGTGGAGAGCTTTTCAATGGAAGCTGCCTCGGAGCTTTGCGACTTTTATCAGGATAAGCTTAAACAGCTTGAAATGAGAGGAAAAGCTTAAATTGTTATTTTACGAATTATTTGACAAGACTTTTATGGAAAAGTTTCGTCCACCTTTTCAAAGGTGGCGAGATCCATGGGGCAGAGCCCCTGGTCGCGCTCCGCAGAGCGCGAAACTCCTTTTCGTTCGGAACGGTGAAAGGGGTGAGGAATGCGACAGCATTCCGAGGGGGAGCGGACACGACCGCTCCCCCTTCTAACAGTACGAAGCAAAGTAACCCTTGAAAACAGTCCTGCGGACTGTTTTCAATATAACTATTGGTTACTCACGTTCAAAACGTCACACTGTGACGTTTTGAAGATTTGTTTTGCCGCGCACATAACAAAGGAGGGGCGGTCGTGTCCGCCCCTCCTCGAAATGGCTGTCGCCATTTCTTACCACCCTCTCCGTTTCAGGAGGATATGCGCCTGCGGGCGCGGGAAAAGAGTTTCGCGCTCTGCGGAGCGCGGCCAAAGGCGCCGCCTTTGGAAACTGCGAGCTGGGCTCAGCTCGACCAGCTAAGCGCGGCTTTGCCGCCAAATAACAATTTACCTTATAAATATTTGTTTCCGTGAGCTGTTGCATATCTGTAATTATCCAAATTTTAACAAAAATAATCGATTATGATTGACAAACCCCGAATTGTATGGTATAATATATCCTGATTTATTATGTTCGGATTAGGATATTTATCCCGAAAACCAAAACGCATTCCCGCAAAAGGACTTTTACCGAAATGTCTATGCTTATCCTGCGCGGTATTCCCACGGTATTTTGCGAAAACCGGCTCCGGCTTCATTATGAATCGTACATATATTTAACGAAAGGATTGGTACAATAGTGGCAAAAAACGACACCAATGAGATCGAGCTTAACGCATACGGCGAAAAGATCGCTCCGAAGCCCTCAAAGAAACAGAACGACTCCTCCAGAAACACGGCTCCGAAAAAATCAGTTTCTAAAAAAACGGAGGGCTTTTTCTCTAAAAAATCTCAGCCCGCTTCGGCAGCTCCTACAACTTCGGTCGCTCCCGCGGCTCCGGAAAAAAAGACAAGACAGTCACAGACGTCTCCTGCCCGCTCTTCACAGACAAAGGATCCAAAGACCCGTTCGGCTTCGGCAGCAGCGGAAAGAAAGCAGCGGAACGTTTCCGCTCCCGCTCAGGAAATACATCCCGCAACAGGTCTGCCCCTGCACACCACAAACCATAAGCCTGTAAAAAGAACGCCTCTTAAAATTATTCCCCTGGGCGGACTTAACGAAATAGGCAAGAACATGACCGTTTTTGAATGCTCAAACGATATGTTCATCGTTGACTGCGGACTTGCTTTCCCCGACAGCGATATGCCCGGAGTAGACCTTGTTCTCCCCGATTTTTCATACGTTGAACAGAATGCCGACAAGATAAGGGGTATAGTGATCACCCACGGTCATGAGGATCACATAGGAGGACTTGCCTACCTGCTCAAAAAGGTAAACGTTCCCGTTTACGCCACAAGACTGACTATCGGTCTTATCGAGGGAAAGCTCCGGGAGCACGGAATTTTGTCCTCGGCGCAGCTTAACGTTGTTGCTCCGCGCCAGACCGTGAAAATGGGCTGCATGGCTGTGGAATTTATCCGCGTGAACCATTCTATCCCCGACGCGGTGGCTTTGGCTATCCATACCCCCGCGGGAGTGGTCGTCCATACGGGCGACTTCAAGGTGGACTACACCCCCATAGAAAGCGAAATAATCGACCTTGCACGCTTCGGCGAACTTGGCAACAGGGGAGTACTGGCGCTTATGTCCGACTCCACAAACGCGGAAAGGCGCGGTCACACAGCTACCGAAAGAACTGTGGGAAACAGCTTTGAGCGGCTTTTCGACACCGCCGAGGGAAAGCGCATCATCATCGCAACGTTCTCCTCAAATATACACAGAGTGCAGCAGATAGTGAACTGCGCTATAAAAACAGGCAGGAAGATAGCCGTTTTCGGAAGAAGCATGCTCAACGTTATAAGCACCGCTATTGAACTGGGCTACCTTAAAATGCCGGACGGTCTTATAATAGATATCGACGCTATGAACCGTTTCCCGCCCGAAAAAATAGTCCTTATCACCACAGGAAGTCAGGGCGAGCCTATGTCCGCCCTGTCAAGAATGGCTATGAACGAGCACCGCACGGTAACTATCACCCCCATGGACTTTATCATAATAAGCGCGACCCCGATCCCCGGAAACGAAAAGCTGGTCACAAAGGTAGTGAACGAGCTTATGCGTGCGGGCGCGGAGGTAATTTACGAGTCCATGTACGACGTTCACGTTTCGGGACACGCCTGTCAGGAGGAGCTGAAGCTTATGCTTTCCCTGACAAAGCCGCGGTACTTCATTCCCGTACACGGCGAGTACAAGCACCTGAAAAAGCACGCGGGACTTGCCTACAGCCTTGGCTTTGAAGAGGACAGCGTTATTATCGGCAGCATAGGCAACGTTATAGAAACAAACGGCGTGGATATGAAAATTACGGGACAAGTCCCTGCGGGACGGGTCTTTGTTGACGGTCTCGGCGTTGGAGACGTGGGTTCTATCGTGCTTCGGGACAGAAAGCATCTTTCCGAGGACGGTCTTATCATCGCGGTGGCTACTATCGAGTCGGAAAGCGGAGCTATCCTTGCGGGACCTGATATAGTATCCAGAGGCTTCGTATACGTCCGCGAATCGGAGGAGCTTATCGACGCCGCCCGAAAGCTGATGATGAAAACGCTCCAGAGCTGTCTGGACGGAGATATGCGCGACTGGAACACCATAAAGTCCCGCATGAAAGACGAGCTGAGCGATTACATCTATATGAAAACAAAACGCAGACCTATGATACTGCCCATTATTATGGAGATATGACCTCGCAAAGCGGTCTCTATCCCTATAAAAATAATCTTGAAAATTAAATAGGCTTTACGTCTTGACAAGCGCAAAAAAACCTCTATAATTATAGGTAATTATTATGGAAAGGCAGTGAAAGCATGGAACAAACAGACAGCCAGTTCAAAGCGTTTATCCGTGTTACCATTGAAATCCTTAAAGAGGTTTATGAAGAAACGCCAAACGAAAAACTAAGAAAATTGATCGACAACCTGCAAAAAACTTTGGAGGATTAACCCAAAAGGCGTAAAGCTTATTTTAAGGCTTTACGCCTTTTGTTTTCGGAATTTTTCGACAAATCAAACCGAAAGGAAAAACGCTATGAAAGGAAAACGCTGGACGGCTTTTAAAATGGTCTCGATGCTGCTTGTGGTGGTATCGCTGGCGTGCGCATTTTCACTTTACGATACGGACGAGGTACGCTTTTGGACGCTGCTGGCGATAACGTCGCTGACAGCGCTGGCGTATCTGACGCTTTTTTCCGCGTCCCAGAAAAACCTGCACAAGTTCGTTACCGAAATGGAATCCCAGCTCAATCTCACAGAGAGGGACTCCCTCTATAAATTCCCTGCGCCCGCGGTCATCATCGACGGGGAGGGCATTATAGTATGGTATAATATCGCCTTTACCGAGCAGGTCTACGGCGGGGACGCTTTCGGTCTGCACATCACCAAGATAATCAATATTGACCTACAGAAGACCTTTGAAAACAAAAACGTTACAGTAAGCTACGAAACGGGACATTTCAGGATATCGGCGGTAACTACCGAAAAGCGTGACTCCGACTCGGAGCTTATCTCCGACCTGACGCTGCTGTATTTCGATGATATCAGCGACTATATCACGCTGGAAAGCCGCTTCAACGATATCCGCCCCGCGGTAATGATAATCTCCGTAGACAACTACGAGGAGATACTTTCGGGTGAAAAGGACAGCGAAAAGGCTCACATAATGATACAGGCGGACAAGCTTCTTGAAAATTATTTCGACGAGCACAACAGTCTGCTTAGAAAGCTTTCCAACGACAAATTTATCGCCGTCGCCGAAGAGCGCGACCTTAAAAAAATGGCGGAGGACAAATTTAAAATCCTCGACAGCGTAAGAAAGATACCCGTTTCGGAAAAATCTCCCGTGACCCTTTCAATAGGCGTGGGAACGGGAGCGTCCAATATCGCCGAAGCTGAACAGGACGCTAAGCAGGCTCTTGAAATGGCTCAGGGCAGAGGCGGAGATCAGGTTGCAGTCAAGAACGAAAACGGTTTTGAGTTTTTCGGCGGAGTCACAAAGGGCATCGAAAAGTCCACAAAGGTCAAGACAAGATTTGTGGCGACAGCTCTTGCGGAGCTTATCAATTCCTCTTCGGGCGTTATTATTATGGGACACCGCTTCGGCGATCTTGACAGCGTGGGTTCAGGAGCGGGTATGTGCGGAGCGGTAAGACGTCTTAAGCCCGAAATAGAGGCTTATATGGCGGTTGATCCCGACAGGAACCTTGCAAAGCCCATTATAAACCGACTCAATGAAAACCTTACCGACGAGCTTCCTATATTTATCTCTCCGGAAGAGGCTCTGGGAAAAATGAACGACAATACCCTGCTGATAGTTGTTGACACACACAACAAGGACATTATCGAAAACACCGAGATATACGAGCGCGCCAAACACATCGCCGTTATAGATCATCACCGTCAGACGGTGAATTACATTGACAACGCAGTAATTTTCCATCATGAGCCTTACGCCTCCTCGGCAAGCGAAATGGTTGCCGAACTTATTCAGTATTTTTCGGGAATAGACAAGCTCTCCAGCTACTATGCGGACGCTATGCTTGCAGGCATAATGCTGGACACAAAGGATTTTGTCATGCGTACAGGCGTGCGTACCTTTGAGGCGGCGGCTTTCCTGAGAAAGCTTGGCGCGGACATGGTTGCGGTAAAGGGTCTGTTCGCAAACGACTTCGAGTGCATCAAGCACCGCTCTATGCTGGTTTCGGGCGCGGAAATTTATAACAGGTGCGCCATTGCGGCGGACGACAGCGGTTCTCCCGACGCGAGAGTAAGCTCCGCGCAGGCTGCGGACGAAATGTTGGGCATAGCGGGCGTAGACGCAAGCTTCGTTATTTTCTGTACTCCCGACGGAGGGATAAACATTTCCGCACGGTCGCTTGGAGCTATGAACGTACAGATAATCATGGAAAAGCTGGGCGGCGGCGGTCACCAAACAATGGCGGCGGCGCAGTTCAGCGGAATAAGCGTTCACGAAGCGAAAGCAAAGCTTATCAGCGCCATCGACGAGCATATCGCGAATATTTCGTAACAAAAGCTGTTTATGTCGGACGGGTACGCCGTTTCGTTTAAACGCTGCAAATAACCGATACAAAAATAAAAACGCAAAGGAGAAATAATCATGAAAGTTATTTTTTTACAGGACGTTAAGGGCACTGCCAAAAAGGGCGACGTAAAGGAAGTATCCGACGGCTACGCGAGAAATTTCCTGTTGGGAAAGGGTCTTGCGGTTGAAGCTACGGCTAAGAATATGTCCGATTTAGCGGGTAAGAAATCCTCCGAGCAGCACAAGGCGGACGTTGCAAAGCAGGAAGCGGAAGCGGCGGCAGCCAAGATAAAGGGCAAGACCGTTGTATGCAAGGCAAAAGCGGGACAGGGCGGAAAGCTTTTCGGAGCCGTTACCGCGGCTGCCGTGGCGGAGCTTATCTCCGAGCAGTTCGGGGTTAAAGTCGATAAGAAAAAGGTTTCTCTGAACACGGAGATCAAAACATTCGGTACCTACACAGCGGAAGTAAAATTCCTTGCGGGAATTTCCGAAAAAGTAACCGTGGAGGTTACGGAGGAATAATTTTAAGGGGGATCGCTGTATGGCAGAACTTACCTCAATGATGAACATTGGAGCGGAAATGAAAAGAAAACTTGTTTCCGTCGGCATAGATTCTGCCGAGGAGCTTATTTTCACAGGCTCAAAGCAAGCCTTTCAAAGACTGAAGGAAAAATACCCCAATGTGTGTCTTGTGCATTTGTACACTTTGGAGGGAGCTATAACCAACACCGAATACAACAGTCTTTCCAAAGAAAAGAAAGCCGAGCTTAAAGAATTCAGCGACTCTTTAAAGGAGTAAAATATTTATGGATTTCGATATAAATTCTACGGAACTGCCCTATAACCTTGAAGCGGAGCAAACCGTACTGGGCGCGCTTCTTCTTGATCCGGAATCCCTCTCGGTTGCTATGAACTACATAAAGCCCGAAAGCTTCTATGTTTCAAAGCACCGCGATCTTTTTGCAATAATCATACGTCTCTTTTCACTGGGCGTAAACGCGGATATAATCACCGTCATAAACGAAGCGGTCAAGGACGGTATCTTTGAAAGCTCCACGGCGGGCAAGGAGTACCTCGCCGCCATTATGGAGGGCGTTCCCACCACAAAAAATATCGAAAGCTACTGCAAGATAGTCGAGGAAAAATATTACACCAGAAGCCTGATAACCTCCGCAAAGGAGATAATCGAAGCCGCCTCCGCGGGACAGGAAAGCGCTCAGCAGCTTCTTGACTTTGCCGAGCAGAAAATTTACGATATACGCAAGGGCAAGTCGGTGGACGGTCTGGTAAAGATCGACGAGGTAGTCCTTGAAGCATACGACGAACTGGGCAGGAAATCGGGTCCCGACAAGGAGCTTTATGTGGGAGCGAAATCCGGATTTGCAGACCTTGACCATGTTATAACCGGTCTCAGCAGGTCCGACCTGATAATAGTTGCAGCCCGTCCCGCCATGGGAAAATCCGTTTTCGCCCTTAATCTTGCTGCGAATTTCGCAAGGCATAACAAAGACTCCGAAGCGGTAATCTTTTCTCTGGAAATGTCAAAGGAGCAGAACGTTACCCGTATGCTGTCCTCGGAAAGCTTTGTGGAGCTTGACTATCTGATGAAAGGAAACATCTCCGGCGACCAGTGGACTAAGCTTGCCAAGGGCGCGGAAAGTCTTTCGAGAATGAATATCTACCTTGACGACACATCGGGAATAACCGTACCCCAGATGAAAGCCAAGCTTCGCCGCCTGAAAAGACCGGGACTTGTTATCATAGACTATTTACAGCTTATGAATTCAAGCAGGCGCATTGAGAACCGCGTCAACGAAATTTCCGAGATAACCCGTCAGCTCAAGCTTATGGCTAAGGAGCTGGACATTCCCGTTATCACGCTGTCACAGCTTTCCCGTGCGGTTGAGTCAAGGACGGACAAACGTCCTATGCTGTCCGACCTGCGTGAATCGGGCTCTATCGAGCAGGACGCGGATATCGTTATGTTTCTGTACCGGGACGCTTACTATAATAAAGATACTCCCGACCCCACCCTTGCGGAATGTATCGTGGCGAAAAACCGTCACGGCGAAACGGGAACTGTAAACCTGCACTTCAGCGGACAGTACCAGCTTTTCACAGGAGTAAGCAGACAGGCGGAGTAAGGATCGGAAACAAATATGCTTGAAAAAATCAAAGCCTCGGTTGAAAAATACAATATGCTGCAGGGCGGCGAAACGGTCTGCTGCGCGCTTTCGGGCGGAGCGGACAGCGTTGCTCTGCTGCTTGCGCTTTTGAAGCTGTCCCCACCTATTGGTGTAAAGGTCACGGCTGTACACATCAACCATATGCTCCGCGGCGCGGAAAGCGACAGGGACGAGAATTTCTGCCGCGATCTGTGCGATAGGCTGAACGTCCCGCTGACGGTTTTCAGAAAGGACGCTGCGGCTTTTTCACATTCTCTCGGTGTATCTGTGGAAACAGGCGCGCGGGAAATGCGGTACGAAATGTTTTCACAGCTCCCTGCGGACAAAATCGCTACCGCCCATAATCTGAACGACAACGCCGAGACGGTGCTTTTCCGCATGGCGCGTGGCACGGGACTGAAAGGTCTTGCGGGCATTCCTCCCGTGAGGGGAAAAATTATCCGACCACTGCTTTTCTGTACCCGTGAGGAAATTGAAGCTTTCCTTGCGGAAAAGGGACAGAACTTCGTTACTGACAGCACCAATCTTTCCGACGGATATTCGAGGAACAGGATTCGCCTCAGAGTAATACCCGAACTGAAAAAAGTACACAGTGCATTCCCCGAATGTACGGCGACAATGACGGTCTCTCTTGCGGAGGACGAGGATTTCCTCACAAGGGAAGCTCTTAGGCAAAAGGACTCCGACCTGCGGCAGCTTCACCCTGCGGTGGGAAAAAGGGTCATCATAAATCTTTTAAAATCGCATAAGCTTAAAACATGCGCCGAAAGAATTTCAGAAATCTGGCGGACTGCTCTTGAAGCAAAGACTGCGGTAAAAATTTCTCTTGACGGAGGATATTATGCTGTCTGCCAAAAGGGCATGGTAAGCATAGTGCTTGAAAATAGCCGGCAGGAACGTCCTCCCGAAGCGGTGATTATCTGCGGAGAGGGCGAGTATCCTTTTTTCGGTGATAAAACGGTGATAATTACAAAAGAAACAGACGAAAATGTGAACGCAGAGGAGATTATTAATAAAAAGTTAACTTTTGGGTACGCGGATTATGATAAAATATTAAATGGTGTAATATTGAGAAACCGCCTGAGAAGCGACAGGATAAAGCCCATAGGCTCGGCACACACACGGGAGCTGAGAAAGCTTTTGCAGGAAAGACTGCCTCCCGAAGAGCGGGAGATATCCGCCGTTATAGCGGACGAAAAAGGCGTTTTCTGGGCGGAGTACATCGGCTTCGACGACAGAGTGAAAATAAGCGCCGATACAAGGAATTTTCTTAAAATTGAAATAAAGCAAAAGGTATAAACAGTATCGTGAGAAAGGATAAAATCATCTGAAATGGACGTAATGACAAAGGAAAATCACATCGGAAAAATAATAGTTTCCGAAGAAGAAATCAAACTGAAAATTGCCGAAGCGGGGAAGACCATTTCCGAAAAATACCGCGGCAAGCCTTTGCTGTTGGTAAGCATTTTAAAGGGCGCGTTTATATTTTTGGCCGATCTGTGCAGAGCTGTGGATATTCCCTGCGAGATAGGCTTCATGTGCGCCAAAAGCTACTATAACGGCACAGATTCGTCGGGGATAGTGAACATCACCATGGATCTGGAACAGGATATAAGCAAATACAACGTTATAATTGTGGAAGACATAATCGACACGGGCAGAACCCTTGCGGATATAAAAAAACTGTTGGCCGCAAGAAATCCGCTTTCCCTTGAGGTGGTGACTTTGCTCGACAAGCCCGAAAGACGGGTAGTCCCTCTTGAAACGGATATGTCTCTTTTTACCGTTCCCGACGTTTTTCTGGTGGGATACGGTTTGGACTGCGCCGAACAGTTCCGCAACCTGCCCTATATAGCGGAATACGAAAGCGGCTAATCGGCTGATCGGCTGACCGCTTTGACGGCAGATACAACTAAACAAGATGATCCAATATTTTTGTATTTTCATGTATTTTATATAAATAAAGGGGAACCGTTCAATATGTTCCCGACGAAAGGATTGATAACAAATGGGTAAAAAAAGCAACAAGGGCATAATTATTTACGCTGTGGTAATGATCTCCGCGCTTGCGCTGGCGGTACTTCTGCTCCGTCAGGCTTCAAAGCCTCAGCCCGAGCACAGCTATTCGGATATTATGCAGTATTTCGACAACTATCAGGTATCGGAAATGACTTTTGATTTAGGCACCGGAGAACTGGTCATAGTTGTCGACGAAAACAAGGAGACCATAACCTACACCGTTCCGAACGTTACGGTTTTCCTCAACGAGATACAGATGGGCGAGGAAAACTACCGAAAGGAATACAACGAGCGGCATCCCGACGAACCGCTGAAAATGGAGTATTTCAAGATACAGGACACCTCCTGGCTTTATAATCTGCTCCCGTCGCTTCTCATAATAGGTCTGATGATCTTTTTCTTCTTCTTTATGATGAGACAGGCGGGCGGCGGCGGAAAAATGAACAATTTCGGCAAAGCCAACGTCAAGAATACCGCAAACAAAAAGAATACCTTCAACGATGTTGCGGGCGCGGACGAGGAAAAGGAAGAGCTTGCCGAGATCGTTGATTTTCTCAAGAATCCCAAAAAATACACCGAAATGGGCGCAAGAATACCCAAGGGCGTGCTTCTGGAGGGTCCTCCGGGCACAGGTAAGACTTTGCTTGCCAAGGCAGTTGCAGGCGAAGCGGGAGTACCGTTCTTCTCAATTTCAGGTTCGGACTTCGTTGAAATGTTCGTGGGCGTAGGCGCGTCGAGAGTCCGCGACCTGTTTGAGACGGCAAAGAAAAACGCTCCCTCAATAGTTTTCATAGACGAAATAGACGCTGTGGGACGTCACCGCGGCGCGGGTCTCGGAGGCGGTCACGACGAGCGCGAGCAGACTCTTAACCAGCTCCTTGTTGAAATGGACGGCTTCGAGGGCAACGAGGGCATAATCGTTATGGCTGCCACAAACCGTAAGGATATCCTCGATCCCGCTCTGCTCCGTCCCGGACGCTTTGACAGGCAGATAGTGGTAAATTATCCCGACGTAAAGGGCAGAGAGGAAATCCTAAAGGTACACACCAAAAACAAGCCTCTTGCTCCCGATGTAAGTTTGAAAACAATTTCACAGTCCACGGCGGGCTTTACAGGCGCGGAACTTGAAAACCTTGCCAACGAAGCGGCTTTGCTGGCGGCTCGCAAAAACCGCAAAGCCATTACCAAAGAGGACATCGAGGAGGCTACTATCAAGGTAATAGCGGGTCCCGAAAAGAAAAGCCACGTTGTTACCGAGGAAGAGAAAAAGCTTGTTGCATACCATGAAGCGGGTCACGCGGTAGTAACCTACTATATGCCCACACAGGATAAGGTGCACCAGGTAACTATTATCCCCAGAGGCTCGGCAGGAGGCATGACTATACATCTTCCCGAAAAGGAACCCTCTCTGCTGAACGTTACCGCAAGAAAACTTAAAGAAGAAATCGTTGTCTGCATGGGCGGACGTGTGGCTGAAAAGCTTGTTTTGGGCGAAGGCTCCGCGGGCGCGGTAAGCGATCTGAAGCGTTCCACAAAGCTTGCAAAAGCAATGATAACAAAGTACGGCTTCTCGGAAAATCTGGGTCCCGTGGTATATGCGGACGATAACGACGAACCTTTTGTGGGAATGGATTACGGTCACAGCAAGGGGCACTCTGAAAAAGTCCAGTCGGAAATTGATTCGGAAGTAAGAAGCATTATCGACGAGTGCTATGAGCGCACAGTAGACGTTCTCAAGGAGCACATGGACGATCTTCATAAGGTTGCGAAATATCTTATGGAGCACGAAAAAATCGACGGCAAGGATTTTGAAAAGCTTATGAAAGGCGAGCCGACTTCCGCGGAGGAAAAGGCTGAAACCGAAAAGTCCAATGAAACAAATGAGACTTCGGAAAATCCCGGTGGTACCGAAAATCCGGAAAACAGCGAAGCCAAAAAGGTTTCCTCAGACACTGCGGAGATCACGGGGGAAAGCAAGGACGAAAGCGATACCCAAAAACCTGACGATAACGGCAATGACAGCGATATAAGCGAATAAATACAGCAAATAATTACACAAGGGGCGGATAAATACTTCCGCCCCTGATATTATTAAAATAATTGATACGTAATTTCTGTCTCGGAAACAAGTCCTGCCTGTACTCATATACTTGCCGTAAACAGCGGCATGGGTAAAGGCTCAGCCTTTTGAAAGGAATAACCATATGAATTTACTTTTTCTCGGCGACGTTGTGGGAGAGATCGGCTCTAATTTTGTGGGCGAAAAGCTCGGCGGACTGAAAAAATTCTACAACGCTGAAATCGTTATTGTCAACGGTGAAAACAGCGCCAACGGCAACGGAATCACTCCGCACTCGGCAAAATATCTTTTTTCACACGGCGCGGACATTATAACCACAGGCAACCACTGCTACCGCCGCAGGGAGATATACGAAACTATGGACAGGGAAGAAAGACTGCTCCGCCCCGCAAATTTCCCAGAGGGAAATCCCGGCCACGGGGTCTGTCTGTACGACATGGGCAGGTGCCGTATTGCCGTGATAAATCTTATGGGAACGGTCTATATGGAGGCTCTTGACAATCCCTTTTCCACAGTTGACAGGCTTCTCGGTGAAATTGACACTCCCAATATTTTTGTGGATTTTCACGCCGAAGCCACGGGCGAAAAAAAAGCAATGGGTTTCTATCTGGCGGGAAAGGTCACGGCTGTTTTCGGTACTCACACGCATGTTCAGACTGCGGACGAAACTATACTTTCGGGTCATACAGGCTACATCACTGACGCGGGAATGTGCGGTCCCGAGCTTTCGGTGCTGGGAGTCAAAACCGAGATCGCTATAGAAAAGCAGCGGTTTCATGCTCCTGTAAGATTTACAGAATCTGATAATTCTCCGTTTATTAACGGAGTAATTGTGGAATTTGATCAGAAAAATGGTAAATGTGTTGCAATTGAGCGGCTGGTTATTAGATAAATTTACAAAATTATTTATTTGCTATTGTAACGCTTTGAAATATGTTGTATAATTATAAATGTTATAAAATTAATATAATTGTTAAAATATTCAATATTAATTACAAAATTAGGAGGGTTATCCAGTGGAGGTTTTAAAGGTCTCGGCACGGTCTTTTCCGAATTCCGTTGCGGGAGCGATCGCAAGCGTCATGAAAGAGCAGGAAACCGTTGAGGTTCAGGCAGTAGGCGCAGGAGCGGCAAATCAGGCTATAAAAGCCATAGCAATTGCAAGAGGGTACTTAGCGCCTGTGGGAATAAATCTTGTTTGTTATCCGGCGTTTGCAAACGTTACGATCGACGGAGAGGTAAGAACTGCCATTCGTCTGATATGCGAAAAAAAATAAACGCTGCCTGTAATATTAATCCCCTTCATTGAATTATAGATAATCTCCCGGCACAAAACCGCATATATCAAAGTTTTTGTGCCGATTTCTTGTCAATAATTCTAATATGGGGATTAGTATAAAAATTAAAAATCCAAAGAAAAAACGGTACGGAGAAAATCCGCACCGTTTTTTGATTTAATCGTTTTGATTACTTGATAAGCTCAATACTGCCAAGAATAGGAATGCCTTTTCTTGCGCCGCTGTTTGCGTTTACCGCATTTATAATGGCAAAAACAAGAGTTGCGATACCAATAACAGGTCCCGCTATCCAGCCAAGGATCGGAATGATAAGTACAACGCCTGATGCAATATACATAAGCAGCAGAAGCAGTCCCTGGTTTGCAAAGTATCTCCGTATGCCGAATTCTGGCACGCAACCAGCGGCAGGAAGAAAATGATAGGGAAAAATATCTGAAGTATCGCCGACAGCAAAACAATGGTCTTGTTCTGCTCAACATCGCTTTGGTCAAAATAAGTCTCGTTCATAAAAATACCCCTTTCCCGGAACAATGTTCCGATCTGCCGTTCCCTGCGCCGCGGAGAACGGCAGCCTTGATTTTTTACTTGATAATCCTTACCTTTATAACGCTGTCAACCGCTGCAAGCTTTTCGGCAATGCTGTCAGTAATGTCGCCCCCAGCGTCGATCATTGTGTAAGCATAGTCTTTCTTGGACTTGCTCACCATGTTCTCGATATTGATACCCGCGCTGCCGAATGCTGTTGTAAGCTGAGAAATTACCGCGGGAATATTTTTGTGCATTACGCAAACCTTTGTGCCTGCGGCATTCATCTCTGCGTCGGGATAGTTTACGGAATTCTTGATATTTCCGTTTTCAATGTAGTCGATAAGCTCCAGAGCAGCCATCATAGCGCAGTTGTCCTCGGACTCAGGAGTGGAAGCTCCAAGGTGAGGGATAGCGATAACGTTCTTAACTCCCAAAACCTCGTCGCAGGGGAAATCAACAACATATGCCGAAACCTTGCCGCTTTCGAGAGCCGCAATAATTGCCGCATTGTCAACAAGCTCGCCTCTTGCAAAGTTGAGTACGCGAACGCCGTCTTTCATAAGGGCGATAGTGTCCGCATTGATAGTACCCTTTGTGTCCGCATTATAGGGAACATGGATAGTGATATAATCTGCAGCGGCATAAACGTCCTTAACGTCGGCGACCGCCTTTACAGCGGGGTTAAGTCCCAAAGCAGCCTTAACAGAAAGGTATGGATCGAAGCCAACAACTTTCATTCCGAGAGCAACAGCGGCGTTTGCAACAAGTACTCCGATAGCGCCAAGACCGATAATGCCAAGGGTTTTGCCCATTATTTCGGGACCCGCAAACTGGCTTTTACCCTTTTCCACCATTTTGCCGACCTCCGCGCCATTGCCCTTAAGGGTCTGCGCCCAAGCCATAGCCTCGGGAACTTTACGGGAGGAAATGAGAAGTCCCGCGATAACAAGCTCCTTAACAGCGTTTGCGTTTGCGCCGGGAGTGTTGAAAACAACGATACCCTGCTCCGCGCACTTGTCAACGGGGATATTGTTTACGCCTGCGCCCGCACGAGCGATAGCAAGCAGATTGGGAGCAAACTCCATATCGTGCATTGCTGCGGAACGAACCATTATCGCGTCGGGATTCTGCACCTCATCTGCGATGTTGTATTTTGCAGCATCAAAATTATCGGTACCGTACTTTGAAATTTTGTTCAGCGTTTGTATATTGAACATTTCTATCAACCTACTTTCAAAAATTATTTTTCGTCTCTATTGTCTCTGTCCGATGAACCTTTGTCTATCCTTTTTATGGCATTTTCAAGAATTTCTGCCGCTTTGTCGGAATTACCGCTTTTCAGTAGTGCAACTATAAGTTCAAACATTATGCATATTCTTGATTAGACATTTTAATATTACCTTTCAAAAATAGAAACTTAAACCTTATTCCTCAACCTTAAAGCCAACGTTGTTGGGGTCGGTAATAACAGGCTTTCCGTCGGCGTCAAGCATAGGAGTGAGACCGCCCGAATAACCGTGCTCACGCCAAAGATAATTTACGCCCGTTTCGGTGTCCACCCAAATCTCAATGACACTCATAACTCCCTGAGTGTATATTTTTTTAAATCTTTCAGCCAATTTAAACACCTCTTCAAAAAACTTGCCCGCCCCTTGATAGGGGCTTGACACAGTTAATGTATTCCAATATTTAACGGCGGGGTAGAACAAGGGTCAAGGCTCAGCCTTGGTTTTCGGCTTCAAATTTCTTCATAAATTCAACAAGCTTTTCAACGCCCTCGATAGGCATAGCATTGTAAATGGACGCTCTCATACCGCCAACGGTGCGGTGTCCCTTAAGGTTCTCAAAGCCCGCAGCTTTAGCTTCCTTGACGAACTTAGCGTCAAGCTCCTCGTTGCCTGTAACGAAAGGTACGTTCATAAGGCTGCGGTCTTTCTTTTCAACAGTACCTTTGAAAAGCTTGCTCTGATCGAGGAAATCGTACAGAATAGCAGCCTTTTTCTCGTTATGCTTCTTCATAGCCTCAAGACCGCCCATTTTCTTTATCCACTTGAACACCTTGCCGCAGATGTAGATACCGTAGCAGGGAGGCGTGTTGTAAAGGCTGTCGTTGTCCGCCTGAGTTTTCCATTTCAGCATGGTGGGAGTGCCGGGGAGAACGTCGTCTCTGATGAGGTCTTCGCGGATAATAGCGATAACAACGCCCGCGGGACCGATATTCTTCTGAACGCCGCCGTAGATAACGCCGTACTTTGTAACGTCAACAGGCTCGGAAAGGAAGCATGAGGAAACGTCCGCAACCAGGTCTTTACCCTTTGTATCGGGGAGCTGCCAGAACTTTGTACCGTAAATGGTATTGTTCTCGCAGATGTAAACATAATCAGCGTCCTCTGGGATAGCGAGGTCGGAGCAGTCGGGGATATAGGAGAAGGTCTTGTCGGCAGAGGACGCAACATCCACAGCCTCGCCGTACAGCTTAGCCTCCTGAAAAGCTTTCTTAGCCCACTGACCTGTGATTATGTAGGCAGCTTTCTTATTTTTCATAAGGTTCATGGGAACAGCCGCAAACTGCTGAGAAGCTCCGCCCTGAAGAAACAGCACCTTATAGTTATCGGGAATATTCATAAGTTCGCGGATATCCTTTTCCGCGTCCTTGATTATCTCGTCGTAAGCCTTGGAACGGTGGGACATCTCCATAACGGACATACCGGTTCCCTTATAGTCGAGCATTTCCTCAGCCGCTTCTTTAAGAACTTCCTCGGGAAGAACGGCGGGACCCGCGCTGAAATTATAAACTCTGGACATTGTAAAGACCTCCAAAAAAGTATTGAAAAATAATTATACGATTTAATTATACCATTCGATCCCATAAATGTCAATACGGGATACTATTAAATTTTACAAAATTATGAAAAGATATAATTTTGTGCAATAAATTTATGTTTAGCGGGTAAATCCCCGCTGGCGATTTCACTATATGTGCAAAGAATCAAACACCTGCATAATACCGACCATTTAAAATGTTACATATTTTTGAACCGTGCCCGCATATTTATAAATAACCGCCGCCAAAATGCAGACATAATATTTCCGCGGCTGCCGCCCCGACTTCTTTACTAAAACCACAAAACTCAGAAAGGAATCAGCACATTTATGAAATCCCAAAAAAGTATAACGACAATGCTTATATTCATTGTATCCGCGGAGCTTGCGGGAGTACTGTCCGCGCTTCTGTCCGGGGGAATGAGCGGCTTTTTCGCAAAATACGAGCCGCCTCCGTTTCTTCCTCCCCCTATAGTGTTTCCGATAGTATGGACTGTTCTGTACGCTTTAATGGGACTGTCCGCGTACCTTGTGTATTCCTCGGACGCGGACGGCGATGCGATAAACCGAGCCATGAAATTGTACGTCATACAGCTTATCGTTAATTTTTCCTGGAGCATTATTTTCTTCCGCTTTGAAATGATATGGCTTGCGGCGGCTGTTATCCTGCTGCTTATCGTACTTGTTGCCGCAATGACGATAAGCTTTAAAAGAATCTGCCCTGCCGCGGGTTATATGAACATACCCTACCTTGTCTGGCTGATAATCGCATTCTATCTGAATATTGCAACAGCAATTGTAAACAGATGACCGCAACAAAATACAAAAAGGCTGCAGCTGCGCAGCCTTTCTCTTTTTGTCATAGTCCTATAGTAAATATCTATCTGCTGTACCCTGTGTCCGCTTGACCTGTCGGAAACATAGACTGCACTCCGCTCAATCAATTCGTGCATAATTTCGTGAGTATCACAGCTGCAACGGTACGCTGATAAAAAATTTGCAGCTGTAAGCTGTATATAAATTATATTGACATTTACTTTACAATGTGGTATAGTAACCGCATGAGATGTTTTTATGGCACAAATAAGCTTGCGTATTGATGACGACGTTAAAAGAGCAGCCGAACTCGTTAGTGAGGATATCGGCATAACCATGTCGGCGGCTATCAATATCTACCTTAAAAAAATGGGAAGAGAAAAGCGGATACCATTTGAGCTTACTGCTGGGATTAGGGGAACGCCCTGCGATAGAGGGCGTTCCCCTCTTGAAAACAATCCTGTGGATTGTTTTCAATTCACCCCTTTGCGGAGCTCTTAAACGATAGGGAATTTCGCGCTTCTGCGGGGACTCATTCTGCGAATGAGTTTGCGCCCAAAGGGCTCTGCCCTTTGGAATCCCATTCATAGAATGGGTTAAGCAGACCTTGAAAGGCTGGCGAACTTTTTAGTCGCGGTTTCGCCGCTTAATGTGTCATGATAATTTTATGGATTGCTATAATCAAGGTCAGACAGTAACTGAGACCTTAGAAAAATTTGAAAAAGAGTGAAAAAATGTACCGAGTATTTATTGCCGAGGACGACGGCGGTATCGCGGGCGCGCTGGAAAAACACCTGAAAAACTGGGGCATGAACGTGCACTGCGCCGACGATTTTCAAAATGTAGCAGGCGAATTTGCCGAGTTTTCGCCCCATATCGTCCTGCTTGATATTTCTCTGCCGTTTTATAACGGCTTTTACTGGTGCGGCGAGATAAGAAAGCTTTCAAGCGTGCCTATCGTTTTTATTTCTTCCGCCTCCGACAACATGAACATCGTCATGGCAATGAACATGGGCGGCGACGACTTTATCGCAAAGCCCTTTGCCATTGATGTGCTAATAGCAAAGGTACAGGCGCTGCTTCGTCGTACGTACGACTTCGGCGGCGCGTCGGGGCTTATTGAGCATAAGGGCGCGGCTCTCAATACTGCCGACACAATACTCACCTACAAGGGCGAAAAGATAGACCTGACTAAAAATGAATACAGAATACTCCGGCTTCTTATGGAAAACAAGGGGAAAATCGTCAGCCGCGAAAGCCTTATGAACTACCTATGGCAGACCGACAGCTACGTGGACGAAAATACCCTGACTGTAAACGTCACCCGTCTTCGCAAAAAGCTTGAAGGCGCGGGGCTTGAAAATTTTATCGCAACAAAAGTCGGAATGGGGTATATCATAGAATGAAAATGTTTTTTGAGTACTTGCTGTCCCACAAAAAATCCATAACGCTTTGGGCGGCGTTTGCGGTTGTGTTTGCGGCGGTTTTTCAGCTGTACGGGCTGCCTGCCGCGGCAGTGCTTTACGGTGTGCTTATCTGCTCTTTTATAGGTACTATCTGCCTTGCAGTCGATTACCGCAGCTATCGCGAAAGACGAATAACACTTAAACGCCTTCTGAACGAGATAACCGTTACAACGGACAACCTGCCCCCTCCCCGAACTGCTTTGGAGGAAGAGTACCAAGACCTTATAAATACCCTGTTCAGCTTCAAGCAGGCTCTTGCCAACGAAATGCTTGAAAAATACGCCGATATGGCGGATTACTACACCCTTTGGGCGCACCAGATAAAGACCCCCATTACCGCAATGCGCCTTAATTTGCAGGGCAGCGAAGTACCCCAAAGCCGCGAGCTTACCGAGGACCTGCAGCGCATAGAGCAGTACGTTGAAATGGTACTCTGTTATCTTCGGCTTGACAGCGAAACTACGGACTTCCTCATAAAAAAATACGACCTTGACGGCATTATCAGGCAAGCGGTGAGGAATTTTTCCTCGCAGTTTATCCGCCGCAGAATAAAGCTTGTTTACGAGCCTGTGGGAGTAACTGTACTCACCGACGAAAAATGGCTGCTGTTCGTTTTGGAACAGGTTTTGTCCAACGCGCTGAAGTACACAAGGTCGGGCGAGATAGAAATAGCTTTGGAGGAGCCGAAAACAGTCCGTATACGCGACACGGGCATAGGTATTGCCTCCGAGGATATCAGCCGTATTTTTGAAAAGGGGTACACGGGCTGCAACGGCAGAACGGACAAAAAAGCCAGCGGCATAGGACTTTACCTTTGCAGCCGTATATGCGGCAGACTGGGGCACAAGATCTCCGCAGAATCAAGGATAGGGGAGGGTACGATAATAAGGATAGACCTGTCCGAGGCGCGGGTGGAGATAGAGTAATGTTACAATATTGTAAGATTAAAAGGGAAAATGTAAGCCAAATCTATGGCGGACATTTTCCCTTTGCGGTATAATAATTACAGAATTGCTTCAGCAATACAGAAACATATTTTGGAGGAATTTTTATGCCGATACTTGAAGTTAAAAATCTTAAAAAAACATATATGCCCCGTTTCGGAGGAAACCGCGTGGAAGCTCTTAAAAATGTCAGCTTCGCCGTGGAAAAAGGAGAATACATTGCCATAATGGGCGAAAGCGGTTCCGGAAAGACCACGCTGCTGAACATTCTTGCCGCCCTCGACAAGCCCACAGGCGGCAGCGTAGTACTTGATGGAAAAAACCTTTCCGCCGTAATGGAATCGAAAATTGCGGAGTTCCGCCGTGATAATCTGGGCTTTGTTTTTCAGGACTTTAATCTGCTGGACACCTTTTCTGTTCGCGACAATATTTTCCTGCCCCTTGTACTTATGGGAATGAACTACGGCGAAATGCAGCGCAGGCTTGATCCGATTGCAAAAAGACTTGGCATTGCCGAACTTCTGAACAAGTATCCATATGAAATATCGGGAGGTCAGAAGCAGCGCACCGCCGCCGCGCGGGCGATAATCACCGATCCCAAAATGCTTCTTGCGGACGAACCCACAGGCGCGCTGGACTCAAAAGCGACCGACGAAATGCTCCGCATCTTCTCCGACATAAACAGCAGCGGTCAGACCATTTTAATGGTGACACACTCCGTAAAGGCGGCAAGCCACGCAAACCGCGTTCTGTTCATAAAGGACGGCGAGGTATTTCACCAGATATATCGCGGGGAATGCACCAACGAAAAGCTGTATCAGAAAATTTCCGATACCCTTACCCTGCTTGCTTCCGGAGAAAGCAGTGAAAAATAAATTTTTCACTGCCATTCTGAATTTTGCTGACGCAAAACCACAAAGCCGCAAAACATCGAAAGGAGGATATTTTTTCCTAACGGAAAAATAATATTTAAAATGAGTAAAATGCTGCTTTACCCAAAGCTTGCGGCAAGCGGGATAAAAAACAACCGCCGCACCTATCTGCCCTATATCCTCACCTGCGCGGGAATGATAATGATGTTCTATATTGTCATGTTCCTGCAGGGGAACAGCTTTGTCGCCGAAATGAAGGGCGGGGATCAAATGATCCTTATGCTGCGCTTCGGTGTTGTCATCATGGTAATATTCTCCGCGATTTTCATGTTCTACACAAATTCGTTCCTGATAAGGGGACGTAAAAAGGAGTTTGGTCTGTACAACATCTTAGGCATGGGCAAGCGCAACATAGCCCGTATCCTGATATGGGAGACTGTTTTCGTGTACCTTTCCGCCCTTGCTGCGGGCAATGGCTGCGGCATACTTTTTTCAAAGCTTGCGGAGCTTTTCCTTGTCAACATAATGAAAGCGGACGTGGACTATGAATTTCACGCGGACGTAAACGCGATAGCAATGTCGGCGCTTTGGTACGCAATAATATTTCTTTTTATACTTTTCAACACCCTGCGGCAGATACGGCTCACGAACCCTATCGAGCTTATGAAAAGCGAAAACACAGGCGAAAAACCGCCTAAGACAAACCTGATTCTGACGGTACCCGGAGTAATTCTCCTTGCTGCCGCGTACTATATGGCAGTGTCTATCGAAAACCCCATAAAGGCGATATTTGCGTTTTTCCTTGCGGTTGTAATGGTCATCCTTGCAACGTATATGCTTTTTATAGCGGGCTCTGTTGCGGTGTGCAGACTGCTGCAAAAAAATAAAAGGTACTATTATAAAACAAACCATTTTGTGTCTATATCCTCAATGGTGTACCGCATGAAAAGAAACGGCGCGGGACTTGCTTCCATATGCATTTTGTCAACAATGGTACTGGTAACTCTTTCCTCCACAATATGCCTTTACGCAGGGGAGGAGCAGATGCTTCGGGAACGCTATCCGCGGGATATTCTTGTTAATACCTATTCAATTGAAGAAAAGGACGCAGAGCTTATAAACGGGTTTGTAAGCTCTGCCCTTGAAAAATACGGGGAAGTACCCCAAAACGAGATAGAGTACTCTTACATTTCAATTTCGGGAGTATTCAGCGGCAGCGACGTTATACTTGATCCCACCGACACAAGTGTGTCCGCCGACGAAGCAATGACGCTGACTCTTGTTCCGATAGAGGATTACAACAGAATAATGGGAGAAAATGTTACTCTTGCAAAGGACGAGGTCATTATCAAAAGTATAAAGTCAGACTATGCCTTTGATACGGTCAGCATAAAGGACTGCGGCAGCTTCAGGGTGGTCGGCAAGGCTAAGGACTTTATTTTCAGAGGGGAATCCGCCGCGGTTATGATGCCCGAAACTTATCTTTTTGTTTCTGATATTGATGTGCTGAGAGACATTTATGAAAAGCAGTTGGTAATTTACGATCCCGAATATGCTTCAAATCTGCACAGATATTACGGCTTTGACCTGGATTGTGACGAGGAAACGCAGATAAGTATTTTTGAAGAAATTCATTTCTCCATTGCACAGTATACAAAGGACTTGTCGGACGCTGGCAGAGAGGACGAATGGTTCGGCTGCCGAGTTGAAAGCATAGCAAATGACAAGATCGAGTTTTTCGCACTGTACGGCGGACTGTTCTTTCTGGGAATTATTTTCGGTACGGTGTTCATAGTTGCCGCCGCGCTGATAATGTACTACAAGCAAATTTCCGAGGGCTATGAGGACAAGGCGCGGTTCGGCATACTGCAAAAGGTGGGCATGACAAAGCGCGAGATAAAAAGAAGCATAAACTCTCAAGTGCTTACGGTATTTTTCCTGCCGCTTATTTCAGCCGGGGTACACATGGCGTTCGCGTTCCCGATAATATCGCGGCTGCTTATGCTTTTCGGTTTGACGGACACGGCGTTTTTCGCTGTAGTCGCCCTGCTTTGCTTCGGCGTATTTTCGGCGGTTTACATTCTTGTGTACATCATCACGTCCCGAAGTTATTATACAATTGTTAGTAAGCAATAATAAATTATAGCAATCATTGAAATATTTGTATGGGACGGGTTTCCCGTCCCCTGTGTGAAAAAACTGAACAACGGACGGGGAGCTGTATTGGCAAGCCCCCGCCCTGCAAAATACATTTCCAAACAAATTTACAAAAAGAGGTTTTATGGGGGTTCTCTTTAAATTACCCTTAAATATATTTTATACGGAGAGTTTTTTATGCAAGACTTTTTATGCAAATCTTTAAGGGTGATATGCATATTTTTGATAGGTATTTTTGTTATGCCCACTGCGCTGTTCATTTTTATACTAGGCTTTATTGCAAAATTTACAATTTTGCAATACCGGCAATAAAATTGCCGGTCGGCGGCAAAGCCGCTGTAAAGCCGCCGTTCATACTGTCCGCGCAAAGCCGAAGGCTTTGCATGCCGCCAATGGCGGCATTTCAAACAATTGCATTGTTTGAAATAGCGGGCAGTATATTATACAGGCTCTTTGGAAGTTTGTGGACTTTATCTTTGAAAGGAGCAGTCTATGAAAAAGCTATTAAAATTCCTGCTGACGCTATTTATTTTAGCGGTCTTGTCGGGTACGGTCTTTGTAACCGTTTACGCAAGCAAGGGCTACAAAATGCACATAGAGGCGACGGGAGCTTGTCCTGTTGAAACGAAAGCCGAAGAAATACAGAATGCGGAAGATTTTGTAAGCTATGACGAGCTTCCCGAATTTTACATAAAAGCTGTCATTTCCGTTGAAGACAGGCGTTTTGAAAAGCATAGCGGCATTGATCCTGTTGCAATAGGCAGAGCAATAATCCACGACATAAAAGCAAAAGCTCCCGTGGAGGGCGGAAGCACAATTACACAACAGCTTGCGAAAAATCTGTATTACACTCATGAGAAAAGGCTGGAGCGCAAATTCGCCGAAGCCTTTACTGCCTTTGAGTTTGAAAAGAAATTCTCAAAGGAGGAAATTTTCGAGCTTTACGTCAACAGCATATATTTTGGCAGCAATTACTACGGTATCGCCGAGGCGGCGCAGGGCTATTACGGCGCGGAGGTCTCCGAGCTGACGGAGTATGAGTGCGCCATGCTTGCGGGAATACCTAACGCGCCCACAGCGTATTCTCTCGACACATCTCCTGACCTTGCAAAGCAGCGGCTTGCACAGGTTCTTGGAAACATGGTGGAAAACGAGGATATAGATGCTGTAAAGGCAAAGACTATTATTGATATGCAGCCTTTGTTAATAAGGGTAAACCTGCTCCCATCCAGGTATGAGTACTGATTTTCATTTCCATAACTATAGCAATCCATAAAATTAACGTGACAATTAGGGGAACGCCCTCTATCGCAGGGCGTTCCCCTCTTGAAAACAGTCCTACGGACTGTTTTCAATTCACCCCTTTGCGGAGCTCTTGGACGAAAAGGATTTCGCCGTCTGCGGACGGCGACCAAAGGGCTCTGCCCTTTGGAAACCCGCAGCCTTGAAAGGCTGGCGAACTTTTTAGTGTCGGCAGCTTCGTTGCCTAATGTAGTCAAGTTAATTTATTGGTTTGCTATAATACTGCACATTAGTTTATTCATTAATATAGTTATCCAAAAATTTTAAAAGGCTGCCGAAATTTTCGACAGCCTTTTATCATCACATGATCTTATTTAAAGTCAGGGATCAATTACTTCTTTGCAGCGTCTGCCTTGGAATCTTCCTCCATACCGTACAGCTTTGTAAGTCTGGTAAGGTAATCGTAGCGATCCTTAGCATTATTTACAGCCTTTGTAAAGAGCATATCCGCTCTTTCAGGATTCTGACGCGCAAGAGCATTGTAACGAACCTCGCCCATGAGGAAGTCCTTGTACTTCTCGTCAACAGCAGGTACCTTGCTGTCGAGAGAGAACGGATTCTTGCCCTCGTCCTTGAGCGCGGGATTGTATCTGTAGAGATGCCAGTAGCCTGCCTCAACAGCCTTCTTCTCCTCGTCCATAGCCTTGCTCATGCCTGCCTTGATACCGTGGTTGATACAAGGAGCGTAAGCGATAATGAGGGAAGGTCCGTGGTAAGCCTCAGCCTCTGTGATAGCCTTGATACACTGATTCATGTCAGCGCCCATTGCGATGTGAGCAACATAAACATAGCCATAGCTCATTGCAATGCCTGCAAGGTCTTTCTTCTTTGTCTCCTTACCTGCGGCTGCGAACTGTGCAATCGCGCCTGTAGGCGTGGACTTGGAGGACTGTCCGCCTGTGTTGGAATAAACCTCTGTATCGAATACGAAGATGTTAACATCCTCGCCGGAAGCGATTACGTGGTCAAGTCCTGAGAAGCCGATGTCATATGCCCAACCATCGCCGCCGAATACCCACATGGACTTCTTGCCCAGGTAATCCTTAAGCTCCAAAACCTCAGCCGCTGCATCGGACTTGCTTCCCTCCAAAGCCTTGATAAGCTCGGCGGTTGCAGCCTTATTTGCGTTGCCGTCGTTCATTGTGGACATATAGTTCTCGATAGCGGTCTTAAGTCCGCCCTTAGCAGACTTCTGCATTTCAAGCAGCTTTGCAACAGCTCTCTGACGGAGAGTATTCTGTGCAAGGAACATACCGTATCCGTACTCTGCGTTATCCTCAAACAGGGAGTTAGCCCAAGCGGGGCCCTTGCCCTCTTTGTTTACGGTGTACGGAGTAGACGGTGCGGAACCGCCCCAAATCGACGAACAGCCTGTTGCATTAGCAATAAACATTCTGTCGCCGAAGAGCTGTGTTACCAGCTTAGCGTAAGGAGTCTCGCCGCAGCCTGCGCAAGCTCCGGAGAATTCAAGCAGAGGCTGCTTGAACTGCGAACCCTTGACGGTAGTTTCCTTGAATTTCTCGGCAACTTCTTTCTTTTCGGGAAGCTCCTGTCCGTATGCGAACAGATTCTGCTTTTCGAGCTGCTCTGCCAGAGGCTTCATTGTAAGAGCCTTTTCGCCCTTCTTACCGGGACATACGTTTGCGCATGAGCCGCAGCCTGTGCAGTCCAGAGCGGAAACTGTCATAACGAAATTCATCTTGTCAAGACCTGCGATCTTCAGACCTGTTGTGCCGGCGGGCGCGCTCTTAAGCTCGTCATCGGTCATAACAACGGGACGGATAACAGCGTGAGGACAAACGTAAGAACAGAAGTTACACTGGATACAGTTATCGGGATTCCATGAAGGAACGTCTACAGCGATACCTCTCTTTTCGTAAGCCGCAGAACCCTGAGGGAACGTACCGTCGGGCATATTTTTGAACGCGGAAACGGGGAGAGTGTCACCCATCTGAGCGTTAACGGGGATCTGAATATTGTTAACGTAGTTTACGAGATCCTTTCTATCGCCCTTAGCCTTAGGCATACCCATCTTGGAATCCTTGCAGGACTTCCATGAATCAGGAACGGGAACTTCAACAACGTTCTTTGCGCCCGCGTCGATAGCGTCGTAGTTCATCTTAACAACGTCGTCGCCCTTCTTGCCGAAGGAAGCGAGAGCCTTTTCTTTCATGTACTTGATAGCGTCGGCTTCGGGAATGATCTTTGCAAGCTTGAAGAACGCGGACTGAAGAACTGTGGAAGTTCTGTTGCCCAGACCGATCTTTCTTGCAATGTCAACGCCGTCGATGATGTAGAACTTGATATTGTTCTCGGCAAGATATCTCTTTACCTGACCTGGGAGATACTGCTCAACCTCGTCCTTGCTCCACTGGCAGTTGAGGAGGAACGTTCCGCCGGGCTTGATATCCTGAACCATATTGTACTTGTCAATGTAGGACTGGTTGTGGCAGGCAACGAAGTCAGCCATATTAACAAGATATGTGGACTTGATTGGAGTCTTTCCGAAGCGGAGGTGAGAAACCGTTACGCCGCCGGACTTCTTGGAGTCGTAGGCAAAGTATGCCTGAGCGTACATATCTGTGTGGTCGCCGATGATCTTGATGGAGTTCTTGTTTGCGCCGACAGTACCGTCGGAGCCGAGACCCCAAAACTTACAAGCAACCGTTCCCTCGGGAGCTGTGTCGAGCTTGCCCTCGCTGGGAAGAGAGAGGTTTGTAACGTCGTCGGTGATACCGATAGTAAATCTGGGCTTGTAGGTGTCTTTCTTGTAGTCGTTCCAGTAAACAGCCTTGATCTGGTCGGGAGTGGTATCCTTTGAACCCAGACCGTAGCGTCCGCCGCAGATAACAACGTTGTGGAACTTAGTGCCCTTGAGAGCCGCAACAACGTCCAGGTAAAGAGGCTCGCCCATAGAGCCGGGCTCCTTTGTTCTGTCCAGAACGGAGATCTGCTTAACAGTCTCGGGAAGAGCTTCAACAAGCTTGTCTGCGCAGAAAGGTCTGTAAAGACGAACCTTAACAAGACCCAGCTTAGCGCCGTACTCATTGTTGAGGAAGTCGATAGTTTCCTCGATAGTGTCGCATACGGAACCCATAGCGATGATAACGTGATCAGCGTCGGGCGCGCCGTAGTAGTTAAAGGGCTTGTAGTTTGTGCCTATCTTCTTGTTTACCTTGTTCATGTACTCTTCAACAATTTCGGGGAACTTGTTGTAGTACTCGTTGCAGGCCTCGCGAGCCTGGAAGAAGATATCGCCGTTCTGAGCAGTACCGCGGAGTACGGGGTGCTCAGGGTTGAGGGAGCGGTTTCTGAATGCCTGAGCGGCTTTCTTGTCCAGCATATCCTCAAGATCCTTGTAATCCCACGCGTCGATCTTCTGGATCTCGTGGGAGGTACGGAAACCATCGAAGAAGTGGAGAACAGGAACTCTTCCCTTGATAGTGGAGAGGTGAGCTACAGCGCCCAAGTCCATGACTTCCTGAACGTTTGAAGCGCAGAGCATAGCAAAGCCTGTCTGACGGCATGCGTAAACGTCGGAGTGGTCGCCGAAGATGTTAAGAGCGTGAGAAGCTACGCATCTTGCGGAAACATGGATAACGCAGGGGAGAAGCTCGCCGGCGATCTTGTACATATTGGGGATCATCAGGAGCAGACCCTGAGAAGCCGTGTAGGTGGTAGTAAGCGCGCCTGCGGAAAGGGAGCCGTGAACAGTACCGGCAGCGCCTGCCTCGGACTGCATTTCAGCTACTTTTACAGGCTGACCGAACAGGTTGTTCTGATTTTTTGCAGCCCACTGGTCGGTGACCTCAGCCATTACAGAGGAAGGGGTGATCGGGTAGATAGCAGCAACGTCTGTAAAGGGATAAGAGACCCACGCCGCAGCGTTGTTGCCGTCCATGGTTTGTTTTTTTCTTGCCATTTTGGACAATCCTCCTAAAAACATATTGTATGACACGACATATATAATCCTGCTGTGACCGTAACTTTAAAGCAATATTATATATAGTACATACGCTGATATTATTTTAACACAAATGTCCGCGGTTGTAAAGTACTTTTTTTACTAAAAAGGCTGTTTTTTTATTGACAAGGTAAATTTTTTGATATAAAATTAGAGCAAATCCACATAAGACCTACTGCTGATCTCCGGGAATAATTTTTTATGCGGGCGGATTTTGTGCAAGTAAAATCAAGTCAAGCCCGAATTTTCATGCTATAATAAAGGCAGAGCGGTTGAAGAGGTAAAAAAATGTACGAGATGAACAGGCAAATCCAGATGATCGTTGATGAGATCGAAAGGTGTATTGAACAGCGCAGCAATGAAGAGTTGACGCTGCTGACGCTTTCCCGAAAGCTGGGATATTCCGAATTTTATGTTGCGAGAAAATTCAAAGAAATATCCGGTATGAATTTCAAGGATTATCTGCGGCGCAGAAAATTAGCTTTTGCGCTGAAAGACATAAGGGACAGCAAAAGGGGTATTCTGGACATTGCTCTCGATTACGGCTTTTCGACCCACGAGGCATTTACCCGTTCGTTCAAAGCGATGTACGGGATAACGCCTGGCGAATATCGTAAAAAACCTATACCGCTTGTTCTCCGTACAAAGCTCTGTCCGTTCGACCGCTACTTTTTAGAGCCTGTTCAGAATCTTTTTAAAATAATACGAATAAAAGCAATGGAGAA
>CAMUJF010000018.1 GCA_947089135.1 uncultured Clostridia bacterium
TTTTTATATTATATCGTTTTGGGGGAAAATTGTAAAGATTCTGAACAGGCTCTTAAATAATATATTTTTATTGCAAAATATATTCAAGCGTCGAATTATTATAAACAGAACAGTTACGCAGGAAGTGTAGCTTTTTTGTTGTTTCGGGGATTGACGGAAATCGTTTAATATGCTAATATAAAGTGTACGGCATATTAACAGCACTGATATTTTAGGAGGTCAAAATGAAATATGATTGCCTGATAATTGACGACGAAAAGCTGCTTGCGGACAGTACCGCGGAATATTTCAACCTGTTTGGCGTAAGCGCGGCGGTTGTTTATGGTGCAGAGGAATGCCGCGGATTTTTTAAAAATAATTCCACCGATCTGCTGCTTCTTGACATTAATCTTGGAAACGACAGCGGCTTTGATCTGTGCAGAGAACTCAGAGAGAAAATTTCAATACCGATCCTTTTTATTTCCGCACGGTCAAGCGACGATGATAAAATAGTTGCGCTGAACATAGGCGGGGACGATTACATACAAAAGCCCTACTCTTTGGGCGTACTGCTCGCAAAGGTCAAGGCTGTATTGAAGCGTTACGGACAGAGCGAGGCTTCGGTATATTCGGACGGTCGGCTAACCGTTGATTTCAGCGCAAAGCAGGCTGCTGTAAACGGCAGTCCCGCAAAGCTTACTTCATTGGAATTCAAACTGCTGACATACCTTATAAAAAACAGAAACAGAGTTGTATCCAAGCAGGAGCTTTTTGACAGCGTTTGGGAAGACAAATTTACAGGGAACAATACTTTGAACGTCCACATAAGAAAGATACGGGAGGCAATAGAAGCCGACCACGGCGATCCAAAATATATAATCACCGTCTGGGGAGACGGATACAAATTTGTTGGGCGGTGATGCCTCACCTTAATAAATAGTATCCGTTTACTTTCGATTGAAAATGTTACATGAAAAGGGTAATACCAATGAAATTTAAAGCTTTTCTAATATGTATAATAATAATTTTTTTCGCGGAAATTTTCGTTTTGGTACGGTACAGCAATTCCGACAACGATTTTTTTCAGAGCGCCGTTGAGGTTAACGAGGCTTTGCAGTCAGTTCGGGACGATTGGGAAAATATCGGCGATCATCAAAACGTTACAAGCCTTAATTACGCTGTACTTGACAGCGGCGGGGACGTTATTTTCCGCACGAGGCAGGGACTTAGCGAAAGCCTGAATGAGGCCGTAATACACCGCGACACCATTCTCGATATTGAAATAAACGGAGCGATCGCCGGAAAAATAATTATTTACAACAACAATCCGCGAACCCTTTGGGAGGGCAGAAAAAAATCTGCCGCCGTTCTTATTTTTGCGGCGTCGCTGCAATTGGGCTGTTTTGTAATTTATTCGGTATATCTGTATCGCAGGGTCGTAAGGCCTTTCGGAAAATTAAAGAATTTTGCGGAACGCGTTGCAGGCGGAAACCTTGATATTCCTCTTGAAATGGACAGGGGAAATATTTTCGGAGCGTTCACCGAAAGCTTTGACATAATGCGCTCGGAACTGAAAAAGGCGCGGCTTGCGGAGGCACGTGCAAATGCCGAGAAAAAGGAGCTTACGGCAAAGCTTTCTCATGACATAAGAACTCCCGTTGCAAGTATAAAGGCGGCTTCGGAGGTGGGGGCAGCCATTGCGGAAAACGAAAAAATACGTCAGAATTATAATCACATTATTCATAAGACAGACCAGATAAACACGCTTGTCACAAATCTTTTTTCCGCCGCCTTGGAGGAATTGCAGCAGCTTACGGTTGAACCGACCGATATGGAAAGCGGCGTACTTACCGAAATGCTGTCGAGTGCGGATTACTTTCATTACGCAAAAATACCGCCTGTTCCGGACTGTATGCTGTTTGCGGACAAGCTCCGTTTGCAGCAGGTTTTCGACAACATTTTCGCAAATTCCTACAAGTACGCAAACACTGAAATTACCGTAAAAATTTCTCTCAATAATAATTTTCTGCAAATTATTATTGAGGACTTCGGCGGCGGTGTCCCCGAAAAGGAGCTGCCGTTATTAAAGGAAAAATTCAAGCGGGGTGAAAACGCGGAAAATGTGGAGGGTGCGGGTCTGGGACTGTATATTTCAGACTGCTTTATGAAAGAAATGAAAGGCAATCTCGATATTGAAAACGGTACGCACGGACTTGCTGTGACAGTAAAAATTTTGCTGAGCGGAACGATTTAAGGAATATTTAAGGTTTGCTTAAAGACAGTTAAGGTTTGAAAAGCTATAATGGAACGTGAAAGGACGGTTTTGTTATGAAAAATACGCTTATTAAAACCGAACGTTTAAGCAAAAGCTTCTCCAGCGGAGGAGCAATGCAGCACGTTCTGAAGAACATTGACCTGGAGCTTTACAAAGGCGACTTCACGGTGATCATGGGAGCTTCAGGCGCGGGAAAATCCACTCTTCTGTATGCGCTTTCGGGAATGGATACGCCTACTCTCGGAAAAATAACCTTTGGTGAAAAAGTTATCTCGGACCTTGATTCCGACGGACTTGCAACGTTCCGAAAGGAGCATTGCGGCTTTGTGTTCCAGCAAATTTATCTTATCGACACAATGAGTATTCTCGACAACGTTCTCACGGCGGGACTGCTTGTAAACAAGGACAAAAAGGCTCTTGCAAACCGTGCGAGAGAGCTTTTCAATGCAGTGGATATTTCAGAAGAAATCATTCATAAATTTCCGACTCAAATTTCCGGAGGTGAAGCGCAGAGGGCGGGAATCGTCCGCGCGCTTATAAACTCCCCCGAAATCCTTTTTGCGGACGAACCTACGGGTGCGCTGAATTCAAAATCGGGACTGGACGTTCTCGATACTCTCACAAGCTTCAACGAGCAGGGACAAAGCGTGGTTATGGTAACTCACGATATGCGTTCAGCGCGACGGGGAAACCGTATTCTGTACTTAAAGGACGGCATTGTTATGGGCGAATGCGATCTGGGAAAATACGCTCCGAACAACGAGGAACGGCACCAAAAATTGTCGGACTTCCTGACGAAAATGGGGTGGTAATATGTTCAACAGAAATATACTTCTTGCCCGCTCGAATATCCGCAAGGCAAAGGGACAGACTGCCGCTATTATCGTGCTTGTGCTGCTGTCCTCAACGATGATGAATTTGTGGCTCATGCTTTCGATGGATTACAGAAAAAATTTCGACCGCTGTCATGACAGGCTCAACGATGGTCACGTTAATATTGCCGCATATGTTGCAGAGGACGATTTTAAAAGTTTTATTTCGGACACACTTGACGAACGTTCCGACATTACGGGTTATACCGTCAGCGACGCGTTCTGCGAACCCTTTTCATTTGAGTACAACGGCGGCAAATTGTCACAGCTTGGAGTTATTCTTGAAAAGGAGGACGCTCTTTCCAGGGACGTGGGAAAATTTGAGATTACCGAGGACAGTGACCTTAAAAGCGGAATTTATCTGCCCATGATCTACGGTACGGGAAACAATTACGCCGTGGGCGACACGCTGAAAATAACCTTTTTGGGCGAGGAATTTGAGTACACTATCTGCGGATTTTTCAATAGCGCAATGATAGGCTCCCACAACTGCAATATGATGTCGCTTTTGCTTACGGAGGATAAATTTGAGGAATTTTCAAAGGAAGCCGCTGCGCTGAAGTCCGTGTATGTTTCCGTGAGGATAAAGGACATATCGAAGTGCGAAGAGGCCTCCGCAGAGCTTAAGGACGCAGCGGCAAAGGAATTTCCCAATGTTGTGGCCACGGCGAACGACTATAAAATGATCACCACGTCAAGGTATATCTCGCAGATGATATGCGCGGGAATTTTAAGCGCAATGGCGTTTTTGGTACTGCTTATCGGCGTGGTTGTGATAGCTTCGAATATCGCCAATTACATTCAGGAAAATATGCAGAATTTAGGCGCGCTGAAAGCCGTAGGGTACACGAGCGGTCAGATAATTTCCGCGCTGATCGCGCAGTTTTCGGGGATTTCCGCTGCCGCCGCGGTTATAGGTACTCTGATTGCATACTGCGTTTTCCCCGGCGTAAACAAAATGATGATAGCCCAGACGGGTATTCCCTATGCGGTACGTTTGCAGCCGCTGCCCATATTGTTTACGGTGATTTTTATTGTGGGTACCGTTTCTGCGACGGTATATTTTTCCGCAAAAAGGATAAAAAAAATAGAACCCATAACCGCAATGCGGCAGGGCATAGCTACACATAATTTCAAGAAAAATCATCTGCCGCTTGAAAAGACTTCGCTGCCTGTCAATGCCGCTCTTGCCATGAAAACCACTCTCGGCGGACTTAAACAAAACGTCACAGTATGCGTTACCATGCTTGTTGTTTCGCTGATACTGGTTTTCTCCGCAACCTCGGCAAGGAACACTATTGTTGATATTAAACCCATGATAGAAATGATAGCGGGAGAGTTTGCGGACTCAGCAATAAATGTCAACCTGAACAGAGAAGACGAGCTTGTTTCGGTACTGGAAAACGACAGCCGCGTGGAGAAATTCTATCTGTTCACCACCAATAGTTTGCAGATACAGCACGTTGACGGAGCAGCCTTATATGTATCGGTTGTGAGCGACTGCTCAAAGATGAATAATCAAAGTATGTCCATAGAGGGTCGTTACCCCAAATATGACAACGAGGTGTCGATCGCCGCAAAATACGCAAAGGACAGCGGTATCAAAATAGGTGACGAAATCGCTCTTAAGGTCGGCAATTCGGAAGAAAAATATATTGTTTCGGGATTTACTCAATGCTCCAACACTCTCGGCAAGGACTGCGTAATGACCCGCGGGGGATACGAAAAGCTTTCTTCCCTGCCTGATGTTACTTACTTTATCGACCTGACAGAAGGCAATGACATTGACGGTTTCAACAGTGAGATGTCTGAATGGTTCAGCAGCGACTTAAACGCCGCGCAGAATGTTTTATCTATTATTGAAAGTACGGGCGGCGTATACGTAATGCTGATGACGTTCCTTGTTATTGCAATTGTGATAATAAGCTGCATTGTGATTATTTTTGTAATGTACCTGCTTGTGCGTACTATGCTAAACAGCAAAAAACGCGATTACGGAATTTTAAAGGCTTTGGGCTTTACCACGGGGCAGCTTATAGTACAGACTGCAATGAGTTTTATGCCCTCCGTAATAATTTCTGCGGCGGTGGGAATAGTTGTAAGTATGCAGCTGATAAATCCGCTTATGGCTATATTTTTGAGCGGTATCGGAGTTGTCAAAGGTACGTTTATAATACCTGTAGATTTATGCATAATTTCGGGAATATGTCTTGTACTGTTTGCGTTCGGAGCAGCTTGTCTAATGTCGCTGCGGGTTAAAAAAATTGCTCCGCGTGAGCTGCTTTCGGGAGAGTAAAACGATCTTAAATTCTTAATGGTAAACCGAAGTATGCATACGCTGACCGACACGTTTAAAAAACTGCACAAAATCGAAATGTGCGAAGAAGCGAAGCACGGTTGCTGTGATGACAGGGAATACAGGGACAGACGCTGCGGTCGCGACTACGGGCGCGAGAAAATGATTGGCAATCTTGACGAACTCATGAATGACGCATTCACCTAAAAAGACCGCGAAGCTGTCCGCAAGTGTATGAATCCTATGTAGAACGCTAAAAAATAAAGGCGCCTGACATTGTCAGCGTCTTTATTTTTGTACCTTGTTTGTCGTAAGATGTGATATTTGGAAAATCCGAATAAAATTTAAACACTCACAAATCCAATCTACAAAAGGATTTGCGAGTGTTTAACTGGCTGGGGTGCAGGGATTCGAACCCCGGTAATGCTTGAGTCAGAGTCAAGTGCCTTACCGCTTGGCGACACCCCAATATACAGTCCGCCCGACAGAGCGAACCTTTTGACTGGCTGGGATAGGTGGATTCGAACCACCGAAATGACGGAGTCAAAGTCCGCTGCCTTACCGCTTGGCTATATCCCAACATTCGGAATCAGCGAAGCTATTCAAGCGACTTATACATTTTATCACATTTTGCATGGTTTGTCAATATTTTTTCGTAAATTTGTCATTTGCAACAATATTATCTGTCAAAACAAGTTCATTATGCACAAAATAGTAGCTTTTTATCACAGCAATCGTAAATAATAAACATTAAATTTCATTTCTGTTTTCAAGCGCTTTAAACAGGGTGACCTCATCGGCGTATTCAAGCGTACCACCGATAGGAAGTCCGAAAGCAAGCCGCGTAACCCGTACTCCCAATGGCTTGAGCAGCTTGGAGATGTACATAGCCGTAGCCTCTCCCTCAACAGTGGGATTCGTCGCCATTATGACCTCCTCTACCCCGCCATTGTTAATGCGGGATAAAAGCTCCTTCAAGCGTATTTTGTCGGGCGTAATTCCGTCCAGCGGAGAAATAAGTCCATGCAGAACATGATATACGCCCTTGTATTCGTTGGTACGCTCAAACGCTGTGATATCCTTTGGAGTCTCAACAACACAGATCGTACCTTTATCTCTCAAATCGTCCGAACATATTGGACACAGCTCGCCCTCTGTCAGGTTCTGACACTCAGAGCAGCATTTCACTGTGCTGTGAGCGCGAATAAGAGCGTCCGCAAAAGCCCTGACGTCCTCGTCCGTCATACCCATAACGTGATATGCAAGCCGCTGTGCGCTTTTCATGCCTATTCCGGGCAGCTTTGCAAACTGCTCCGCAAGAAGAACAAGAGGGAGCGCCGTATTGTTAGCCATAGAACACCTCCGCCGTCAGACCGCCGAAAAATCAGAACAAACCGGGGAAAGATACTCCGCCCGTGATAGCTCCCATTTCGCTTTCGGTAGTCTCCTCGATCTGCTTTACAGTGTCGTTGAACGCGCTGATTATCAAGTCTTGGAGCATCTCCACATCTTCGGGATCAACAACTTCGGGCTTGATAACAAGCTTTTTTATCTCTTTTTTGCCGGACATAGTCACCTCAACGGCGCCGCCGCCTACGGTAGTAGAAAACTCCCTGTTTTCAATGTCCTCCTGAAGCTCAGTGATCTTGGTCTGCATTTTCTGAGCCTGCTTGATCATACTGTTCATATTCTGGGCGCCGCCGCCCATTCCCTGAGGTAATCTTGCTTTCATTGTTTTGACCTTTCTCCGCCGCTGTGGATTTTATTTTACTGCCCCGGCGGTAAGCGATTTTTGATTTTATCAAATATCAAACCCTTTCGGGCGATCTTGCGCTATAATAATTACTGCTCGCTGCTGTCAACGGGAATATTGTTGTCCCTCGCTTTTTGAAGTACGCTTTGGAGCTTGTCCCCGCCTTTTTCCGCAGGTGCTGTACATTTAGCTCTGATAGAGAACATTCCACCCGTGACAAGCTTTATGGCTTCCTGAAGCTTCGCGGCGTTTTCCTTATTCCGCAGCAGCTGCAAAAAGAAACTGTTTTCGGTGTAGATCAGCATATAGCCGCCGCCCTTTACAGCATACGAGCCGTTAAGCGCGCCGCTTACAGACGGACATATCTCCGCAAATTTTTCAAGTATCTCCTGCCACCTGTCCTCGTTTACGAAGTCCTCAGGCTTCATTTTAGACAGATCGCTTGTTTCAGTCTGCTGTTTAGGAACGTACTGCGGCTTTTGAGCCCTGACAGGAGTGGACTGTGCAAACTGTGCAAACTGTGCAAACTGTGCAGTCTGTACAGGCTGCGAAGCAATACGCTGTTCAAGCATATCTATCTTCGCCAACAGCTCCGCGTTTGCAGCTCCCCCGTCTGAAGAGTTATTCTTAGCCGCGCACAGTTTTATCAGACACATTTCCATTTCCACACGCTTGGAGCTTACTCTTGCGATACGCTCGTTGCAGGACTGGAGTATTTCCAACTTACCCATGATATCTTCCATGGAAAGCCTGTCAGCCAATGCCTTTATTTTTTCAAGCTCGCTTGGCATACAAACAAGCAGATCAAGATTTTCGGGAACGGCCTTTGCCACCATAACATTTCTGAACTGAGCGATAAGCTCGTCGCACAGCTTCTGCATATCCTTGGACATACCGTAAAGCTTGTCCGCAACGCCGATAGCCTTTGCAGCGTCGTTCTCTGCGGCAGCTTCAAGTATCTCAAAAACAGGCTCTCTGCCCGCGATACCCGCAGCTCCCGACACAATGTCAATGGTAACGTTATCGGAAAAGGCAATACACTGATCAAGCAGCGAAAGCGCGTCCCTCATGCCGCCGTCGGCAGTTTTTGCAATAAGCTCGGCTGCCTCAGGTTCTAAGGAAATCTTTTCCTTATCCGCAACATACAGAAGCCGCTCGGTAATATCTTTAGGAAGTATCCTGCGGAAATCGTATCTCTGACATCGGGAAAGAATAGTCGGCAAAACCTTGTGTATCTCGGTAGTGGCAAGAATAAATTTAACGTGCGGAGGCGGTTCCTCCATTATTTTCAGAAGCGCGTTAAACGCCTCCTTGGTGAGCATATGAACCTCGTCTATAATGTAGACCCTGTACTTACATCTTTCGGCAGTATAGACCGCACCGTCCCGAAGATCGCGGACGTCGTCCACACCGTTGTTTGAAGCGGCGTCTATCTCTATTATATCCGAAAGAGCGTTGTCATCCGCATCGCGGCATATCTCGCATTCAAGGCAGGGATTTCCGTCAACCGGGTGCAGACAATTGAGCGCCTTGGCAAGAATCCTTGCGCAGGTAGTCTTGCCCGTACCGCGGGAACCGGTGAAAAGATAAGCGTGAGCAGTCTTGCCCGAAACAATCTGGTTTCGCAGCGTGGTTGTGATATGGGGCTGGGAAACAACGTCGTCAAAAGTAGCCGGACGGTATTTTCTGTACAGCGCCTTATACATACTGATTGCTCCTTACTTGATCACCTGATAATTTCGTCGTCCTGCTCAAAATCCTGATCGAACATATTCTCGGAACGAAGCTTCATATGCGGGTCTATCTCGTCAAGAAGCCCCACCGCTTCAGCAATATTGCAATAGAATACCTTAAATCCGTTTACATCATCCATGTTGTTTGTCAGGGCTTTTTTGTAGTATTCCCTGCTTTTGTCCAGATCTTTCGTCTGCAAATAAGCCAAAGAGCAGCCTCCCAAAGCAAAAGAATAATTTTTCCCTTCGTCAATGGACTTGTTGAAGTACTCCAAAGCCTTTTCTCCGTCTCCCTTTTTAAGGCAGGCAATTCCCATATCCGTGTATATGAAGTCAAAATAGCAATCCTTTTCAAGCAGAGCGTTATAGCACTCCAGAGCCTCGTCAAACCTGCCGTTCTGAGTAAGACACCTCGCCGTCAAAAGGTATGTATCGCTTAATTTTAAACCTTTATCCAAAGCCTCCTGAAAGTACTTAACGCCGTTTGATGGATACCCCATAAGCTGATAGCAGCGTCCGATATAGAAGCACAGCACAGACCGCTTGTCGTCGGGAAGTACTTTTTCTTCAAGTGACTTGAATTTTTCAAGCGCACCGTTAAGATCAGCCAAATGCATATCGATTACAGCCTCACGAAGAAGCTTTGCTTCCGAACCCGAAAAATATCCGAAAACAAGGGCTCTGTCGAAATGACCGAGTCTGTTTGATTCATATTCGGACTTTTTTCTGCCGAAAGAATAGTACGCCCAAAATCCGAGCGCGGCAGCCACAGCCGCTCCGACAAGCGGAGGAAAATAGTACGCTTCGGCATTTTCCGCACCGTACCGTTCAATAGCGTAAAGACTTCCTATACAAAGTCCCAGAAAGACGTGCGCCGCCACCCACGGAATAACTCTTACAATAAAAGCGGAAAACCTGTCCCATAGGCTTGGGAGGCGTCTGTTATAATTTTCACGCATTGCGATAGCGCACCACCCTGAAAAATAAAATATATCCGGTACATAGGTGTGCAGGCTTGCTGCGGCACACGAAACGTTCCGCTTAATGCTGCTCGGTTCCCCGCCTGACATGGTTCACGGTGTTCCGTTGCACAGGGCCCGCACACCTATATATCGGATAAATCCGCTAAGTATTTAATATTATATCATACTTTTTTCACTTTTGCAAGTATTTTTACAAATTTTTTTGAAGAAAATCCGCAGACAAAAAGTCCCCCAACTCAATAAAAAATTGGGGGACTTTTTTTAATTGTTCATTATTAATTGCCATGAGTAAAATTTCAACATTAAATATCACCCAGTACAGCGCCCGACAAATCAACACAAGCGCCCTTTTCTGCCATGTCCATAAACTTTTTAACCATTTCGGCGTCATGTATCACAGCTCCGCTAAGGTCAAGGGTACCGCGGTTCCAATTTCCGTGAAAATGATTCGCGCGCTCTTGGATTTCCTGCCAAAGCTGCGCGTATGTCCAGTCCTCAAGCTCCGCATAGGCTTCAAACTCATAGGCGGGCATAATGGTTTCCACAAAATGGAGAGCAGTAAACAAAAACCGCACGCTGCCGCTTCCGCTGTTAAAGGGTATTTCATAGACACGCAGAAAACCCTCCTCGGTTTTCTTGCTCAACACAGGCTTGAAACGGCTTCTTTCAAGCGGGTACTCCAGTCTGTTGTCGTAGTCCTTGTCGTGAATTACCATAAAGTGGGACTGCCCGTCCCCAGTGTTGTTCACACCGCCCTGCACCGCAAAGCGGAACACATAGTCGGTGTTGGGTTCAAGTTGTTTGTCGCACTTGATCTGCGACCATGTCCAACTCCAGTCGCCAATCTCAAAGGCCTGAACGTTTTCTCCCCTAAAGTCGGAAATAAACATTCTGCTGCCTGCATTTACGGAGTTGCCGTCCGTTGACTGACAAGTTTCATCGAATTTAAACTCTTGGGCGTTGAAATTAATAATATTACTCATTTTAAAATCCTCCGTATCGTTATTCGCGGACGGAGCATGAGCGCCTTTGAGCAACCTTATACGGTCGTTCGAGACGTACTCCGCCCGACCGTGTTTTATCAGTCCCCGCGCCCTTTTAGGGTAGGTCAGACCGATTCGGTTATCAAATTCGTCTGTAACAATAACGTTTTTTTCCATGGGTGTCCTCCCCCTTGTTACTTTCATATTCGGTTTTAGTAAATGTCCTGCCGTTTTTTGTTATGGGTGCCGCTCCCCAGTTATTATAATAACATACCAAACAGCTTGTAACAATTGACATTTTTCACAATTTTACGCGCAATTTTTTGGTACAAACTCAATCTTCACAGCAGGTATTGATTTTCGGTACATAAAATGCTATAATAAAATATTGCTAAATAATGAATAACGTACAGAAAGGAACAGCATAAAATGTCGGACAATAATAACGCCAAAACTCAGTACAAAGCGGGAGCAAAATCGGGAATACCGATAATTTTCGGATTTATACCGGTCGGGATAGCCTATGCGATAATGGCAAGACAAGCGGGATTTTCAGCTCCGGAAACAGTTTTTATGTCAGTAGCCGTTTTCGCGGGAGCTAGCCAGATGATGGCCGCGGGAATGTACGCACAAGGAGCAGGCATTGCCGCAATGATACTTGCAACGTTTATACTTAATCTGCGTCATCTTATTATGAGTACCTGCATTATGAATAAAATGCGCTCCGAAAAGGTCTCCGCAAAGCTTCTCGCGGCTTTTGGAGTCACCGATGAATCATTTGCAGTATTTACAACAGCAAAGCAGGAAAACTGCACAATGCCATATTTTCTGGGACTTATTTCCGTTACGTACCTTTCATGGGTTGCAGGCTCAGCAATAGGAGCTTTCGCTTCCGATTTTCTGCCGCCGATACTAACGGCAAGTCTCGGAATAGCCCTTTACGCAATGTTCATTGCCCTGCTAATGCCCGATTTGAAGCGCAGCTCCCGTTTGGGACTTCTTGTTATCTTTACGGCGGCAGTAAATACAATCCTCAGCAGATTTATTGCGTCAAGTTGGGCTCTGATCGTCTCCACACTGATATGCGCGGCAATAGGCGTATTTTTTGTTGACTCCGACAAAAAGGAGGACTCCGCAAATGAATGCTGAAATTATTTTTCTTATAGTCGGAATGGCGGCTGTTACGTACATTCCGAGGGCAATTCCTGCCGTTCTTATCGACAAAATGAAATTTAGTTCCAAAATTGAAAAGTTTCTGAAACTGATACCGTACACCGCAATGTCCGCCCTGATTTTTCCGGGAGTATTCACCGTTGACTCGGACAGACCATGGATAGGCATCGTCGGAGGATTTACGGCGGGATTGTTCGCATGGAAAAGGGCTCCGCTTATTGTATGTGTTCTTGCCGCTATTGCCGTTGATTTTGTACTGTACCTTGTCTTTCCGTTATAATAATCACCGATTAAAAAGTGCATAAAAAATCTCCCGAAAGTGTATCTTTTCGGGAGATTTCAAACAAAACTTCCGCAGAAAAATCACTTTCTCCGCGGAAGTTTATACTATCCGTAATTATTCTGCGTATACGCTTACCTTTTTGCGGTCGCGTCCAACGCGCTCAAACTTAACCTTTCCGCTTACTGTAGCAAAAAGCGTATCGTCAGAGCCTCTGCCTACGCCCTCACCCGGGTGAATGTGAGTACCTCTCTGACGGACAAGAATGTTGCCCGCAAGAACATGCTGACCATCGGCTCTCTTAACGCCGAGACGTTTCGATTCGGAATCTCTGCCGTTTTTGGTAGAGCCCATACCCTTTTTATGTGCCATTTAAATACACCTCCGGTAACTGAAATCGTTCAGATCGCTTACGCCTTTACAGCGTCAATACGAACTTTCGTATAGGGCTGTCTGTGACCCTGTTTCCTGTGGGAAGAACCCTTCTTGGGCTTGTAGGTGAAAACGGTGATCTTCTTAGCCTTACCGTTTTTAATTACCTTAGCTTCAACTGTTGCTCCGCTTACATAGGGAGCGCCTACCTCAAGACCGCTGTCCTTTCCGACAGCAATGATCTTGTCGAAAGTAACGGTATCATCAGCGTTAACGTCAAGCTTCTCAATAAAGATCTCGTCGCCCTCTTTTACCTGATACTGCTTTCCTCCGGTTTCGATAACTGCGTACATTTTGCGGCACCTGCCTTTTCAATAAAACTCGCTGAAACAGGGCGTACTGAACTGCAACTTAACAATTGCCGATCAATAACTTAAAGAGCCCGGAACACGCGGCTTAATCATTATACCACAGGCAAGTCCACATGTCAAGTATTTTTTTGTTTTTTCAGGAAATTATTCTTCCGACACGCTGTTATCCACCTGTGTAAGACCGTTCCAAATGTTATTTACGCTTTCTACGCACTCAAAGTATTTCTGCGCAATGACCGACTGAGGTATACCCAGCTCCGCGGCGCAGGAGGACATAGTTTTCCAGTCCGCCTTTTCATAGGACAGTATAAGTTTGTACAGCGATCCCGTCCTGCCCTCTTTTTTCAGCAGAGCAAGCTTAATTTCATCGCTTATTGGGAGCTGTTCAAGAGCGTCCTCCAAAGGAACGCGCATAAGCTTTCCGAGAGTGGAGAACATTCCCAGCAAATATGCCTCGGAACGCGAAATGTTCATATCCTGAGCATATTCAAGAAGCTCGCTTGCAAATGTAGCACGCAGGAAAGATATCTTTATCAGCTCGTCTGGCATTGAACCGTCGTCCTGCTTGAAGCTGAGCAGATATATCCACTGCTTCAGCTGTCCCAGACCAAGTATTACCAACGCCTGCTTAACGGAACGCGCCTTGTTTCTGAGAGCAAAGTACGCCGAGTTTACAAGTCTCAGCAGCGAAAAAGTAAGGGAAACGTCCCTTGAAATTATATTCTCGATCTCGTCAATATCAGGTTCGTCCTTTGTAACTGCCACCATGAGCAGGAAGAAGTTGCTTTGCAGATAGTTGACCTTTTTAACGGTCGTAGGCATTTTCTCCGATACAAATGTACCCTGATAGTATGTACAGCCCAGTTCTTTGGCTCTGTCGTAGGCTTCCTGAGTCTCAACATTATAAGCAATTACCTTTTTACCGAAAGATTTTCCTATCTTAACAATATTTTCCACAGATGATGGATCAGCCGAAAAGTTCACCTTAATATAATCCACGATATCAAGAATACCGAAAAATCTCGGAGCAAACTCAAAATCCACGACCGCGATTTTATATCCGCCCTGCTTGTATTTTGTAATAAGGTTCTGCGAAAGCGGGTTAGTAATAAGCGAGTCCTCTATTTGAATAACAAGCTTATTGGTTTTGAACATTTTGGGTATGCCTTTTTCCAGCAGGTTAGGAGTAAAGGTGAGAAAAGCGGTTTTTCCGTCGAGAAACCTTTCGCTGTCCATCGACGAAAGAAAATTTTCTATCGCGTTTGCGGCTGAAGCGTCGTCGGTATGATCAGCACGGAAACTGTTATCCGTATAGAGGATTTCATATCCGAAACTTTCCTGTTTTTCATTCACAAGCGCCTGTCTAACAATATAAGAATCCATACAGAATCCCTCCTATAATACTAATTATACAATATTTATTCTGATTTTTCAACTGTTTTTGTAAAAATTAATTACATCATTTCAAAAAAGTTAAAAATAAACTTGTCGGCAGCAGTACGTATGGTTACAATATCCTCCTCGGAGTACTTGTCGTAAACGCCGACGGCTTTCATTCCTGCGTTTTTAGCGCTTATTATCCCTTTAAGCACGTCCTCAAAAACAACACATTCGGAGGGAGAAACTCCAAGCTTAGATGCGGCATGAAGATAAATATCCGGAAAATCCTTGCTCTTTCCGACCTGTTCCGTTGTACAAAACACATCGAAAAAGCTGTAGACATGATTGTTGCGCAGGACCGGTTCGTACAAAGAATCAGGAGAAGCCGTGGCCACTGCAAGCTTTACGCCGCGCCGTTTCAGATAGTCCAGATAATCACGCACGCCCTCTTTAAGGAAGATGTTGTAACGGTACTCGCTGACCGCAAGGCTGTTGAACTCCCTGATAAGCTCCTCAGTAGATTCCTTAACGCCAAGCTTGTGCATTTCATCTGCCGCGTCCTCATATGTCATTGCCGTAAGTCTATGTACAAATTCGTCCGTACAATTTATACCGCGCTTTTGCAGAAGTATCCTGTCAATTTTTTCCCATACGGAATTGGAGTCAATAAGAGTTCCGTCAAGATCGAAAATTGCCGCGGAAAATTCCATTTCAATTCTCCTCCCCTGTTTTAAAAATATTTACCGACGACTTAAAGTCCCTGTAGTCAGCAATGTCTATCCTGTGCTCATAAGACATATATTCAAACGTCATATTAAAATACTGCTCGTCCATGGTATCGCTGTAGACATAGCCGTTCTCCACCGTATAGGAATTATTTGACAGCCACGTTGTGTCAATAAATATCCATTCTCCGTCAAGCAGCACCGCATTCCATTCATGACTCATAGGAGCCTCCATGAGGTGATCCGAAGCATCTCCTGCCGGATATGTTCCGCCGCGCAGATTGATACAATATATTTCCTGCATATTGCACAGCGCAGAAAACAAATTGGAATACCCGGCACAGGTGGCTGTTTTGGTTTCCAGAACCGTTTCCAGACTTATGACATCCTGTGTTACCGCAGTTTCGGCAGCCGAATGATTGTAGTAAATGTTGTCGGCTACCCAATATTCGATTTTTTTGACCTTTTCAAAATCGTTTTCAGCACCCGAACATATCTCTCCAGACAGACGTTCAAGCTCTGACAATATTTCCTTGTGAAGCCGCTCATCTTTTTTGACTGATATATATGGGGAACAGAATTTATCTCCGTAATTTGCAACATTTTCAAGCATTTTTCGATTGTGTTCAAAAACAGGCTCATAACTGTATTTTAACCACGCTTTGTTTAAAACCGGTAAAATACAAATTATGGAAACCAAAATCATAACAGAAATTTTCATATGCCTCGCTCTTTATTTCAGTTCAACAATGGTTACTCCGTCCTCTCCCTCGCCGAAAAGTCCCAGACGGAAGCTTTTTACCGACGGGTGAGATTTAAGCCGTTTATGGATACCCTGACGAAGCACGCCGGTACCCTTTCCGTGAATGACCGTAATAATTCCGGCGCCGGACAGCACAGCGTTATCTATAAACATATCAAGCTCGTGAACGCCGTCGTCAACAGCGTATCCGCGTATATCAAGTTCCATTGAGGAGGAACGCTCCATTTTCCCGCGAACTCCCTTTGTGGATATTTTTTTGTTCTGGTACGTCACCTTTTCAGGTTCGACAAGACGAAGCTTTTTTACGCTTATCTTGGTTTTCATAACTCCCGACTGAACAAAAACCATTCCCGACGGATCGGGGTCTCCCGCAAGAATGCCCTTTTTATTTATACCCACGATAACAACGTTATCGCCGCGCTTAAAGGGTCTCGGCGGAACGTATTCCTTCTGCTCCGAAGCGATAACGGGATTGGCGGTATCAAACATTTTATTTATAGCGGACTTGTTTTTCGACCGCGCGTTTACCGCAAGCTGCGAGAAATCCGACTTGTCTTTTTGCTTTTTGATCTCGTTAAGCTCGTCGATAAGCGAATCCGCCTGCATACGGCAGCTTTCAACTATTCTCATCGCCTGCACACGCGCCTTTGCTATCTCGTCCTCCCTGCGCTTGTTCAGATCGTCAAGCTCCTTTTCAAGCTCCGCAAGCTTTTGCTCCTGCTCAGCTTTAAGGCGGGATATCTCTCTCTCTTTATTTTCCAGTTCTATCCGGTCCGCTTCAAGCTTTGCGATGACTTCCTCAAAACGCTGGTTTTCCGTGGAAACAAGCTTGTTTGCCTCGTCTATTATCTTGTCCGGAATACCCAGCTTAGATGAAATCGAAAAGGCGTTGGACTTTCCGGGAGAACCTATTATCAGCCTGTAAGTAGGACGCATTTCCGCCATATCGAACTCGCAGGAGGCATTTTCTATTTCCTCACGCTCTATAGCGAAAAGCTTCAGCTCCTGATAGTGAGTCGTAGCAAGAAGTTTGCTGCCTCTGCCAACAAGCTCCTCAATAATTGCTACCGCAAGAGCCGCGCCCTCCACAGGGTCGGTTCCCGAACCAAGCTCGTCGAAAAGCACCAGCGATTCGGAATCCGCCTCGTTCAATATCTCCACGATACTGCTGATATGGGACGAAAAAGTAGACAGATTATTTTCAATACTCTGACGGTCGCCGATATCCACAAGGATATTTTTAAAGACCGACACTCTGCTGCCGTCTCCGGCGGGAATGAGAAGTCCGCACATAGCCATTGCAGTGAGAAGTCCAGTGGTCTTCAAAAGGACGGTCTTACCTCCCGTGTTTGGACCGGTAACTATCAGCGCGCTGTAGTCGTAGCCGATCGTTATATTTACCGGAACGACCTTATCCTTGTCTATCAGCGGGTGACGCGCTTTTTTCAGGTCTATACGACCGTCGTCTGAAATTTCGGGAACGCTCGCTCGCATTTTCGTTGCCAGATTTGATTTTGCAAAATACAGATTCAGCTCAGCACAGGTCAGATAATCCGCGGCGATCGCCTCGGCAAAATTTGCGCAGTCCGCGCTCAACTCGGCAATAATGCGCTCTATCTCGTCCTGCTCCTGTCCTTGCAGCACGCGTATCTCGTTGTTGGCTTCAACCACAGAAATAGGCTCTATAAAATAGGTGGCGCCGCTTGAGGACGTAGCATGGACAAGTCCCTGAATGCTCCCCTTGTGCTCCGCCTTGACGGGAAGAACGTACCGTCCGTCGCGCATTGTGACAATACTTTCCTGTAAAGACTTCTGCACCTCCGAGCTTTTTACAAGCTTATCCAGATCGGCTCTTATCTTAACGCCGGCACGTGCGATCTTCCGGCGTATATCCGCCAGCGCGGGACTTGCCATGTCGGATATTTCCTCGTCCGAAACAACGGCGTTTTTGATTTTCTCTTCCAGATACTTGTTAGGCGAAAGAGATACGAAAAGGTATCCTATAGAGGATTCCTCTCCGTTGCAGGAAACGTGCCAGTCCGACAGCATTCTGATCTGATACAGCATCTGAGCAATATCAAGAAGTTCTCTCAGCGTAAGGCTTGCCCCCGACTCCGCACGCCGCAGAGAACCGCGCACGTCCTTAAAATTGCAGAACGCGGGAGTGCCGTACTTCGCCGAAAGATCGAAAGCGTCGGAAGTTTTCTTTATCTCCCGTCTTACAGTATCAACGTCCGTATCGGGCTCAAGGGCAAAAGCCATTCGCTTTGTCTCCTCGTTGGAAGCCTGTTCCGCAAGCATTTCAAGTATTTTATGTAATTCCAAAGTATTATAGTATTTGTTCATATTTCCTCCAAAAGGTCATTGTGCGTTCGCTTCGTCCGCACACATCTGTTTGTAAAAATCCAGAGTTTTAAAGCTGCGTGAAAGGTGCGCAAGAATATATTTCTCCGTGACCTCATTAAGCAGCCGCTGAGACTCCTCTCCTATCTTAAAGTTAAAAAGCCTGTTCATATCGGTAAGACAGATAAACCTCAGCGTGTGAAGAACGGTTTGCGTAAGCCTTACATGATAGTAGTTTTCCTCAAAGCCTCTGCCGTAAAAATGCTCTCCGCATAAAAGGCAGGAACGGTCTATCATGAAAAACATCTCCTCCGCCTCATAGCTGTAGCAGTCGCGGCAGCCGATAAGCTGAGGCAGCATTCCTATCTCAGACATAAACCGCATTTCAAAAACGCTTTTCAGGAACTCCCCGCTCCTAAGTCCCTCAGACAGCATATGAAGCGTGTTCAGCAAAAGGCTCATAACGTCCTTTGCCGATTGTCCCGTAGTCACGCAGTATTTTGAAATTTCCACAAAATACCCCGCCAAAGCAAGCTTTTTCATATCCAGCCTTAGACCGTAAAAGCTTTTTACAGGCTCGCAGCTGTTTAAATAGTATCTGTCGCCGCGCTTGTTGAAACAAAATTTTGCATAGGAAAAAAGCTGCGTGCAGGCATTGCTTTTTCCGTTTATCTTGCGGGCTCCCTTAACGCATATCTCCACCGTACCGTATTCAGCGGTGAGGATGTCGATAAAGCGGTCGTTTTCGCCAACATTCCGTTCAGCTATTACCAGACCAGTTACCGTTATAAGCATAAGAGCGACCCCCTTTCAGCAAGAGGATCGCCCCCGCCTTTAAATTTCAGACGGAAAAATACGTCCCCGAATCAGTCAGCGTGAAGACTTGTCTCCCGCAGAAATACCGTCGGCAGCGCCTCCTACAGTATCCGGAACTTCCGACAGAGTTACATTTGAAAAAAATTTAGCAGGTACCCCAACATAATCGAGGTAGTCGGAAATTCTTCCGCTAAGTTCAAATTTATCCCATTTATTATCATTATAACTGTCTATCATAGCAAATTCTCGCTTCCTTCGCGTAAAAGTATTTGCTATAATTATCTGCGTTAACGTCTCACATATTAGTGGAATTATTTGATAACCCAAAGTTTTTCAGCAGACCTTCCTTATTCCTCCAGTCCTCCTTGACCTTGACCCAGCATTTGAGATTTACCTTTATTTCAAAAAATTTTTCAAGGTCTTCACGGGCAAGCTGACCTATTTTTTTCAGCATAGCGCCGCCCTTGCCGATCACCATACCCTTGTGCGACTCTCTTTCACAGTACAGGACCGCCGAAATATCAAGAATATCCTCACCGTTTTTATTGGTACGCTCCTCCATTTTTTCAATGGTAACGGCAATACCGTGAGGTATCTCCTCGCTCATAAGATCAAGTATCTTTTCGCGTATCATCTCTCCCGCAAGAACCCGCTCCGGCTGGTCGGTAAACTTGTCGTCGGGAAAATAATGAGGACCCGTGACAGCGTATTTTTCCACCTCTTCCCAGACAATATCCACGCCGTCGTTTTCCTTTACGCTTATGGGAATTACCGCTTTAAAATCATGCAGAGGAATAAATTCCGCAATTTTTACGGCAATTTCCTCCTTGTTTTTTACAAGGTCTATCTTGTTGAGAATGAGAATAACGTTGTCCTTTTGGCGAAAGCTTTTTATTATATTTAGCTCGTTTTCGCCGATTTTTTTGGTAACGTCCATGACCATGAGAATAAGGTCAACGTCGGTAACAGAATCCTTTACCGCCTTGTTCATATGCTCTCCGAGCTTTGTCTTAGCCTTGTGTACTCCGGGAGTATCCATAAAAACATACTGAGTCTCGTCCCTTGTAACGATACCGGTTATCCTTGTCCGGGTGGTCTGGGGCTTGCTGCTCACGGCGGCAATTTTTTCCCCGGTAAGAGCGTTCAGCAGCGAAGATTTTCCCGCGTTTGCGCGTCCGACAATCGTTATAAATTCTATTTTTGTATTCATTTTATATCCTTTCCCGTTAAACCTCGCTATTCTCCGTCAATCCGTAAATCTTATACATTGAAAGCATACTTTTATAAAGCATTTTATCGCTCATTATCTGACGAAACGTAGCAGTTTTTTCCTTGCCATCGGCTTTCAGCTTTATCATTTTTTCATTTGCGGTCTCGTAACCGTTTTGTACGGCGGACAGCATTTTCTCAAACGCTTCCAGTCTGGATTCGTTATTCATATAAGCTTTCCTTTCACATGATCAATAGTCAATTCAAATTTCAGTATATTCAGCACATATCAGACTGCCATGCAAACGGCGACAGATCCGAATATCTGTCAGCTAACTGTCAGGTGCCGGCTTTAAACACAAATACCCATGCTGCCGCAAACGAACAAATAAGTCCTGCTAAAGCAAGAGGGTGTGAGCCGTAATACTTCAAAATTTCTTTTATCACGGCAATGTCGCCGAAAAGCAGTACTCCAATAATTACCGCAAAAATTGCCGCAATAAGCACAGCTCCCGCCGCCGCGTCCTTGGCAATTTTGGCAAGCCTGTGCCGCTCGGGACTGCACAAGTCCACAGCCGCTTCAACAGCCGTATTTATAAGCTCCGCCGAAATTACCGAGGAAAAGGTCAGCATGAGCAGGACGTACTCCCCTCTCGTAAGCTCGTAAAAGAACGAAACCGCCGTAACATACACCGCCGCAGCTATGTGAAAACGTAAATTACGCTGTGTCTTTACAGCATAAACAATTCCCTGCCATGCATAAGTAAACGCCCTGAAAAATTTTTTCATACGCTTTTCGAGTATTCCTTGTCTCTTGCAAGCCCCAGCCGTTCAAGCACCATTTCTTCCTTTTCGCGCATTTTTGCCGCGTCCAAAGACGATGTCTCATGGTCGTACCCCAACAAATGCAGCATTGAGTGCACCGTCAGAAACCCTACTTCCCTTTCGGGACTATGGTTATAAAGCTTAGCCTGCTTTACCGCTGTTTCCATAGAGATCACCATGTCTCCAAGCAGACATGCGCCCGTTTCATTGTTTATATCGTACACGCCGTTTTCACCCAGAGGAAAGGACAGCACGTCGGTAGACTTGTCCTTTCCTCGGTATATTTTATTGAGCCTGCGTATCTCCGCATTGTCAACAAAGGAAACGCTTACCTCCGCGTCCCTGTCAAACTTTTCCGTGACAAGCACCGCCTGACAGCATTTGCGGACAAGAAGCCGCAGACCCGACGGAAGCTTCACAAGCTTTTGATTGTTTCTTATCATTACCTTAAGCTTTGGCATTTTTCTCAACCCTTCCTGTCGCTGTACGCCTTTTCATACGCCTTGATTATGTCCTGTACAAGCTTATGGCGCACAACGTCCTTTTCAGTAAACCTTGTTATACTTATATCGTCAATATTTTTCAGCACGTGCATCGCGTCGATAAGTCCCGATTTTCTGCTGTCCGGCAGATCTATCTGGGTAACGTCGCCTGTTATGACCATCTTGCTGTTGAAACCCAGACGGGTCAGGAACATCTTTATCTGCTCGCGGGTAGTATTCTGCGCCTCGTCAAGGATAATGAACGAATCGTCCAGAGTACGTCCTCTCATATAGGCAAGAGGCGCTACCTCTATAGTTCCCCGCTCCATATGCTTTGCAAAGGTCTCCGCGCCGAACATATCGAAAAGCGCGTCGTACAAAGGTCTGAGATACGGATCGACCTTGTTCTGCAAGTCTCCGGGCAAGAATCCAAGCTTTTCCCCCGCCTCCACAGCAGGACGGGTAAGTATTATCTTAGTCACCTCATGGGCTCTGAACGCTTTCACCGCCATAGCCACAGCAAGATAGGTCTTTCCCGTACCTGCGGGACCGACGCCCATTACCACTGTGTTTTTGGCGATAGCGTCCACATATTTTTTCTGACCGAGAGTTTTCGCCTTAACGACCTTTCCGCTTGTTGTAACGCATATCCCGCCGTCCGCAAGCTGAGTTACCTGCTGAGCAATTCCCTCGTCCACCATGGAATTGATATATCTTATATTCTGTTCCGTAATTTTTTCACCGCTTTTCACCAGTCTGAGAAGAGCCTCCACCGCAGTTTTTGCCTTGGAGACGTTCGGCTCGTCACCGCTTATTCTTATATCGTTTCCCCTGTTAAGTACCGCAACATTGTACTGCCGCTGAAGCAGATTGATATTTTCATCGTAATTTCCGAAAAGCTCTATCGCGTGCTCAATATTTTCCAGATTTATTATAACTTCTGCCATTTGTACACCTCTGCAAGTAAAATTCCGAATAAACATTTATATTATAACACATATTTTCCCAAAATAAAAGAGGTAATCATCATTTTGTACGACTTTTTAAGTTTTTACGGATTTACATATTATGACGGCTGCTTTGCCATGATCTCCCTGGTAACGCCTATATCGCTCTCAAGAGTGTACATTACCACGGCTTTGGCTTCTCCGCTGTCCTCCGAAAAAAAGACCTCCTTGTCCACAACGGTTATGTCCTCACCGTCGAAGAAATTACGTTCATAAAGACTGATTTTATCCTCCAGAATGGTTTTTGCCTGCTCCGGACTGTAGGTCACGGGAACGATATCGTAAGTCTTATACTCGGCAGTCAGTATCCCTACGGGAAACTTGATCCCCCACAGCTCCACATAGCTCGTTTCCTCGTCATACTCATAATTGCCGAAATTGTTTTTTCCGATATAGAGAGGTATCTCCAATCCGAAAAAACAAAGCTTTTTCCTAACGATCTTGTCTCCGTAGTCAAAACGCTCGTCCTCAAAGGCTTGCCTGAAAACAACCTTTTCCGTATATCTGCCTATCACTTCTCCCATTGAATGAGCAAAATATACTCCGCCCTTGCCATCGTCAACGGTGCCGCTTATAAGCAGATCCCCTTTTTTTACTCCGTCGTGGAGCATTCTGACAAGCATACCCATATGCACGTTTTTTATTTCAACTATCTGCGCGTCGCGGGACGACACAATATTACAAGGTACGGACGTGGGAACGACGTCGGGGAACTCCCCTATCTCGCTTATTTCCGCCTGTATCTTGCACCCCTTCGACCGCAGACCGACCCATGCGATGCTGTCCGACGAGGAAACTATCCGTCTCTCCGCCTCTCTCAGGTCAACAGACGGTATAAACGTCCCTATGCGTATCCCCTGATCCCTGAGCAGCGAGATAACCTGTTTATCGGTAAGCGTTTCGTTGCCGTACACCTCCACGATCATGACCACATTGGACAGATAAGCAACCATAGCAAACGCCAAAACAAGTCCTATAAGCATACCAATCCTGCGGCGGTATTTTCTTACGGTAAATACTCCTCCTCTTTTAGCATGTACGCATAGCTGCGCCCCAAGTATTTCAGCAGTCCTTTTCACCTCGTCAAAATCAGCTCTGTAAACGTCTCCGTATATTTTTCCGCCCTCCAATCTCATATCAGATACAGAGACTGGACTCTCCCTCAGCATATTTACAAAAGCTTCGGGCTCCGAAGCCACCGCTTCAAAAGTTATTATCCCACGTATGTTGTCAAACATCAGACATACCTCCTTTGACGTTACGGCTTTCCGGACGGTTCAGTTTGTCCGCACGGCTCGAATTCCACCGAGGAAAAGCTGCCGTTAACAACTATGCCGTCGGTGTTGTAGTCCGATATGCTTAAACCGTTTCCCCAGATACTGACGATAAGCGTAGCAGTCCGTATCTTTACCCGCACGTCGTTGTACTCCAGTATCTTTTTACAGTTTTCTATTTCCATGTGAGTATTGTCGGTAAGAGCCATGTATGTGTTAAGGTACGCCTTGTCCCTGACAAATTTTGAGACGATCCTGCCGTATCTGCTTCTCAGTTTGCCGTTCATTTTCCATCGCCTTTCAAAAAATCTCTTGAATAAATTATATTGCCGCTTTTTTTTTCATATACTTTATCGGGACAAAAACCCATAAACAAATGAAAAATTTACATATAACTCGGAGCGGTAATATGAGATCGAAATTCGGAAATTTTATTGCGGGCATAACGGCTGTGCTGTACATGATTTTACTGGTCGTTTTCGTAAAAGACGTGGGAGAAGCCGTCCTGAAGTCGCTCAAGGTATGCTTTGAGGTGATGATACCGTCGCTGTACGCTTTTATGATAGCTTCCGGTTTCGTTGTTTCATCAAATCTTTATACAGTCCTGAGCAAGCCGTTCGGACTTATTTCAAGATACATATTCCGTATACCTCCCGAATATTTTTCGGTATTCCTTATCGGCAGCATCGGAGGATACCCTGTTGGAGCAAAGCTTCTGTCCGAACTGTACGATAACGGAAAGATAGACAGGGAAACTGCGGAACAAATGCTTTCATACTGTTATCTTGCGGGACCTGCGTTTATCTGCGGCATAGCAGGGATAAAGCTTTTTTCAAGCGTTAAAGTCGGACTGATAATTTTCGCGGCAATAATCAGTTCAAACCTTATTATCGCCGCTGTAAGCGGATTCGGACGTCCAGTTCCACCCAAAATCAAAACCGCCGCAAAGCTTGAAATGTCGTCGGAAAAGTTTATAAGCTCGGTTTACAGCGGAGCAAAGGGAATGTTTTCCATATGCGCAATAATTGTATTTTTTTCCACAATTATCTGCATCCTTGATAAAACGGGAGCTCTGATATTTATTTCCCAAAAGCTGTCCGACCTGACGGGAATGAAATACAGCGACGCCAATGCCGCGGTAAGATCTATCATTGAGATAAGCAATATATCTTCTCTGTCCCGCGGTGACCGCAGCCTTATACCGTTGACTGCTTCCCTGCTTTCATTTGGAGGAATTTGCGTTTTAATGCAGGTCAACGGCTTCTTAAAAGGAAAGCTATCTGTAAAATATTTTTATTTTTTTAGAATTTTAGCAATATTTATTTCATATTTTTTATGTAAACTTTATGTAGAAATATTTGATCCGCCATTTATTCAGACTGCATTCAATACCGCGGCAGAGGTTCGTCAAAGTTCACCAATTCCTACGCTGTTTTTGTTAATTATGACAATTTTATTATTATCAAATATTTCTATAGAAAAAAAGAAAAAAGTATGATATAATAGTAATAAAGATGTAAATAAACTTTTTCTGATAGAAAGGAATGTTATTTATGGCAAAAAAGAAATATTTTGGCGCTGACATCCCTCCCCAGTGTCAGTACTGCAACTTCGGTACGCGCGCTAAGGACGGCGGAAAGGTTCTCTGTGAAAAAAGAGGTCTTGTGAACGGGGATTCATCGTGTCCCAAATACATATACTCTCCGTTAAAGCGTATTCCGGTCAAGCAGCTTCATATTCCGGGAAACTTCGACGATGAGTAATACAGATAAAAATGATGGTCAAAATAGACCTCCTATGGTAAAACCGGACGCCATAGGAGGTCTATTATTATGACGCTAAGTTACAAGCATATACAAAAAATATTTTTGCAAATTACTATGATAAATCAAATATATCAGATACGGCTCTTATGATTCAGGAAGACAGGTTTTGGAAGAGAGCGTATGTATATGGCATTAATGCAGAAAAAAGAATCAGGCGAGATCAATATTGACATTCCCTGTGAAAGCACGGTATGTAAGGTTATTGAGCAGAGTGGACTAATACACAAGCCGCACAGCAAGAGTTGTTTTACAGCAGAAACAGTAAATCGGAAGAATATACCGTACATGAACTGCAAACCAAGATCTGACAGTACTATATGAGATACTGGAATAACCGCAGGATATACTCGGCAAACGGCTGTCTGCCGCCGGCAGTTAAGCGCAGAAAGTACTATGAAGCTTTAAAAACTGCCGCTTGACTTAAGTTGCACAAAATATAACAAATACCCATTTAGCTGTGCTCCATGGATATTTGTTCCATTTCGGAGAGCCGATTTTCCGGCTCACAAGAATTTTCAAAAAATGTGTCAAGTTATATTGACAATATCAGTGTTCTTTTTCGCGTTTTGCTTGTCAAATAACATTAAACAAACTTTCAAAATCCATTTCATTTACAATAATCTCATTGATTATTTTTTCAGCACATACGGTCAGCATAAATTCAGATAGCCGCTTAGTTCTAAAACAGCAGCCAAGACTTTTATCTGTAACATCAAACGACCCCAATGATTTTGATAATCCAACACCCAGCATTTTCAAATATGCTTCTTTAGAAGTCCATATTTTACAGAAATCTTCACTCGGTTCTTTGCTTGTTTTAATGAAATTGTATTCATTGGCTGTAAAGAACCGTTTTGCTATTTTAATATTCCCGCGGGAGATCCGTTCAACATCAATGCCGATCGGAAAATTTCCTCCCGTAAATGCAATACAGTTATCTGAATGCGAAACCGAAAAACAGTAATCTCTATCGTTTAAAATATACGGTTTCCCATGTTCTCCATATCCAAAAATGATTTCTGAAAAAGGAATAGTAAACCGCTGCGAAATTGCGTGCCGAATAAGCAATTCTGTACAAAGTGAAATAATTTTATCTTTCTCGGCTTTTAGGCGCGATATTTTTTCCTGCCTTTCCGACGAAACCAGCGGCAAATATTTTTCATATTCCGCAAACGGCTTCAATAAATCGGCGTATACTACTATAACATTCATACTCAATAGTCCAACTTTTTAAAATCGTTTAAGTTAAGCTCCCGCTTAAATTCTTCCTCACTGGGAATACACGTCATATACTTTGAGACAAATACCTGCTTGTTATTTTCAGGCAGCGTATATTTTACAATAGCGTCGCTCTTGTCGGCGCACAGCACTATTCCTATCGGCGGATTATCGCCCTCGTTCATCAGTTCACGGGTATAATAATTAACGTACATCTGCATTTGTCCCAAGTCCTGATGTGTAAGGTCGCCGATTTTCAAATCTATAAGCACAAAACATTTGAGAATATAGTTATAGAACACAAGGTCGATATAAAAATGTCTAACGTCAAAGCTTATTTTCTTCTGCCGTGCTTCAAAGCAAAATCCCCTGCCTAATTCAAGCAGAAATTTTTGCAGATGTTCTATCAGAGTCTGCTCTAAATCCTTTTCATAAAAATGCGGATTGGCTGGCAAGTCCAAAAATTCAAGAACATAAGGGTCGCGTATAATTTTTTCGTATTCGGACTTCGGCTCTGTTTTCTGAATCTCTTCCGCAACAGGCTCTTTATCCTTGCTTGCAAGCAGTCTGTCATAAAACATTGTGTTTATCTGCCGTTCAAGCTGACGAACGCTCCAACCCAATTTAGCGCATTCTTCAGTGTACCAGCTTCTGCGCCTTTCATCATTGATACGCATTAAAATTCGATAATGCGACCAACTCAATTCGGTACACAGCGTGTGCCGTTTTGGATAAGCCATATAAAACTGTCTCATATTTCGCAAATTACGTACTGTATACCCTTTTCCAAACTCCTCCGTCAGCTTGTCGGAAAGAAATTGCAGCAAACCTTTTCCATATTCCGCTCTGTCATTCTCACCGCAAGCAAGGTATATCTGCTCGCCTATTTCCCAATATGCTTGTACCATAGCTGAATTAACGGCGGTGTATATCCTGCTTTGGGCGGATATAACGCTGTTCCTTATAATCGTATACGTTTGCTCAGTATCGGCGGTATTAAATGTTTTTTCAATTTCATTAAACATAGGCAGTTCCTTTCGGTGAAAATGTTTCTGTATATATAATAGCATAAATTCACAAAAAGAGCAAGCTGTGTACGGGAAACTGTACTCGTAAGTGTCGGAAATTTAACGATAACCGGACTACTCATAAATAATCTGCGAATATTCCGACAGAGTATGCCTTGCATTTGGCATTCAGCCGATAGCTGCGAAAAAAGGACAGGTAAAAATGAGGGTAAAGACTGACCCTTGGTTCGTGAACAGAATAAAATGAAACCGTATGTTTAATTCTAAAAACTTAAGATATTCCGTCATATGTCGGTAAAATTTGTGTATATTTTTACCGAAGGAAAAGATAGTCTGAACTTATACCATGTATAGAGATGAATACAAATGGTGTGGCGCTAATTGGTAAGGCAGATGAATGGGTTTATCGCTTTAGTTTCAGGGAAGCGGCTTTTAGAAAAAATGAAATGATAAAACTGCACCGTTTTCCGCAAATCTCATGTGGTGCTTGGGATGCAGCTCTGCGATGTCCTATCCTCCGCATGAACAAAGCAGTTATTATGTCCATATTGATTGCTATTATTCATAAATTCATTTTCAAGTGTACTGTTTTATTATAAAACAACGTAAACAAGCAATTTGAACAGCATATCTAATTTTATTAAAACGCTATTTAAACGTCCAAAACAACAAAAAGGCATTTCCAGTTGATTTACTAAAAATCACCCGAAAATGCCTTTGCTTTTTTGACACCATATTTTTCCACCGTCTCAACTTTTACAAAATTTTGCACTCCTGAAACGGCTATTTTACGCGATTTTAATAGGCTTTTTATAAATTTCACGGTTTTTCTGTAATTTTGCACTTTTCACATTTTGCGCGTCAAGCTACAACCGTATTATCTCACAGTACGCGTTAGGGCGCTCCTCAGCGTTGCCTCTTTTTAACTGCTTTTTTAGTTTTGACATTTTTATCTGAAAAATGCATTTACACAGTTTAAAATTCAAACCCATAAATCTCATACGGCGCTCGGATCCGCTTCCCCAGAGCTCAACTTTGCTGAGGTTTTGCCGATATCCTCCGTAAGAGCAAAGCAATTACTATTATGTCCAAAATCCTATGCTTTATTCTTTTATATCCATAGTTACATTTTGTCTGTGCACTGATGAGGGTGCGGCACCGTAAATATTAAAGAACAGCGTTGATAAAGAGAATTGTTTTTTTCAGGTTACAGTTTCCGAAAGTAATGCTACCGTCGGCAAGGGCATCATAAATGTTCTTTTTACCGTTCAGCACATTCATAAATTCGGCGGCGTCGGCTTCGATATAAACGTCGTAATCGTTGTACTTATAAGGCTCGACTGTAACCTTTCCGTCTGAAACAACGATGTAGAAAACACCTGCGGCTGAGTCGGAGCCTTTAAGCTCAACGTTTACAGCTATAGGGTACTTAATCCTTGAGATATCCGCTTCCGCCGCTTTTTTTCTTGCAGCTTCAACAACTGCGGCATATGTCAGAGATTTTTTTCTGCCTCTTTTTGCGGGAGTTTTTTCCTCTGCCTTTTTGGAGGTGCGCTTACTTGTTGTTTTAGTCTGGGCTTTGGTTTCGGATTTTGCTGCGGCAGGTTTTCTTCCGCGCTTTTTGCCGGTCTTGGGAGCGTCGTCTTTTTTAGCGTCGGCAGCTTTTTCTTTTGTCGGCGAAGCGGAAACCGCTGTATCTGCAGCTGCGGCCGGCTTGTCTGCTTTTACGGTTTTGGTTTTTCCGTATTTTGATGCTGCGGCTTTTTCGGCTTTAGCATCGTTTTTTTCAGTTTTTGCTGCAGGTTTTCTTCCGCGTTTTTTTTCGGTCTTTACCGGTGTTTCGCTTTTGACTGCGGGAATATTTTCAACTTTAGCTGCCGGCTCGGCTGCGGCTGTTTCAGCCTTGAGATCAGGTTGTTTTTCAACAGCGCCGATTTTTTCGTCCTGAACGTTTTTCTTGTTATTAGCCATAATATTGTCCTCCTTTTATAAAGTTTATAAACTTAAAAGCAGCAAATAAACTATACTTTAAAAATATTATAACCAATTTAAAATCAAATGTCAATAAATAATTACAATTTTTTTCTGATATTTTACCGATTTATTTTATTTTAAAGGTATTATTTATTTTACAGCAATATATAAACAACATATTTGCAGCAGCACGGCATCACCGTCCGCAGAATAAATATAATGTTCTGAAAATGTGGGATGGAACCCCCGATTTCTTCAAGCTTTGTCAGAAGATATTTTTGTTCGTCAGACTCAAAACATAAGCTTTGGATTCCAACGTATTGTTTTTGAGAGGATAGCATAAATTACAAATATACTGTTGATTTTATTTTATATATATGGTATACTTAAAACAATAAAATATAAAAAGTTATTTTTTAAATATCTGCAAATAAATTATGTTTGTTTGTAAAAATATTATGGAACTTATGGGACAGGAAAGTTTCTTACGCTTGTTGCAGAAAATGAAAGCATATAAAGCATATCATATTTGGAACAGAGAATAAGCTTTCCGAAATTTTATGAACGCTTTACGCATTAGCTTCTGATAGACAAAGGAGGACAACACTTAATGGACACAAAAAGAAAAGATAATCTTATGAAACTTATTCTTGCGGCAATGTTTCTGGCGATAGGTTTGCTGCTGCCTTTTCTTACAGGACAGATCAGGCAGATCGGAAATATGCTTCTTCCCATGCATATTCCCGTGATATTATGCGGACTTATCTGCGGGTGGCAGTACGGTCTCGGAGTAGGATTTGTTCTTCCTTTGCTTCGCTGTGCAATGTTCGGAATGCCGACGCTTTTTCCGACCGCTGTTTCCATGTCGTTCGAGCTTGCGGCTTACGGATTTACAGTCGGATTTTTGTATTTCCGCTCGCGCTGGAAATGCGTAATTGCACTGTACAGATGCATGATCATTGCTATGCTGACAGGGCGGGTCGTTTGGGGAGCTGTGCAGGTACTGCTGCTCGGTCTTGACGGAAACGGCTTTACGCTTGAAATGTTTATTGCGGGAGCTTTTCTTAACGCTGTTCCGGGAATAATTTTGCAGCTTATTCTGATACCCGCGGTCATGGTAGCTTTGAACCGAACAGGACTTGTCCGCTTTTCGGACAACCGTATTTCTGCAGAAAGCGCGGAGAACTGATCATGGCTGATATGAAAAATATTGTCTCAGCGGTCATGCAGGAGATCGTAAATCGAAATAAGCCTCTGCTTATAGCTGTTGACGGAAGATGCGCTTCGGGTAAGACAACTCTTGCAGCAATGCTGAAAAAAGAGACGGGCTGTTCGGTTATACACGCCGATCACTTTTTTCTTCGTCCCGAGCAGAGGACGGTGGAGCGCCTGAACGAAGCCGGCGGGAACATTGATCATGAACGAATCAAGGCGGAGGTAATGCTGCCGCTTTTGCAGAGAAAGGCTTTTTCATACAGAAAATTTGACTGCGGAAAAATGGAACTTTCCGAGGAGATCGGGGTAGAGCCGAATAAGATCGCTATGGTCGAAGGGTCGTACATCTGTCACCCTGAGCTTTGGGATTTTTATGACCTGCGGATATTCCTTACCGTCGAACCCGAGGAGCAGTTCCGCAGAATACTGGACCGAGGCGGACGCGAAGCGGCGGAACAGTTCCGCTGCCGATGGATACCATTGGAGGAGAAATATTTTTCCAGATTTAAAATAATGGAGCGGTGCGATCTTGTATTTAGGACGTAAAATAATATTGCGGCCTTTAGCTGATTAGAATTTCCTGACAGTTTTTTCGGAGCATACGCTGAAAATGTATAAATTATTACACTTAATAATATAGGTCTGTTTTGCTTTGGCGAAGGTTCATACCGGCTGTTAAAACACTTATTTTGAAGTTTGATTTCAGCAGTATTATCCGAAAACAAATTTTGCGGCAGACATATAGGGTAATATTGCACAAAAAATGAGTGCCGCAGCATTGACATATGTGTATTTTTATGGTATAATAGTATAAATGTTTTGTTTATTTAAATCGACGAATAAAGACGTAAATTCCGTTTTGTGGAGGAAATAATTATGTATCATTGTCATGTTCATTTTTATTTGTTCGGTGAAGAAAACCGTCTATTTGAATTGATTAAAGGAACGCCTCCGTTTGAAAATTTTACTCATGAGTTCTGTGAGAGCGGCGGTTGGGAAAAGCGGTTTGCCGAAAAGGCTGACGTTATATTTGCGTACTTGGGAAATAATGACGCGGGGGAATTGCCGCTTCTCACGTCCAACATAGTTTCAGAAATGAAAAGCGGTGCGGAACTTATTCTTATTGCAGATAAGGGGCAGGTATCCGCGCTTTACGGAGTTATGGAAAACGTTAAGGACATATGGACGCTCCCGATGTCCGACGAGGAACTGAGGTTCCGTTTTTTAAGGTGGCAGCAGAGCTGCAAGGCGGACAAGGACGCTAAGCAGACGTCTCATTTCTTTGAATCCACCATAAACAGCATACCCAATCTTATTTGGTATAAGGACAAAAACGGCATACACGAAAAGGTGAACGACAGCTTCTGCAAAACGGTAAATAAAACAAAGGCTCAGGTTGAGGGCAGAGGGCATGCTTATATCTGGGACGTTGAACAGGACGACCCTGCTTGTATCGAATCCGAGCGCGAGGTAATGGATACGCGGAAAACCTGCGTGTCAGAGGAGACTGTTCAGACCGGAGACGGTACAAAACTTCTTACTACATATAAGTCGCCGCTTTACGATTTTGACGGAAGCGTAATGGGTACTGTGGGAGTTGCAATAGATATTACGAGAGAACGTGCCTTTGAACAGGAAATAATGCGTAAGAACCGTTCCCTTGAAAAAATATTTACTACGATCGACTGCGGAGTTTTATGCCATTCGCTGGACGGTTCGCATATACTTAGTATAAACAGCGCCGCCCTCAAAATACTCGGATATGAATCTGCCGAAGGTCTTGAAAACGACGGCTTTGATATGGTTGCGAGTTCGGTTATGGACGAGGACAGGGATATGCTTACCGAGCGTATCAAGACGTTAATTGATCCCGGCGACAGCATAAGCGTGGAGTACCGCATAAAACACAGGGACGGAAAAGTGCTTCACATCATGGGTAATATAAAGCTTTTGGAAGAAAACGGCGAGATGTTTTATCAGCGTTTTCTTCTGGACTGTACTGCCCAGAAAATTCAGGAAAGAGAAAACGAAAAGCGTCAGACAGAACTTATCCATGCGCTAAGTATCGACTATAATCTTGTGTGCTTCTACGATCTGGAGACAGGCTCGGGAAATGCTCTCAGAATTACCGACTGCGATAAAAACGTGCTTGAATCTATTTTCGGAGGCAAGGATAAACTTATACTGGAACGCGACATGGCGGAATACATAAATACCTGCGTGATTAAAGACGACAGAGAAATGATGTTGGAGGCATGCACAAAGGATTGGCTGAAAAAAGAGCTTACCGAAAAGAAAAACTTACATGTTAACTACAGGACGGCTTGCGGAAGTGCCGATAATATAAAATATTTCCAGATGAAAGCAGTTCGGGTGGGAACATTGGAAATAGTTCGCGGAGTCGTTATCGGATTCCGATGCGTAGACGAAGAGATACGCAGCGAAGTTGAAAAGAAAAATCTGCTTGAAAGTGCGCTTATGCAGGCGAACAGGGCAAATAAGGCAAAGAGTGTGTTCCTTTCAAATATGTCTCATGATATACGGACTCCTATGAATGCGATCGTCGGCTTTACATCGCTGGCTATGAACCATATCGACCACAGAGATCAGGTCGAGGAGTATCTTAAAAAGATCATGTCCTCGGGAAATCATCTGCTCAGCCTTATCAACGACGTGCTTGACATGAGCCGAATTGAAAGCGGAAAGATCCATATTGAAGAAAAGCCTTGCAGTCTTCCCGAAATACTCCACGGACTTCACAATATAATTCAGGGAGATATTCACGCAAAACAGCTTGAGTTCCTTGTGGATACTGTGGACGTTATGGACGAGGAGATATTCTGCGATAAGCTGCGCCTGAATCAGGTTCTGCTGAATCTCCTGAGCAACGCGGTCAAGTATACGGGTTCCGGCGGAACGATAACCATGAGGATCGCTGAGATACCCGGCGCGCCGAGCGGATATGCAAATTATGAGTTCCTTATAAAGGATACCGGAATAGGCATGAGCGATGATTTTGTATCGCATATTTTCGAGCCGTTTGAAAGAGAACGCAATTCCACTATAAGCGGTATTCAGGGAACGGGTCTCGGAATGGCTATTACTAAAAATATCGTCGATCTGATGAACGGCAGCATTGAAGTAAAGAGCAAGCAGAATGTGGGTACTGAATGTACCGTGTCGTTTACGTTCAAGCTTAATGCTGAAGCGAAAAAGCCTGCGGTTCTTCCCGAATTCAAGAATTTGCGCGCTCTTGTCGTGGACGACGATTTCAATACCTGCGACAGCGTTTCCTATATGCTTCAGCAGATAGGCATGAGAGCGGAGTGGACTTTGTCGGGAAAAGAAGCTGTGCTTCGCACCCGTCAGGCTCTTATGCGCAATGATAATTACAAGGTTTATATTGTAGACTGGATGCTTCCGGATGTAAACGGAATAGAGGTAGTAAGAAGAATACGCAAGGAGACAGGAGACAATGCTCCTGTTATCGTGCTGACTGCATACGACTGGTCCGATATTGAGGACGAAGCGAGAGAAGCGGGCGTTACAGCATTTTGCAGCAAGCCCTTGTTTATGTCCGATTTGAGGAGCTGTCTCAGTTCTATTGTTAACCGGAACAGCAAGACGGTTGTTAACAAGAAGCAGGAAACTAACCACCATAATGAACGGATTTTGCTTGCCGAGGATAACGTGCTTAACCAGGAAATCGCCGTAGAGATACTAAGCGAGGAGGGATTCAGCGTTGATGTGGCGGATAACGGTCAGATCGCGGTGGATATGCTGAAGAACTCGGAACCGGGATATTATCAGCTTGTGCTTATGGACGTGCAGATGCCTGTAATGGACGGGTACGAAGCTGCAAGAGCTATAAGAAAGCTTGAAAATAAGAAACTTGCTTCCATACCTATACTCGCAATGACTGCGAACGCCTTTGAGGAGGATAAGCAGGAGGCTCTGAAAAGCGGAATGAACGACCATATTGCAAAGCCGATTGACGTTAAAAATCTTATTGATACTCTTGATAATATATTAAAATAGCTGTTAACTGCATATCGGCAAAAAGTCCATGGAATATAATAAAACGAAAACAGGCGGGAACCAAATGTCCCGCCTGTTTTCGTTTCCATATAGCCGCTCTGCTTTGAAAGCGCAAACAAAACTTTTTGTCAAAATCCATATATGCAAGATTTAGGCGCAGTTTTTGTGCATTTTCCGCGCAGAATGGCTGTACGAAATAAAAAAGAGGTTATGAAGAATTTAAGAATTAAAGATATTTCACAATTTCGCCGATAACGGGTTCTATCCATTTATCTGAAAGTCCGAAATCCTTTTGTTTGTAGTTCCACGCAGAATGGGAAATACCAAAGCGCTCAAAAGCGGTGTTTATGGCTTTATACCATTTAAGAGCGTCCTGCGGGGAAACCCGGTCGATAACTCCGTATTCGCCGCAGTAAAGCGCAGCATCGTATTTTTCCGCTGTTTTCAAAGCAGCGGAAAATCTTCCCTCAAAGTATTCGGGGTTGATCTCCTTTTCATCAAAGCTTTTTGCGGCGGAAACGTCCATATTGTCTACCCATTCCGCACCCTGATGAGTAAAATCCATCGGGTCATAGCAATGGAAAGAAAGGATCACGTTATCATCATAAGGCTTTACAAGATCGGGCAGAGCGTCGGGACTGTTGTTCCAGTAGCTGCCCACTATTATAGTAGTGTCAGGAGCAATTGCGCGTATCTTCTCGATGCAGCCGTATATTGCCTCGTTCCATACTGTTATGTAGCTTTTGTCCGTTACTTCGTTCAGAAGCTCAAAAGCCACTCTGTCGCTGTACTTGCCGTAACGCTTTGCAAGATTTTCCCAGAGGCAGTAAAATCTTTCGCGCAAAGCGTTGTTTTCAAAAAATCCGCTTTCTTTTTCTCCCTTGTCAAATGAAAAGCCGGCGGTTTTATGCAGGTCGAGTACAAGGTTCAGTCCGAACTCGCCGCACCATTTTATTGCATTGTCAATGTATTCATATCCTTTTTCAAGGGTATTTCCTTCCGCGTCCTCCACAAGATTGTAGTCGATCGGCAGACGAACGTGGTCGAGTCCCCATGAGGCGATCTTTTCAATGTCCTCCCTGCCGATAAAGCTGTCGTAATGCTCGGTCGTATGGCAGCACTGTGAAAGCCAGCCGCCAAGATTTACACCTTTTTTGTAGCCGTTAAATTTTTTCATATTGCATCATTCCTTTCGCAGATATTATACAGAATCGTCTGTATACGATTACTATAGATCCTGCGCCGATAAAAATATACAATTTTTGTTTGATTATTACAACATTTGTTGAACAGTGAAAACAACATGGCAGGGTTCCGTCTTAAAGGCGGAACCCTGCCGCGTTAAATGACGTTATGGATATCCGTTACAGTATCAGTTAAATCAGTTTGAAAATTCAGCTTTTATCTTTTCGTTCAGTTCGTCAACAGTTACCTGTGTAAGACCGTTGATCTCTTCTCTTGTGGTAGCCCAGTCAGTTCCGTTGAAAGAAGCCTGCTTGATCCTGTCGTCAACGATATCGGCAACATCCTTGGGCAGACCCATGTGGAAGCTTACAACAGGGTTTGCGTCGGTAAGCTCTCTTACAGTACGCCACATTTCAAACATCTCATCTGTCCAGCCGTAGTCATTTCTCCACTGGTCAAAAGTGATCTTCTGAGCGCTTTCGTCCTTTTCAGCGATGAGCTTGCACTTCATGAACGCGCCTGCGCCTTCAGGATTCTGTGCGTCCTTGCAGAGAGTGTAAGCGTCCATATTGGCAGGGAGGTAATATTTGTCAGCTTCGGGATCCTTTGGCATAGGTACAAATCTTATATCATCGGGAGTACCGAGACCGGAAAGGTTTGTTTCCCAAAGCGCCCATGTAGCGATTGGATAAAACAATGTTTTACCCTCAGGTACACGCTGAGGCTGTTCGGTCCAGTTGAATTCAGCTTTTGGAAGAGGCAGATCGTCCTTTTTGAGATTATACATAAAGTTTTCCGCACGTTCCATTTCGGCGCTTGCGATATTGTTTACAACAAGACCGTTTTCAACAGTGATCGGAGCAACGCCGGTAGTCAGTACAAACTGAGTCTCAAAATACCAGCTGTCATATGCGAACTTGTCGTTTTCACGGTCGCAGTACTCAACGCACATACCGCGAAATGTATCCCAAGTCCAGTTATCAGCGGCGAGAAGCTCTCTCGGATCGTCAAGATTGTTTTCGTCGATGGTTTTCTGGTTGTATATCATGAGACACTTGGATTCGCTTGAGGTAGCGCAAACATAATGTTTTCCGCCAAGCATATGCATATCGGAAAGCTTTTTGCCGCCCTCGTTCCAAAGTTCGGCGTCGTTGAAGTCAATATATTCGTCCCAAGGCAGGAACATACCCTCTACAGCCTTTGCGGGGAAAGTGTCAAACTCCTGTGCAGGGAACATATCGGGGGCGTCTCCGCCGACTACGAGAGTGGAAAGGTCGGTGAAGCGGTTTTCCCAGGTTGTGTTGATCCACTCAATGCTGCCGCCGTATTTGGTCTCAAAAAGCTCCAGTGAAAAGTCCTTGGGCTTGCCCTTTGCCGGATTGATATCGTATGTAGCAAGCCATCTTATTTTTCCGTTTTCAAGCTTCTCGTCGTCGCCGACGTCAACTGCAGCAACAGATTCCTTTTCCTCGTCGCTCAGTTCCTTGGGAGCAGTTGTTTCGACTGTAGCCGCAAGAGTAGCCTCCGGGGTCTGTTCACCGCTGTCGGAGCAGGCGGACAATGTTCCCACGATGGAAAGAGCGGAAATAAATGCCAGAGTTCTTTTCAAATTCTTCATATAAATCTCTCCTTTTCAAACCAGATTAAAATTACAATATTTTAACCGTTTGCTGTAATTTTACTATAACATATCCGCACAGTTAATAATACTACTTTTTTGTTTTTTTTATCAAAATTTTGTTGCAATTTTTCTTTGTGTGATATATAATAGAATAAAGCAGCAAGGAGGTGTTTTTCGTATGGCTCAATCGGAACATGAACTGACATACAGGTCTTTTATGAACAGGGAATATTCTTTTAAGCATTCCCCGTTTGAAAAGGAATTCGAGTTCTACGACTGCGTTAAAAGCGGCAATATTGAGAGGGTGGAGCAGCTTATGACTCCGCTTGGCTCGGGAGGAGTCGGTATACTCTCGGAGGATCCCCTGCGGAATCTGAAGTACCACTTTACCATAACTGTTGCACTTATAACCCGTTTTTGCGTAGAGGGCGGAATGGAAATGGAACCGGCATATACTCTAAGCGATCTGTACATACTGAAAGCGGATAAGTGCTCCGCGGAAGAAGAGGTGCACGCTCTGCACAAGGAAGCTGTACTTGATTTCACAAATCAGATGAACAAGGTTGCAAGAAGCAGTATTTATTCAAAGCCGATCATAATGACCATGGACTATATTTACGATCATCTCCATTCTAAGATATCCGAGGAAGAGATAGCCGAATACGTTTCTCTTAGCCCGTCATATCTGTCGAGACTTTTCCGCAGCGAGGTAGGGGTCACGGTAAGCACCTATATCGCTGTAAAAAGAGTTGAGACCGCTCAGAATATGCTGAAATATTCCGACTACGCTCCCGTGGATATCGGCAACTACCTTGCTTTTAATTCACACAGCCATTTTATCAGTACTTTTAAAAAGTACACCGGAATGACTCCCAACGAGTTCCGCAAAAAATACTACCGCTCCACCTGGAGCATGGACAGAACAAAAAAGTCAAAATAGTTACAGCTAAGTCAAAATTATGATATACACCGGGGAGACAAAGCGGTATAATAATTTCAGTAATAAATTTAACGGAGGCTGCTATAATGAAAAAAACATTTAAATCAAGATTTTTTATTGTTGTTTTGTCAGCGGTAATGTCGGCGTCGCTTTGCTCCTGCGGGAAAAACGGAGGAGACGGTGAAATGAGTCAACCTAATTCGGCTGCGGCGGATATTTCGTCGGTAAGCTTTGAAAACGGCAGTTCGGAGCTGTTCGAGACGGCAGACGGCTGGTGCAACGGAAGTATGTTCAACGTAACCTGGCGCAAAGAAAACTGTACCTTTGAAAACGGAAAAATGCAGCTTATCATCAATAATGATGAAAGCCCTTTAAAGACGGTTCCGTATTCGGGGGGAGAGTACCGTTCAAAGGATTTTTACGGCTACGGACGGTATGAGGTCTCCATGAAGGCAATTAAAAACGACGGAGTTGTGTCCTCGTTTTTCACTTACACGGGACCCTCCGACGGTAATCCCTGGGACGAGATAGATATTGAGATACTGGGCAAGGACACCACAAAGGTTCAATTCAATTATTTTACGGACGGCGTTGGAAACCATGAATATATGCACGATCTTGGCTTTGACGCTTCCGAGGATTTCCACACCTACGCTTTTGAATGGCATAAGGACAAGATAGTTTGGTTTGTTGACGGTGTTGAAGTCTACTCAGTTGGTGAAAATATTCCCGTGACAGAAAGCAAGATAATGATGAACGCTTGGTGCGGAACAGGCGTTGACAGTTGGCTCAACGCTTTTGACGACTCGAAAATGCCGCTTACCGCAGAGTATGAAAAAATATCTTTTGTACCCTTTGAGGAATAACAAGTACTTTTATGATACTACGGACGTTTTTCAAGACGCTTACGAAGCGTATGGCTTTGAGAAATTGTAATACTATTGCTGTTGCGATTTTGTGATCCTAAATTAATGTGCAAATTCAATTTGACAATTCCGCTTGGATATGCTACAATTATAATTGTAAATAATGTATGCCACCGGGCAGAATAAGAATGTTGAAAACATTCGCCGCGTATCGTTAGGTCTTTGAAGATGCGCGGTCGAATGTTTATTTTTTAGGAGGATCGTCATGCCGAAAAAAATCCTGAATTATTTTACCAAAGGTGAGATCGCGCTGTGGCTATGTTCGGTAACGGCGATAACAGCGTCATTTTTTATATTTGACAGGACAGGCTGGCTGAAGCTTGCCGCGTCGCTTATCGGGATCACCGCGCTGATCTTCAACGCAAAGGGAAACCCGGCAGGACAAATATTGATAATCGTTTTCAGTGTGCTTTACGGAATAATTTCCTACTCGTTTTCATATTACGGTGAAATGATAACCTACATGGGTATGTCTGCGCCGATGGCTGTATTGGCGTTTATTTCCTGGGTACGCAATCCGTATAACGGAAACCGCTCCGAAGTAAAGGTAAACCGCATAAGAGGCGTGGAAATAGTTTTTATGCTTATATTAACGGCATTGGTAACTGTTGCTTTCTACTTTATTCTGGACAAATTCGGTACGGCAAATCTTGTACCCAGCACGATCTCGGTTACTACAAGCTTTATTGCGGTATATCTTACATTCCGCAGAAGCGAGTTTTACGCGCTGGCATATGCGGCAAACGATCTTATACTTATCGTTTTATGGGTAATGGCGGCAATATCGGACATATCTTATCTGTCTGTGATAATTTGCTTTGCGATGTTTTTGATCAACGACCTTTACGGCTTTATAAGCTGGCGTAAAATGAGAAAGCGTCAGACAGGCGATGACGCGAAAAAGGTGTCTGTAAGCAAATAGTTTTATAGCTTTTTATGAAATCTGCATAAGTAAATACGTATTTTTGAAATAGACTTTCGTGAGCTATGATTTAAAGGTATTTGCAGCGTGTGTTTTATTTTGTATGCTCAATGAGATTTTAAAACGTCTGAAACATACCTTTAAAAACTGCGGCATTGTTTTTTCATATAATAATTTGCCAATATAAAAGTGCTTTTTTAGTAATTATGCCATTTTACCTCTTGACACATCTATCAGTAAAGTGGTATAATATTAATAAATAACTTGACCCGAAGCCGTGCGCGTCCTCCCGAAAAATGACGAACGGCGTGCGTTTTAACGGTTCGGAATACAAGAGCTTTATGCATTTTATACATTAAAATTGGGGGAATCATTGTGAAATCAATAGGCAAAAAAATTTTTTATACGATTGTTATTATGACTATTATTTCATTGTTGTTTTTGGGTACGTTTGCCAGCACGCTAAGCTACACGTCAGCAATGGGAATAGCGAAAATGAATCTGAGCGAGACCGCAGGACTGTCAGCCCAACGAGTTTCTTGGGAGATTCAGGCGTATGCAAATATCGCAAGCGAACTGGGCATGATTGAAAAAATGTCCGATGAAAATGTGCCGGTTGAGGACAAACTTGAAGTATTGAATAATCATACCGAAAAATATGGTCTTCAGAGGTGCAACCTTGTGGATATTAACGGTGACGGTGTGGACGGCAACAACTATTCCGACAGAGCCTATTATCAGAATGCAATAAAAGGTCTGCCGTATGTGTCCTCTCCGCTTATTTCAAAGGTTACAGGCAAGATAACAGTCATCGTTGCAGCGCCCCTTTGGAAAGACGGCATTGCAGGCGGAGAATCTGTCGGCTGCGTTTACATCGTTCCCGATGAGGAGTTTCTCAACGATATTGTCCGTGATATAAAAGTAAGCGAAAACAGCGCTGCGTATATTATCGACAAAACCGGCAGTACGATTGCTAATGTTGACAGCAATGTAGTGCTTAACGGAGAAAATATCAGTGAAACTGCAAAAGACCCCGCAGAGGCGGAAAGGGGCTACGGAGATATAGCTGCGATACATAAATCCATGCTCAGCGGAAATTCAGGTTTTGATTCATATACCCTTGACGGAGAGAAAAAATTTATAGGCTATAGTCCTATAGAAGGGACGGACGGATGGTCTCTTGCTATATATGCTCCTGTCAATGATTTCCTTGAAAGTACAGTTAGAGGAATTTATTTTACTGTTATCGTAATTGTGATATCTGTCGTTATTGCAGCGCTCATTTCTGCAAAGCTCGGAACCGGAGTTGGAAAATCTGTCCGTCTCTGCACCGAAAGGATTGAAGAACTTGCAAGCGGTGATCTGCAAAGTGGAATACCCGAAATACACAGGCAAGACGAAGCAGGCAGGCTTGCTATGGCTACCCAGACTGTGGTTGAAAGTCTTAACAATATGATTGGCGATATCGGGCGCGTCCTTGAAGCTATGGCGGACGGCGATCTTGGAGTAAATACGGATGCGGGAGCGGAATATTATGTCGGAGATTTTGAAAAGCTGCTCGGCTATATAAAAAATATCAACAGCAAGCTTGGTGATACTATCGCTCAGATAAACACTTCCGCGGATCAGGTAACATCTGGAGCGGATCAGGTGTCCTCAGGCGCGCAGGCACTTTCTCAGGGCGCTGCCGAGCAGGCTTCGGAGATAGAGCAGCTTGCTTCGAGAATAGCTGTTATTACAACCGAAGTCGAGGAAAATTACGGAAGCTGCGAAAGCGCCAACAAGCTTGCCAAGGAAACTATCGGATATATGAATACCGCTATCAGTGAAATGTCCCGTCTGAACGAGGCTATGACAAGCATAAACGAAACCTCGGAGCACATCGGAAATATCATCAAAACTATTGAGGATATTGCCTTCCAGACGAATATCCTTGCACTCAACGCGGCTGTTGAGGCTTCAAGAGCAGGCGAGGCGGGAAAAGGCTTTGCTGTGGTTGCCGACGAGGTAAGAAACCTGGCTTCAAAGTCTGCCGAAGCGGCAAAAACCACTACAACACTCATTCAAAAGTCTCTGGAAGCGGTTCACAACGGTTCGCGCATAGCCGGCAGCACATCGGAGGCTTTGGCGGGTGTTGAGAAACGCGCTCTCGGTGTTGAGGGAGTTGTCAAGGAGATTGCGTCGGCAAGCGAAAAGCAAGCCGGTATGATAGAACAGATAAAAACAGGTATCGAACAGATATCCAGCGTGGTTCAGACCAACTCGGCAACAGCGGAGCAGTCGGCTGCGGCTTCCGAGGAGCTTTCGGGTCAGGCATCGATACTGAGAGAGCTTATCAGCGTGTTCAGAGTATAGGGATCATAATATTGTTGCGCGGGGAGACTATGTGAGCGTCTTCCCGCTTATATTTACGAAATTTATAAAAAAATTTGTTTTTCCTATTGACAAAACAGTTTTTTTGTGGTAAACTGTATTAGTCACAGGTTGCTGTGGTTGTTTCCAGACGAACTGTTTGCGGTTCATCCGGAGAGGTGTCCGAGCGGTTTAAGGAGCCGGTCTTGAAAACCGGTGATCCCGAAAGGGACCGTGGGTTCGAATCCCACCCTCTCCGCCAATTAATCATATAGTTTATTTGTTATCATGTGCAGAAGTACTCAAGTGGTGACGAGGCGCCCCTGCTAAGGGCGTAGGTCGGGTAACCGGCGCGAGGGTTCAAATCCCTCCTTCTGCGCCATAACTGGACACCAGTTTTGATACAATGAGTATCGAAGCGGGTGTCCAGTTTCTTTTTGCAAAACCCCCTATTTACAAGGGCTTTCCTATACTTTTTAACGATAACAGGCTCTACGGTGGTTCTGAAATGGTCACCGTGGAGCCTTTTCTGTTTTACCCCTCTATACCATTTAACGAAAGGTCTGTGGGGTGTGCATTTTGAGCCAAGGGGTGTGCATCTTTTAATTATTCCTCGGCAAAGAAAAAAAGCCGGAGCAGTTACGCTCCGACCTTGATTTCCGTGCCGTTCTGGAAAACAAATGTGATTTGTCCATCCTTATGCACAATGGCCTTTTCAATCATCACCGTCCAGATGGTGTCGTTCCAGTCATGCATCACTTCCGGCTGTTTCTTGAGGGTGCGGATATAAAGTGCCATCTTTTTGTCCTGTTGGCTTCGGGCGGTGCGTAGGCTTTGCAACCGCTCCAGTTCCGCAGCCGCCTTCTCGTACCGTTCGGTGAGCGCTTCGTACTTTTTGAGGTAGGCTTCCTGGGACTGTGCCGTGGATGCGTTTTCCTTGACTGCCGCTTTGACCAGTTCGGCAACCACCTGGGTCTCTTCAAGCTGCCGTTCAATATCGGCATCCAGTGTTCCGAAATCCATCAACCGCGCACGCCACGCTTCACACTGCTTTATGATCTGCACCCGATCCTGCATCATCAGATTGTAGGCTTTTATGAAAAGCCGCTGTATGGTTTCGGTGTCCACTACGGGAGTGTGGCAGCGTTCCTCGTTTGCAAATTTGCCGTTACACTGCCAAATGGTGCGGCGGTACTGGTCAGTGGAGTGCCATACCTTGGGGCCGAAGAAGGCACCGCAATCCTCGCAGACCAGTTTGGCAGAAAGAACACTTTTGCCGCTGTAGGCTTTGCCCAAGGTCTTCCGTCTGGCAAACTCCGCCTGCACCTGCTCCCATTCGTCCGGCTCAATGATGGCGGGATGACTGCCCGTCACATAATACTGTGGGACTTCACCCTCGTTGGGCTTCATTTTCTTTTCCAGAAAATCTACCGTGAATTTCTTCTGGAGCAGTGCATCACCCTTGTATTTCTCATTCTGAAGGATACTGGTGATCGTGGTCTTGCTCCATGTCTGCTTGCCACCCGGTGATGGGATGCCCAATTCCTCCAGGTATTTGCAAATTCCTGCCTGGGTCTTGCCCTCAAGGAAAAGCCCGTAAATCAGCTTTACGACCCTTGCTTCGCTTTCGACAACCGCAGGCCGTCCGTCCTCGCCCTTTTCATAGCCGAGGAAGCGTTTGTACGGCAGATGCACTTTGCCATCGGAGAAGCTCTTGCGCTGTCCCCAGGTGATGTTTTCGGAAATGCTGCGGCTTTCTTCCTGCGCCAGTGAGGACATGATGGTGATGAGCAATTCGCCCTTGCCGTCAAAGGTGTAGATGCCCTCTTTTTCAAAGTAGCACTCCACGCCGTTCTCTTTCAGCTTTCGGATGGTGACCAGGCTGTCAACCGTATTTCTCGCAAATCGGCTGACCGACTTGGTAACGATGAGGTCGATTTTGCCGTCCAGGGCATCGGTGATCATCTCTTTGAAACCCTCACGGTGCTTGGTATTAGTGCCGGAAATGCCCTCGTCCGTATAGACTTTTACGAACTCCCATTCCGGCTTGGACTGTATGAATTTGGTGTAATAATCTACCTGCGCCTCATAACTGGTGAACTGCTCATCGCTGTCGGTGGAAACACGGGCGTATCCGGCGACACGTCTTTTCCGTGCAGCCACCGAAGGCAGGTGCGTCAGTGGGTTTATGGTTGCGGGTATCATTGTAACTTTAGGCATTCTGGTTCCTCCTTTCCAGGGCTTTCTGACGGGCGGTTGCTTTCATCTCGTCCGTCCAACTTTGGCTGCGTGAGCGGTCTTGCCACTTCCGTGTGACTTCCGAGCCGTCATAGAAGCGGAAAATCAATACATTTTCATTGCAGACCAGGATGATCTTTATCAGCCTGCGGAGTAATTCCTCTGGAAAATCCACCTGCCCAAGCACTTCTGCGGTCACTGCCTGCAGGGTTTCTTCGGGGATCTGCTTGGAAGCACAGGCGGCTTTGCCCATTGAATTGAAGGTGCCGCAGACCCAGACGGGTCCCGTTTTCGTGACCTTGCGCCGATAGTTTTTTCCGCAGCCGTCACAGACCAGAAGGCTTGTGAACGGGTATGTTTTCTTGGGTGTTGGCTTCTTGATGAACCGAGCCGCCCGTCGTGCTTTTTCTGCCTGCACCGCCTGGAAGGTCCCCATGTCGATAATGGCATCGTGGGCATCCTCTGCGTGGTACTTCGGAAGTTCGCCGTTGTTGATGACGGTCTTTTTGGTAATGTGGTTCTCACGGAAGGTTTTCTGTAAAATCAGATTTCCCGTATAGGTGTAATTACTGAGTATCTTGGAAATCACTGATTGACCCCATTGCTTTCCGAAGCGTGACGGGATGCCGTCCTCATTCAGCCGTTTGGCAATGGTAAGGTAGCCATCGCCGGAAAGGTACTCGTCATAAATGCGGCGGACAAGGTCTGCTTCCTCTGGGATGATCTCGTACCGACCGTTCTTCAGCCGGTATCCGAGCATGGCCCCGTTCCAGGGCATCCCTTCCTCGAAGTTTCGCTTGATGCGCCATTTCTGATTCTCACTGGCGGAGCGGCTTTCTTCCTGTGCGTAGGACGCCAGAATGGTCATCATCAGTTCGCCGTCACCGCTCATGGTGTGGATGTTCTGCTCCTCAAAGAAAATGTCCACCTCCCAGGCTTTGAAGTCACGGACGGTCTGTAGCAGTGTGACCGTGTTTCGTGCAAAGCGGGAGATGGATTTTGTAATCACCATATCGATTTTTCCGGCACGGCAGTCAGCGATCAGTCTCTGAAAATCTGCTCTGGATTCCTTGGTGCCGGTCTTGGCTTCATCAGCGTACACGCCAACATAGAGCCAGTCATCGTGATTCTGGATGAGGTCGCTGTAGTAGCTGACCTGTGCGGACAGCGAGTGGAGCATGGCATCCTTGCCGCTCGATACACGGGCGTAGGCTGCAACTCGCTTTTTCTTTTCCAGTTTCGGTGGTTTTGGTACAATGGTTATTGCTCTTGGCATTTTGTCACCTCCTCGTAGTGTGACATATTACCTCTGAAACCACTATATATCAAGTCAATCCCGCGATATAAACTACACGAAGATATTCCAAATTCCTCGCGCTGCATTGTATCAATTATGGCGTAATCTTCCGGGGTTATAATCCCCAACGACAGCATCCGTTTTGCTTGGAGCATGGATGCCAGGTAGTCTTCAAGTCTGGCACGATAAGCATCAGTCACAGCAGCCACACTCCTCTCCGAAGCGGTCCGCAATGTAGCAGCCGTGGCTACAATATTTACGCTCTTTATTACCATACGCAGTGAATGGCTTACCACAGTGAGCGCAGGTGTAAGCATAAACCGCTTTCCGATCCACGCAGTCTGGGTGGCTGTTCCACCAGGCAGTCCGGCAAGTGTCCGAGCAGAACTTTCTGGGCTTCTGCTTGGGAACGATTTTTATCAACTTTCCGCACTGTTTGCAGGCAACCGTATTCTTCGCTGTATCGCCCAGACCGTTTCGGCGGCAGAATGAGCGTACTGTATTATCTGAAATACCGAGCATTTCACCGATTTTTACATAGCTGATGCCTTGTAAACGCAAGGTTTTTATTCGTTCTTTCTGCAAATCCGTCATAGTGGGTTCCTCCAATCCGAGGGGCTTCCTCACTACCCACTGGAGGTGAAAACGGCATTTGAACAGAAAAACAGCAAAAAAATAAGCCCACCGAAGAGAAATTATCTCCTCGATGGGCTTCGTGGTTAGTTGGGGATCTTCAGCTTCCAACCGCTGTAGATGACATTGGACTTCAGACCGTTGAGGGTCTTGATTTCAGGGTATCTGCTGCCTTTGCCAAGATACAGGGCGGCAATGTCCCATAGGGTATCTCCCTTAACTACCGTATGGATGCGGTAGTCAGCAGTGCCGGAGTCGGTTGCATCATCCACAGGATAGATGGCAACACCATCATTGGTGAAAACATGAGTGCCGGGGTTCTTATCCGCAGCCGCCTTTGCATTGGCGAGGACGCGGTAAGCACCCACCTGGGACTTGCTGTCCTTCCAGGCTTTACGCACACGGTAATAGCCGGAAGTCAGCTTTTCAGGATAGGTCACCACAGGCTCGGAAGTGTCCTCCTTGGTATCGGCAGCAAGCAGAGCCTTGACCTCGGCACGGAAGGTATCCATGCTCTTGCCATGCTTTGGGAACCAGTGCATCACATCACCGTGGTTGGATGCGACGCCCTGCTTGTAGCCCTCGGAGTGACAGATGATATTCTGCTCGGTGAGACCATACTCCTTGCAGAGGTAGGCACAAAGTTCAACGGCCTCACGGTACACCTTCTGGAAATAGGTGTAATCCGTAAGACCGTCCTCGCAGATTTCAAAGCCGATATGGGTGTTGTTGGCGCTGCCTCCGGCGTGCCATCCACGGTGATTCCACGGAAGTGTCTGGTATGTGGCAATGGTGCCGTCTGCCAGTTTGCCGATGAAAGCGTGGACGCAGACTTCTCTGCCGCCGGGGTGATAGGTGTTCCAGTGATTGCCGTACTGGTTTTCACCGAGCAGACCGTCATTGGGACCCACATAGCGTTTCAGATTGGGGTTGTTCGCCCCGGTGGAATGAACCATAATGCCCTTGACGGTGATGGTTCTGCCTGCCTTATAGCAAGCGTTTTCTGTAAGAATCAGCTTATGCAGATTCATCATCGTCACCTCCTCGCTCGTGAAGCTGCTCCAGGACTTCCTTCAGCTTTTCAGGGATAGGCAGTCCCAGATGGGCAGAGTTCTCCAGAATGCTGACACCCTCATTGGACAGGTAGAAGAAAATGACTGCGGTTCGCAGCACTCCACCCTGGCCGAGGACATAGACATCCACAATGTTGCCGATGCCCACAAGAGTGAAAATCAGCACCTTGCGGCAGATGCCTTTGAAGCCGATGGAACTGGAGAGGTTCTTGTCAGTGATGGCGCACATGACGCCGGTGATGTAGTCGATCACCGTAAAGGCGATCAGCGCATACAGGAAGCCGTCCACACCGCCCAGGAACCATCCAAGGAAGCCACCGAAAGCGGTGAATGCGATCTGAATGCCAGACCAGATTTGTTTCATAGCGTTATCCTCCATTTCGTTTTAATTATGCAAAAGGGCCTCTGCCACGACAGCAGAAGCCCTATGTGCCTTATTCGGTTTGCTTGGGTAACCATTCCCATACCCGCATATCTTCCTGTCCGAGGGACCACATACACATCCCTCGCAGCTTCCATCGGTATGCTGCCTGGTTTGCCCAATAGATGAGGCTGTCCACATCCTGGTAGTAAAGGATGGAAAAGCCGTCCGAATCCCCAAGGAACAGCCTGGAAATCCAGATGTTGATGTCCCTGGGGATTATTTTTGCAGAGTAGTCGTTGCCGCACTCAAGCGGCATGATGTGGGAGTGGTAAAACTCGTAGTCCAGAGAGATGCTTTCGCTTCTGGTGGACGATTCTTCCACATCACTGGTCAGCGTGAACACCTGGAACTCCTCATCCCAGGTGCAGTTCGACCGTTCAATTCTGCCGTAGGAAGTTTCAGTACCATCCGGCATGATAACATCGAAACGCTCATACGGTTCGTATGTCCAGGCATCCCCCAGACGGAGCAGTTGGCAGTTGACAGGCATATCCGAGCGGATACCCGCATAGCCACCGCCACTGCTGACCGTAGCCGTAAAGCGCAGCGTGTACGAGGTGGAGGAATAGACCCGCACCTTGTTTCCACGCTTACGCATCTCAATGGTGTAAACACTCGGATTGGAGCGGAGGTCTGCCTTTGCGGTCTTTGCATAGGATGCCGAGTAGCTTCCCTTGAGCGTTGACCCTTCGTAGAGTTCCAACCTCTGCGTATCGTAATTGATGCACAAAAACAGCGAACCGAGGAAAATGCCGGACTTGCCACCACCATCCGGCGGGATGATGATCTGTGCACGGAGATGAATGTCGGAAAATCCGTTATAGTTCCAGGCAAGCTGACCGTAGCCCTCAAGCTGCGAGTATGGGCGGTTGGCATCGCTGTTAAGGTCTTGCCACACATCCCATTCGCCGGAGAGCGTTGTCCAGTAGCTTTCCGGGATCTTCTGCTCATCACGGAAATCCTCATACCATACCAGTGCAGAGTCCGGCTTTCGGCGCAGCATTTCAAGTGTCAGCTTGAAGCCTGTCGCCGGTCCCACCATATCGCCATTGATGTCCTTGAATTTCCGTGGTGCAAGGGTGTATTCCGCATCACCTGCAGTAGGTTCTTCGGAAAAGTCCGTGCAGACACGGAAACCATAGAACTGGACACCGTTCACGCCCACAGAGATTTTCAGCGTATGCTCTCCGGCAGTGAGATTTGCACCCTTGGCGAGGGTTGCCCAGAAAGTGGTTCGCCAGTACGGCCACCATAGCCGATTCTCGGAAAAATGAACCGTGCTGCCATCCAGAGAAGCATAAATGCTGTTTTTATCCCAGAACGGATAACACAGCCGGACTGCCACATCGTAGGTGCCGTCCTCATCAATGGTGAACTTATAGGTGGCAGAGCCGTCCTCTCCCAAGGTCACAAGGGTCTTGGAAACAGAAACAATGCCGGAATAGCTGTCCGGCTCGGCATCGTGGTCAATGAGAATTTCTCCAAACTCGGTCTTTTGCTGCTTGGCATAAGCGGTCAGATAGTTCCTGCGGTTATAGACCTCTGCCATCTGGGGATAGGTTTTTGCCGTGGCATCTCTGCCTTCCATGTAGTCATACACATGAGGGAGCGCCCACGGACCCATATCGTAATCGTCCCAATAGGAAAGGATCGGAATGAAAGGCTGCGGTGGTGCATCATCGGTGAAGTTATACACGCCCTGCATCCAGTATTTTGCAGCATAGTAGGTGTGGGATGTGCCACGGTAGTATTCGCCCAGATTTTCCGGGGTGTCATAGATCTGCCAGTTCCAACCGTAGGCAGGCATACCGAGGAATACCTTGTCTGGGTTCATCACCCGCACAGCATAATCGTACACACCCTCAAGCCAACTTCTCGGAGAGACAGGACCAGGAGCGGAACCTGCCCAAGCCATACCGTAGGTCATAATGGATGCGGTGTCGCAGTATTTATCCAGATCACCGTAAACGCACCAGTTCTCACCGCCGACCGAGCCGTTGACCGAAGTCATACCCGGCAGGCAGATGTTTATTTCCTTGGTAGGGTCATAGGCTTTCACGGTGCTGTAAATATGGGCGAACATGGCGGTGGACGCTTCGTGGGTGGAGTAATCGTCGCCTTTTTCCAGGTCGATATCCACACCGCTGCACCAGGGGTATTTCTCCATGATGCGGACGAGTTCGGAGCAGAAAGTGTCCTGTGCACCGTCCGTGTTGTCACGCAGGGCTTTGAAGATGGAGTTTGCACCGTCATTGGCAACGGTAAGCAGCCAACGGATGTGGGGCCATTTGTTGATGTAGGTCAGCATATTGCTGATGGCAACACCGCTCTCGGTGATGGCGCCGGTCTTATCCACCTTAAAGGAAAACAGACCGATGGTATCGATGCGGTCACCGTAATCGCGCAGGGCTTCATACATTCTGGCATTGCCCATGAATGTCCAGACCATGATGCGTTTGCCTTTGAGTTTATCCATCAGATTGCGTCACCTCCATCTGTCATTTGTTGCAGTTCAAACAGCACCCTTGCGGATTTTCCAGTTTCCAGATTGACCCTATGCTTGGAGTCCCAGGCGGCGCTGTACTGATAAAAACCATCTTTCGGTTCGGTGATGCCGTTTCTGGTGCATTCCCGCACCGAAGCAAGGAGCGCCAGGTCATCTTCGGCATGGAGGGCATTAGGAAAAACCACTCGTTGCCCACCAACACCCTGGTGCAAGGAAACCGATCCTGCCGCCATGTCCGACTTGGGATAGATGTGGATATCCAAGCCGCCGGAGGTCTCGCCAAGATTACAGACAATGACCGTTTCGGCGGAGCGAACCACGCCGTTGAACCAGACCTTATCGCTTTTCGCCAGCCTGCTCTCCGTGTGCGGAACATAGCCGGTCAGCGCCGGTCCTTCCTGCAGCATGAGGTCAGTGAACCAGATCGTGCCAGAGCAGTTGGTGACGGTAGGCTTCACCGTTACGCTCATGACACGCTTTTCCTGCTTTTTGTTTATGACCTCTGCCAGTCGGATGAATACGGGTTTAGCCATCAAGCACCCACTTCATCTCGCAGGGATGACCTACCCATCCCGTGGCAACAGAACCCGGCTGAAGCAGAAGGTCTGTTACATAAATTGTGCCGGAGCAGTTGGTGATACAGATACGCACCGTTATGGATTTGACCTTGGAAAAGTAGTTCTCCGGCGTGATCTTTTCCGTAGTTTTCGAGAAATAAGCCATATCGCACCTCCATCAGTACAGGTCAATGAAACGGGTCTCGGTGGTGCCGTCCTCGTATTCGATGACCACCTCAATGCCCACCTGGGCATCATCGGACAGCTTCTCCAAGTCCTCCGAAGCAATCTGCGCCGACAGCGTATAACTGCTGCGGTTGGACGGATACACGGTCTGGGACATACTCTTGGTCATATCCGCAACACCTACAGCCTTAAAGGATGCCGTGCCGGAAGCACCGTTTGCACCGTCTGCTTCAAAGCCGGAATTGACCCAATAGGCCATGTCATCATCGGCACGGGAATTACGCAGATGATTGAACGGCACCAGTTCTCGGATGTCGTTATTGGAGACCACGCTCGTACCCTCAAGGGAGTCTGCGATGGTATCCAGGGTACTGACCGAACTGCCCAGGTTCTTCAGTGTAGTGGACAGTTCCAGAACGGTGTTCCAGGGTTCCTGTAGGTTGTACTCACGGCGCACGATGCGGGTAGTGACCGAAAGCCCCAACTCCTTATCCTCAACACGGACATAATCGCCCAGATTCCAGGCTTCATGCTCATAGCCCGTCAGAACGGACAAGTCCATCGCATTCAGCACATAGGACACGGTGGGCTTGCAGTATTCCGCAAGGCGCATGGCTGTAAATTCCTTCATCTGGTACGGGTTGGTGAAGGAGGAACAGTCCAGGGTTGTAATGCGGATTTCCTTGGAATAGGTGTAATCCTCAAGGTAAGGTTTGCCGCCGTTGATGTCCGAGAAGGTCAACCCGTCCGCACCCACGGCATATAGCCTGGTGACCAGAGAGCGGGTGTCCACGATACGCTCGATGCTTTTCATGTTCTTTTTATAAGCAAACAGCGCGCCGCTGTCCTTGCCATTGACCGTCAGCAGATGCACCAGTCGGTTCGGACAGTCAAAAACAAGGTCGCCGCCGTGTAGATTGGCAATGCTGCGGAGAATGGAAAGAGCGTTCTTTTCCGTGGAAGTCCAGGTGCGCTTGGTGGTAACATTGACCGTGCCGACACTCCATTCGGTGTCTGCCAGAGCGTAGGCCATCGCAACATCGGCAGTCTCGGCATCAAACTTCTTTTCTTCCTTACGGACAGAAAAGGTCAGGTCATAGAACTCTGCCTCGGCATATACCTGGGTAATGGTGCTGCCAGTGCTGTCCTTCACATCGGTAATGGTTCGGATTTTATAAACATCGTCAACGATCTGGATTTTCTTCTCGTTATCGATGTACTTTCGCTTGCTGTCACGGTACGGAATGCAGAAGGTCAAAGTATCCTCACCGTTGATTTCGCCCGTAACAATGATGTCGTAGGCATTTTCCAGAACCGCTTCCCATGCACCATTGCTGTCAAGAACCACAGGTCTGGCATAGCCGATCTTCTCATAGGGAGCCTTGGGAATGTCATAGAGCCTGATATCCACCAGTTTCGGAGTTTTGGTGGTGTCCGAAGTGGTAAGCGTAACCTTAAAGCGGATATAGTTTCGGTTGGGAGATTGCAGCTTTCCGTCTGAGCCGACCACGATCCAGTCGCTCCAATCAGTGAGGTCATCACTGGTGGAGGTCTCCACGGATGCAATGGCGGTGACTCCCGCCGTGTACTCACTGGTGACGGACACCTTGCCCGTGCCGGAAAGATTGCAGTCAGCAGCTTTCGTATAAATTACACCGCTTTCTGGGTAGACACCATCAGTGGATTTCAGCGTAACACCGCTTGCATCGGTAAGGGCATCCACATCGGAAGAACTGTCTGCGCCGTTGCAAAGGACGGTTGCTTTGAAAAAGTCAACCAAATCATCTGCGGTCAGTGGAGAATCACAGTCAAGGAACCAGTCATCAAAACCACCTGCGTAATAGTAGGAAGTGGCGTGCATACCGATAACCAGATCGGCAACACAAGAGCGGTTCAGTTCCCCGGTAAAGGTTAGTGTTTCAGATTTCCACACCTCGCCGGAAGAACGGTCGCCCACCACATAGGTGAATTTCTTGTTGTTCGGCTCGATCACTCCGGCAATGAAATACCAACCGCCATTTACCAATTTGAAGGAAGGTGTCATAGACTGGTCGAGGATCAGAGAGCCTGCGGAGTTGTACAGCATGATTCTCGGTTTGCCGGAATAAAGGGATAAATAGAAAATCGGCTGTCCGGGACCGTATCTGGTGTTGAAGATCGGACAGAAAGTATTACCCACCGAGTAAGTGGTAGGGTTCATCCAACCGCCCACAATGATGCGTTCACCAAGATTGGCAAAGATGCTGCCATCATTTGTGACCTGCAGGTGGGTCTTTTCAGAGGTCGGGTTGTTGATATTGAATCGGAACTGGCGACCTTTGGGGCTTTTGGAGAGGTTTGCGGTAGTGCCAGACCAGTTGATAATGGTAAAGTTGCGTCCGCAGCCGGATTCATCCACCAGTGAGGTATCTTCATCCGGCGCAGACTCATTAAAACGCCACAAGCCGGAGGCGGCATACTCTGCCGGAAATTCACCCGTGAAATCCGTCTGTTTATTCAAAATTGTTTTCAGAGACATACCGTCACCTCCATCTGCTTTTGGCTCCAATTTGAAGTTCGGTCAGCGCAGCATTGCTCACTTCCACGGTGACTGTGTTATCACCGACAGCCAGTGTCGGAAAGTTCAGTTCCTGCAAGTACGGCAGGCCGTTGCGGAGCGTTTCTTCGTTTTCATCCACCACATAGGCAGTCATCCTGTCGGTGTCCACCACAAGGGTCTCTCCCTCGGAAAGAGTGGCATTCATGACCTTCATTTCTGTGCCGTTGGTGGTAATGCTGATATAATTGCTTGCCCCGGCAGTCAGTACACCTTTGATGCGGTAGACCGGCAAGGACTCAATATTGCCGATGGTGCGGGTCACGGTATGGGTGCCTTCCTCAGTAATGGAGAAGGTCTCATCCGTCAGTGCGTAGGCAAATGGGTCTGGGCAGAAAAACTTCAGTTCAAAACTGCCTGCCGAGCGGACGAGCCGTTCACAGTCCACTGCATCATTCAGTCGTGCCATAAAATACCTGTCGGGAACATCATCAAACACAAGCTGATGAAGTCCCTGGGTGGGGTCAAGCCAGGCGGCAATGCTGTCCAGAGCGGAAACCAGTGCCGTAAAACTGTGCTTGGGATAGATGCTGCAATGGGCGGTGATTTCTCTGTAATCAAAGTCAGCGCCGAAGTCTGCAACACCGTATTTACCAGGCACGGTGGTGGTAAAGTTGCGAAGTTTACCACACACCTGCCAGGAGGTCAGACGGGCTTTGATGCCCATACTGGCCGATGTAATATCGTTATAGGTAAAACCCATAGGTCAAAGCCCTCCTTTATGCTGTAGTGAAGTGACCCTGTGCGCGGGAGCCACTCTGAATAAGGTTGTAGAGTTCCTGGGAAATCTTGCGGATATCCTCCTCACTGCGGACAACCATCTGCTGAATGGTAATGAGCGCGCCATAGCCCATGCCGCCGATGCCAGAAGCGGTATCGTTGCGGTTGACCGTGCCATTGACGGTAAAGTCGGTCGGCAGCGCAGTGGTCATATCGTCAGCCAGACTGTGCATCACATCGTTGATGTCACTACTCATGCCTTCAGCGGCAGCAACGGCATCTTTACCGTTGGCATTGATAGCCCCTGCCAGACCTTCCACCAACATCTCACCGACCCAGCCCATTTCCTTGGACGGGGATGCGATACCGAAGAAGTCGCAGATACCATCCCAGATGGAGGAAATCCACCCGGACACCTTGTTCCAGAGCCAGGAAGCCAGGGACTGGATGCCTTGCCACAAGCCACGGACAAGGTTGCCGCCGACCTCGGCAAGTTGCGATACGCCCTTGCCGAAGGCAGAGACCAGACCCGCAAGGATCTGCGGTACAGCCTTTACGATTTCAACGATGATGGTCGGCAGATTGGCGATAAGGGAAATGAACAGTTCCACACCTGCCTGCACGATCTGGGGAATGCTGTTTATAAGGGCATTGACCACAGAACCGATGATTTCCGGGATAGCCGCCACAATGGTGGTGATAATCTCCGGCAGAGCTTGCACCAAAGAAATCAGCAGGTCGATACCCGCCTGGATGATAAGCGGAATGCTGTCCAAAACAGCGGTGATGATGCCGTCAATGATCTGCGGGATAGCTTCCACCACAGCAACGATAATGTCCGGCAACGCCGCCACCAAAGAGGTCAGAAGCTGAATGCCCGCTTCGATGATTTGAGGAATTGCGCCGAGAATGAACTCGACAATCGCTGTAATAATGGAAGGCAGTGCTTCAATCAGCATAGGAATTGCGGCAAGCAAACCCTCTGCCAGTCCCATAATCAGTTGCAGGGCGGCATCGAGGATCATAGGCAGATTGGAAATCAGCCCCTCCACGATGGTGATGATTGCCTGCACTGCGGCGGGGATAAGCTGCGGAAGTGCTGAGCCGATACCCTCCACCAGAGAAACGATGATCTGAACGGCGGCATCCACCAGAAGCGGAAGGTTCTCGATCAGCGTGTTCACGATGGTCATCACCGCTTCAATGACTGCCGGGACCAGTTGTGGTATCATCGTCAGCAGCGTAGTCAACACCTGGGAGAACAGATCGACCACGGTGTCCAGTAAAGTCGGGAGCAGATCACCTACGGTCGCAAGCAGTGCATTCAGTGCCGTTGGTAGAGCCGAGATGATATTCTCGATGACCGGGGTAATGTTGGTCAGCACATCCTGGAAGGCATTCACCACATTATTGCAAAGCTGCTCGATGTCAGCGTCTGCATTACCAAAGCCTACGATGAGGTTGTCGATTGCCGCCTTCATGGAGTTCATAGAACCTTCAATGGTGTGTTCCGCTTCGGCAGCGGTAGCACCGGCAATGCCCATGCTCTCTTGAATGACATGGATGGCTTCGACCACATCAGCGTAGGAACTGATATCGTACTCGATGCCGGAAATAGCCTGGGCATCGGCAAGCAGACGTTCCATTTCAGTCTTAGTGCCGCCATAACCAAGTTTCAGGTTGTCCAGCATCGTGTAGTTCTGCTTGGCAAAACCCTGGTATGCTGTCTGAATCATGGAAATGTCGGTGCCCATCTTATTGGCGTTATCCGCCATATCGGTGATAGCCATATCCGCATATTTGACTGCCGCCTCGGTGTCACCACCCAAAGAGGAAATCAATGCTGCGGAGAAAGATGTGACCGTGGACATATAGTCATTGGCGGACATACCCGCAGTTTTGTATGCATTATTTGCGTATTCCTGCAGGGATGCGGAGGAGTCTTTGAACAGGGTGTCGATACCACCAACAAGCTGTTCATATTCGCTGTAGGCTTCCACCACGGCCTTGCCCAAGGACACAGCGGCGGCTGCGGCTGCAGCGACACAAGCACCCATAGCCACACCGACCGTTTTCAGAGTGCCGCCCAACTTGGAGAATTTCCCCTCGGAGTCATCGGCGGCATCTCCGGCATCATCCAGTTCCTCTTCCAGATCATCGGCACTGTCGGCAACATCGTCCATTTCACGCTCTGTATCATCCAGAGCTGCGTTGTTTCGGTCGAGTTCCCGCTCCATATCGTTCAGTGCAGCGGTGGCATTATTCAATTGGATCTGCCATTGCTGTGTTCTGCGGTCGTTTTCACCGAAGGACTCGGAGGCATTGGCAAGTGCCTGGCGCAAGGTTTCGATTTTCTGCTTCTGGGCTTCGATTTCCTTGTTCAGCACCTGGTTACGGGCAGTGAGGGCTTTCACGGAATTGTCGTTTTTATCGAACTGCGACTGAACGACCTTCATTTCCGAGCCGAGGACTTTGAAGGACTGGTTGATTTCCGACAGAGCCTTCTTGAACTCTTTTTCGCCCTCAAGACCGATTTTTAAGCCAAAATCATCTGCCATCTATACCACCTCCTTCGTCAGATTCCGTCCGGGATAATGTCATCGATGAACAATTCCCGCTTGGGCTTGGCAAGCCCGTTATATTGCTTGTGGCACTCCCAAAGGTCCAGGAGTAAACCAAACGGCATCAGCCACACCTCATCCTGCGACAGATGGAGGTGGGCGATGCCGTAATATAAAAGTCGAGTAAATAACTCACCGTCACTTACTCGACCACTGCGTTTTTTGAGTCAGACTCGCTTTCCACATTTCGCTTGGTGCCCTTATACAAAGCCTCGGTAATTGCCACCTTGTAGGTTGCCAGATCCACGGGTGTGGTGAGCAGTTCCACCATCTCCTCGGTGAGCAGATCCTTGGGGGAATCCTTGTGCTTGAGGTTGTGAACCAGAATGGACTGGTTTGCCAGAAGCGTGATAAGCCATACGATCTCACCGATTGCCATCTCGAAGTTCTCGGACTTCATCAGCTTATCGCCCAGGTTCTCCAAGCCGCCGTATCGACCGGCGATTTCCTTGGTGGCCTTGGTAGTCAAAAGCAGCGTATATTCATCGCCGCCGATGTTGATATTTGCAGTGCGTTCCGTAGTCATAGGTCAGTCCTCCTTATTCAGCGGCTTCCGTAGTATAAGAAGGCTCGTACACTTCCTTATACCAGTTGGTGATGGTGTCAGCAGTTACAGCGGAATCACCCTCGGTGACCTCTGCCTTCCAGGGATGCTTACCATTACCATCCACCTTATTGCGGCGGAGAATGGTGCCCTCGATGGTAGGAGTGC
>CAMUJF010000019.1 GCA_947089135.1 uncultured Clostridia bacterium
GTCTTGACATTTTTATCCTAAAAAATGCATTTACACAGTTTATAATTCAGACCCATTTTTTTAGAGGCATCTGCTATTGTTTGCGTTTGCTTTCGGGATCAGTACCGTTTATAAGCGCATAAAATGTCCCGCCGCAGCTGCCTGTTAACAGCAGCTGCGGCGGAATAAAATTGGAAGGTTAATAAGGAAATGGCTTGAATTATCTGTACTGCTCAAGGTTGTTTTTCAGTACGACCACCTGACTGTCAAGCTCCTCGCTTGCTGCGGCAGCGTTCTGAGCAGTTGCGGACGCTGTTCCGATTACAGTTTCTACCTCTCCCAGCTTTGAAACTATCTCGGCAAGCATGGTTTTCTGTTCCTCGGAAACGTCTGCTATTTCGGAAACGGATTCTCTTATAGAGCTGGTTTCAAGCACGACCTCGCTGAGCATTTCCGCTGTTTCATTTGCAGAAGACGTGCCGCTTTTTACCGTCTTTACTGTATGCTCAATAAGCTCCGCAGTTGAGTTTGATGCGTCTCTCGATTTTGCGGCAAGACGGCGTACCTCCTCCGCAACTACAGCAAAACCCTTGCCTGCCGCTCCGGCTCTTGAAGCCTCAACGGAGGCGTTCAGCGCAAGGATATTTGTCTGAAGAGCGATATCTTCGATTGTGGAATTCATCTTGACGATCTCTGCGGCATAACCTGAAATGCTCTTCATAATTTTCAAAAGTTCCTGCATTTTCTCGTTGCCTGCGTTGACCGTATCGGTAGCCTTTATCGCTCTCTCCTTAACATCAAAGGCGTTTGAGGAGGATTGCGAAACACGCTCGCTTATGTCTTCAAGATTTATATGTACGTCTCCGATAAGTCTTGTTTCGTCGGATACTGCATTTGCAAGCTCTGTTGCTCCCACGGATACGCTGTGGGAGCCGCCGGCTATCTGTTCGGAAACTGTGCCGAGCTGCTCAAAGGTAGAGTGCATAGCTTCGCATATATGACGTATGGACTGCTCCATTGCCGTGAATTCGCCAACGAACTGCACTGAACTGTCGTATACGAATTTACCGTCAGCCATATTTGCAAGAATTCTTTCTATTTCGTTTATATAGGACTTCAACGCCTTGTTTGTTCTGCTCAGCGCGTCGCAGATCGTGCCTATCTCGTCGTTTTCAGCGTCGGGGTAATCGTGCTCCAGAACGCCGTTTGACATATTTGTAACAATATATTCAATAGAGGACAGCGGTCGGAGTCTTTTGGTAAATTTTCTGTAGAAGAACAGCGCTCCGCCTATAATTGCAGCAATTGACACAATGACAGCCAGTACTATAATGTTGTTCAGCCGCGACATTGCCTCGTTGTAGTCGGCAGCATACAAAACTTTCCAGCCCGTATCGCCGATAGGAACAACTGGGAAGTAGCGCATGGTGCCGTCATAGCCTTTGCCTGAAACTACGTTTGTGCTTCCGGACGCCGCAAGCACGTCGCTGTAGATAGGAGCAATGTCGATGAGCTTTGTTACGATCTCGTTTCCGCCGTCCAGTCTGTGGTCGTAGTCGGAGTTCTGCGCATGAACGACTATATTGCCCGACGCGTCAACAAGCACCGCATAACCGTTCATATCCGCTTTAAGTTCCTGTGAAAGTGCAACAAGCTCCGTGACCTCGATATCAAGTCCGCAAACGCCAAGTACAGTCCCGTCCTCCGACAGCAGCGGGCTTGCGACCGTTATGACTATTTTTCCCGTGATAGCGTCTATGTAAGGATCGGTAACGACGATATCCTTTGTCAGCTTGGCGCTCTTGTACCAGCCGCGTTCCTGCGCCACATAATCCTCCGCAACAGGAAAAATACTGCACACCATTCCCACAGTATCTGTTTCCCAGGCGAGGTATCCGTTCATTATGCTTTCCGAACAGGGGTGAACAACCTTAAGCAGATACTCTTGTAAATCTTCACCGTGCAGGTCGTTGTGTACCGCAGCCTGAGCGAAGCCCTCCGCAATAGTTGTGTGCTGAGTGAACCATGCGTCCATTTTCGCGGATTCTGTCGCGACCGTGTGGTACAAGTCGGATTTTATGGAGCGGGTGTATTGAATATTGACGTTTACTGAAAAAATAAGGCAAACTGCGATAAGATCCGCAGCCAACACCCCCGTGGACGACATAAGGATACTTCGCAGCAGACTTTTCCTTTTCATAATAAACTCCTCCTTTGTATTTTATGCAGACTCCGGGTACTCTGTTGCCGGAATGTTATTTTCTTCTGTCGAGACCCGATTTTTTATAGTATTCGCTTTTTTCCTTATACATCATCTTTTCGGCTTCGTTCATAAGCCTTTGCAAATCGTTTTCGTAATTTTCTTTCCACGCCGTTCCTATAGCCAGATTAACCGAATTTTCGGCTGCTTTTTCTCTGAGAAGCTTTATTCTGTTTTGAAAGTCGTCTTCGTCAATATCCGTACAAACGGCAAGCAGTTCGTCGCCTCCTATGCGGAACAGCCCGTACTCTCCGAACGCTGCCCGAAGACTTTCGGCAGCGCGGCATATCAGTTCGTCTCCCATTTTATGTCCCATTGTGTCGTTCATAAGCTTCAGCCTGGTAATGTCACAGTATACTACAGCTAAGCTTTTGCCGCTTCCAAGGCTGAAAATGTATTCGTCCATAGCCCTCCTGTTGCCCAGCTTAGTAAGCTGATCCTGCAGACTCAGCTCGCGCAGCCGATTCATCATATCGCGCTTTTTAATAGTTGAGCTGATAAAATACCCAACGATACGAAGCATATTAAGAGTTTGCTCCAGCGCTTGCTTGGGAGGGTTGTCTATTCCGTAAAAGCCTGTTGCCCGATCGTCGTCATACAGCGGAACGACTACTATTGAACGGATATTCTGATTTTTCAGATTCTCATATTGAAGAGGGTCTTCGTCCCGCATTTTTTCAATATCGTCGTATACTATATTTTTGTTTTCCCTGAAATAACGGTACCAGTTTTCGCATACCTCGGGAGGAACGTTCTGTAAATTTTTCTTTTCAGGCGTTACTCCGGCAGCTGTCCATTCATATGTATTATCGTCTCCGCCGGACTGATTCTTTTCAAAAATGTACGCTCTTTCGCCATTAAGGGTTTTTCCCAGAAATTCAAGCATTATTTCCAGCGACCTGTCGGGATCCGGTTCGCAGGCAGCGTGCTTTATGATGTCGTTCACACGTTTTTCAAGGTCCTCGTACCTGTCCAGCATTTGCCTTGAAGCCTCATGACCGCTTATATCCACAGCAAGCTCAAAACGGCAGCGGCGTCCGTTTTCCGCGGTCATTGTATCCATAAGCAGGAAATATTTGTTCAGCAAAGGATTAAAGAATTTATACTCCGCAAATTCTCCCTCGGACAGCCTTACATTGCTGCACGCCGCACATGGCGAACTGTTTCCCTGAAGCACCTCGTAACATTTTTTACCATTCAGCTCGTCAACGGAAGACACACCGTATGTTTCCAGACATTTGCGGTTCATATAAATTATTTCATAGCTGTCCATATCCGATACATAAACCAGTTCGTTAATATTATCAAAAAATTTCCAAAAATTATTAAAATGCCCCATCGGCGTTACCTCTTTCTTTTTTCTTGTAAAAGGGTTAGATGTTTAAGTTATTTATATTTTTATAAGTTAATTATCATTTTTCTATCATTTTTTCTGTCGGATATAAAAAGTTGCTATTAAATTTTATAATATCATGTAAAATTTTTCAACGATTTTCACTTATACGACGGATTTTTCACTTATTTGACAACGGCAGCTCTTGTCCGATAAAAATAAATATGGTATAATAAAGAGTAACTATTTGTTTTAGCTTTTTACGGAGGATTTATATATGTACCGTATTTCTGTCTGTGACGACAACAGCGGCGAGCTTGAAAAAATATGCAGTATTATCAGCGGCTATACTGCGGCAAACAATATAACTGCGGAAATAAAAGCCTTTTCTTCGGGCAGAGAGCTTCTTGAATATGAGGAAACAAAACACCGCTCGGACATTTATATACTGGATATAATAATGCCCGGCATGAACGGTATCCAACTGGGAAAAGCTATCAGACAAAATAATTCGGAGGCTTTTATTATTTTTCTTACCGCATCAAAGGATTACGCGCTGGAATCATATTCGGTAAAGGCGTTTTCCTATCTTATCAAGCCCGCTGAGAAAGAAAACGTCGAAGCGGAGCTGAAGGACTGTTTTTCACGCATAAGCAATCCCCCAGAACGATTTGCTTTAAAATGCGCTTCAGGCACAATGACGGTCAGCGCCGAGGATATCGTTTACATAGAATATTACAATCACCATATGATATACCGTCTCTCAGGAGGAAAAATTGTCGAGAGCATTCATTTCAGAGGAACTTTCGACAGCGTGATCGAGGATTATATCAAAAACGGTTCATTTATCAAAAGCTCAGCAAGCTACCTTGTTAATATGAGGCATATCAGAACAGTAAACGCTGTTGGCTTTATAATGTCGGACGGTACTCTTCTGACGGTTACGCGAAAATATGCTGATGCAAGAAAAAAATATATAGATTACGAGCTGAACGGAGGCGAGCTGCAATGACAACGTTTGAAAACGACATCAGCTACTATGTAGTAAAGGCGCTGGTTATCGTAATCGGCACACTTGGTATGATGGCGTCCAGCATGAAAATAAAATATTCTTTAAATAAAATTCTTGTCATATTTGCGGTATATCTTTTATGGGTTAGTATTTTTGTCTTTTCAGCATTAAAGTTTTTCGGACTTGTCGTTATGCTGCGGCTGTGCATACCAATGATATCCGCTCCGGCAGTGTTTATTTTTTATTTTATGTCGACCTATTCGCCGTGGCAGGCAATCTTCAGCTATACGATGCAGATAAGCGTCTCATTGATCCTCGCCATGTCCCAAACGATAGTTGTTACAGTTCTTCACGGAGGCCGGCTCACGGATCTGATTATAAGGACAGTCAGCTATTCATTATGTATTTTTGCGGAATTTAAGTTTTTAAGAAAAAAATTCGCGCTGCTCAACTATCTCCCCGATAAAAGCTGGAGGACTCTGACGTTTGTGCCTATAGGCTTTACAATACTGTTTTTCCTTATAGGAACTTATCCTGTGCATTTTACAAAGTCTATTGCGGCTATAATCTACATTTATGCTATTACTGCGGTAATGCTGCTTGTGTATGTGATTATTTTCCACAGTCTTATAAGCCAGTATAATTTACTGCTTTCAGAGTATACGAACAGTATACTTACGTCCCAGAGCGAATCCTTTCAGAAACAGCTTGAGGCTATCAATTCAACGGAAGAGCAGATCAAGATAATACGCCACAATATGCGCTATAATGTAATTGTTGTCTCGGATATGCTTGCGGCGGGTAATAATTCCGGCGCTTTGGAGTATCTGTGTTCTATCGGTGCAAAGCTTGAAGACGCTAAAAAGACGTTTTACTGCTCTAACTCCACCGCGAACGCTATTTTGTCCTATTATATCGACCGCGCGGAAAGCAAGGGGATAAAAACAGAGGTGCAGTTTGCAATGCCGGAAAATCTCAGCGTTGATATTATAGACTTCACTGCGGCTGTGGCAAATGCGCTTGAAAACGCTGTGAACGCCTGCGCCAAGGTAGTTCCCGAAGAACAAAGGAGTCTGCGTATCAGAACCATGGAATCCAAACAATACATAGTTGAAATTGCCAATAACTATACGGGAGAGGTATCCTTTGACGAAGAGGGGCTTCCCGTCTCAAAGGAAAGCGGGCACGGGATAGGCACTCGAAGCATTTCTGCCTTTGCACAAAAAAATAACGCAGTTCTTGATTACGACGTTACAGACAAATGGTTCAAGCTGCGGATCGTACTTCCGAACGGAGGAAAATGACCTGAATATAAACAGATGATCCCCGGCGCTATTTTGTAGTACCGGGGATCTGTTATTTACACAGACAGTGATACTGATTTTTATCTGACAAAACAGCCGGCAGATTGTTAACCGATTCTGCTCAAAGCTGTCCGCTGATGTTTACATTCTTTCTCTGGAATATCCGCGGTGCTTGCGGTGAATGGCTTTCTGAGCATACATAAGCTCGTCTGCCGACTTGATAAACTCGTCTATGGATTTCTCTGAAGCGGGCGATAGGGAGCAGGTGCCGCAACTTGCTTCAATGAGATAAGGCTTGCCGGACGACTCGTTGTAGTTATCTAAATACTCCTTGAAACGGTTCAGGAAATCTTCGGCATAATTATCGGTAAGACATATTCCCGCGGCTATGTATTCGTCTCCGCCGAAGCGAGCCACAATATCGTTCTTTCCCGAAGCAGCACCGAGAGCCTTTGCAATGGTCGTGATAGCGTTGTCGCCCTCGTGATGACCGTACGTGTCGTTTATTCCCTTGAGATTGTCAAGATCGACCGAAACTATCATAAAGCCCCTGTCGTCAGCAATGCACTTATCGTAAAGCTTTGGAGTAAACTGGTAAAAACCGCGTCGGTTATAGAGATTAGTCATAGAGTCGCGTATGTACATTTCCTCAAGTCTGTCAACCACATTTTTCAGCTCGGACTGTATACGTGCATTTTCAAGCACTCTGCTGATATTAGTTATCAGCGAATGGAGCAGGTGAAAATTCCTGTCAACATAGCGGAACTCAAGCGCCACATATCCAATAGCTCTGTCCTGAAAATGGAGAGGTAAAAACGTAATATTGTTATATTTTCCAATGAGCTCTTTAAAATTGGGAAGCAACTCCGCAGTATTGAACGGTTCCGCAAAATCATAGAATTTATCGTCGACGCCGTGCAGTACATAACCTATTCTGTCGCTGTAGCCGTCCTTTTGGTAAACATCGTAGGATTGGTAAACGTCTTCTATTCTTTCGACTCCGGACACAAAGTTGTCGCATATGCACAGCCAGCACTCTTTTGTCCACATATCTTTCAGGAAAGGCTTTATCCTTTCAAGAGTCTCGTCAAATGAATAGCTGCCGGTGGCCGCCTCCGACATAAGCACTATCTGATCGGAAAAACCGTTCCACAAATCAATCTGACCGTAAAGCTCATGCTTCAAACGGTTATCCTCGGTGGAAAGTCTTGCCGCTTCGCAGCCGCAGGACTCGCGGTACAGGATAGTTCCGTCAACCGTTTCGCTCCCCACGGGAGGTATCTCGCCTTTTATGATCTGCAGAATGCGCTGTGCAGCAATTTTTCCTGTTTCAGTTATGTTTCTCTTCAAGGTGGTTATTGATGGGAAATGAGTGTCTCCCTCCGGAATGCCGTCCATACCGGTAACGATAACATCATCGGGAACAAGATACCCAAGCTCGTTTAGCTTTGAGCATACTCCCACAGCCATTGAATCGTTGGCGCAGATAAAGGCTTCGGGCATAGACTGAAATTTGTCGTAATGCCTCTGCACGGCTTCAGCAGCGGAAGCCCACCAAAAATATCCGTAATCCACGCTGTCCTCGGTCACTTCAAGACCGTACTCCGCCATAACGCTGCGGAATACCTTTTCCCGCGCGTCGGAGATGTCATTTCCCTTCATTGCTCCGAGAAACTTTATATTCTTTGCGCCATGCTCCGTAATAACATGGCGGATAACCTCTTTCAAAGCTCCCTCATAGCCTTGGGAAATGTAGTAAGCCGAATCCAGTTCAACGTCCATGGAAATGATAGGTATATTATGACTGCGTGCCTTTTGGATAAGTTCATCCATAACAGAGCCCTTATCCACCAATGTGATCGACATAAGCGCAAGAGCGTCTATAATGTCAAAATTTATCAGCTTGAATATATTCATTTCGCCGACGTCGTAAGCATCGCCGTCGTATTTATTTGACAGGGATTGAAACCAGAGCACGTTAAGACCAAGTTCAGTGCATTTGTCCGAAAAGCTTTGCACAAACGGATTATTGTACAGATTGTCTGTTCCGCACGAGACCAGAGCAACAATACCGTTCCTCTCCATTTTGTTCCCTCCCGAATTATTCTTTAATAATTATATCATAATAGGGCAAATCTAACAATGTACAAATAATTAACAAACCAAAAACAATTCATCAATTAGCCTAAAATTGCAAAAAAATCACAGAATTTCACATGAAATCCTGTGATTTTTGCATAGAGGTTTAACGGAAATTTTACTGCCTTGAAAGCCATGCGTAAGCGATATCCAAAGCCTCGTAAAGGCTGTTTTTCTCGCTTTGCTTTTTGATCGCCTCCATTGGCGAAAGCTTTTCGTCGGTAGCCATTTTGTAGATCTTGACTCTGCTTGCCACGTCCAGCTCGCCGATCTTGGTTTTCTCGGTGATCTGCATCCAGATGACATACTCGTCGTTCATATTCCCGTAATATATTTCGTCCTTATTTCTTACAAGAGGGTACCCCTTATAGCTGAGAAAGTTGTTTCCCTTGGCGGTTTCCTCGTTTGTTTGAACAGTTTTGGTTTCTGCCATTGCGTTTCCTCCTTTTCTTGTCGGTTAATCGGTTAGTCGGTTTGCCAGTTTGTGCAGGCGTTTATATTTCGTGTCAATACGTAAATTATATCGAAAGCTTACTGCTTTGCCGTCTAATATCCTATTAAGCCTCCCGAAATAATTATAACATATTATTTTCATAATTTCAACAGAAAATTATAAAAAACCTGCAAAAGTTTTCCGCATACTTCCGCAAACCGGCGAAAGACGGTCAGGGAGCCGACCGTCCCTGTTTCTACACCGCTTTGCCGCGTCTTGAACGTGCAGCCTTACCAGTATACCGTGTTTCTGATAAAAAGCAAGTCGAAATCAGAAGACAAATTAATTTACCAGTTAATTACAATTTCCTGACCGTTTTCATAAAGCTCGAGATTTTTAATGAATCTGTCAACATAGGATTGCTGACATCTGTACTTGGACTCTCCGTTAAGGCGCACAACTGCCTGCCTGGTTCCCACGGGGATAAATTCAATAAAGTCTCCGCCGCCGTCCTTTGTGACGATCTCCACAGTAAGCGCGGGTTCTGCGGAAACGTCCTCAAAATAAAGCTCGCTGCTGGGAGCACGCAGGATAAACTGGTACAAATTTTTGAAAGCGTCTCCGTCAACGGCTTCACCGTTGAGAGTTACCGCAAAATCGTCCGCGCCGCCCGCAAACTCGAACCGCATATCCTTGTTCTCACAGACAATATTCAGTTTGTCGAGATCGTACACATAATTGCTCGTGTACATTGTGGTAACAATATCCAATGGCTTTACGGTCAGCCACGGCAGACTGCTTTCCGAAAAAATATAGATAATGTCGATTCCGTCCACATAAACAAATCTGCCCTCTTTTTTTCCGTCTTCGTTGATAAATTCGTTTCCTATCCTGAAGTGAAGAACGTCGCCGCCGTTTATTTCCGCTGTGACCTCAGCCGCAGGAGCGTTTATGCCGCTTTTTTCAAGGTCGTCCTCATTTGGATTGAGCACGGCAAGATCGCTTGCGGTGAGTCCGAAAATACCGCTTGTAACTCCCGAAGACGTTTCAGGGTTAAGGTCGCGGAAAACAGGCTCGCTCAGGACGTATGTCGAAGAGTTTGCAACCATGCTGTCCTCGTCGTCAAGACGCACGTCGTACTCGATAACAATGTCGTAATCAATGTCAGCGCGGCTTACCGTCAGCTTGTTTATTCTGCTGTAGTCGGTGGTATCATTTTCGTCCTTGGCAGCCTGAACGCTGTAAACGGTTTTGTTTATGAGAGCGTATTTGTCCTCCAAAAAACAACTCAGAGCAGTGTTGAACACAGTATAGACCTTAGAGTCGCCCTCCAGCATAACATACCGCTTTGTTTCCTCAGGGGTAAGGTTGCCTATAATAAGTTTTTTAACGGTACTGCCGCTGTCGGAAAACTCCGCGGTAAAGGTTGCCGAGGGAGCGTCCAGACCGTAAATGGAGATATCCTCGGGATTTTCAACAACCGTCTGCTGCGCGGTGAGGCTTGAGGAGTTTTCCACAAGCTTTGTCATAACGCTTCCGCTGAGGGGAAGATTGGCTATCGAAGCAACAGTCCATACGGCAGAGTCCCCCTCTCCCACACGGATTACTTCGTATGTGCCTTTCTCATTTTCGATAGTAAGCTTTGCAAGGTCTGCGGGAGCCTTGTCGTACAGAAGCGAGGTGGTTGCCTCCTCCTCGGCGGAGTCGATCTCCTCTTCCTCGGGAGCGGTTTTCATCAGCAGTAACACAGCTCCTCCGAGAACTGCCGCGACAACGCAGATAATAATTATTAACCTGATATTTTTTTTCATTACTTATGTCTCCTTCTGAGCCAAACAGCGATGCCGACAACAGCCGCCGCTCCCGGAACAACAAACATGAATACTACTCTCATAGCCGATATCTGGGATTCGGTAGCCTGATAAGTCCGTCCCGAAAGATCCTTGTCAAGAATGTCGATACCGCTTTCCTTGCCTGAGATCTTGTTTACTATTGAAATAAAATAGTCGCCGTTGTTGAAATAGGTCTGGCTTGTGTAGCCGTTGTTGAGCACATAATCCGAGCCTATCACAAGGATATTGGAGAGAAGCTGCTCGTTGTCCTTGAAAACGTACTTGCTGGAAAGAGTCATAAGGGGTATATTTTTTTCCTCAATTTCAGGCATAACGCCTGTTTCCGTATATTCGCGGGTCATTTCCTCTGTGAGGTAGTAGCCTGTCTCGGCGGTATTCAGCAGCGAATATGCTGAAACGTTTCCGCGGTGCTCGAAAAGAATTTCAAGAGGTCTGACATAAGCGGCTGCCACCGGATTTTCAAGGGTCTCATCGGGAATCCCCCCCGTGTAGCTTGTTTCAGCGCCGTCTCCGGTGGAAATTGTACCGCTGTCGCCGATATAAGTCACAAAACCGTAGCCGCCCGAACCTGCAAGTATATTCTGCTGGTTGCTGTCGCTGACTACGCCGCTGACTACCTTTACTCCCCATTCAGCAAGGAAAGCGTCGATATTCGGCGTGGCGTTCTGGGACGTGCTTGCAAGGTATATCATATTTTTGCCGTAGTTTCCGTCGTTTTCCATGAAGTTGTAAAGCTTGTCCACAAGCTCCTCGGAAAAGTCGTTCAGCGGAGAGTTTACAACGATAAGCGAAGCCTCCGCGGGAATTTCCTCGGTAAGAGGGTCTATCTTCACAACGTCGAAGCCATCGTCCTCAAGCATCGAGCGGACGTTTCCCTCGACTGCGCTTTCGGTGATTATATCAAGATAAACCGCCGTTTTGGGGTCGGGGTCGGTGATATACATTATCGACGATGTAAGGGTCTTTTCCGCCTTTGAGGAAACTATGCTCTGTGACATGGTATAGTAGTTTATCTCGGTGTTGAACAGGTCGTTTACGGAAATAACTCTTATACGTTTGGTGTCCTCGTTGAAAAGCACGATGCTGTTCTCGGAAATGCTTCCGCTGTAGTACTGCTTGTACTTGTCTACGTATGTGGGGTTTACTGTCATATCCACAAAGTTAAGGGATATTTTATCGCTTCCCGCAGCATATTTTTTCAGCACCTCGTACGCCTGTTTGATATATTTGCTTTCCGAGGTCTGGAAGTAGGTTTCGTCAACAGTGGTACATATCTCCACGTTTTCGTTAAGCTTTGCAAGATAATCCTTTGTCTCGTCGGTAATGGCAAAATCCTTGTTGGGAGTGAGGTCAAGGTTCATATTTACCCTGTCCGCAAACAGCGCGATAATTACATTTATTAGGATAACCAGTATAATAACCGCAACAGTTATCGCCATTGCCGCCGTGCCGTATTTAAGCTTTTTGGTATTTATTTTCATAGCATTGGCTCCTTTCCCGATCACGCCCAGCGGCGCTTTTCAAGAGCGCGTACCGTGAGAAAGTTGAAGATGAAAATTATGCTGACAAAGAAAATAATGTTGGGCAGACTGAAAAGTCCCGTGGAGAACTCGGCGTACCTGCTGTAAAAGCCAAGCGACACCATAACGGTTCTGAGCCATTCGATCTGAACGATACCCGAAAGCATATCTATCATAAAGAAAAACATTATTATGATGAAGCTCACTATTGCCGCTACAACCTGGCTTTCAGTCATTGCGGACACAAACAGACCGATAGCGATAAAGCTTGCTCCAAGCATTACCAGAGCGGCTAAATTTCCGATAACGGTAGCCCATGCAAGATATCCCGAAAGACCGAAAAGAACTACCGCATAGACCGCGTATACGGCTATGGCGCAAAGGAAAACGCAGGTCGCTGCAAGAAATTTTCCCATTACCACGGAAAAAAGATTTACCGGAGCCGTAAGCAGACACTGATCGGTCTTCTGCCGTTTTTCCTCGGTAAACAGCCGCATGGTAAGCAGCGGCAGCAGTATCATCAGGATATTGAACGCGCACTGGAAAACATAGGACATATCCGTCAGACCGTAGTAAACGTTGTAGTTGACAAAATAAGTCGCCGTGTAAAGATAGAACACGGTTATGAAAATGTAAGCTATAGGCGAGGTGAAATAAGCTTTCAGCTCGCGTCTGAAAATTGCGCCCATTATTCCTCAGCCTCCTTTGATTTTTCCTTTTTGGATTTTTTCTCAGCCTTTTCCGCTTTTTTGTCGTATTCTTCCGACTTAGCGTCCGCTTTCTCGGCTTTCTTGTCGTATTTCTCCGCCTTGGCGTCTGCTTTCTCGGCTTTCTTGTCGTATTCCTCCGCCTTAGCGTCAGCTTCCTCGGCTTTTTCCTCGGAGGACTTCTTTGTTTTAATTTCAAAGCTGTCGTCCATTGTTATTTTCAGGAAGATGTCCTCCAAAGTCATCTCGGAGGTTTTAAGTCCTAAAATTATCCAGTTCCTTGCCGCAACTCTCTTGAACAGTTCCCGGCGGATATCCGCGTCCTCTTTAGTCTCTATCTCGTAGTCGTACACGCCCTTTTCCCGCTCCATATCTGCGGTAACGGAAATTACTCCCGAAATGCTCTTTATGGTTTTAAGGACTTCTTCGCGCGGTCCGTCAATACGCGCCACGAGTCTATAGTCCGTCGTAATGTTTTTGGTAAGATTTTCCGTCGTGTCGTCCGCGGCGATCTTTCCCCTGTTTATGATAATAACCCTGTCGCACACCGCCTGAATTTCGGGCAGAATGTGGGAGGACAGAATTACCGTGTGCTTTTTGCCAAGCTTCTTGATAAGCGTTCTTATCTCGATTATCTGCTTTGGGTCAAGACCTACAGTTGGCTCGTCCAAAATAAGGATAGGCGGATTTCCTATCAGCGCCTGTGCCAGACCAACTCTCTGCTTGTAGCCCTTTGAAAGATTGCGGATTATCCTATTATATACATCGGTTATCTTGACCAGACCGCAAACGTCCTCAAGGTGAGCCTTGCGGGGAATTTTGCATTTTTTCAGGTCGTACACAAAATTAAGATAATCCTTGACCGTCATGTCAAGATAAAGAGGCGGTATCTCAGGAAGATAACCGATATTTTTCTTTGCGTTTATAGGGTCGTCAAGAATGTCAACGCCGTTTATCAGCGCCTTTCCCGAAGTTGAGGAAATATACCCCGTAAGCATATTCATAGTCGTGGATTTACCCGCGCCGTTGGGACCGAGGAAACCGAGTATCTCCCCGTCGTTCACGGTAAATGTAAGGTTGTCCACAGCTTTTTTAGTTCCGTACTGCTTTGTAAGGTTCTGAACTTCTATCATTTTGCCGCAGCCGCCTTTCGGTTTATTTTTGCACTTGTTCAGTATAACTGCCTAATGTGTATATTCTGTGATAAAGCAATAAAATTTGGTATTTTATTGCTCAAGCTTTCGGAGCGCGGTATTTATTCTGGATACCGTCTCGGATTTTCCGAGAATTGCAGCAAGCTCGATTCCGCCGCCGGGAGTCATAGCTTTTCCGGAAAGAGCCGCCCTCATAGGCAACAGTACCCAGCCGTTCTTTACGCCAAGCTTTTCTATCTCGGCAAATACGGCGGCGTGGATATTTTCCTCGTTCCAGTTGTCCTCGGAAATATTCTCAAGTACCGGCAATACCGCCTGCAAAGCCGGCAGAGCGGTCTCCGCATTGGTTTTCATCTTTTTGTTGAAGAACAGCTCATTGTCGTACTCCCGAAGCTCGTCGATAAAGTCCACCTTTTCAGGAATATCGGAAAGCAGCTCGGTACGGGGCTGCAAGGTCTTTACAAGAACGTCAAGGTCGATGTCCTCACGCTTGCAGGTCTTTCTGATATAGGGCAGAGCAAGCTCTTTGAACTCCTCGTGCGGAAGCTTTCTGAGCCACTCCGCGTTGATAGCAGTCATTTTCACATGGTCGAAGATAGAGGGGGATTTTGAAATTCCGCTTATGTCAAATTCCTTTACAAGCTCGTCCAAGGTAAAAATTTCCTGCTCGCTCTTAGGCGCCCAGCCGAGAAGCGCAATATAGTTCAGTATAGCGGGAATGTAGTAGCCCTTTTCGGTAAAATCACCGAAATAAGCGTCTCCGTCGCGCTTTGAAAGCTTGTGGGTCGCGTCCCTCATAATATGCTCAACGTGAATATATTCGGGAATTTCCCAGCCGAAAGCTTCGTACAAAAGGTTGTATTTGGATGCTGAGGACAGATACTCGTTTCCGCGGACAACGTGTGTAATTCCCATTAAATGGTCGTCCACAACGTTTGCAAAATTGTATGTGGGCATACCGTCGGCTTTGAGCAGTATCTGATCGTCCAAATCGGCGTTAGGAACTGTTATGTCCCCGTAAAGCTCGTCGTGAAACGTTGTTACGCCGTCAAGGGGAACTTTCTGTCTGATAACATAGGGCGTACCCTCGGCGAGAAGCCTGTCCACCTCTTCCTTGGAGAGATCGCGGCAGTGGCGGTCATAAGTCGGCGTAATTCCCTTTGCTTTCTGCTCCTCGTGAACCTGCTCCATGCGCTCCTTTGTGCAGAAGCAGTAGTAAGCGTGTCCAGACCTAACCAACTGCTCGGCGTATTCCTTAAAAATACCCATGCGTTCCGACTGAACGTATGGACCAACAGGTCCGCCGATATCGGGACCCTCGTCCCAGTTCAGACCGCACTTTCTCAGGGTGTCGTAAATGACCTCGGTAGCGCCTTCCACGTACCGCCCCTGATCGGTGTCCTCAATGCGGAGGATAAACTTTCCTCCGTATTTTTTTGCGATAATATATGTGTACAGAGCGGTTCTCAGGTTGCCTATATGCATAAATCCCGTAGGACTAGGCGCAAACCGCGTTCTGACATTTTCTGTTTTCATTTGGGATCATGTCCTTTCAGTTTTATTTTTCGGCAGCGTTTTCGTTTGGCGGGGTCTCGCAAAGCAGACGTATCTTATCGGGGATTGTGCGCGCTTTTTCAACGTCCGCGGCAATGCGGGCTTTAAGCTCGTCCACGTTTGCAAATTTCCGTTCGGGACGCAGAAACGCCGTAAGAGTTACCTTTGCCGTCTCGCCGTAAAGCTCCTCCCCCGAATAATCTATTATGTAGGTCTCCGCAAGAGGAGCGTCGCTGCCTACCGTAGGCTTCACGCCTATGTTGGTAACGCTTTTGTAAATGCCTCCGCAGACCTCCGTCCGCGAAGCGTATACGCCGTATTTCGGCACTATCTGCCGTTTTGGAAAATACTGGTTTATTGTGGGGAAATCAAGAGTCCTGCCCAGCTTTCTGCCGTATGCAACGGGCAGCTTTAAAGCAAATCCTGAACCCATAAGCAGATTGGCGCGCTCTATCTTTCCCTCGCGGATAAGACCGCGTATCATTGTGGAGGATATCCTCTCACCGAAGTTTTCCGTAACCTTTGGTACGGAATAAAGCTTTATGCCGTGCTTTCTGCAAAGTCCGTCAAGCTCTTTGACTCCCCATTTTGCGCCCTTGCCGAAGCGGAAATCCTCTCCGCATACCGCGCATTTTGCGTTGAATTTATCGCACAAAACAAGCTGGACGAACCCGTCTCCGTCCAGATCCTTAAAATTGGCAAAATCGGGGGAGTACACATACTTTACCCCAAGACTTTCAAGCAGCTCGAATTTCATATCCCGTGAGAGAATATAGTCCACGCCGCCGCTACCCTTCGAGGTAACGCTCGCCGTATCAAAGGTAAACACCGCAGGTTCGGCTCCGGGAGTCCTCCCTGCAATGTCTGCCGCGTACCGTATGACGGTGCGGTGACCGTAATGAAGTCCGTCAAAAAGTCCCATGGCGACGACCGTTCCGCCGTCGGGAACGCTGTTTGTTCCCGTCAGATCTATCATAAACACGACCGCTTTCCCGCACGGGAAAACGAGCCCTCCTCTCTCGGAAGTTTATATCATAAATAAAAGTTTCTTTCCACTTTCAAAATGCCGTTTTTCCTGTCTGGAACAGCTGTGCCTATAAAGCCTCTTTCGCCGTAAACCCTTATCCTCTCTGCATTCGCGGGTATACGTATCCTGTCAAGGTCAAGCTTTACACCGTTGCGGTACATTCTTTCCTGCGCTCCTTTAAGGTGCAGCGCGGGGAAGTCCGCAAATACGTCTTCAATAGGCTTTACAAACGTCAGGAAATCACTGCCGTTTTCCGCCTCCGCTTGGAGCTGTTCAAGGGTAACGCAGTCGTCAAGGGAAAAACCGCAGGCGCGTGTTCTCACAAGAGAAGTCATTATTCCGCCGCAGCCGAATGAATCCCCGATATCGCTTATCAGCGTGCGGATATAGGTTCCTTTTGAGCAAGATACTTCCAACGTGCCGCTTCGGGTAATTTCGTCGTAGTCCGAAAGTTCCAGCGAATATATTGTTACCGTCCTTGCGGGACGTTCTACTGTCTCACCTTTTCGGGCAAGCTCGTACAAACGCTTTCCGCCCACCGAAACAGCCGAGTACATAGGGGGTATCTGTTCTATAGTTCCGCGGAAATTTTCCAGTGCGGACAAAATCTGTTCCCTTGAAACAGCGGTATCATTTTCGGACAGTACTGTTCCCGTGCTGTCCTGCGTATCTGTCGTAACGCCGAAGCGGAATCCCGCCCGATAGGTCTTGTCATGATCGGGAAGAATATCGCAGGCTTTGGCGGCTCGTCCGGCAAAAACGGGCAGTACCCCGGTTGCCATAGGATCGAGAGTACCTGCGTGACCGAGACGCTTCATTTTAAGTATCCCGCGCATTTTCGCAATAACGTCGAAGCTTGTGAAACCTGCGGGTTTGTTCACGCAGATAATGCCGCAAAGCTCCGCGGCCACTGTTACGCCAGCCATAGGTCGATACCCATTTCGGGAGCGATTCCCGACAGAAGTCTAAGCTTAACGTCGGACAACGAACCCTCAAGCGTGCAGCCCGCAGCCTTGACGTGACCTCCGCCGCCGAACTTGGCGCATATGGCGGACACGTCTATATCCGAAGCGGAACGCATTGACACCTTGAATTTACCCTCGTCCTTTTCCTTGATTATAACGCCCACCTGAACTCCCTCAAGCTGAACGCTCATTCCCGCGATACCCTCAAATTCCTCCTGCGCAAGACCCGCCTTGCGGATAGTATCCAGAGTTACCGCCGCCATGGCGCACTTGTCGTCCAGATAATATTCCATTGCGGAATTTATATACTGTTCCACTTTAAGACGCGCCTTGCTCTTTATATCGAACATTTCGCGGTTTATGCGTTCGATATCTACGCCATGCTCCATAAGCTCTGCCGCGATAATGTGCGCAAGCTTTGTGGTGTTGGCGTACTTGAAGCAGCCTGTGTCGGTAGCTATTCCCGTGTAAAGGCACTCTGCAATACGCTTGTCAAGCTCCGCGCCCATTTCGGTCAGTACCCGGAACAGCACCTCGCAGGTAGCGGAAGCGTCGGGGTAAAGCAGAAGATTTTTTGCATAGCGCTCGTTTGAAACATGGTGGTCTATACACAGGTCAACATAATCCGCATAGCCGTTCAAACGCGTACCCAAAAGCTTTCTGTCAGCAACGTCCACCGCAACGATAGTTTCGGGAGTGAACTTCTGCGGCTCGTAGCCATCGTACATAAAGCTGTATCTTTTCGGGAAATCGTCGGAACACAGCACGTTTGCTTTTTTACCCGCCTTGCGGAGAGCATAGCACAGCCCGAAGCCGCTGCCCATAGTGTCTCCGTCGGGACTTTGGTGAGTCAGGATATAGAAATTATCACGGTTTGCGAGAAATTCCGCAGTTTCTTTAAGACCGGCAAGATCAGCGGTCATAACGTTTCACTCCTTTATGTGCAGACTGAATAACCGGTTCGGTCATTCAGTCCCGCCGTCGTTTTCGGTTTCCTCGATCTTTTCAAGCATTTTTGCTATTTCCGCCGAATGCTCGATAGAATTGTCGGCAATAAATTTCAGCTCGGGACATTTTCTTAAATGCAGCTTGTTTGATATCTGCCGCTTCATCATTCCCGACGCGCTTTCCAGACCCTTTACCGCTGTTCTTGCAGCTTCCTCTCCGTCAAGGCTGGAAATATATACCTTGCAGTGAGAATTGTCCCCCGAAAGCTCCGTCCTTACCACCGATACAAGACCGGAGCTTACGCGGGGGTCTTTGATCTCCTCGCGGATAAGACCGGATATCTCACGTTTTATATCCTCGGACAGCCGTCCGTTTCTAAAGTTCGGCATTAACGCAAAACTCCTTTTTAATTATTAAATGGTACACAGCAAACCTTACCGCCCCCTTGAGGGGGCAGCATCAGCGTTTAAAGCCACGGCATTTTAAAGTGGGGGTGACTCAACCCGCAGAGTTTCCCAGATTAATCGGGACGGTACTCCTCCATATAGTATGCCTCAAAAATATCGCCTACATGAACGTCGCTGAATTTTTCCAGAGTGATACCGCACTCGTAACCCTCGGCAACCTCCTTAACGTCGTCCTTGAAACGCTTCAGACTGGACATCTTGTCGTCAGCCACAATAATACCGTCGCGTACAACACGTATCTCCGCGTTTCTGGTGATCTTTCCGCTGAGTACGTAAGAGCCCGAAACCATTCCCACATTGGATATCTTGTATACCTGGCGCACTTCAACGCGTCCAAGATTTACCTCGCGGAACTTAGGAGCGAGCATACCCTTCATAGCGGTGGTTATCTCCTCGATAGCGTCGTAGATTATTCTGTAAAGACGTATATCAACTCCGTCTCTCTCGGCGCTGTCTGCCGCTACAGGGTCGGGACGAACGTTAAATCCTACAATGATCGCGTTTGAAGCGTTTGCAAGCATAACGTCTCCCTCGGAAACCGCTCCTACAGCTCCGTGAATTACCTTTACCCGCACTTCCTCGTTGGAAAGCTTTTCAAGCGACTGCTTGACGGCTTCCACGGAGCCCTGAACGTCCGCCTTAACGATAATAGGCAGCTCCTTGATCTCTCCCTGTTCGATCTGGCTGAACAGGTTGTCGAGAGTGACTTTCTGGTACTGCTTGAACTGCTCCTGCTTAGCCTCGTGCTTACGCTGTTCAACAAGCTCTCTTGCAAGACGTTCGTCCTCAACGGCGTTGAAGGTGTCGCCCGCAGAGGGAACTTCCGCAAGACCCGTTATCTCAACAGGATATGAGGGACCGGCTTCCTTAACGACCTTGCCGTTGTCGTTTGTCATAACGCGGACGCGTCCCACGGCAGTGCCTGCGATTATGATATCGCCCGTATGGAGAGTACCGTTCTGAACAAGCAGCGTTGCTATAGGACCTCTTCCCTTGTCAAGACGCGCTTCAATTACCGCGCCCTTTGCAAGGCGGTTGGGATTTGCTTTAAGCTCCGCCACTTCAGCAACAAGCAGAACGTTTTCAAGCAGCTCGTCGATGCCCTCGCCAGTCTTTGCGGAAACTGGAACGCATATAACATCGCCGCCCCATTCCTCGACAACAAGGTTGTATTCGGTAAGCTTCTGCTTTACCGCGTCGGGATTTGCTCCCTCTTTATCCATTTTGTTTATTGCGACGATAATGGAAACTCCCGCGGCTTTCGCGTGGTTGATAGCCTCTACCGTCTGGGGCATGATGCCGTCGTCAGCGGCTACTACAAGGATAGCGATATCCGTAACGGACGCGCCTCTGGCTCTCATTGAGGTAAACGCCTCGTGACCGGGAGTATCCAGGAAAGTGATCTCCTTGCCCTTGCAGTTAACGCGGTACGCGCCGATGTGCTGAGTAATTCCTCCCGCCTCGGTGGAGGTAACGTTCGCGTTTCTGATCTTGTCAAGAAGCGAAGTCTTACCGTGGTCAACGTGACCCATTACAACTACTACGGGCGCGCGCTCTACGCCCTCGCCGTCGTCGTCATTGTCGTTGATAAGACGTTCCTCAATAGTAACGATGACTTCCTTTTCGACCTTTGCGCCCAGTTCCTCCGCAACGAGGGAAGCGGTATCAAAGTCGATCACCTGATTTATTGTGCACATCTCGCCAAGCTGCATGAGTTTTTTGATTACCTCTGTAGCGGTAACTTTAAGTCTCGAAGCAAGCTCGGAAACAACTATCTCGTCGGGGATAAGCACCTTGAGCTGCTGCTTTCTTGCACGTTCCAGCTCCAGTCTGCGGAGCTTCTCCGCCTCGGTCTCACGCTTGTTGGAGTACTGCTGGTTCTTTCTCTGCTGAGACTTCTGGGTAAGCTTCTGCTTCTTGGAGAAATTGTCTTTCTTTCTGTTTCCGCCGCCTGAAGCGTTCGCCATGTTGTCGTACTTTTCGTTGTACTTATCCATTTCAACATAGGAACCGCGGGTATCTACCTTGTGTATCTTCTGATCAACAACGGCAGCGCTGTCGGCAAATTTAACGTCCAGCTTCTTTTTGTTGGACTGCTCCGCAGGCTGCTTAGGCTGCTTCTGTTCCGGCTTTTTCTTCTTGTCGCCTCCAAGTACCTGCTGAGTATTGAAGCGTTCCTTTTTGCTTTCGTTCTGTTTGCTCTGCTGAACGGGAGTCTGCTGTACAGCAGGTTTGGACTGATTGTCCTGTTTACCCTGCTTTTCTTCATTTTTGGCTTCGGGCTTCGGCTCGGATTTCGCAGCCTGCTTCTCCTGATTTACAGGCTTTTCCGTTTTTGGAGAGGATTCTGCTTCAGGCTGCTTTACGGGCTGTTTGGTCTCCGCCTTTATTTCCGCCGCCTTTTCGGTTTTTGCCGGCTTTTCTTTTGCAGAGGATTTTTCCGAAGCAGGCTTTACGTTTTTGCTCTCGGCTTTTTCCTCGTTCTTTGCCGCAGTCTTTTTAACGGTTTTCTTTTCCGCTTTCTTTTCGGTTCTGGGAAGATTTCTCATAGCAAAGTATTCGTCAAAGGAGTCCACCTGATTGTTCTGAGAGAAGTGCTCCAGAACGAAATTCATTTCCTCCGCCGTAAGCGAAGCCGCGGGCTTCTTTGTAATGTCAAGCTTTTCCTTAAGAAAATCCGAAAGCGCCTGACCCGTTATCCCCAGATCCTTGGCGACGTCGTTTATTTTAAGCTTTGTCTGTTTAGTTGTACTCATAGGCTGTATACCCTCCGTTTTGATGAGTTTTGATTTATGTTATGCGCTTTTATTTTATCGGTTCGGAACATGAATGCTCCGTTATATCCGCTGACTCGTTTTTTTCTCCGCATAGGTTTAGAGCTTTTTTAGCAAAGCCCTCGCCGCATACGGTAAGAATACCCGCTTTTTTTCCGAGAGCGCGGAAAATTTCATCGATCGCAGCTTCTGTTTTCCTTACGGGAACTCCGCGTTTATCCGCAAAAAAGCGAACTTCCTTTTCCGTTTTCGGCGAAATATCCGCCGCGATAATAACTGCGTGAGCCTTTCCCGCGTCCAGGGCTTCTTTCATGGGATCGAAGCCCATTGCAAGCTGTCCCGCTTTTCGGCATATCGTAAGCGAACCGAACAGTCCGTTAAGCTTTTCCGCATTGTTCATCTTCGGTCAGCTCCTTTTCCATTCCGTCGTACACCTCGTCGGAAATACGGCAGGAAAACGCTTTTTCAAATCGTCTTGCCTTTCGCGCCTTTCCAAAGCATTCCGTACTGCGGCAGATGTAAGCGCCTCTTCCCGATTTTTTTCCCGTCAGGTCTATTGAAACGCTTCCGTCCGGAGCCTTTACCGCTCTTATAAGCTCTTTTTTCGGCTTCATCTCCCCGCAGCCGAGACACATTCTCATTGGTATTTTTTTTATTGCCGCCATTGTATCACGACCTTATTCCACGGGATTTTCGGGCTTTATGTCGATCTTATAACCCGTAAGCCTTGCCGCAAGCTTTGCGTTCTGACCTCTGTTTCCGATCGCAAGGGAAAGCTGGTTGTTGGGAACTACCACCGTGCAGGTCTTCTGCTCGCCCTCATCAACGGTAACGCTCACCACGTCCGCGGGAGAAAGCGCGTGAGCTATAAATACCGCAGGGTCTTCGTCGTAAACGATAATGTCGATTTTTTCGCCGCAAAGCTCATTTACGATATTTCCTATACGGCTGTGCTTGGGACCTATGCAGGCACCCACGGGATCCACGTTCTTATCCTTGGACCAAACGGCGATTTTGGTTCGCGAGCCCGCCTCGCGTGATATTGCCTTTACCTCCACGGTACCGTCGTATATTTCGGGAATTTCCAGTTCAAAAAGTCTCTTTACCAAGTCCTTGTGAGTTCTGGAAACCTTTACCATAGGTCTTCTTTCGGGATTAATGATGTCCACCAAATAAAGCTTTACGATATCGCCCTCTTTAAGGACTTCGCCCGGTATCTGCTCGTTCTTGAATAAGTACACCTCGTTTTTGTCGATAGCAAGAGTAGCGTTTCCGCTTTCGGGTTCGATCCTGAGAACGGTAGCCGAAACAGCCTCGTGTATCTTGTCGCTGAACTGGTTAATGTATTTTTCCCTCTCGAATCCTTTAAGCTCCGTTCTGATAGCCTGCTTTGCGTTCTGAGCGGCAACGCGTCCGAACTTAGCCGTGGAAAGCTTGAACGGAACAACGTCTCCCACAACCGCGTTTTTGGAGCAGGAAGCTCTTGCCTCGTCGATGTGTATTTCACTCATATCCAGCGGCTCGTCGTCCACAACGGTTCTCATGACCGATACCTCGAACACTTTTTTTTCGGGGTCGATCTCAACGTTGAAGTCCTCGCAGTACGGGTACTCCTTTTTGACAGCCCTTGAAATACCAAGTTTTATTTTTTCCGTAAGAAGTTCCATAGGTATGCCGTTTTCCTGCGCAAGCTTTTCCAGCGCTTCAAAAAATTCCTTGTTCATTTTTGCGAATTCCTCCTATTATAAATTAGATATTAAGAGAATAGAGGATAGAAATTCGTCCTCCGTTCCGAAATTATTCATTATCGTTGTCATCATCACCGAAAAGCTCGTCGGGATCGTCGTCGAAAAGCCGTATAAAGGCAGTGTCGGAAAGCTTTACTTCGATGTCGCCCTCCTCGGCTGTTACCGAGACGGTATCCTTTGAGTAACCTTTAAGAATGGCTATAAATTCCTTTTTGCCGTCTGTTTCGCGGATATAGCGTATTCTTACGGGACATTCCAGAAATTCCTCAAAGTGTTCGGGACGTCTCAGCTCTCTGCCCAGACCCGGGGAGCCAACCTCAAGCATGTAGTTCTGCTCGATAGGGTCTGCTTCGTCCAGAGCCTTTGAAAGCGGGCGGGTCATATTTTCGCAGTCGTCCATGCTGACCGCGCCGTCCTGTTTGTCGATAAAGACTCTCAGGTACCACATCGCCCCCTCCTTTTCAAAAACCACGTCCCAGATCTTCAGACCCAGACCGTCGGCTATGGGTTTGGCGATATCGTATACCGCGGAGACCGTGTTTCCGCCCTTGCCTCCTTTTTTTACTGCCATTGAATCAATCCTTTCAATATACGCATACAGCACAAAAGACCGGAGCTTTCCGGTCTTTTGTGAATTTTTATATTATGACGATAATCATTATACCACACTTTTTTACGGATTGCAAGCTTTTTTTGAAAAAAATGAATAGAAAATTCCCGGAATTATGACGCAACGGGTATTTTAGGTGAAAAACATCTTGAAAATAAAAGCAGGATATGCTATAATGTCATTATGTTTGCAGTACGCCCTATATAATATAGTACAAAAACCATAAAAAATTACAGAGGGATTTAAATGAACGGCAATATTTTAACCACTTCGGACGAAAAAACTACTCGAAATATTTCAAACATACTTTTGCTCTGCATAGGCCTTTTCGGTGTAGTTCTTACGCTTAACGAGCTTGGCGTTTTTATTATAGACAAAACCGCTTTCAGGATCATTGCCGCGGCTTTTGCGGTAATAATGGCTTTCCCGAAATCGGCGCTTATTATACGCGGAAAATATGAAAACTGGATGAAATACGCGGTCATGCTCTGCGCGTCGGTGTCGATATGTCTTGCCTACAGCGTGCTGACGTTTCACATGATAATGCCACTTGTTTTTCCTCTGATACTGTCGGTAATGTACTTTGACACTAAACTTACGGTTTTTACGACCGTAGAGACCGCCGTATTTATGACAGCGGCGCACTTCCTCAGCGCGGCTCTGCTCGTAGTACAGGACGATCCGCTGCGCACCCTTCCGCAGATACTTATTTACGGACTTCTTCCGCGGCTTATTCTCTTTATTGCGTTTGCAGTCGTTTGTATTATTCTCGGAAATATGACGCAGAAAGTATTTGCGCGGCTTAATGATTCTATAGACGAAATAAACCGTACCAAGGACAGCCTCGATACCATTATCGACGCGTCCAGAAAGCTCTACGGCGCAATGGATATGCTGGAGCTTGCGGGACTTATAAAATACGCGGTTTACACCGTTACGGCAAAGGTACAGGGCAGTTCAGGCATACCCGTTATAGCAATGGGCGTTCACACAGAGGACGGAGTTTTCCACCACATAGACGACAATCTGACCTCGGGTCTTGCCCACGCCGAAAACGGAATGGTGACGGTCCAGCTCCCGAACATAAGCTTTGCTTATCCGCTTGTGAAGCAAAAGGCGAGAGACGACATACAGATCACTCCCGGCGGTATAGGCATGAGCTTTTATCAGGACGACGACCTGCTTTTCTACATATCAATGGAATTTCCCGTTGTTATGGAAAACTCACTGCTGAAAAGCTCGCTGGATATTCTTTACAGCAACATCGACACCGCCATGCGGCAGACAAAGGTGAACAGCGACATCTTCAAGACCCAGGAGGCGGTAATACTTTCCTTTGCGGAAATATCCGAATCCAAGTCGAGGCAGACCGGTCAGCACGTTAAGCGCGTTTCGGAATACGTCCGCGTTATGGCGCTGAACACAGGCTTTGACGAGGAAAAATGCACAGAGATCGCTCTGGCGGCAATGATGCATGATATCGGAAAGCTGCTTATCCCTCCCGAAATACTTGAAAAGCCGGGCAGGCTTACAAACGACGAATTCAACGTTATAAAGACTCACGTTACCGTTGGAGAGGAACTGCTGAAAAATTCCCCCGGCGAGGTAATGTCCATGGCGCGGAAGATCGCGCTTTTTCACCACGAACGTTGGGACGGCAAGGGCTATCTCGGTTATGCGGGAGAGGATATCGACTATATTTCGCGGTTTGTTTCTGTTGCGGACGTTTTCGACGCTCTGGTGTCCAAACGCTCCTATAAGGACGGCTGGGCTCCCGAAAAGGCTTACGAGGAAATAGTGAGCCAGCGGGGCAAGCAGTTTGCTCCTCATGCGGTGGACGTTTTCATCAAAAGCTATGACAAATTTCTTGAGATATTGAAACAGTACCCCGATCAGGCGGCGCAGTCGGCTGTGGAAACTACCGAAACCGCAGAAACTGCCGAGGCGTAACAGCTGTTGTTTACAAAACGGTAAAATTAACAAAAAACTCTTGAAATCGTTAAAAAATATGCTATAATATTCATAATGGCTTATATTTGAATTATGAAAAAGGGGGCGAGTTCATGCCGGATATTATTTCGATTGGCGAAATGCTGGTGGATTTTACAGCTGTTCAGGACGTTAAGGGTGGAGAAAGCGGTAAGTCCGCGGATATTTATTATAAGCAGAATCCGGGGGGAGCTCCCGCAAACGTGGCTGTAATGGCGTCGAAGCTGGGGGTTTCAAGCGGCTTCATAGGCAAGCTCGGTATGGATATGTTCGGAAAATATCTGCGCGACACTCTTGCAGCAGAGGGTGTAGACACGAAAGGAGTTATCCTGGACAAGGATTTTTCTACAACGCTTGCTTTTGTGGGAAAAGACGGCAACGGAGAACGTGATTTTGTTTTCTACCGCAAAAACGGCGCCGACCTTAACTTAAGCTACAGCGAAGTAAATCTCAAGCTTATAGACGGCTGCAGGCTGCTGCACTTCGGTGCGCTGCTGCTGACCTCGGAGCCGTCCAAGTCCGCGGTGATAAACACGGTGGAGTACGCAAAACAGCAGGGCAAGATAATTTCCTATGACCCCAACTGGCGCGAACGGCTGTGGGAAACCAAGGAAGCCGCCGTAAAGGCAATGCGCAGCGTACTTATGTATGTGGACGTTATGAAAGTCTCGGAAGCGGAGCTCCAGATAATCACCGACTGCGCAAACCTGCTTCCCGCTATAGCAAAGCTTCTAGGCGACGGGGTAAAGGTACTCTGCATTACTCAGGGGGCAAAGGGCTGTATTATAGCCACAAGACACGGAATAGAACGGCTGCCTACCTTTAAGGTGGAAACGGTGGATACTCTCGGCGCGGGAGACAGTTTTTTCGGAGCGTTCCTGTCGCGGCTTGTGCTTTCTGGAAAATCCATGGATGAGATCGAAATGGACGACCTGCGCGAATTTGCCATGTACGCCAATGCCTGCGGAGCGTTAAGCTCCACAAAGGTGGGAGCCATACCCGCTATGCCGGCTCATGAGGAGATACTTGCGCTTATGGAAAAGGGACGGGGCGCTCCCGAGGGAAAGGTATATCCTCAGCTATAGTTATGTTAAAAGCAGTGTACAAGCAGCCGTTTGTACACTGTTTCGTTTTGTTTTGAAAAATCGCATAATTTTTTTAAACTTTTTTCGTAAAACCTATTGACTCTCAACCGCGCTTTAGGTTTATACTCTAATCACAGGGTGCGCCGGTAAAATCAGCGGGCGGCAGGAGGAGTTGTCAATGGAACCAGAAAACATTATATTGAGAGAATGGCGGGAATCCGATGCAGAGGCTTTGTATGAAATGTGTCTTGACGATACATTGAGAAAAAGCGGTATCGATTTTTATGATTCAATAGCGGACAGCCTGAATGCGGTTCGCTGCCGGGAGAATGACAGGGGCTTCAAGGTGATCGCCGACGGCAAAGACAGTATCTTTATAGGATTTATAAGTTTGAGCGATATGGGCAGGTATAACGGATATATGGAACTGGAATATGCTGTTGCCGCCGAATACCGGAACAATGGCTATGCGTCACAGGCTGTGAAAAGTATTCTTGATTACGGATTCAAGGAAATGCATTTATCTGCTGTCGCCGCATGGGTGAGGTCGCACAATAAAGCGAGCGCAAGGGTTTTGGAAAAATGCTCGTTTACCTTTGAGGGAAGATTGAGAAAGCATGCCCGTGATAAAAGCGACACTCTTTGTTATTCTGTTTTAAAAGAGGAATGGGAAAATGTCAAACATAACTGAGTTTATAAATGATGAAGCGGCGATAGGAAAATGGAAAAATATCGGTTGGACAGACGGCACAAACGAATGCTCTCTTAAATATCTTAACGGCAAGAGCGATGAATTTGAGGATTTGTATTTTCTTCCGAACGGTGAGGCTTATTGGATATTTGAGGGGTGGACTAAAGGCATACTGCTGATACATTACGGCGGAGATGAACCTGTTCTTACATATAGGTATGACATTCACAGACTTGATGGTAAAGATTATTTGTTTTTAAGGCTTGACGATAAAACAGAGGTCTTTGTTAAGACGGACAGCAGCCATTACGAAAAAGAAAAGCTTGGAAATCATGATAATATTGATATGCCGTTTGTAAACGACGATAAAGTGATCGGAACATGGACTTCTGTAGGATTTGGCAGCAAATATTTTGCAGAGAATTTTTCTCCCGATCAAAAGTGTGATGGACTTTATCTCAAATCGATAAAATTTTCCGCTGACGGAGAGCTTATTCAAAAATATATGGACGAAGTATGGCATGATAGGTGGACAAACGGCTTTGTACTGAATCTGCACCGTACAACAGCAGCAGCCTATAAAATTCGCAGAATAAACGGTTCCGATTATCTGTTTATGGAATGGAAAATGGGTAACTACATTTATGGCGGATTTAAACCCGATTATTATGTGTTTGAACGTGTAAAATAATGATATAGCACAGCAAATTCTGATTTGGAGAACGATGATATAATGAAGATAGGCGAGTTTGCCAAGGTCTGCGGGATATCTGTTTCCGCGCTTCGCTATTACGACGAGCAGGGACTGCTCAGTCCTGTTTACATTGACAAATTCACGGGATATCGGTACTACAGTGAAGAACAGATCGATATCTGCCGCAGGATCGGCTTGCTGAAGACGGCAGGTTTTTCCCTGTCGGAAATAAAAAGTATGCTGAAAACCGCGGACGTGAATATCATACGCAGGCTTTTTGATAAAAAAAGAGCTGTAATGGAAAACGCTCTTCACGAACTCAGCGAAACCGAAAAAATTGTGTTGGGAGCCGATTTTATCAAACAAAACGATAACTTAAAAACTTTAAGGGAAAACGTTGATCTTCCATTTGAAAACGACGAAAACATCATCGGAAGGTGGGATATCGTTTCCTCAGACAAATCCGGGCAGTCTTGTTTCGGAGGAGAAAAACGCGAAATATTCTTTCTGCCGGACGGAGAATGGTATTGGTGCTATTCATGGACGAAAGGCAAATTCCTCTTTGACGACGGGATAAACGCCTGCGTAAGCGATTATGTCACCGAACAGCGCGGAGACGGTCTGTACATGACCATTGCGCTGAAATCCTACGATTACGCCGAAAGCGGAATGACTGAGACTGTTACCCTTAAAAAGCTTGACGGAAAGCGTTACACTAAAAATGAAATCGCGCGCAAGGATAACATTGACCTGCCCTTTGAGGAGGATAGACGAGTCCTCGGTAAATGGACGGTTTTCGATTTTATCCGCCGTAAAAAGGAATTCAGCGCGGAGACTCCTCATATGGAAAAATCAAAGCTGTACTTTAAGGAAATAGAATTTTTCGGTAACGGCGGCTGCGTGAGCCTTTACGGGGACGAAACTATCTGCGCAGACGGAATGCAGACGTGGACGAAAGGTTACGTCCTGAGAAAATGGAACAGTACAGCCTGCGCCTACGAGATACACACGGTAAACGGAAAGGATTTCCTGATCATCGAATGGAAAAGCGGCGATTACCGCTGGGGCGGCTTTGACACTGATTACTATGTTTTTGTAAGGTGCTGACATAGCTTTATCACGCAAATAAAGCGGCTCTGAGGCTCATTCCTGCGTAAGCTGCAGTCTGACGCGAAATGCGTAAAACCACCGTTTTATATAACTTGATTTTTGTAAATTGAAATGATATAATAAAAAAAATATATTTATAATAAAACCGCACCTGCTGCGTTAGCTTCAGATGCGGAGTGAATATTATTTACATTCTGTACATATATATTCCGGGACAGTCCTCTCGTTTATAACAGATTCATACAGCCGCCACCCGCCGGCAAGATTATAGCAGTCATACCCGTTTCCCGCAAGGATACGGCAGGCAATATAACTGCGCAGACCGCTGTGACAATGAACATAAACAGGCTTTCCCTTGGGAATTTCATTCAGACGGCTCCTCAATGAATCCAGCGGAATATTTATAAAGCCGTTTATTTTTCCGCGGCTGACCTCCATTGCCGTCCGCACGTCAAGCAGCGTTACGCTTCCGTCACGCGGCAGGGCTTCAATATCGTGCCAAAATACTTGTTTTATTTTTTCGGAAATCACATTTTCAGCAACAAATCCGAGCATATTAACAGGATCCTTTGCACTTCCGAAAGGAGGCGCATAGCAAAGTTCAAGTTCTGTGAGATCGGTTATCTTTGCTCCGAAACGTATAGCTGCCGCGAGTACGTCCATGCGCTTGTCAACTCCGTCAAAGCCGACTATCTGCGCACCGAGGATTTTATGCGTATTTTTGTCCCACAGCGCTTTTATTGACATATTGTTTGCGCCGGGATAGTATGCGGCATGAGAACCGGAATAAATATAGGTTTTGTCGTAATCAATCCCAGCCGCTTCTGCACTTTTTTCGTTTAGCCCTGTAGTTGCGACTGTCATATCAAACAGCTTTAACACCGCAGAACCTTGAGTACCTTTGTATTCCGAAGCAATACCGGCAATATTATCCGCTGCGATGCGTCCCTGTTTGTTTGCGGGACCTGCAAGAGGAATAAACGCAGACGTTTTTGTAATGAACTCCTCTGTTTCCACCGCATCGCCTACGGCGTAAATATTGGGGATATTGGTTTTCATCCTACGGTCAACTATGATACTGCCGCGAGCGTTGGTTTTTATTCCGCACTCCTGCGCCAGTGACGTTTCGGGACGTACTCCAACCGACAAAATTATCATGTCGGCATTGATCTTGCCGTTCTGCAATACAACGGTATGACCGTCTATAGCTTTCACGCTGTTATTCAAATAAAGTACTATACCCTTTGACTTTATATAGCGGTGCACGTCGGCTGCCATATCGAAATCAAGAGGAGCGATAAGATGATTGGCAAGCTCTGCAATCGAAACGTCAAGCCCCGCTTCTTTTAGATTTTCCGCCATTTCAACGCCGATATATCCGCCGCCGACAACAACTGCCGACCTTGGCTTTTGGGTCTGCAAATATTCTTTGATCTTCAGTGTGTCCGGAATATTGCGTAAAGTGAATACAATTTCGCTGTCAATGCCGTCAATATTAGGTCTTATCGGTTCAGCGCCCGGCGAAAGAATAAGATCGTCATAGCTTTCCGCATATATCTCTCCCGATCTCAGATTTTTCACCGTTACTGTTTTGGTCTCCGGATCGATTTTTACCGCTTCGCTGTTCACGCGGACGTCAATATTAAACCTTGCACGAAAGCTTTCAGGAGTCTGCAAAGTCAGATTATTCCGATTTGTAATTACTCCGCCTATATAATACGGCAGACCGCAGTTGGCAAAGGAGACGTATTCCCCGCGCTCTAAAATAACGATATCCGCCGCTTCGTCCAGTCTGCGGAGCCTTGCCGCCGCTGACGCGCCTCCGGCAACTCCGCCTATAATTAATGTTTTCATAATATAAATTACCTCTTTTCTTAAAGGAGCTTTTAAAATGGAACCAAATTTGTTTGAACCTGTTTATAAGGAAATTTTCCCGTTCTGGAATGAAATATCAGAATCCGATAAAGCGGTTATCTGTCAGAATTCCATTGCTGTGACCTACCCGAAAGGCACGAATATTCACGACAGCAACGAATGTTCGGGAGTGATTTTCGTACGCTCGGGAAGCCTGCGCCTATATATGATGTCGGAGGACGGAAAGGATATAACACTGTACCGCCTGCATAAGGGTGATATGTGTATGCTTTCCGCTTCGTGCGTATTGCAGACTATTACATTCGATGTTTTTGTGGACGCGGAAGAGGACAGCGGCTGCTTTGTGATAAGCGGAGCAGCCTTTGCGGAGGTGTCCTCACGTAATCCGCAAATTAAAATTTTCGCACTTGAAACCGCTGTAAGCCGTTTTTCGGACGTAATGTGGGTGATGCAGCAAATTTTGTTTATGAGTATGGATAAACGGCTTGCTATATTCCTTTCGGACGAATCGGCAAGAACGAATTCCGATACCGTTAACCTTACTCACGAGCAGATAGCGCGTTATATGGGTTCTGCCCGCGAGGTCGTTTCAAGAATGCTGAAGTATTTTGCAAACGAAGGGATCGTTGAAGTCTCGCGAAAGGGTATAAAAATACTTGACAAAAAACGCCTGCGGGAATTAACCCTCTAACATTGTCAGTATCTGCTGTTTAGGTCTTGTTCCCGCAGACTGCCGAATGACCTTTCCGTGTCTCATTACTGCCAGCGTCGGAATACTTACTACTCCAAATGCCTGAGCCAGCTCCGGCTCCATATCCACATTGACTTTACCCACAAGATACTGAGGATTTTCCTCTGCTATCTCGTCAACGACAGGCGACACCATACGGCACGGTCCGCACCAATCGGCGTAAAAATCAAGAAGAACCGTTTTGCCGCTGTTTTTTACGGAATCAAAGTTATTTTTATTTACAATAAGAACCGACATAGCTTTTAACTTCCTTTCTATTTTGGTATTTTCAGTATACTTGATTTTTAATTTTGACTCAGTGACGAAGTCACATTTTTTGCTTTACAGATAAGCTGAGTCATGGTGCCCATTGGACAGTAAACGCACCATGAACGCGGCTTGAACAAAATCATTGTTATAAATCCAAGGACGGTAGAGGTCAGCATTACGCTGTAAAATCCGAAAGCGAACTGTGCGACTCCCGGAGAAAACAGCGTTCCGTGATACGCCCAGTGCCACGGCAGCTTAAACGTCCAGAGCAGCTTTACCGTTTGACTTAGTTCCTTTGTTCCGGCAAATACCAGATAGGTGTTCCAAAGCATAAGAAAAAACATTGCAAAGAAGAAAATTAAAAAACCGTACCGAAAATATTTTGACTTCAGCCATTTGGGAACGTCCTTTTTACGCGACAGACCGAATCTTCCGCCTATGAGAGAGAACAGCTGTCCTCTGCCGCAGTACTTGTTGCAGTAAGCCTTGCTTCCATTTACGATAGAAATAATGAGAGGTATGAAAAAGCACAGCAGACCGAGCCAAGCAAACAGGATATTGAAAAATCCCAAGATCAGGTATGTAAGCGACGCTATCCAAAGGTAATCGTACCATTTTTTCTTTTGCTTCATGAGACCGCCTCCTCCAATGTAATAACGCTTGCGGGACATTCCTTTGCACATTTTCCGCACCCCACGCACAGTTCAGTATTTATTTCCGCATAGAGCCCTTTAGAAACTGCTATCGCGTTTTGGGGACATACCTTTACACAGCACCCGCACGCTACGCACTCGCTAACGCTGACTTTTGCTTTTCTTTTCGGCATAGCAAATATCCTCCTTTTGTATTTTGTACTATAAGTATGCATGATATTATTTTTTATTTCCGTGATTAAATCACATTGTGAAAATTTGAAACGGTAAAGTCCGTATCCGCAAGCGGAATGAGGATATCAACCCTAAAGCTATTGAAATTGAATCCATGCTGAATAAACCCTGCGGCTTTTGCAATATCCGAATGATTGTTTTACTTTTGTAAGTTACGGCAATTGACAAGTTCTCTTTTTTTATGTATAATTAAAATGGATTTTTATTTGCAGAATTATCTAAGAAAAGGAACATCATAAAATGGTCATTTCACTTGAAAATATAAGCAAATTCTATAACGGAAATCAGGTACTGAAAAACATAGCGCTGACTATTGAGGATAACGACCGCATTGGTCTTATCGGAATAAACGGCTGCGGTAAATCGACGCTGTTAAAAATCATAACCGGACGGGAAGAGCCTGAAACCCAACCTGAGCCTAATATTGCGCGTATCGCTATTACCAAAGGAACAACGATCGGATTTCTGGAGCAAAATTCGGGACTCGACCGAAACAGTACTATTATTGAGGAAATGCGATCCGTTTTTTCGGAGCTGCTTGAAATCTCCGAACGCTTGCGGGAACTTGAAAAGCTTATGGCGGAAAGCTCCGAACACGGCGAGCATAATGAAGCGGCTGCATCGGAATACGCGCAAAAAACCGCATACTTTGAAGCAAACGACGGCTACCTTATAAATGTAAATATTACAAAGGTTCTGAACGGAATGGGCTTTCCCCCCGAAACCTACGAAAGAGTGATATCTACCCTCAGCGGCGGGGAAAAGACCCGCCTTGCCTTGGCTAAGCTGCTGTTGGAAAATCCAAAGCTGCTTATTCTCGACGAACCGACAAACCACCTTGATTTCACTACAATAATGTGGCTTGAGGATTATTTGCAGGACTACAAGGGCGCGCTGCTCATTGTCTCTCACGACAGATACTTTCTGGATAAGCTGACGACCTCCACCTGCGAGATAGAACGGGGCGTTCTGAAACGCTACAAAGGAAATTATTCTGCGTTTGCAGTACAAAAACAGGCAGACGTTACACGTCAGCTTAAAGAATACGAGACTCAGCAGGAGGAAATTGCCAAGCTTCAAGAATTTGTGGACAAAAATCTGGTGCGTGCGTCAACGTCAAACATGGCAAAAAGCCGAATTAAAAAGCTTGAAGCTATGGAAATTATTGAAAAACCCGTGCTGTATGAAAAATCTGCCAAAATAAAGTTTGAGTATGATCTTACCCCTCCGATTGATCTGCTTACAGTAAAAAATATTGACATTTCAGTAGGCAGCGGAACTGACCGCAAAACTCTTGTGGACTCCCTTTCTTTCGAGGTAAAACGCGGAGAAAAACTGGGTATTATCGGCTCCAATGGAATAGGCAAATCCACCCTGCTGAAAGTTATTCAGCGTATGCTCCCCTGCTCTCACGGTATAATAGAGTGGACGAAAAATGTAAAGATATCCTACTTCGATCAGGAAAACGCTCAGCTCGACCTCCGCAAAACCGTTATGGACGAAGTTCATTCCCGCTACAGAACAATGTCCGACAGGGAAATACGCTCCCTTTTGGGATGTGTCAGACTTGTGGGTGAAAACGTATTTAAACAGGTAGGAGTGATAAGCGGCGGAGAACGCGCCAAGCTTTGCTTTGCGATCATGATGTTGGAGAGAGGCAACGTGCTTATTCTGGACGAGCCTACAAACCACTTGGACATTGACACAAAAGAAGTTCTGGAGCAAGCTCTCTGCGAATTCGACGGAACCATAATTTTTGTTTCCCACGACCGATATCTGCTCAACAAGCTTGCCACGAGAATTATTGAAATTACGGAAAATTCCGCGGAAAGCTACAACGGAGGATTTGACGATTATCTTGCGGTAAAGCATAAAAAAGAAGCCGCCGAACAGCAGCTTATTGAACGTGAAAAGCAAGAAAAGGCCAAACAACTCGCGGAGGAAAAAAGCGTTAAAGCGTACCGTACTAAGGAACAGCGGGCTTCGGACGCGAAAAAGCGTAACAGGCTCAAAGAGCTTGAAAACGAGATAGCACGCTTTGAGAGTGAAATGGAAGTTATCCAACAGGAACTTGCCGATCCGGACGTGTGTTCAGATTATCAGCTCATGCAGGAAAAATGCGCGGCTCTTGAAGATATGAAAAAACTTTGCTCCGACTGTGAGGAAGAATGGCTCGCTCTTTCAGAAGAACTTGGGTAATTTCCATAGCAGAAAAATATTGCTGCACCGGCATACTTTTTAAAACAACAGCATTGCTGTCAGGGCGTATCTGCGTTATCCGAAATGATTTGGAAACGCCGGTACGCCCTGAATCGTGTATGAAAACGCAAAGGCAGTACCGCACAGAGATTGCGGTACTGCCTAAAATAAGACGGACGCTACTTAGCCTGAGAAAGCGTTATACCGTTGCTGCCGAGAGGTATCTCATGGTCAAGACCCACAAACTTGCCGTTCTGCTGCCATAAGACCTCTTTAACAAACGCGTATTTTTCCTCGTCCCATGTGGTAAAGTCGTCAAGAACAAGTCCGCCCGTGTCTCCTGAATTGGAATTAAAACACCAAAATGTGTGGTTTATCCTGTTGTCTTTAATAAGCTTTCCGAGGTACTTCATCCACGTCAGGTTGGGTTCCCTCATAAATCCGCCCCACTCGCCTATCAGAAGCGGCGCGATATTTTCCTCCTGAATGTAAAACCAGTTGTCGTGCCAGCAGTCCTTATAGAGACTGTCGTAGCTGTATCCGCCTTTGAACCAGGGCTGCTCGTAAACTGTTGGTCCGTAATCGTGTGGAGAATACACAAGCTTGTTCTGATATTTGCCCAGATCCACGGGATTGTCCTTTACCCCGCGGAGGTTTCCGCCCCACCATGTGCAGTGATAGTCACCCATATTTGACGAGGAGAAATCTCCGTTGGACTTTATATCTTTCGGATAAATTTCAATTCCCTCTACCATTATCAAAACGTTGGGATTTTTATTTAGTACTGCTTTTGCGGCTTTCTCGGCTATGTACTTCCAGTTGTCCGCGTCCTTAGAACCGTCCCACTTAGCTCTTGGAGATTCCCCTGCCTTGCCGTGAGGTTCGTTTTTAAGATCGTACGCGATAATGGTATCGTCATTTTTGTATCTTCCCGATATCCAAGAAAGCGCGTCCAGAAAATCCTTTTCTGAGATATCTCCGTCCGTCCAGAGATTTTTCATGTGCCCCATTGAATCGGTCTTTGCGCTGTGAATATCTATCATTATTTTGATACCGTTGGCGCGGCACTGTCCCACAACATAATCAAATATTTCAAGACTGTTCATTCCCACAAGATAGGAATTGGTCGCCTGATTAAAATTTGCATTTGGATAACTGCCGTTTGACCAGTTCTTGATAAGCTCCACAGATATGGGTATACGCAGCAAATTGAATCCTCTGTCGGCAATAGCTGCTATCGAAGTATTAAGGTCGCACGCCCATAAACCGTCAAATGTGTTTGTTCCGGTATTGTAGCCAAACCAGTTTACACCCGTGAGCCAGACCTCTTTGCCGTCCTTGTCGATTATCCTGCTTCCGTCGGTAAAAAGCCAGTCGTCGGTAGTCGGAGGAGGAACGTCCTTTGCCTGCTTAACGGCAGGATTATTGTTTCCCACAGAACCGGAACCGTTGTTGTTATTACCATTGTTGTTATTGTTTCCTCCCGACGATGAACCCGAAACCGTTGAAGCTCCGTACTTGACCGTAGCTTCGGAAGCGTCCACCGAACCGGCGTTGCATAGGATCATACCGAAAGTCCCTTCGCTTCCCGAATCGATATTTGAGTTGTAGTCTACGGGAGTTACCGTCAGTTTTCCCCCGCTGACTGAAATTTCACAGTTCCACTTCTGATCGACTTTTACTCCGGAGGAGGCGGAGATTGTGACCGTCCAGCCTCCTATTGCCGCCGATGAGCCGTTCTTAACCGTTCCGTCTATCTGAGTAAACTTGTCGCTGCCGTTCTCCCAGCTGTTGGAAGTATTAAGAAGCAGCGTCACGTCCGACGAAGACTTTTCATTTTTTGCAGCCGCCGCGGTCGCAGCAGGAGCGTTATTTTGTTTTGTATCAGGTTCTGAGGCTTTCGGAGCTTCCGTTTGCTTTGCGGTACTTACATTCACGCTTTCGGGAGCCTTAGTATCGGCAGAAACAGTTTTTTCCGTTTGGCCTGTTTGCTCTGTTTGCTCTGTTTGCACCGTTTTTTCGGTATCGCTTACAGCGGTGTTTTCTTCCGCCACTGCGGAAGTACCGGTTTCGGGCGTATGCTTTGCCGCAGAAGCGCCGTTTCCTCCGTAGGGGTCGTAATCGTCGGCAAAGGGATCGTATCCCTCTCCGAAAAAGTCGTCAACAAGCGAAACCGCAGTCGTTACGGACATTTCGCTCTCCTGCATGGAATCCGACGACAAAGTAACGTCAGCTTCGCCCGAACTGCTGTCTCCGCCGCAGGAAGCAAGCATAGCCGCCGCCATTGCGGCAGATATTAAAAGAGCAATTTTTCTGTTGTTTTTCATGCCGATACCTCCGATGTAATTATTCTACCCGCCAGTCGATAGGTTCCATACCGTTTGCAGTCAGGAACTCGTTTGCCTTGGAAAAATGCCTGCACCCGAAAAATCCGTTGTACGCCGAAAGCGGACTTGGGTGAGCAGCTTGCAGTATCAAATGGTGAGAATTAGTGACAAGGCGCATTTTCTGTTTAGCATTTCCTCCCCACAGCAGGAAAACTATAGGCTTTTCCCGCTGATTGAGAAGTTCTATCACTTTGTCTGTAAATATCTCCCAGCCCATACCCTTATGGGAATTTGCCTGTCCCTCGCGAACCGTCAGTACCGCATTCATAAGCAGCACACCGCTGTCCGCCCATTTTTTCAGGTATCCGTGCGGCGCGGGAGGTATGCCTAAATCGGAATAAATTTCCTTATAAATATTCTGAAGCGACGGAGGGATAGCCGTACCTTTCTGCACCGAAAAGCAAAGCCCGTGAGCCTGACCCGCTCCGTGATACGGATCCTGACCGATAACGACCGCCTTTACATCGGAATAAGACGTATATTTCAGCGAATTGAATATATCGTACATATTAGGATAAATCCTGCGCGTACCGTATTCGGTCTTGAGGAACTCCCGCAGCTTAAGGTAGTATTCCTTTTTAAATTCGTCTTTAAGAAGCTCGTCCCACTCGTTTCCTATATTAACCATTTTGTGCTCCCCCTCTGCTTTTTATCTCAGCAAACGCCGAATCAAGAAGTGAAATAGTTTCACTCCACCTTATATCGGAAGCCGGAGCTCCGAAAACGATACAAATAACGTCATGGTCGAATCGCCTTGCCGTAGCGACAACGCAGTACCCCGACTGATCTGTCATACCGGTTTTGAAACCGTTTGCATACATATAGTAGCAGCCGCTGTCCTCATGCAGCAGCTTGTTGGAATTTATCCATGATATCTGCTCGCCCGACTCAAATACGGCGTACTCGCTTGGCTTTGCCGCTGAAGCGGCGATAAGCGGCTTCTGTCTTGCGTATAATGTTATTTTCAGCATATCCAGTACTGTTGTATAGTGGTTATCGTCATGGAAACCGTCGGGGTCTGCAAAATGGGTGTTATCCGCGCCGAGACGCGCCGCAGTGCGGTTCATTTCGTCCACAAAGGTCTTGACGGCGTTTTCGGGAGTAATTATATCGCTTCCCGATATCTTGCGTCCAACGTTTGCCGCAGCCATATAGGACGCGTCGTTTCCGGACGGAAGCATTATCGCATCGAGTGTGGTTTCCAAATTAAGGACATTTCCTTTTTCTATGTAAGCAAGGCTTGATTCGGGATTGACAAAATCAAGTTCGTCCCCTGCCGTGAACGTAAAATTCTCGTCCACATTATCAAGAATAACAGCAGACGTAAGAATTTTTGTGGTACTGGCGGGATAACATTTCTGATCTGCGTTTTTGGCGAAAAGCACCTCGTCCGCCTGAACGTCGTAAACTATCGCATACTCCGACTGAAGCACAGTTTCTATGGGGTATTCTCTCCTCAGCTTTGGCTGAGGCACAATAGGCTTCTGTACCTGCGCATCGGCAGGAACGTACTCCTCCGTTTCCTCAAGCGGATCCGAAGTATCCTGAACCGAAGTCATGCAGTAATAATTATCCGCGTTAACGACCAGCGGAACTTCTATCGACTTATTTATCTGCACCAATCCGAAAACCGTACCCGAAACAAGAGCAAGCACAAGAAACACCCTGAACAATGCAATTCTGCGCTTACGGCGTTTTTTAATTTCATACTGATCTTTTCTTTTCTTTTTTTTACTCATTTCAGCACCCTATAGCAATATACTTTCTTTAACACAAGAATTAATAAACCGCGCGGATTTTAATGTCACGCAAGTTACCGTAAACTATTTACAATAATAATAACATATTTATACTGTTATTTCAATAGAAATTTTTGGAATAATAAACTTATCATAGAGCGTAAAAACGGCTATCTTGTTGCCGTCCCCCCTCCGAAAGGCGGGATAAAGCTTTTACGGATGCAACTGCTGCGGCGTTTGCAAAGATTTCCGAAAAACTGAAAAAGAGTTTCACGTTGGATAACGGCAAAGAGTTTGCCGCACACAAGAAGCTTGTCTCAGGAACAGGTATAAAAAATAAATTATTATGTTATAAACTAAAGGAGCCGCCGCACGTCGCAACAGCTCCTTTAGTTTATTCTTAGGTCATTTCCGCAGCTTTCAACATTAAGCTAAAATCCGCCCGTTAATTTCTTATCTCATGATTTTAGAAGTAACATTTTTATTCTTCAGTAAGCTTTTCAAGCTTATAGCGCTTGAGCGCAGCTTCGTTTACAGTAATATTCTGTCCTTCTATCCAGCCAAGAACCGTCGCATCAAATTCTTCGCCCTTGAGCTCTCGGCGGACGGAATCCCTCTGGCTGTCCAGATATGCCGGGTCGTCAAATAAATCGATCCTGTGCACGATATACCAAACCTCGTCTTCCTCGACAATGGTATAGTCTCCCACATTCAGGCTGCCGTCAAAAACCGTATTGGCTACCTTTTCGGAAGGAATAACCGAACCCTTTGAAACAATGGTACCATAACTTATTCTTTCAGTTTCTTCGCTCGAACCTTCCGGAACTTCCGTATCTTCAGGCACATCGGTTTCCTCGTCTCCGGCAGTTCCGGACGCTTCAGCAATAAGGTTCTCGTAATACTTATTGTATTCGTCTTCTATAGCCTCAAAGCTTTCACCGCCCTTGGCTCTTTCAATATAGTCCTCAGCCATTTTTTTCAGTTCAGCCTTACCGTCGGATTTAAGAAGATTTCCCTCGCCGTCTTTAAGTTCCATCTTTATAAACTTGATCCTTGCGTTGTTTTCCAGCAAATGATTTTTGATATCCTCATCGGAAACGGCTTTTTCTCCGCCGTCCGCGTAATAATAGTCAAAAATAGCGGCGCGCTTCTGGCTGTTTAAAACAACGTCGTAGTAAGACTGCTTGCTCACGCCTACGCTCTCAAAATACTCGCCCACGTATTCCCACCACTGGTCTACGGTATTGGACGCTGCTTTTTCCTCATTGTTTTCAAAAGAAAGTCCCAGCTCAGTAAATTTTTTTTCGACTGCGACATATTCTCTCATGTCCTCTACAGCCTCGTCGTTAATCCACTCTTTTGACGGCGTATCCTCGATCGTAATATCAAGAACATCAGTCTCGCCCTCGCTCAGATACTGACCTGCTTCAGATACGGCATTGGACTGGAAATAAATTAGAATACCCGCCCTCAGACGCATACCGTCGATATCGGCTCCCCATGTCGTATCGCTTCCGCAGGAAGCTAAAGAAAGCGTCATGGCCGCTGCGGCAGCGGCAGCGGAAACTTTTTTCATTAAAGACATAGTCTGTAAAACCTCCACATAAAATGTAAATACATTATATTATATCACATTATTTTTAACTTGTCCAGTATTTTGGACAAAAAAGATGTGGACACACAGCGCATATTATAAAAAGTCAAGGACAGAAAAAGGAAGTTCACGGTAATTTGAAGAGCGATTTTGTCTGAAAGTCATTTTTGCAATACCAAAATCACTATAGGCTTGAACAAAGAGTTCCAAAACAGCTTTGAGAGTACCAACGCCTCGTCCGCTTGCACCGGTGTAATATGTTTTTTATTGCTTGTTGGATAAACTATGTCTGCATATCCGCAGCCATTTCCCTGCGCGCCTGTTCCGCCTGACGACAGGTCTGCCTGAAATAATACAGATCAACCTGCTTGGAAATTGCATCCTTTAAAGCTTCCGCACGGGAAAGTCCGCGAAATATAAGCCGCTTCTGCGGAGTGTATATCACTATTGTACCGTACCCCAAAAGCCTGCCTGCAATACTTTGTTCACACAACGCGCTTTTTACCGCACAAAGCGGTATCGACACCTTTTCATTACGCACGCAGGAGTCGGTAACTGTCAGTCCCCCGGGACTTACGGCGGTAAATCCATATATTATCAGCGCTCCGCATACTGCCGCGCCGAGCTGCCATACGCCTGATACTGCAAAAATCAAAAATCCTGCAATTCCCCATAAAACGTAAGGTATAAACGCCGCCGAACTTGTCTTGCAGGAAAAAATAACCGTCTCTGTTGATTTGTCAGACATAGGTAATTTTCACCTCTTTTTAAAAGTGCCTAAAACGACAAAATACAGTATTATTATAATCCGAAAAGACACAAATGTCAATAGTATATATGTCATTTATGATACAATAATAGTTATACTAAAATCCTTTCAAAACCGCACAGAATCCTGAATATATGCGGTGCGGCGCACATTTTTGATCGGATTTCGGGATAAAAAGAGGTGTCTGAAATGGCTTATTATCAAAGAATACGCGACCTGCGGGAGGACAGCGACGCGACTCAGCAAAGGCTTGCGGAGTATCTGGGCACATCGTCCCAGCATTACGGCAAATATGAAAACGGAAACGCCGAGATCCCATTTGAACGTGCGATCATGCTTGCGGAATACTACGGCGTAAGCCTTGACTATATAGCGGGACTTACCAATAACAAAAGAGGACTGTCGGCAAGCAGTCTTACCGACGAGCAGCAGGAGCTGCTGGCGTTTGTTTCGGGACTTTCGCAGGAAGAGCGCTGTTTGCTGAAAAGATTTATCGGCTGTCTTGGGGATACGGTAAAATAAACGGAAGCATAAAAACAGAACGGAAACCGCACAGCGTTTCCGTTCTGTTTTTCATTTGCTCATTTAAGCTATTTATTGATTTACCGTAGACTCGTACTGATATTTGTCTATATTTGCGGTGATATGCTTGTTGAAAAGGCTGTCCAAATCTTCATAGCCCTTGTAGTAATGACTGCCTGTGGAAAATGCCTCGCCGGATGTTACACCGAAGAAGCTGCTGCCCTCCGGAACGGTTAGGCTGTTCAGGTCGAAAGAGCAGGTGCCGTCGTCCAGCAGGATAATATTCGTGTAGTAGGAATAATAATAATAGTCGAAATCATCGCCTTTTTCCATGTTTTCGGCAGTAATCTTATAAATAAAATAAACGTAATTGTAGGTATTGGTAGGAATAGACGCGTCCTTGGGCGTAAGGAAATAATTGCCTATAAGCTTAACTTCCTTGAGAGTTTCGCTGTCATTCCAATTCTTAGCAACGCTTGCTTTGAAAACGTCCTGAGCATGATTGTCCATTTTGGTCATAGATTCCGCAGGGATAAACTCCAATTTAGTCGCATAGCTTGCAAGACCGCTTACGGTATATTCAAACTCGGTTTCGGAAGGAGAATATCCCTTGCTGAAACAATATTCCGTGAAATCGCTGCCTGCCTCTGCGGTTATGATGACCTTGTCTCCGTTGCTCAGACCGTCCGCCTTGTCGGCACGGTAGCTTATTCCCGATACGGGATTTTCGCCGTTTTTGCTGATATTTAGCTTTCCGTAAGGAGCAAAGCCCTCGCAGGTAACGTTTATATAGTCGAACGGATTAAATTCCTTAGCCTGTTCAAGACCGCTTACCTCATAAGGTATGTCTGAAAAATTCAGGTTAACTGAATATTTTTCCTTGAATTTTTTGGTATCAATGTCGTCCCATTTAAATGTGATCTTATCGCCGTTTGAAAGCTCCGAGGACTTGTCGAGCTCACCGTCCAGTTTGCTGTAAAAATCATCATACACCGTCAGCAGCGAACCGAAAGACGCGTCCTCCAGACCGAGAGCCTCGGCGTTGTCCTCGACAAGCTGTTCCACATCCACTGAAAAGCTTGCTTTGCCCGCCGTATCCATGCCTTTGCATTCGATCGTAAGATAATCGTTAAGATTAACGGTCTTTGCACCGCAGCCCGAAAGACAGAGCGCAAGCGGAAGCAGCAGAGAGGCTTTTATAATGCCTGTTCTGATCTTGGTTCTTTTCATTGATATTCCCCCAATAACATTATTTCGCATTGTAACAAAACATACAAATTATATCACTAAAAATTCATTAAGTCAACAAAATTTGACAGAATGTTTTAATTTTTTTATTTAATTGACAAAAAGCGGCAAACATCATTCTGTTATTAAAGTAATATCGCACAAAAGCATACAGTAAAACTTTCTGCGTTCAATCATTGGATTTTCATAATATATTTTATATTTCATGCAGTATGAAACTGTCAGGCAGTTCAGCATCAGCCTTCGGAAATTTCCTACGCATAAAAGCATAGCAAACAAGGTGTGCCAGAAACGTTATCACCCATGAAACCGGATAAGAAACGAACAGCATAAGCACCGTATGATTCTCCGGAACCTGGAATATGGTAAAGATCCATATTATCCTCAGACCGCAGGCTCCCAGCATGGAAACTATCGTTGGAGTCACTGCGAAGCCCATTCCGCGTATAGCTCCCACGATACAGTCCATAAGTCCGCAGGTGAAGTAGAAGCAGCAGACCATGCTCATGCGGATAAGTCCTGCGGCTATAACATCGGGACGCGGATCGTAAATGCGCAGCAAAGGAGTTCCCAGCAAATACGCGGCGTTTCCGAGGACAAGTCCTGTGACCGCTCCGCAGGCGCAGGCTATAAAAGCTATCTTGTTTATTCGGCTGTATTTTTTCGCTCCCATATTCTGGCTGACAAATGTAAGCGCGCCTTGGGAGAACGAATTCATGGACACCCACACAAAGCCCTCTATGCTTGCGGCGGCGGAGCTTCCAGCCATTACGATAGGTCCGAAGCCGTTTACCGAGGACTGTATCACTACGTTGGACAACGAGAAAACCACACCCTGAAATCCTGCGGGAACGCCTATCCTGAGTATTTTTGATGCTATTCTGCCGTCGGGGCGAAGCTTTCCGAAGCTGAAGCGGAACGCTCCCGTTTCGTTCATCAGGCATTTGAGTATCAGTCCCGCCGAAACGCACTGGGAAATAACCGTGGCAAGAGCAACACCGGCAACGTCCATTTTGAAAAGTATTACAAAAATAAGGTTGAGAACCACGTTTATCACTCCGGAAAGGGCGAGAAAATAAAGAGGTCTTTTTGTATCGCCCTTTGAGCGGAGTATTGAGCTTCCGAAATTATAGATCATCATTGCTATCATACCCGCAAAGTAAATGCGCAGATAAAGAGCGGAAAGCTCCAGAACTTCGGGCGGAGTCTGCATAAGCGCAAGAAGCTGCCGTGCAAAGACGATCCCCGCGGCGGTAAGTATCAGTCCGCTTACTATAGCAAAAAAGATAGACGTATGTATAGTCCTGCTGACCTTTTTGTCGTTTCCCTCGCCCATGTATCGGGACACTATAACGTTCGAGCCCGTTGAAAGTCCCAGAAAAAGGTTGGTCATAAGATTTACCAGCGCGGTGGTCGCGCCTACCGCCGCAAGAGAATATTCGCTTGCAAAGTTGCCGACCACAATGATGTCCGCAGCATTAAAAAGAAGCTGCAAAACGCTCGACAGCATCAGGGGCACGGACAGCTTTAAAAGCTTCGGAAGTATCGCCCCGTTGAGCATATCTATTTCATATTTTTTTGCCATTGCAATATCTGTCTCCTTTCGCAGGTAATAATAGTAAACGGCAGTTTGTTTACGCAATGCAGAGTATTCGCAGTCCCTGCCGCCGTTTCATCGGATTTGTTCGGTACTCCCGAAAGCTTTAGCCATTTCGGGAAAAATCACTTTCAATGCAATGCCTGTAAGTACTCCGGCAGCTGCGGAGCTTACCGCAAGCACAGGAAAATATGCGAATACCGAAGCTGTTTTTAAAAGCATATACGCGGCGCAGAGCTGTCCCAGCGAGTGAGCAAGAGCCGCAAGAACGCTTGCCATAATATAAGAGGCTTTTGTTCTGCGGAACAGCAGCGCGGTAACGCAGAATGCCGCGATACTTCCGAAAAGAGACATCGTTCCAGCCGTTACGCCGCGGGTCAGAAGCACAAAGCAGGTCTTTAAAACAGTCAGCAGCAGCGCGGAGGGAACGTTAACGCAGAGTATAGCCAACATTACGGCAATATTGGAAAGTCCTATGCGCATACCCGCGGGCAGAAATGCCGAGAACAGGCTCTCAAGCCAATTGAGCGCGGCGGAGACTGCAAACAGAAGTCCCATAAGCGCGGTATAGCGCGCCGCCGAAATACCGTCGGGTTTAAATTTTATCATAGCTTTCATCGCAGCACCACGTCCAAGTCGTTTTCATCGGAAGCGTTTTTTATTGTGACCGCAGTTCGGTTCGGCACGCATATTATCGCTTCTCCCGCACGTGAAATGCTTCCTGTCCGCATACATATTTTATCGGGACAGCCGCTTTCGCTTACAAAAATTCCGCCGTTTCCCACCGTGAAAACCATACCGCCGGTTTCGGCAAAGGAATAGTCTCCCGAACGGTCGAGGGATATTTCCGCAACAGTATTTCCGCCGCAGGAGATCACAGCGTACGGTTTATCCCCCGAAAAAATTCCTGTTCCAAGATAAACAGCTGCTGCCGCGGCAAGTATAGCAACTATTAAAACAATATCACGGACACGGACAAGCTTTCTGTCCTCATTTATATTCATAGTAAAAACCGCCGCTTTCGTTAAGCTCTAACCCCTCGCAGCTTGAGTACACCCCGCCGTCCTCCGAAATTGCTATCATTTGAAAATCCTCGCAGGCAAGCCACTTGTCGATATTTTCGGTACCCTCGGAAAAAATCATGGTCGCAAGGAAATCCGACTTGACGCCGCCGTCAGGAACATCTGCCGAAACGATTACCGTTGCCGAAGCAAGGTCTGTCTCAACAGGTCTGCCTGTTGCCATATCCATTATATGGCAGTATTTATCGTTTGTACCCTCCGGTGAAAAGTACCGTTCGTAGCCTCCGCTTGTGGAAATAAACGCGGCTTCGGTTTCAATTATTCCCGCATAACCCTTGTCTGTCAAAGGGTTTGTCAAGCCGGTGCGGAACGGTTTACCGCCGGCTTTTTGACCGTACATAAGGATACTTGAGCTGAGGGATATCACCCCATAGTCCGTATCGGTGTTTTTCAGTACGTCAAAAACTCTGTCGCAGGCGTATCCCTTTGACACCGCTCCGAAATCAAGCATTGCATCGGGCGGGATTTTTTCGGTAAGAGCGTCGGGAAGTTCAGCAAGAGCAGCCGAGGTCTCATCGGCAGAGGGCACTCTTGGGCTGTCCGTGGGAATTCCCCACATTTGTGTAATTTTTCCGCAGAAGACGTTTATACCGTTTCCATAACGCCTGTTAAGCTCCTGAGTCTTGTTTATGCAGTCTGCGTACATCTGGTTCCGAGGAAGCTCGCCTGCTGTCATATCGTAACATATATCAAAGCCTCCGCTCATTTCGCGAAGCATACCGTCGACCTCGGAAAGAACGTCCTCCGAATCGCCGCCGCAAATTGTGGCCTGCGAATAGGTGTCAAAAACAAAGCTTTGAGAGGAGGCCGTTTTATCCGTTCCGGAGCAGGAGCAAAACAAAACTGCCGAAGCAGCGGCAAAAGCAATGCCGGTAATTTTACGGTATTGACGAAAAAAACGTCCTGCCAAAAGGCTCACCTCCGAAATAAAGGTATAATAATATTCTACTATAATCGGCAGATTTAGTCAATAGCTGATGTACATCTGCGGAATTGTTTATAGTACGGGTATTGCAGTGGATTTAGCAATTTTACCAGTTTTAGTTTACATAATATACATATATATACAAAAATTATTAATACGATTGACACTTAGTACAAAAATGTGCTATAATTAAAAAGTATATTTGGCGGCTTTCCGATCGCAGTACATACGCTTTCTGAAAGGCAGCGCCGCACAAATATAAAACACTTTCCGGATCATGAATTTTTCACACGTTTTGTGTTCACATAAATTTAATTTAGGAGGATTTATATGGAACAGGCACTGAATTACGGAAGTTACTCAGCCTATAAGCAAACCGTATCCGAGCTTACGGAAAGTCTTATCCAGCTGAAAGAGTACAGCGAGGACGTGGGACTTACCCATACCGCGAAATCTATCGGCGATACTGTGGAAAAAGTTGCCAACGAGCATTTTGAAGTCGCTATCGTTGGAGAGTTCAAAAGGGGGAAAAGTACTCTTATCAACGCACTGTTGGGACAGGAAGTGCTTCCCGCGGACGTTCTTCCCGCAACAGCCACCCTCAACAGAGTTACCTACAGCGAGGCTCCTTACGTTATAGTGGAATACAAGGACGGAGGCACAGAGCGGGTCGATATAAACAAGCTTGCCGACTATGTTACAAAGCTTTCCTATGAATCCGAACTTAAGGCGGAGACAGTAAAACAGGCTACCGTTTACTACGACACACAATTCTGCCGCAATAACGTGGACATCATCGACACTCCGGGTCTAAACGACGACGAGCAGATGACAAACGTTACATTATCTATCCTCCCCGAAATCGATGCGGCGGTATTCGTTATCAGCGCTAACTCACCGTTCTCGCAGTTTGAAAAGGAGTTCCTTGAAAAGAAAATGCTTTCCAGCGATATGGGACGTATCATATTTGCGGTAAACTGTTTCGGCACTTTCTCAAAAGAGGATGAAGACAGGATCGTCGATACCGTTGAAAAACGCATAGGCAGCTACGTTATGGAAAAGGCTAAAGCCGTTATGGGCGAGGATTCCAAGGAATTCGCCGTATATAAGCGCAAGATAGGCAAGCCCAAGGTTATCGGCGTATACGCAAAAAAAGCGCTTATGGCTAAGGAAACGGGCGACGCTGCTATGCTGGAGGAAAGCAACTTCCCTGCGTTTGAAAAAACTCTGGAGACAATGCTCACTCAGGAGCGCGGCGCTATCACCCTCCAGATACTGGCAAACAAGATAATCAGCTCAGGCTCGGAGCTTATCAATTCCATTATTATCCGCGAAAATTCTCTTATGATGGAAACCGACGAGTTTATGGACAAATACACCGCCGCTATTGAAGAGATAGACGATATCCGCACAAAGAAAAGAGAGGAATTCGTCCGTATAAACGAAGCTGCAAACAAGGTATTTCAGGGCTTGCAGCCTATTTTGGACAGCTACTGGGTACAGATCGAGGAGACAGCTATGAAGGTTATCGACGCGTACCCCATGAGCGCCGAAGATCTTAAAAAGGATAAGCTGAAAATTGTGTACTCCAAGCTGACTGAGAGAATAAAAGAAAACATCGAAAACAAGGCGCAGCTTATCTGTGAACAGATACAGAACGAAATAAACGTTGCTCTCAGCGACGAGGCTGAGCGTTTGCAGTCTTTCGAGGACGAATTTTTCGCTTCCGTTGCGCGTATTCAGGAGATGTTCTCGGTACCGCAGAAGCGGTCGAGAAACGGCGGCGTGGTGGATCAGATCATCGGCGTTTCAATCGGTACGGTGGGCGCGGGAGGTCTGTTTATCGGTCTTCGGGAGGCGGGCATCAAGGGCGCGCTTCTCGGTGGAGCGGCAGGCTTTGCGGGATTCTACGCTACGTTCTACGCGGCGTTTTCGCTGGCGACGGTGCTGGGCATTGCCGCGGGACCGGTAGTGCTCTGCATTGCCGCTGTGGCGGGACTTGCGGGCACGTTTACGGGTAAATTTTCCGTCGACAAGCTTCTTGTTCAGGAAAGGATCGACAAGTACAAGGCAAGTTTCAAGCAGTCCGTAAAGAAGCAGTTCCACGAAATGAAGATACATTCCGACTTTTCGGAGACTGTCCGCAGACAGGTTTTCGCTTCGTTCCAAGGACTTAAATCCAAGATCGAGGAGGAGACCGAGATCATACTTCTCGATACTCAGAAAACCCTTGACAACCTCAATCAGCTTAAAATTGAAAAGAAAAATATGTCAGACAATGAAAAGGAAAAGCTCCGCAATATCGCTGAATACACAGGCGAACTGCTGGCGGAGACATACAACCTGCATAAGGCTCTTACCGACAGCATGGAATAGCTTTTCGACGGTATTCAGTACTTAATGCATAATCTTAATCAAGGAGGTTTTCCGAAATGTTCGGTACAGATACTGCGGCGGACTATAACCCGCTGCTGGATATAGACACAAGCTTTGCGGCGTATCTTAACGCCCGCACCCGCTCCTACAAGGATCATATCGTGGGCGGTATGATGGACTACGCTTTCGACGCGGATTTCTCGGTCAAGCAGAAAATAACCGCATTTTCGGGCTGGTCAAAGGTTTACAAGAATCTTACGGGACGCGATATACCAAACAAGGTGAAAAGAATTTTCCAATCCACTGACATCGCAGGCTCAATGAAATACGCGGAGCTGTACAACGCCGTTAAGGTGTGCGCCGAAAGGCTTCAGATAAGCGTTCCCACGGTATATGTCAGAAACGCTCCGTCAAAGTATGAGATATATTCGGTAGCCGCCGAGGGTGTTGACCCCTTTATCGTGGTTACTTCGGGACTTGCGGAGATATGCTCCAGAGAGGAACTCCGTTTTCTGATAGGCTGCGAATGCGGTCATATTCAGAACAACCACTGCATTTTCAATATGGCGGCTCCTTACTTCGGAATCAGATTTTCCGACGAACAGGAGGAATCTAAGTCCTCGGAGCAGGACAGCTCCGCGATGCAGATAGCAAGCACCATTTCAGAATGGATGACCCTTTCGGACGTTACAAGCGACCGTGCGGGAATCATTTGTCTCAGCGACCCGCAGGAATACCCCATGATAATGGCAGGTATACACAGCAAGGGGATATTTTCCAGATACCCCAAGGAATGCCTTGCCCTCGATGAGCTTATGAAGCAGTACGAGACGCTGCACATAACGCCTGCGAGAAGCATAGTTATTCCCTCCGAGTGCAGCGATGTGGACAAAAGGATACTGGCAGGACTGGAATTCCTGAACTGCGAAATACTATACAACTGGCGCGGCGATCTGAGCAAGGCGGATATCCATACCGTCAATAAGCAGGCTCTTGAGATCAGATGCGAAATAATTCTCGGCGCGGCAAAGGAGGGTATTTAGTATGTCCGAAAATACAGAAGTAAGAACCGCTCCCGGCTATGCTTCCGCGGAGCCCGATATTGAAACTGTCCAGATCAAGCTTAAGGGGCTGCTGGGCAACAAGCCGCTGTGCACCATTCTGGGCGACGAGTTTACGGAGCATCTCCGCGACTGGGACGCTGCCATTACCAAACGCCGCACAGAGCCGTTCTCGCTTGTAGTCCTTGGAGATTTTAAACGTGGAAAGAGTACCATTATCAATGCGATACTGGGCAAGTCAATTGCGCCTGTAAACGTTGCCCCCGAAACCTTTACGATAAATTCTATAAGCTACAGCGAGACTCCGAAAGCAGAGGCTGTCCTCAAAAACGGTCAGAGGATAAGTCTTGCCGCCGACGATCTTGTGCGGGAAAAGCTGGAGAAGCTTATGAGAGCTTTTCCCGACACTCTCGAATATATAGATATTAGGGACGACGCGGAGCTGCTTAAGGAAATAAGAATAGTGGACACGCCGGGTCTGAGCGACCTTGACTGTCTTGACAAACAGGTTCAGGACTACCTTGTCAACGCCGACGCGGTGATATATGTGGCGAGCGCGCTGTCTCCCTTTTCGGAGTCGGAGCAGTTCTTTCTGGCAAGCCATATCCGTCCCCTCAGCTTCAACAAGCTTTACGTTCTCGTCAATATGATAGACGCAATGAACACTCAAGAGGATATCGAAAAGATAATCAGCCGCGTAAGCGAACGCTGCGAGGCTATCATGCCTAACGCTTTCGTTTACGGAGTCAGCGGTATTGACGAGTACCGCCGCAAGATAGGTCTGAACCGTCCAGACATAAAGGGCTTTCAGGAGTTCTACGAGAACGAGTTTTTGAAATTCGAGATGTCCCTGAAAAGAGAAATTATTCTGCAAAAGGATATTATACGCACCCAGCGCGTACTGACAATGCTGAACCTTATGATAAAGGACACCGCCGCGCGTATCCGAATGATATACGAAATGATGGCTATGGACAGGAAAAAACTGGACGACATCTCCCAAAGCATTGAGCGGGAGTGCTCCACGCTTGCAAGCGCACTGGAAAGCAAAAAGCCCAAGATACGGCTGAGCATTACCGAAATGCAGCAAGAGGCGGAGCAGTGGATGTACGGCTTCTTCTCAAAGCTGAGGGAGGATATTTTAGAAAGCAGGACTTCGGTGCCTCCCGAAGATATTGACAAGCATTTCTATTCGTTCCTTGTTGACAAGGTGGGCGAGGCTTACAGAAAATGTCTTGATATCCACCGTCAGAGGCTCAACATGATAATTGCGCAGCTCGGCGCGGAGCTTTCCAAAAAGCTGGGCATAAACGGCATTTCGGGGGACGCGGAGGTTTCCGTCAAGGACTCTATGGACGACCTGAATATGCTGGTGTCCAAGTCGGTCATGTCGGCGGCTTCTTCCGGAAGCGAAGACGCTTTCCCCTCCGGAGCAATGTCCTCGTTCAGGAATATTCTCCGCAGAAAGCGCACTACCGACGTTATTGACACCGCTTTGGAAAATTACGACGATATCCGCAACAGCACAGTCAAGGACTTAAAAGCGGCGTACAAGGCAATGGAGGAAAACGCTCTGGGGCAGCTTGACTCGCTGTACCAGACACAGGTGGACGTAAGCAGGAACACTCTCAGCCACGCTATGGAGATGTCCTCGGGCACAAGCAGCGCTTCTGTGAGAAAGTATCTTGAGGAAGCCGCTGTGGTGCTGAAAAGCGCGGCGGAGGTGCTTTCACAGTACGCGGTCTGACCGCGGCAGGACGCATTGTCCCTATAAATTGTTAAAATTTTACGGGCGCTTGCGTGTCATAAAAAATGTATGCAAGCGTTCCGTAAAAATATTGTACTTGCTATTGACATATTATACGATGTATAGTATAATGATAATGCGGGGTTAGCCCGCTGCACTAATTACTAACTACTAATTACTAATGCTTTTCCGAAAGGCTTTCGCTTTATGATTTTTGAGGGATTTTCCACTGAAAATAAAAAACTGGTGCAGACGGTAACAACAACGTCGGGCACCTTTAACAAGGATATTTTCGAGACTCACTCGCAAAGGCTTCTGTCGCGGGGCGGACATTTCACACCCGACCAGCTTATCCCCGTTTATTTTGCCGCGCTTCTGGGCGTGCCCGCAGGGGAGGACGAAAAGGCGGATTTCCACAATATGCTTTATAACCTCAGGGAGGAGCTTATAAAATGCCCCAAGCTGCTGTTTTACAGCGAGTACGAGCTTAAACCTCCCACGCCCGACGAGCTTTCAATTTTTGACGGCATAAGCGTTGTGGACGGTCAGAGCCTTGATGCTCTTCCCGAAGAGCTTGCGGCAGTTGTGAATGTTTCCGGCGACGAGGTTAGAACAAAGCTTGCGCGGGAGACTCTTCCTCTGTTTATGAAAGGCATGAGCGGCAGGGACGCTCTTTCCGCGGTACAGACACTGATAGTCTGGATGAACCGCTGCCTTGGCTCGGAGGCTTTCAGACGCGACCATACGGAGATACCGGCGCTGATATACTACGGAAACATAACCGCCGCCGAGACCGCTTTTCTGCACTTTATGTCCCGTCTGGGAATAGACGTGCTTTATATTTGCAGCAATCTTTCGGGACTGGTGCAGCTCAAACAGAACAACCTTGAGGGACGTATGCAGATATTTGAACTGCCATGTTCCGTTCCCGTTACGCCGTACCCCGACAAGCCGGTCAGGACAAAGCTTGCCACCGCCGCCTACAACGCTTCAAAGGAGCTTAACAATATCCTCTACAACAACGACACGTTTTTCCGCGATTTTCAGTTTTCGGATATGCAGTCCCTTACGCTGAAAACCACCTGCGACGAGATCGACGTTTTATGGCATCAGCCTGCAAAGTACCGAACGGGATTTGCCGCCAACGGCTCAAAGGTGACGGTACCCAACATCTTCGCGAAAATAAGCGGAGTCAAAAACGGCGACATGAACGCTTATTGGGACAGCGTGAGGTGGAAGCTTTCCCCAAACACAAGGGTGATAATCAAGTCTCCGAGCTACAGAAAATTCGGCGAGACAAAGTTGGATATCTACAGACCCTACTACACGGGCGAACAGATAATGACAGAGCAGCTTAAAAATTCTCCGCTCAATAAATACGGATATTTGTCCGACAGTCTGCAAAGACTTATTTTCAGCAAAATGCAGGAGGCTGTGGACGCAGGTCTGCTCAAAATAGACAGGAACGAGCTTCTGCCGCTGATACTTTATGTGGGTACGAATCTCGACCGGGAGATACTGAAGCTTCTGCAAAAATACGATTTCACAAAGGACATACCAAAGCTTATTGTTATAGACGTTATCGAGGACACGTTCAGCAAGATCGAATGCATTCAGCTCGTGCTGTTCAATCTTCTCGGATTTGATATACTGATCTGTACTCCCACGGGGTACAGAAACATCGAGACCTTTGTCGGAGACGCGGCGTTCGAGACTCATACCATGAACGAGTTCGAGTATAATGTGCACATACCTAAGCTGAAGATACCCGATTCAATTCCGGAGCCGAACAGCGGGGGATTGTTCGGAAAACTTTTTAAGAAAGGAAGAAAATAACAATGGCGCTTAAATTTACACCTTCCACGGAGGCTCAGGCGGCTAACGCGGGAGCAGTCACAACGGACGTTACCGTAACTGCCGCTCCACTCAATATTCAGACGAACGTTCCCCAGGAATTCTCAATGACCGCAAAGGCGGACGAGCTTAAGCAGGAGCTTGTGAAAAACGAGGAAGTTGACAAGCTTGTCAGCACTATCAATATCAACGACGTTAACTCTATCGTAAAGTTCGGCAACGAGGTTGCTATGGAAATATCCAAGGCGTCCGACCAGGTTCTGAACTCCATGAATATGGATCAGATAAATGATTCGGGAGAGCTTCTCCAGCACCTTTCCGCGGTAATGGATCAGTTCGACGCAAAGGAGCTTACCGACGAGCCTAAAAAGGGAATGTTCGCAAACCTGAGGAAGCAGGTAGACAAGCTGCTTGCCAAGTACCACACAATGGGCGAGGACGTGGATAAGATATACGTTCAGCTCCGTCAGTACGAGACCGAGATCGAAGCCTCCAACATAAAACTGGAAACAATGTTCAATGCGAATATTCAGTACTACAAGGACTTGCTGCTCTATATAATGGCGGGCGAGCAGGCGTGCGTGGAGCTTGACCAGTATATTGAAGATTACCGCAAAAAGCTTGAAGCAGAACCTGATTCGGGCGCGGTAGCAATGGACTTGCAGACTCTTGAACAGACCCGTCAGGTCTTTGAGCAGAGAGTTATGGATCTGAAAATCGCGGAAAACGTTGCCATGCAGACAGTGCCAATGCTGAAAGCGATGCAGTTCTCAAACCTGAACCTTATCAGAAAGATCAACTCGGCGTTTATCATTACCATGCCTGTGTTCAAGCAGGCTTTGGCGCAGGCGGTCATGCTGAAAAGACAGCGCGTTCAGGCTGAAGCAATGCAGGCTCTGGACGAAAAGACCAACGAGCTGCTTATCAAGAACGCTCAGAATACTGTCGCTCAGACTAAACTGACCACTCAGCTTGCTTCGGGAAGTTCCATTAAGGTGGACACTCTTGAGGAAACATGGAAGACAATTGTTGACGGTATCGACGAGACCAGAAAGATACAGGACGCGGCAAAACAGCAGCGCAAGGACGATTCCGTTCGTTTGCAGAGGCTTAAAGAGGAGTACCGCGCTAAAATGAGCGAGAACAAATAAATACCACAGTACGGCAGTACGGCAAAATCGGCAGCGCAGATAAAATGCGCCGCCGATTTTTATTGTGATCCGTTTTTGAGTCATCTTTGCAGGGAGTCCGTTATTCTGCGTTCTGCAAGACATCCGTTTTGTTTTGCAATTTTCAAACCAACACCATTCGTTTTGAGGTAAAATCCTATATAGGAAAATTTCCCTCAGCGCGTATCCTGTCCATGAGCTTCATAACGCCGAGAGTATCGGACAGCGTGTTCAGCGGACTTTCTTTCAGTCCCTCGGCAAACAGGACATTGCAGCCCGTCAGCGGCTAATCGCGAGACAGCTTCGGGCGATCAAGCAGTGCGGCGCGGAGCTTACGGGC
>CAMUJF010000020.1 GCA_947089135.1 uncultured Clostridia bacterium
TTTTCGGCGCATAACTCCTTTTGTTTTGGGGTATTGTACGGTGTTGCCTTAATTTTAGGAACAAACGGAATTGCCGGCTGTGCCGACGGATTGCTTGTACTTACACGCAGCGGAGAAAACGCAAAGCTTCATATCAGCGGAAGAGGCGCGGCGGCATTAGAGTTAAATCTCAAAAGAGAAAAATCAAAATGGATTTTACTTGACGATGTTCCTATAAGCGAACCTGATGTTTTTTCTTTTATCATTCATGATTTTTTGTGCTTAAAAAAATCCGTGAGCGGAACTGCCTCGGAAATATGCTCAGCGTTGGAAAAAGATTTTCCCGAACATAAATTCAAATGCAATTGGTTATATCGGGATTTGCTGCAGCACGATGATGAAATCCGTTCGCTTGGAATTGATTACGGAAAAAACAAGAGTAACGGTATCCGCAGTATTTTTATCGGATACGATCCGAACAGGGACAGCAGCGGCGGAAAAATGTTATATCCGAATGGCGTTGTCCCTTCCGACCCTGAAGTTGGTTCAAATGCTTATAAATCCTTGACCGAAGAAAATATTTCCGATGAAAGAGTCAAGGAAAATACTGTCACTGCCGTCCCTGATAAATTAAATAGAGGAAACGCATTAATTGCTATGGCAGCTGAAATGATGGAAAATAATCTTCAAAAGCAGGGAATAACAGTTCCAAAATTTAATACCGCCTGTGAGACGATTTAAGAGCCGTCAGCCAGATAGCGGACAAGTTACCCGACCAATGCTTCAAAACGCCGTACAAGCGATTTGTGAAGGCATTTGAACCATATGTGAGTAATATTTTATTTTAGGAAAATTTGAGACAAACCGCAAAACGTCATAAAAAGGGACATTGAAAAATATGCAAGTTAAAGGGGCGGGGTCGCCCCGAAAACGGCGGACGCGCAAAGCCCGCCGCAGAACCGATTGACGGCACTTTCTGAAAGGGGTTGTGAAATGCAATATTTTAAAATTCAGGGATCGTAAAACCGTTAAATCGCGATATTACACCAAACAATACGGGGTTGTACGAAAAAGTCCATAAATTACCTGTGGATTTTAAGCGCTGGTTGTGGTATGATTGTCTCGGAAAGTAAAATTTTTCCTATAAGAGAATAAATTAACGTCAAGCGCAAAAAATAGAAATTAAAGGAGTGATGCCATGAAAATTGACGTTCTTGAAGATAAGAGGCGCGTTGAGGTATGGGTCGAAAACTGTGAAAGGGACAGCGAGTATGTAAAACTGTCGTTGGACTGTCTGTTCAAAAAATACGCGCCGCAAAAGTTTCTTGTGTCGGTTTTTTATTCCGGCGGCAGGGACTTATTCAAGAATACCGAAGAGCTGATTTTGCATAACAAACTGTGCGGAGTCGATTAGTATTCACGGGGAAAGGAAAACTTTCCCTGCTACATAACGCTCCCGAAATATTGAACGCACACAAAAAATATGATATAATTATTATAAAAGACGGTGATAAATTTGAAAAATAAATTTTTCAAACTGCGAGTTTTGTTTTCCTGACTGCCGTCAGGAATTTTGCCTACGGCAAAACCACAAAACATCGATAGAAAGGAGGACACATTTTCCCGTATGGGAAAATGGTCATAAATGCAGGAAACATTTACTATAGCGGGCTACTGCCGCATATCCGTTGACGACGAATTAGACCGCGACAACACCTCGATTGAGAACCAAAAGCTGATCATCGAGGACTTTGTAAAGCGGAAATTCCCCGGCTCTGAGCTGAAATTTTATGAGGACCGCGACCGTTCGGGTTACACATTCGAGCAGCGCGAGGGCTACCAGGAGCTGCGTCCGCTGCTTATGAGCCGCAGGGTTGACATACTGGTGGTAAAGGATTTTTCAAGATTTTCCCGACGCAACAGCCGCGGACTTGTGGAGCTTGAAGACCTGCGTGACGCGGGCGCACGGATAATATCCATAGGCGACAGCATTGACTATCCCACCTATGACGACTGGACTGCAATACAGTTTCGGTTTCTTGTGAACGAACTGCCTGTAACCGATACATCCAAAAAGGTAAAATCGGTTATCAAACGCCGCCAGAACGAGGGAAAATGGATATGCTCCGTACCCTACGGCTACGTTATAACCAATTCAAAAACGATGCAGTTCAAGGTTGACGAGCCTGCCGCCGAGGTTGTCCGTGAAATATTCAGGCTCTACATTGGCGGCTGGGGATACAAAAGAATCGCCAATCATCTTACAGACAGGCACATTCCCACGCCGCGTATGTGCGAAAAGGAACGCAAGGAGTCCAAGGGTGAGGAATGTAAGCTTACCGCCAAACCCGATTGGAGCATAATCACAATTCAGACTATCCTGCAAAACGATTTCTATATCGGAACCCTGCGTCAAGCCAAATACAAACGCCGCAGCATAAACGGCAAGGACATGAAAAACGACGAGGACGAGCATATAGTTTTTGAGAAAAATCACGAGCCTATCGTGGACTATCGGATATTCGCGCAGACGCAGGAGCTTATGAAAAAACGCTCCAAGTCGAATTACAGGGGCGTAAAAAAATTCGATAATGTTTATTCGGGGTACCTTTACTGCGGCGACTGCGGCAGTCCTATGTTCTCCATGAGCCGCGCCGACCTTGCTCCCGCCTACACCTGCGGGACTTATCACAAGCGTGGACTTAAAGGCTGTACCTCACACCATATCCGCTGCGATCTGCTGGACGAGCTTCTGAAATCCTACGTCAGACGGGTAAGAGACAATTCCTCGGAAATGCTGGCGAAGCTGGACAAGTCCCTCAAAAATGAAACGGTCGAACTGAAAAACAGCGATGAAACAATAGACATTCTCAAAAGACAAATCGACGAAGCGCGTGAGGAACTTAAAGCTACCAAGCGGCAAAAAATACGCGAGCTTATGAAAAAGCCCGAACAGAACGAGCTACTTGAGGAAACCTTTACGGAGCTTGAGGACGAGCTAGAGCTTCGCATAGCGGGACTTGAAAATCAGCTTTCACTCTCGGCGGACAAGCGCAACACAATGGTAAAGGTCAATCGGATCGCAAAAACAGCCCTTGACATATTCGACGATATTCTCTCCAAGGAAAAGCTTGACAAATGCGACCTCGATATAATAATAGACAGGATCGACGTATTCACCGACCACATAAACATTCACCTGAAGGCGGATATAGACAGCCTGCTGCAATGCGGGGAGGCTGCCGCGGTAAATTTTAACTCGGGCAGTATAGAGCGCCTGCTTCTTCAACGTTCGCGCAACGGAACGGAGAAGTGCTATACTGTCAATGTTGTCAGTGGCGTTGACCCTCTTGAAATCTACACAAGCAACGACGGCGAAGTCATCTTTAAAAAATACAGCGCAATAAATGAAATGGCAGGCTCTGCGGCGCAGGTCGCGGAGGTCATGACAAAGCTTGCAAACTGTCCCACCGTGGTCTTTGACCGCGATCATGTGGTAGCGGTCGCAGGTGTTCAGAAAAAAGAGTTCAATGAAAGACGCGTTTCCCAGGCTCTGGAGGAATATCTCGAAAGCCGAAAAAACTATCTTTACACATCTCATAACGACGCAAAGGTCTTTCCCGTTGAGGGCATTGACCGTCCTGCAATAGCCTGCTCGCCCATACTTGCTTCGGGCGACGTTACCGGCGCAGTCGCTTTTCTTGCTCCCAACAACGAGGCTGTGGCAAGCGAGGTTCAGCAAAACCTTATTCAGGCCGCAGCTCAGTTCCTTGGTAAACAGATCGAAGAATAACCGAAAACCGGATTCCCTTGATCGGGATATCCGGTTTTATTTTTGCAATATACATTTCTAAATTTTGGAAAATCAATATTAAACAGAATCTGCCTTATCATAGACATATCCCGTTTTTTGCAAGTTATTTTCTCCTTGACTGGCTTCTGCGTTTGTTGTCAATGACCTTTTTAAGATCGCCCATACGCTCGTCGGAGCTTTGTTTGAATTTATTAAGCATATCCTCAAACGCCGCCTCAGGAGTCTGCGGAAGCTTTTCCTGCTGCGGCTGCTGCCTTGCGCCGTCGGAACGTCTCGGTCCCCCTCCTCGTTTAAAATCCTTTCGTCCGGGAGGAGTATCCAGCGCCTTTTTGATAGAAAGAGATATCTTGCCGTCCTCATTTACCGCCAGAACCTTTACCTTAACGCTCTGTCCCTCGGTAAGATGATCCTTTATCTCGCTGACAAAGGTGTTCGCCACTTCGCTGATATGTACCATTCCCGTGGTTCCCGGTTCGATCTCCACAAATGCGCCGAATTTTGTAATTCCCGTAACCTTTCCCTCGTAAATTTTTCCTACATCCAACTGCATAAAAAACTTTTTAATCCTCTCGTTTGAATATTTATTTGACCCCGCATTGGGGACAATTTCCTTATCCTTTATTCGGTATGTTTTCCCGGCAGCGTATTATTTTCCAGCCGTATCGTAAAACCTGCGTTCATTGGGATAGGCATAGCCCAGAACCTCGACTGCGTAACGCTCCATAAACGCGCGTTCGTCCTCTTCGGAAAGAATGCTGAGGTATTCCGCATTCTGCTCCTCAAGCTTTTCCGCCTGTTCGTAAAGAAAGTCGAGCTCCTGCCGTTTCTCGGCGATCTCAGCCTGGGTCATGATTATAGAGGTAACGCAGTACATAACGAAAACGAAGCTTGTGATCGTGATAATAAACCTCATTAGCGGACTTGTCTGTCTTTTTTTCATGCTCAGTCTTTTTTTTCTTACCACCTGAGCGTTTTTTTTGATTTTTTCAGCTTTGCGGGCTTCAGCCTCGTTCACCTATGTCACCTCCGACCTTTCTGCCTGCTGCGTACAAACTGCAAACCCAATTTTGCATTCTTATTATACACCAACCTCGGGACTTTTTGCAAGGGTTTTTTAACACTTCTTTCCGTTTTTTTCGATTTTCTATAAATTTGTATAAAAAAAAGGCGGACTTTTTGACACAAATTTTTTAATAATTTTACGATCGGTTCAAATAGTACGGAATATACTTTGCGTAAAACCCGTCTTACAGATTCAGCAATACGCCTGAGCGCACCTGTGATAAGGTTACCTATAGTAAGTATGTACAGCGCAAACCCCGCCAGTGAACCGAAAAACATAAAAAAGCGCAGGCTTCCGCCGCATACCGCCGTAGAATAGCAGAATATGCAGAAGCCGTATATAAGCCAGAAAAGCACGTCCTGAAAAGCAAGCGGCGTTCTTTTGGCTGCAGGAGGGAAGAGTATCCTGAACACGCGGAAAACGTCGTACACAACGCCTAAAGCAGCGCCAAGAACTACGGACAGCAGAAAAAAAACGGTCTGCTGGGATACGGAAAAAAAAGTTTCTATCTGCAAAAGCTCACCTCGCCTTTTATCAGCGGAAAATTTTCCCGACAAAAGAAAGCGGAGAACGGCGGTCGGGGTCGCCGTACACAATGCTTTTTATTTCACCCTCAATGTTCATTTCGCCGCTTTCGACCGAGAGGTCGTTTACGTGCAGATCGTTTCCGCGGACGGTCAGCTCTCCCATTGTAGTGTACAACAGGACGGTATTTTCGTCAAAGCTGTCCACGTCTGTAACACCCGAAACCGACATCTTTTTCCGTCCCTCCAGGATAATGTTGTGTATGCCGTTCTGACCCTGCGTTTTTTTGTTTACTTCATTCATCATAAGCGCTCCTTTATCTTATCGTTATCCGAAAACGTCCGAATGCTCAGCATAACTGCGGACTGCTTAATTATATGCTTTGTCCCGAAAAAAAAGAACGTTCCCCGCCGATGTGACGGAGAACGCATAATAGTTTTGTTTTTCAGGCAACACTTTAACAAGCTGCCAAAATTGCGCAGCAATTTTAAGAGTTTCAGCGGGGTGCAGCTCCCGCTGAAACGAAAGACGTCTCTGCGCCGCCGGCTCAGCGAAGCTGAGCACAGAGGCATGGAGACGTCGGCAGCGGTTATATCTGTACCGAATAGTTTGGAGCTTCTTTCGTTATGTAAATATCATGAGGGTGGGATTCCTTGAGTCCTGCTCCGGTTATTTTTACAAACTGAGCCTTTTCGTGGAGTTCCTCTATTGTTGCGCATCCGCAGTATCCCATACCCGAACGGATGCCTCCCACAAGCTGGAAAATAGCGTCGGAAACAAGTCCCTTGTAGGGAACGCGTCCCTCAACTCCTTCGGGAACTAATTTCTTACTGTTCTCCTGGAAGTATCTGTCCTTGGAGCCGCACGCCATTGCTCCCAAAGAGCCCATGCCGCGGTACACCTTGAAGCGTCTGCCCTGATAAATTTCCTCCTCGCCGGGAGCTTCATCGCAGCCCGCAAGCAGAGATCCAAGCATTACTAAATTTGCGCCCGCCGCTAATGCCTTTACGATGTCTCCCGAATACTTTATGCCGCCGTCGGCAATAACAGGAATATTGTGCTTTGCAGCAACGCAGGCAACGTCGTACACCGCCGTTATCTGGGGTACTCCTATACCTGCCACAACACGCGTAGTACAGATAGAGCCGGGACCGATACCCACTTTAAGAGCGTCTGCACCCGCTGCGATAAGCGCCTCGGCAGCAGCCGCAGTAGCGATATTTCCCGCAATAACGGGAGTGTTGGGGAACGCTTTTTTAACTTCTTTCACCGCGTTCACTATGTTTATGTTGTGACCGTGAGCCGAGTCAAGAACAAGCACGTCCGCCTGAGCGTCAATAAGAGCCTTGGCGCGTTCCATCATGTTTGCGGCAACGCCTATCGCCGCGCCGCAGAGAAGTCTGCCCGACTTGTCGCGGGCGGAATTGGGGTACTGGACAGCCTTTTCAATATCCTTTATTGTAATAAGTCCTTTGAGAGTACCGCTTTCGTCAACAATGGGGAGCTTTTCAATTTTATGCTTCATCAGTATTTTCTGCGCGCCTTTGAGGTCTGTTCCTACGGGAGCGGTAACAAGGTGTTCCTTGGTCATCACGTCTCCGATGGGGATATCAAAATTGGTAAGGAATCTCAGGTCGCGGTTGGTAAGTATTCCCACCAACTTGCCGGCCCTGTCAACAATAGGTACGCCGGAAATCCTGTATTTGCCCATAAGCTCATCAGCTTCGGAAACAAGCCTGTCCTCGGTAAGCGAAAAAGGGTTCACAATAACGCCGTTTTCGGAACGTTTTACTTTGTCAACCTCGTCAGCCTGCTGTTCGATCGACATATTTTTGTGGATAATTCCTATGCCGCCCTCACGCGCGATAGCGATAGCCATATTCGCTTCGGTTACGGTGTCCATAGCGGATGTCATGATAGGAGTATTGAGCATAACGTCCCCCGCAAGTCTTGTGGAAAGACTTACCATGTTGGGGGTGCAGTTTGATTCGGCAGGGATCAGCAGCACGTCGTCAAAGGTGAGACCTTCCTTTACGAATTTTTGCGAGTAGTTTGTTTCCAGCATAAAATTACCTCCCGTAAGTTTCTGACATATAACATATTTAAATATTTCTAATAAGCATAACACTTTACGGGCATTAAGTCAATAGAATTTCCGCAAATTCAGGTATAAAAAATAGCTGTTAATCCGACAAAGTTTTTGTGCATTTTTTCATGCTGAAAAAGGTTTGTCCGACCGCCGGTCAAATGAGTTTTCCGCTGTCTTTCAGAAGCTTGTACAGCGTAGGTTCAAAGGAAAATTCATTCATAAGATTTTTTACCTCTTCAAGATATTTTTCTTTTCCCTTTGCAGTATTGCCGCGCTTTACCGCCCGTATCAGGATATTTTTCGGAGTATGCTCGAAGCCGACAAATTCAAGCAACTGCGTCTTATAGCCGCAGTATTCGAGCAGATTGGCTCTTACCGCGTCCGTACAGAGGGCGGCGGCACGTTCCTTTATAATGCCGTACCGCGTAAAGAGCGAAAGCCTTTCGGATTTCATCTGACCGTTAAGCTCATGCTGACAGCACGGTACCGAGAATATCATGTCTGCGCCGCGCATGACCGCGTTATGCAGCGCGTAGTCCGTGGCAGTATCGCAGGCGTGGAGCGTTACCACCATATCGACCTTTCCCTGCTCGGAGGCATTGCCGATGTCCCCAACTTCAAACCGGAGGTTTTTATAGCCGTATCTTTCCGCGGCGGAATTGCAGTTCCTGATAACGTCCGCTTTAAGGTCAAGACCCAGCATTTCCGTTTCGATTCCGAGTATTTCCGTGAAGTAATGATACAGCACAAATGTCAGGTAAGACTTTCCGCAGCCGAAGTCTATGACCTTCAAAGACTTGCCGCCCTTTTCAAAGCCGCGCTCCTTCAGGGCGTCGCCGACAATTTCAGCGAAACGGTTTATCTGGCGGAATTTTCCGTACATAGGTTTTGAAACCTTGCCGTCCTTGGTAAAAACGCCCATATCCACCAGCGCGGGAAATGGCTTGTCCTCAGAGATAATATAGTTTTTCGCCTTATTATGGGACAGTTCCGCTTTTGGAGCGGAACCCTGCACACGCTTTTTATTAAGCGAGACCGCTCCTTTTTTAGATACCATAAGATTATATTCAAACGTATTTCCCCATGAATTGAGCTGCTTCCAGCCCTGCTCCAAAAGCTTTCCGCAAAAGTCTTCCGCAGCTTCGGAGTTTGGCAGGTTTTCGTGAAAGACCTGCTTTTCCGTGTATTTTTCCGCCTGATAACCGCGCTCCTTTTTCAGCAGGTTTATTTTGACATATTCGCAGTCTTTGGGCGGTTTGCTGACAACTATCTTAAATGGACTGTCCGCTCCAAAAATATTATTGATATATGATGAAAATTCGTTCATATTTATTGTTATTTCCGCAGCAGGGAAATGCGTCCTCCTTTCAGGCGGGAACTTGCAGTCCTGACGCTTTCAGCGTTCACGGCCGCAGCGGATATGCTTATATTTTATTCGTATACCGCATCTATATAACGCGGTATACGAATAAGCATCTTGAAATATAAAGCTGTGACGGCGAATCCCTTATTACTCGTACCTCAAAGCCTCGATAGGATCAAGCTTTGCAGCGCGGTTTGCAGGGTAGTACCCGAAGAAAATTCCAATTGCCATTGAGAAAGATACCGCAAGCACCATTGCTCCCGCCGACGGAGGAGCAACCGTTCCGACGATGATTCCCGCAACGTTTCCAAGCAGGATACCGCCGATGATCCCGATAAACCCGCCTATAAGACATATAATTATGGACTCAATGATAAACTGGCTGCGTATCGCCGAGTTGGGCGCGCCCAACGCCTTGCGGACTCCTATCTCGCGGGTACGCTCCGTTACCGACACGAGCATGATGTTCATAACGCCTATACCGCCTACGATAAGGGAAATTCCCGCAATTATGGAGATTACCATGGAAACTATTCCCATAACCTGATCCATCATTGCCATTTCGGCTTCACCCGTCATATAGCGTATCTGGATACTGTCGTTGTCGCGGTAAAAGCGGCTGTTCATGTAGTCGCGGACTCTTTCGCAGAAATCCGTCGGGTTTACGCCGTCGTTTACCAAAGCGTAGTATGCAAAGAAAGTCTCCTCGCTTCTGCCGTATATTTTTGTCAGCGCCCTGTAGGGAACGTAAATATCAGTAGACCAGTCCTCAGCCGTTGTGTTAAGAGAGTTCATTGCGCTCATCATAGCAGTCATTTTCGTTTCAAAAACACCGATAACAGTAAAATCGTAGCTTTGTCCCAAAAATTTTACCGAAAACCTTTGTCCGAGAGCCTCTTTCACACCGCCGTAAAGCTTTTTCGCCTGCTTTTCACCGATAACGCAGACGTGCGCTCCCTTGGCAAGGTCTTTGTCGTTTATGTAACGTCCCGCGATCATCTCGTCTGACGTTCTGGAAATGTAGCCCGGGTTTACACCGTTTACGTAAACGTCCAGATCCTCGCGGTTAAATCTTACCTTTCCGCTCTCGTAACCACCGCTTATTACAATATCCTGAATTTCGTCTGCAAAACGCTTTGATACGTTTTCTATCATTTCCTCGGTTATCAGGTCTGAGTCCATATAGTAATCGCGTACATAGTCTGGCTTCATTGATATCTGAAATGCCACAAGCTTCGATCCGCCCTGCGAATTAAGGGTATCGGTGAGGCTCTTCCGCAGAATGTTGCCCAGCGTGGTTATCATTATAATTGAGCTGATACCGATAATAATACCCAGCATTGTAAGTATGGCTCTCATTTTGTTGGACTTCAGAGAGGCAAACGCCATTTTAATGTTTTCAAAAAGATTCATTCGGCATTCCCTCCGTTCTGTTCGTTCAGTATTCTGTCTCCCACGATAGAACCGTCCGAAAGAGTGATAACTCTGTCGGTCTCCTCGGCAAGATCGGGGTTATGAGTGATAAGTACGATAGTCTTGCCCTGCTCCTTGTGCAGCTTGTGGAAGATGTCCATAACAAGACGTCCCGTTTTGGAGTCCAGCGCACCGGTAGGCTCGTCGGCAAGGATTATTGCAGGATCGTTAGCCATTGCCCTTGCTATAGCAACTCTCTGCTTCTGACCTCCGGAAAGCTCGTTGGGCATATGTCCCGCTCTGTCGGACATCTCAACCAGTTCGAGGAGCTCTTTCGCCCGCCGTGAACGCTCCCGTGAGGAAACTCCCGCGTACAGCATGGGAAGCTCAACATTTTTCAGCGCGGACGTTCTTGCGATAAGATTAAAGGTCTGGAAAACAAATCCTATTTTTCTGTTGCGTATGCTTGAAAGCTCGTTGTCGTCTATTTGGGTAATATCTATGCCGTCGAGACTGTAGTGTCCCGCGGTCTGCCTGTCAAGAGCGCCCACAATGTTCATCAGGGTGGATTTGCCCGAACCCGACGCGCCCACTATGGAAACGAACTGTCCCTCAGGAACGGAAATATTCAGTCCGTGAAGTATTTCCAACTCGTTGGGAGTACCGATATAGAAGCTCTTAACAATGCCTTTCATATCAATGATCGTTTTACTCATGCTCATGTCACCTACTCTGCCGATGTTTCGCTGCCGTTTGTATCGGCAGCTGCGGACTCTTCGTTTATCATAACGACCGCTCCGTCGGAAAGCAGGGTCGTATCTGTGAGAACAAGCATACCCTCTTTAAGCTCGCTTGAGATCACTTCTATCTCGTAATCCGTTTCCAGACCTATCTGAACGGGAATAAGCCTTGCTCTCCATATGCCTTCCCCGCCTTTTTCCGCTATATAGACCGCGTCGTTTCCGTCCTCGTCTGTTGTAATAGAATCGTATGTGACCGTAAGAACGTTTTCCTTGCGCTCGCTGACAATATCGACTTTTGCGCTCATTCCCACGCGGAGCTTGCCGTCCTCGCCGTCCACTTCGGTCTCGATCTTGTAGTTTACGCCTGTATTCGACGCGGAAGCGTCCGACGTGGGAGCAACGGTGATCACCTTTCCGCCGTACTCCGCGCCGTCAAGAGCGTCGCATCTTACAGTGGCGTTCATACCCTCGTTTACGTATGTAATGTCATACTCTCCAACGTAAGAGCTTATCCTCAGATCGTCAAGGTCTTCAATAACGAACAGTGGACCCTCCGCTATAAGACCCTCCTCTGCGCGGACAGAAGTTATAATGCCGTCGCATGGAGCGGTTATTACAGCGTATTCGAGCTTTTCCTTAAGATTCTGGAGGATTATCACCTGAGGATCGTTGAGTCCCGAAATGGTGCGCTGCTGCTCCGCCTGCTTTTTCAGTGAGGACAGCTCGGATTCCACCTGCTTTACTGCGTTTTCATAGTCATTTTTAGCGGTTTCGAGAGCGTCCTCAGCATTTTTAACCGCAATTCCGTAGCTTTCCTCGGTATCGCTGCTCTGGTTTTTGATGTTTTCCAGATCGGTAACAGCCTTGTCATATGCCATTTGAGCGTTTTCCATGGCGATCTCCGCGCTGTCCCTTGCCGCCTCGAGACCCTCTGTCAAAGATTCGAGCTGATTTTCAGCGGTCTCTATTTGCTTTTTGAGGTTATCCTCGTCATATTTGCTTTTAATAGTTTCATACTCCTGTTTTGCGGCAGCGTAGGCTTCCTGAAGCTCTTCAAGGTTTGTCTGATTTACCTCAATACTCTCTTTTGCTAAGGTGTATTCCTCCTTCGCTTTTTTGTACCTTGATAAAGAGTTTTCAAGCTCAACGTTATAGAGACTTCTCTGCACGATCTTAAGATACTCTTTATATTCATCGATCGAATCATATACCGCTCTTATATTAGCGGGATAATTTTCAGGTTCAAGCTCTTTTACAGCCTTATCGTAAGCTTTCACTGCATTGTCATAGTTAGCCTTTGCACTCTCCACGTTTGCTTCCGCGGACTGAATGTTCACCGGCAGCGACGAGCTCAGTCCGAGCTTTTCCTGACGCTTTGCGTCCTCGAGAGCCTTTTCAGCCTGGTCGATACCCTTTTGCGCGCTGACCAAAACAGAGTTTTCCCCGCTTTGGTACTTTTCCAAAGCTTCGGTATAACGCTCCTCCGCTTCGGAAAGATTGTAGTCGGAATTTACTCCGCTGTTTTCAACGGAAGTCTGCTGCTGAAGTATCTGCTGCTGGAGGTCGTCGGTATTTATGGTGCAGAGCACGTCGCCCTTTTTCACGGAATCGCCCACGGAAACGCTTACGGTTTCAACAGGATATACCAACTTAGAGTATACCTTTCTGCTTTCAGCGCTCTGAACCGTTCCGCTTACTGAAATGGTGTTTTCCAGCGTTTTAAGCTGTATTTCGGAGGTTTCCGCATAAGATACCGACGAAGCTGAGCTGCTCAGCGCGGCGACAGCTGCTCCAATTGCGGCGATTCCCGCAATTATCGAAACAGGAATGATTATCTTTCTTGCTTTCATAATGTTTATCCTTTCTTTATTTGGAGTTTAATATTATACATAATATAATATCATATAACTTTTGAGTTGTCAAGAGCTTTTTGCAAATTTCTGTATTAATCGTCTAATACAATTATACAATCGGCATTTATAAAAGTCAATTGGAATATCTGTACAAATCTTATAATATGAGCAAGACAAAAATGTGCAAATTAACTTGCCAATGTTTCCTGCATTTGAAAAAAATCCGAAGCGGTACTATTGTACAGCTTCGGATATAAACTTATTCCAACTCGAACGCTCCCGTATAGAGCCTATAGTACTGCCCTTTTTCGGCAATAAGCTTTTCATGGCTTCCGCGCTCGATAATGCGTCCCTGCTCCAGAACCATTATCACATCGGAATTTTTTACCGTAGAAAGTCTATGTGCGATAACGAAAACTGTTCTGCCTTTCATAAGAGCGTCCATGCCTCTCTGAACCACAGCCTCGGTGTGGGTATCTATGGAAGACGTTGCCTCGTCCAGAATCATAACTGGGGAATCCGCAACTGCCGCGCGGCTTATCGCAAGAAGCTGCCGCTGTCCCTGTGAGAGATTGCTTCCGTTTTCGGTAAGTTCGGTATTGTAGCCTTTCGGCAGACGCGTGATAAAGTCGTGAGCGCCCGCAAGCTTAGCCGCCGCAACGCAGTCCTCGTCGGAAGCGTCGAGACGTCCGTAGCGGATATTGTCCATGACAGTACCTGTGAACAGGTTGGTGTCCTGAAGAACTATTCCCAACGAGCGGCGCAGATCAGCCTTTTTGATCTTGTTGATGTTTATGCCGTCATAGCGTATCTTACCGTCCGCAATGTCGTAGAAACGGTTCAGCAGGTTGGTAATAGTGGTTTTTCCTGCTCCTGTCGCGCCGACAAAGGCAACTTTCTGACCCGGTTCAGCATACAGCGTAACGTTGTGCAGAACGGTCTTGTTTTCCTCGTAGCCGAAATCCACGTCGTCCAAAACAACATCGCCGCAGAGCTTTGTGTAGGTAACGGAACCGTCAGCCTGATGAGGGTGCTTCCAAGCCCACATTCCGGTGCGTTCGGTACATTCGGTAATGACGCCGTTTTCCTCACGGGCATTTACCAAAGTAACGTAGCCGTCGTCTACCTCAGGCTCACGGTCGATGATGTCGAAAATACGCTCTGTGCCCGCAAGACCCATAATTACCGAGTTTATCTGGTGAGATACCTGACCGATATTTCCCGCAAACTGCTTTGTCATGTTAAGGAAAGGCACCACAACGCTTATGCTTATAGCCATTCCGGAAATGCTCAGGTTGGGCACGTTGTTAAGGTACAGAAAACCGCCGACGATTGCTACAGCAACGTACAGAACGTTTCCTATGTTGTTGAGGATAGGACCGAGAATGTTAGCGTACTTGTTGGCTTTTTCCGATTCGCGGAAAAGCTCGTCGTTAATGCGGTCGAAGTCGGCCTTGCTCTCCTCCTCGTGGCAGAACACCTTAACGACTTTCTGACCGTTCATGATCTCCTCAATGTAGCCCTCTTCCTTTCCGAGAGCTATCTGCTGACTTACAAAGTACCGCGCCGAACCGCCGCCGACTTTTTTTGTAACAAGGAGCATTATCGCCACGCCCGCAAGCACAACAATTGAAAGCCATACGCAGAAGTACAGCATTATAAAAAAGATCGTAACGACCGTCACCGCCGAAATAAGAAGCTGGGGAAAGCTCTGGGAAACCATCTGGCGGAGAGTGTCGATATCGTTGGTATAGTGGCTCATGATATCACCGTGATTGTTTGTGTCAAAGAACTTAACAGGAAGATTCTGCATATTGTTGAACATCTTGACGCGCAGCTTTTTAAGAGTACCCTGAGTTATGACCGCCATCGTCTGATTGTAAATAAAGCCTGAGGTAAGGGACAGCACGTAAAACACCGCCAGTATCAACACGGAACTTATGATAGCGTTGCCAACGGTCTCCCAGACCGCTCCGCTGTTCCAGCTTTCCTCAACGGAGGAAATAACTTTCTGCATAAACACCGCAGGAATGGAGCTTACAACGGCGTTGAAGATTATGCACGCAAGGGTCAGCGGCATAAGCACAGGATAGAAGCCGAACAATGTCTTTATCAGTCTGCCTGCCGTTCCCTTTTTTACCTTTACGGGACCTTTTTTCATTTCCTTGCTCATTCTTCATCGCCTCCCGTCTTATTCTGGAGCATATACAGGTCTTTATATATCTCGTTGGTTTTAAGCAGCTCGTCGTGAGTACCCGCAGCGCTTACAGTACCGCCCTCCATAACGATTATCATGTCCGCGTCCTGCACGGAGGATATTCTTTGAGCGATAATGAATTTCGTGGTTTCGGGGATAAAGTCCCGCATAGCCTTTCTTATAAGAGCGTCGGTCTTGGTATCCACCGCGCTGGTGGAGTCGTCCATAATAAGTATTTTAGGCTTTTTCAGCAATGCCCGCGCGATACAGAGACGCTGCTTCTGTCCGCCGGAAACGTTGGCTCCCCCTTGCTCGATGTAGGTATCATAACCGTTAGGGAAACGGGTTATGAACTCGTCCGCCTGCGAAAGCTTGCAGGCTTCTATCATTTCCTCGTCGGTGGCCTCCTTGTTGCCCCAGCGGAGGTTTTCTTTTATAGTACCAGAAAAAAGAATATTTTTCTGAAGCACCACCGCTACCTGATTTCTGAGAGTCTCAAGGTCGTATTCGCGCACGTCCCTGCCTCCTACCTTTACAGAACCGCTCGTTACGTCGTACAGCCTTGAAATAAGCTGAACCAGCGAGGATTTTGAAGATCCTGTACCGCCGATTATACCCACTGTCTGACCAGATTTAATGTGCAGATCAATGTCCGCAAGAGTCATTCTCTCGGCGGAAGCTGAGTACTTAAAGCACACGTTGTCAAAGTCAACGGAACCGTCCGCTATCTCATAAACGGGGTTCTCTGGATTGCTTAGCGAGCTGTTCTCGTCAAGCACCTCAACGATACGCTTGCAGGACTCAAGGGACATGGTTATCATAACGAAAACCATGGATATCATCATCAGGCTCATCAGTATCATAAAGCTGTAGGTCAGCAACGCGCTGAACTGTCCCACGTCAAGATCAACGCCTTTTGTAGTAATGATGGTGTACGAACCGAAGGACAGTACAAACACCATTACTGAATAAAGGCAGAACTGCATAAGTGGATTATTTATAGCAAGAATTCTTTCTGCCTTTGTGAAATCGCGGCATACGTCCTCTGCCGCCGCGCCGAACTTCTGCTTTTCATATTCCTCGCGGACATAAGATTTGACTACCCTTATGCCCTTGATGTTCTCCTGAATGGAGCTGTTAAGGTTATCGTACTTCTTGAAAACGCTCCTGAAAAGAGGCATTACCTTATAGCTCACCATAAACAGTCCGAAGCCGAGAATAGGGGCTACTATAAGGAAAATAAACGCCATTTTTCCGCCCATGACAAAAGCCATTGTAAATGCGAAAATGAGCATCAGCGGACATCTTATTGCCATTCTTATAATCATCATATATGCCATTTGCACGTTTGTTACGTCGGTAGTAAGACGGGTAACAAGGGAAGATGTGGAAAATCTGTCAATATTTTCAAATGAAAATCTTTGGATATTGTAGAACATATCCTTGCGGAGATTCCTTGCAAGACCGCAGGAAGCCGTCGCGCAGGTAGAACCTGCCAATGCGCCGAACATAAGGGACAAACACGCCATTACCACAAGAATAAGACCGTAAGTAACGATCGTGTTCATATCGCAGCCGTCCTTGATCCTGTTTACCAACTCAGCGATAATAAACGGAATAATGCATTCCATTACCACTTCCAAAGACACAAGAAGCGGTGTAGCTATTGAAGCTTTCTTGTACTCGCGTATACATCCGGCTATTTTTTTAACCATACGCATTTACCTCTCTTTCATAAAATCACTTTATGATTATAGCACATTCTGACAAAAAAGTCAAAGAAAGTTTGGTGAAATTTTTGTTTTTGGAAAAGACAAGTTTTTGGATTTCCTCCTGCCGAAAATAATATTAAAAGAAGAAATGTCCATTTTGCTGCCAAAAGCCGCGGAAATCAATTTTTATTTATATAAATTTGTTTCCGCAAAAGCTCCCGCCGCTATTGCTCTGCGGAAAAATATGTGCTATAATAATCATGCTTACCCGATATGAAAGGATCTGATATAAATGTCCGTTTATCTTGACAACGCCGCCACTACACGTCCGTGCGAACCTGCGGTATCCGCGGTATTTCAGTGCATGGTCGAGGATTACGGCAACCCATCCTCGCTGCACAAGCTGGGTCTGAACGCCGAACGTCACGTTGAGGAAGCCCGCAAAGCGATCGCAGCCGCTCTCGTGTGCGACCCGCGCTGCATAACCTTTACCTCGGGAGCCACAGAATGCAACAATACAGCTATATTCGGAGCCGCTGAAAACTACGGCAGACGGAAGAAAAAAATAATAGTTTCCGCCATTGAGCACCCCTCGGTCGCCGAACCCATAAAATTCCTTGAAGAGAAAAAAGGTTCCGGATTCGAGGTCGTCCGCATAAAGCCCTCCCGTAACGGAGAAATTTCCGAGGAAGACTTTATAGCCGCCGTCGATGAAGACACCTTTCTGGTTTCCTGTATGCTGGTCAACAATGAAACAGGCTCCATACAGCCGGTGCGCAAGATATTTTCATATGTAAAGCGCAACTTTCCCGAATGTATCACTCACTGCGACGCGGTACAGGGCTTTATGAAAATGCCTATAAGGTCCGCCGAGCTTTTTGCGGACATTATTGTCGTTTCGGGACACAAGGTGCACGCCGTAAAGGGAGTCGGAGCAATGTTCGTAAAAAAAGGGATAAGGATACCCCCGATTCTTATAGGCGGAGGTCAGGAGCAGGGAAAGCGTTCGGGAACCGAATCCGTGCCGCTGATAGCCGGCTTCGGAGCTGCCGTACGCGCTTTGATGCCCACAATGCCAGTAGCTCACGAAAACGCTGAAAAGATAACCGCTTATCTTCTGAAAAAGCTTGCAAAGCTTGATTATGTAACGGTAAACTCAACGGCTGAGAACCGCTCTCCCTACATAACCAATTTTTCAGTGGAGGGAGTGCGTTCCGAAATAATGCTGCACTTTCTAGAGACTCAGAACATATACGTATCCAGCGGTTCGGCATGCTCAAAGGGAGCGCACAGCTCCGTGCTGACTGCAATGGGGATCCCCGACAGGCTTGCAGATTCGGCGATAAGAGTTTCCATTGGCCGCACCACCACCATGGGCGAGATAGACACGCTTATAAACGCTGTGCAGGATGGTTACGGAAAGCTGGCGAAAAGATAGGATTCCCCGCTTATGTCAATAGTTTCCGACAGCAGTTTATATAAACCGAAACCGCAGGAGACGGAAAAAGCCGTCCCCTGCGGTTTTTAATACTAATCCCCTTATTGAATTATGTGCAATCTCCCGCCGCAAAACCACATATATCAAAGCTTGTTGCGGCGATTTCTTGTTCATAATTCTAATAAGAGGATTAGTATAAAATATTGCACGAAAAATTAAGAAAAAGTCGCTATTTCAGCATCTTTATCATGTCCATTGAAGCAAAATTCCTGTTAGTGTAGTATTCGTCCTCTGTGACCTCGCGTACAATCTCCACAAAATCGGGAAGTCTTACCTCCGCGCTTTCTTCGAGAAGTTCCGCCTCCATAATGGCGTATCCCGCCTCTACGGTGTTCTCGAAAACGTCCAACTCAAATTTCAAGCCCCCGTACGGTATCAGATACCTTTTCTTTTTTACCGTGTTGAGGATAGTGCGCTCTTTCAGCCGTTCATACTCCTCCGCGGCTATCTCACGCTCGTTTTCTATTCTGGATGCCGCGCTGCCCGTCCGCGCCTTTTCTGTGTAGATGAACCTGTCGTCCAAACGGCGTATGCGTCCCTGAAAGCCTTTTTCGGGAGCAAGATACGCCTGTTCGATAACGTGGAACGGAAATTCCCCGATATTGTTGGGAATCTTCACCAGCCAGCGCCTTTCAATTTCAAGAATAAGGAGCTTTCCGTCCCTTGCGGCGATCGCCTTGTCGCTGTAAAAATCGTTGCCGGTTATCTCGGCGATAACGTCAAAACCAAACGTGTCTCCGCCGCTTTCAAGTATAGCGGCGGCTTTTTCGTTTCTGTACAGCTTTACTCTGTAACCGTTGCCGTTGCCAAGATTTTCGGGCATTTTTATCAGGAATTTCCTGCAGTAATTTTCCATACCGCGCCGCCTTACACCGACAGCTCAGCGGTCTCGCCCAGTATATCCTTATTGGCATCGAGAACGGGTTTTATGCAGTCGCGCACGAATTCCTCCACCTGTTGGGAGCTTCTTCCGGTGAAGTTTTCGGGTTTAAGGATAGCGTTCAGCTCGTCCGCATTAAGACCGAAATCAGGATCGTTCAGCACAAGCTCAATAAGGTTGTTTTCAAGTCCCTCTTCCTTAACGTGCTTTCCCGCCTCCATAGCGTACTGACGGAGTTTTTCGTGGAGAGCCTGACGATCCCCGCCCTTTTTGACCGCGTCCATCATAATGTTTTCGGAAGCCATAAAAGGCAGCTCACGCATAACGCGCTGACGTACAACGTTGGGGTACACAACAAGGTCTGCGGTAACATTAAGCATGATATTGAGTATAGCGTCCACCGCCAGAAATCCCTCGGCAACGGAAATACGCTTGTTGGCGGAGTCGTCGAGAGTCCTCTCGAACCACTGGGTACCTGCGGTAAAGGCAGGGTTGAGGGTGTCTATCATAACATATCTTGCAAGGGCGGTGATCCTTTCACAGCGCATTGGATTTCTCTTATAAGGCATTGCGGAGGAGCCTATCTGATTTTTCTCAAAAGGTTCTTCCATTTCCTTGAAGTTCTGGAGTATACGCATATCGTTTGCAAATTTCATTGCGGACTGAGCGATACCGCCCAAGGTGGAAAGTATCTGCGCGTCGGCTTTTCTGGAGTAGGTCTGACCCGAAACAGGAACTACCGCGTCGAAGCCCATTTCCTCGGCGATCATTTTTTCAAGTTCCTTTACCTTTTCGGTATCTCCGTCGAAAAGCTCCATAAAAGAAGCCTGCGTACCCGTAGTACCCTTTGAACCCAAAAGCTTCAAGGACGATATCCTGTAGTCAAGCTCGTCCAAGTCCATAAGCAGCTCGTTCGCCCAAAGGGTCGCGCGCTTGCCTACCGTGGTAAGCTGAGCAGGCTGCAAATGGGTATAGGCAAGACAGGGCATATCCTTGTACTTTACCGCAAAGCCCGAAAGCTGCGCAAGTACGTTTATAAGCTTTCTCCTGACGATCTGCATAGCGTCGCGCATAACGATAACATCGGTGTTATCGCCCACGTAGCATGAGGTTGCGCCCAGGTGAATTATTCCCTTAGCGTTCGGACAGGCAAGCCCATATGCGTAAACGTGGGACATAACGTCGTGGCGTACAAGCTTTTCACGTTCCTCAGCTGCCTTGTAGTCGATGTCGTCAATGTGGGCTTCAAGCTCGTCCACCTGCTTTTGAGTAACGGGCAGACCAAGCTTCATTTCGGCGCGGGCAAGAGCGACCCACAGCTTTCTCCATGTGGTGAATTTTTTGTCGGCAGAAAAAACGTACTGCATCTCCTTACTTGCATAACGGGTGCAGAACGGCGATTCATAGCTGTTGTAATCAGACATATCGGTAACTCCTTAAAAATCTTTTTTCCAGAGCGTGTTCACATAAAGCTGATGTGCGGATTTTTGAGCATAATTTTGTCGTATTTAAGGCAAAAATTCGCAGGAATACGCCCGTATTTCAAGAATTTTTAACGCAAAATACGTCAAAATTTGCCAAAAGACGTGCGTCACGGTTTATGTGAACACGCTCTAATACTAATCCCCATTAGAATTACTGACGAGAAATCGCCGCAAATGCTTTGATATATGCGGTTTTGCGGCGGGAGATTGTCTGTAATTCAATGAGAGATTAGTATAAGTATAGCACATTTTTCCTCGGATTGCAACAGGTTATTACGGCAGTTCACGGAAATTAGATTTTGCCGCTGTATTTTTTTAAGACCAGTAATAAACATAATAAAACAGGACCTTCCGCACGCAGACTGCTGCGGAAAGACCTGTTTGTTCAAACCGACAGTTATTCCGTTTTTAATCCGAGTTCCTTCAGAAAATCAAAGGTCCCGCTGTCAAGCAGTTTAATATCGGAATAGTAATCGGAAAGCTTGCTTCCCTTGAAATAGAAGTAAATAGTATAGGTGTAAGAGCAGGAATTGTCAGCTTCGTACAGGCATCCGTCGTCAATGATCGTGCCGCCCGCTTTTTTTGAAGCTCTTTCAAGTATGCTGAACATATCTTCGGTTTCTTCAAAGCATTTTACCGCAGAATTGTAAAGCTCCTCGTCCGAAAATCTCACCGTGACGGACGATCTGCCTTTTTTAGCCGCCCCGGCAACCTTATCGGCAAAAATTTCTTTTGCTTCGTTCAGAGTCTTAGCGTAAAAGCCGTATTTTTTATAGTAATCCGCGTCCTCTGACTTTGCCTCGGGAACATAAAAATCCTTGTCCTCCTGCGTGTGAGTAGCGCTTATCGCCCGGTCGCTTATCATAAAATACTTGTAGGATTTGTTTTCCTTAAAATTGTCTACCGGATCGTCCCATGTAACGTCCACATTGTACCATTTTTTATTATAGTAGACCTTGTTCCACACATGAGCTTCAGAGCTGCCGTCTTCGTTCCGCGCAGTACCGTAAGCCTCGCAGGAACGGATCCCCGCTTTTGCGCATACGTAATCAAAAGCATGGGCATAGCCGTCGCATTTTGCGTTTCCTTTGACAAGAGCGTCGTAAATACTGCTGTTGGCATTATTGTTGAAATACTCCGTTTTATCAATTATATAATCGTGAATTATTTTTATTTTTTCATAATCGGAGGTTTTGTCCGTAAACTTTGAGATTATTTTATCCGCAGCCTTGTCGGCCTTTTGTATCAGAAGATCGTAATTTTTTTTACTGTAAACATAGCTGAACATCATCGAGCTTGTCGTCATCGTATCCGCATAGTAATAATATTCTATGGAGGAATCCCCCACGGGAACGTTGAAGCTTGTCATAGAGTCTGCAAACATCAGAATGTTTATAAGCTTTTCCGCGGTTTCCACCGGTATCTCTATGTCAATTGATTTTTTGTGATCAATGAACGCAGTGCGTATTTTCAGATATGCAAGCTTCTCTTCGTCGGTAAGTTTGCGGTAACAGTAGGGAAGCATGGTTTTGTTATAGTCTGCCGCCTCCGAGGTTATTGAAACGTCGAACGCGCCGTCGGTAAATACAGTTCCGCTTATAACGGAAAACGCCATAACGGCGCACAGGAGGAACGAGAGAAGCTTTTTCATAACAGCATATCCTTTCATATTTGAGCCCGCGGCACAGCTTTAATGATAAAACAAAATTTACGCCGCGTTTTGGAAACCATTTGCTATTTATAACAATTATATCACAATTCAGACATAAAATCAATACTTTTCCAATAAAAACTTAGATATACGGTTAAACCGACTCCCGTCCTGCCGGAGTACTTTAATTTCCTGCAAATATCCGGAAATTAAACTTGCAAAACATAATTCAAGCGGAAGAAAAACAGAAAAAGATGCCGGCAATCTTATTTCTCCGCTTTTCTGTACTCACCCGGAGTAACCCCGAACAACCCCTTGAACTTGCGGCAAAAGTACCCTACGTTTTCAAAGCCCGTGTTGCGGGCAATTGAATAAATACTGCCGTCCGTGGAGGCAAGAAGCTTTGCTGCCCGCTTCAGCCTGTAGTTCACCAAATAGCTTACAGGTGAACTATGCAGATATTTGTTGAATATATTCAGCGCGCTGCTTTTGCTGACTGATACGGTTTGCGCAATATTTTCCAACGTGATACGCTCACGATAATTTTTATGTATGTACTGCATCATTATCTGAAGCTGCGCCTGTGTATAGGCGGACGCTTTTGCCGAAGGAACTCTTCCCGATATGTTTACATTTTCACATATGATTCCCCATATTTTCAGCAGCAGCTCCGCTGTTTTTATTTCGCACATATCTTCATTCTCCTGAACGGAAAATACGGTCAGCAGGCATTTCAGAACTTCTTTCTGCCACGGGATTCCGGGGGAAAATATCAGGCTCTCGATCGACGAATCAAGCAGCGGACGTATGTACTTGCGGTATATCAGGCTGTCTTCCGCAGAAAGCATAGACGGCGAAAATACGATATTGGGGATAATAACGCTTTCCGAAGATTCAAAACGGTGTATGACCTGCGAATTTATAAATATGCCTGTACCCTCGGTCAAAACGCTTCTGCCGCTTCCGATAAGAAATTCAGCCGTACCCTTTTCAATATATACAAATTCCACCTCGGAATGCCAGTGCCAGTCGATGCAGTGAAAGTCAAACAGCCAAATATTCTCCTTATAGTATTGGAAAGGATATTCCTCGCTGCCGTGACAAACCGTTTCCCTCAAAGTTTCATCGGTTTTTATTTTTCCGCAGTTATTGTAATCTTTCATTCCCGCGCCTCCGTTTTTGCGATATTGTGCAATAAATTTGCGAAATAGTGTCTTGAAATACAAATATGTCTGTGATATAATCCAATTACATTATAGCAGTGAATCGGAGGAAAATCAATATGGGAAAAAATACAAAATATAAAAAGACGCTTGCAGCCTGCTATCTGGGCTTTATTACGCAGGCGATCGCGGCTAATTTTGCGCCGCTGCTGTTTCTTAAATTTCACAGCGATTACAATATTCCCTTGGGAAAGATCGCGCTTATATCCTCGGTATTCTTCATAACGCAGCTCATTACCGACGTTTTGTGCGCAAAATTTGCGGACAGGATAGGGTACCGCCAATGCGCTGTGGCTTCCGAGATATGTTCGGCTGCGGGACTTGTGGGACTTGCTTTTCTGCCCGAACTTTTGCCCGATCCGTTTGTAGGAATAATGTTAAGCGTTGTAGTCTATGCAGTTGGCAGCGGGCTTATTGAGGTGCTGGGCAGTCCTATCGTTGAAGCGTGTCCCTTTGAAAACAAGGACGCTGTTATGAGTATGCTGCACTCGTTTTACTGTTGGGGTTCGGTGGGAGTAATACTTATATCCACGCTTTTTTTCGCGATATTCGGCATAGAAAGCTGGAAATGGCTTGCCTGCATATGGGCGCTGATACCCCTCTGCAACGTGTTTAATTTTGCGGTCTGTCCTATCGAAAGACTTACGGACGACGGAGAGGGAATGAAAATAAGCGGTCTGCTCCGTATGCCGTTATTCTGGCTGGCGATCGTACTGATGATCTGCGCGGGAGCGTCCGAACTTTCCATGTCGCAGTGGGCTTCGGCGTACTCAGAATCAGCCTTGGGAATGTCAAAAGCAGCGGGCGACCTTGCCGGTCCTTGTATGTTTGCGGTAACAATGGGCATAAGCCGAGTCGTTTACGGAAAGTACGGCAGCAAGCTGAATCTTACAAAATTTATGCTTGTCTCCGGCTGCCTTTGTCTGATGTGCTACATGGCCGCTTCGCTGTCGGACTTGCCTGCGATAGGCTTGGCAGGCTGCATTGTCTGCGGTTTTTCGGTGGGAATTATGTGGCCGGGTACGATAAGCATATGCTCGGAACGCATTCCTGCCGGAGGAACTGCAATGTTTGCCCTGCTGGCTATGGCGGGCGATCTCGGAGGAGCTTTCGGACCCGGTTTAGTGGGCGGTGCGGCGCAAAGCGCAAACGATAATCTGCAAAGAGGAATGCTGGTTGGCTGCGTGTTCCCGCTGGTACTTATAATATCTCTTCTTTTGCTGAAAAGCGCGGGCAGAACGGGCAGAGATAAAAAACATAATTAGGAAATTACAATGAGATCCAAATAGTCGAACAAAAACAAAATAAAAAACCGCGGGTGTGCAAAACATAGTGTTTATGCACGCTCGCGGCTTTTTTCAATTTCTCAGCCGACCTAAAGTCAGTTTGTGCAGAAAAGAAAGAGTACGCTATTTTTTATTGTTGTTTTTTAGTTCATATCCGACGGGCAGGTACACGCTGACAAAGGTTTCGTCCTTAAACGCAGACGCGTTGTAAACGTACTCGTTTCCGTCAATGAAAATTTTTTCACTAAAGCTTACACGCTCCATGCGTATTTCCTCAAGAGGCGCGCCGTAAGGACTTACCGCATTTATTTTTTCGCGGCTGTCGCTGACTATGCTGCCTCCGCCGATAACGGTTTCTCCTTTTGCGGAACCAATCGACACCTCGGTAGAAGCGGCGATATGCATTTTGAAAACTCCGCCGGATATCGTAACGTTCCCGGAACCGAAGCAGTCGCCTATGCCGACCGCGCTGTTTCCTTCGCAGAAAATATTGTACTCTCCGGAGCATATCTCAACGTCAATTTTGCCGTTTATTGCTCCTATTGTAACGCTGTTTTTGGAATGTATCGTCAGGTCGCAGACTGAGTCGCTGAATATCAGGCTTCCGCTGCCGTTCTCAAGTGAACCGAAGCAGCAGCAGTTATCTCCCGAACAAGAGGCAGCAACCGTCGCACCGCAGTTCAGCTTGACTTTTCCGTTCCGCGTGCCTATTGCAATAACATTCTGACCTGCCGCATCAATGTCGATATTACAGTCCTTAAGATTTATTCCCACGCTGCCGGACACTGCGCCAATGCCTATCAGGGACTCGCCTTTAAGCTCCGCGGTAATAAGTCCGCTTTCGATATCTATTACAGACATCTCTCCGCCGAATCCTCCGCCTATAGCAACGACGTTGCCGGACTGAGACGTTATATTCAGGCTGCCCTCAATATTTACGGTGATCGAACCGAAGTCCTGCAAACAGTCGCCGCCGATAACAACGCCGCTGGGACTGTTCATGTCAATATTAAGCTGACCGTCGCCGTTAACAGTAAGCCTGCTGGAGGCGGGCACACGTATACCCTCATAGGAAAAACAGTTTTTCCCGTTGACTGTAAGAGTTACGTCACAGTTTTTTCCGAGAGTAAGGACAGGAGCGTCCAGACCGAAAACGTTCACTCCGCAAATGCTGATATTGCCCCTGTAGCCGTCGGGGCATTTTATCCTCAGGCTGACCGAGCAGGAAGAGCTGCCTGTGAAAACAGCATTTTCCGATCCTATCACAATATCGGTATACCCGTGTACCGCAAGCCTCGCAAGATCGCAAGGCTCATCTGAATCTACGGTATAGGTTTTTTGATTGTATCCGATATTTTTAAGGTTCATTTCGAGTATCTCGTCGCGTATAGACGCGGGTATTTCAGGAATAAGAGCCGGACCGGGCTTGCTTGTATAAAAGCCCTGAATAAGGTCGATGCCAAAGGTTATAAGTATCTCCAGTTCGTCACGAGTCTCCACACCCTCTGCAAGAGCCTTTATACCGTGGTTGCGCGCAAAGTCTATCATGTTTGACACAAGGTGCTGCTTCTGAACGTCGTTGTTTATCTCCGCAATAAGAGAGCGGTCTATCTTGATGAAATCGGGGCTTATGGACAGCAGCGTTGATTCGTTCGCATAGCCTGTTCCGTAATCGTCCATAGCGATAAGAGCGCCTCTTGCGCCGTATCTTTCGCGTATGACCTCCATGCTTTCGGGAGTGATCTGAAGCCCCTCGGTGATCTCAATGACCAGCTTATCGAAAACACCGCCGTAGGAATCCGCAAGTCCCACGTAAAGCTCATCGGAAATAAGACAGTTTGGAATAGCGTTAACAAACAGCTTTTTATCGTTGAAAAGACCGCGGTTTTCCCAAAGATATGAAACCGTCTTTGAAATCGTGAGGTACTCGACAGCTGCGGACATTCCCTGTTCTGCGGCAATGCCCACCACTTCGATCGGAGAAAGCTTTATGCCGTCTATTTCCTGGGGTCTCATAAGAGCTTCATATCCGAATACCGTTCCCGTGCGGGCGTCCACTACGGGTTGAAAATAGTAGCTTACAAGGCTTTCCTCAATTATCTTTTTGAACACCTGTATTTTCTTGAAATCGTAGGCTCTCAGCACAAAATTCGCCCTGTCAAATTCCACAGGAGCCTCCGCAGCCGAGGACTTAGCTTCAAATACAGCGTAGTCTGCTGCGGACATCATTGTACCGGCGTCATTTTCCTCGCCGCTGAAAAGCGCGTAGCCGCAGTAAACGCGGATATATTCGCTTCCGTCGGAGGAGGCAAGTATATCGTTAAGACCGTTAAAAAGCTTATCCGCGTATTTGCGGCAGCCCTCCTCGTATGTATCGGTAATAAGCACACAAAATTCGTTTGTGGCAGTTCTGCCGGAAAATACATTGTGGGGATTTTCAAATTTTTTAATAAATGAAGCGGATCTGGCTATCACCCTGTCTGCGGCAGATGTGCCTTTGAAAGAACTGAGCTTATCAACCCCGCTTATCAGAAGATTTATAAGCCCCACCGAGCCGGAACGAGATCCGGATACCGAGCGCACCTTGGAAATGAACGCGTCGCGGCATAACACGCCGGTTTCGCTGTCGTAATACTTTAGGCTTTTGATGATATTCTGGCAGGACACCAGCTCCGAAACATCGGAGATCATAGTTATCTCAAAATCCTCGTTTTCAAAGTTATGTATTTTTATCCAGCTTTCCGGACGCGCAGCCATATAGATGTCCGTCCCCGCCGATGAGGGGTATGATATCATTTCAAGGACAAGCTTTTTATAGTCGATGTCGTCGATAGCGCCGTTCGGAACATCAAGACCGGTTATCTCAGAAAATTTTCCCGAAATGACCGCAGTCTCGGTTTTTTTGTCGTACCTTATTTCAGCGTATCCGTCTGCTTTTTCAACAAGACGGTCGGTGCAGTCAATGCGTTTGCGCATTTGATCGAACAGTATCCCGAACATGACAGCCGCTCCGGCCGCAGAAAGCGCGGACAAAGTAAGAAAAACGCTTTTAAACGAGGGCAGGAAAATAATTGCCGCCAGAGAAGCAAGCGTGACCGCCGTACCTGCGTATGCAAGACGTACAAAAAGAAGACGCTGTTTTTTTTCGTCATTCATATGCTCCAACGCACCCCCAAACAGGTATGTTTATTCATACATTATACATTATCTCACCAAAAATATCAACAATTATTTTTCAAATTTGTACATCATATACAAAAAGTTTTTCAAAATCTATGCAAAAAAGTTACCCCTTTTTCAGTTCGGAAATAACGTTTATAAAGCTTTCCACATCATTGAAGTCCTTATAAACCGAAGCAAAGCGCACATAAGCCACCTGATCTATTGCTTTAAGCTCTTTCAGGACAATATCGCCTATTTCGGACGAAGAAATACGATCCTGCATAGTGTTTGCGTAGCAGCTTTCCACAGCGTCAACGATCCTGTCGATGTTGTCTGCGGACACTGGACGCTTTTTCACCGCCGTAGACAGACCCTTTACCAGCTTGTTCCTGTCGAAAAGCTCTATGGTGTTATCTTTTTTCAGCACCAACAGCACGGGCATTTCCACGGATTCATATGTCGTAAAGCGCTTTCCGCAGCTTGCACATTCGCGCCTGCGGCGTTTTTTTCCGTCCACGGGACGGGAATCCACGACCTTAGTATCCTCAAAACCGCAAAACGGACATTTCATGGCGCAATCCCTCCATACTATATTAATAGATAATTATAGCATATAATAATTGTATTTGTCAAGATTTAGCGAAGCAATTACGGTTATAAATTTATGTATGTTGACCGCCGCCTGATTATGTGCTATACTGTAAATAATATTATCGGCAAGGAGACAGGCGGTCATGAAATCAAACCTTTATAAAATTGCAGCGGAGCTGGAACTTTCCCGATGAAGCGGCTTGTTATCGGCATGATCGCCCATGTGGATTCCGGCAAGACCACGCTTTCCGAGGCCATGCTCTATACTGCCGGCGAGCTGCGCCGTCTCGGCAGGGTGGACAAGGGCGACGCTTTTCTCGACACTCATTCCATAGAACGCAGCCGCGGCATTACGGTTTTCTCCAAGCAGGCGGTAATGGGATACGGCGGCAGTATATACACTCTTCTGGATACCCCCGGACACGCGGATTTTTCCGCGGAAACGGAACGCGCGCTCAGAGTCCTTGACCTTGCCGTTCTGGTCATAAGCGGCACGGACGGGGTTCAAAGCCATACCGAAACCCTCTGGAAGCTGCTTCGCCGTTACAATATACCGACAATTATTTTTGTCAATAAAATGGATATTTCCGCCTATTCGCCATCCGTTCTCATGGGAGGACTTAAAAGCCGTCTGGACAAAAACTGCGTTGATTTTTCTCCGATAGCCTCAGGACAGGCTTCCGATGATTTTTTTGAGGAAACAGCGCTGTCCGATGAAGATCTGATGAATACTTTCCTTGATTCGGGACAAATACCTCAAAGCGATATCCGCCGCGCCGTAACGGAAAGAAAGCTTTTCCCATGCTTTTTCGGTTCGGCTCTTAAGCTTGACGGCATTTCCGGCTTTTTGACAGGACTGGATTACTGTACCGAAGAAAAGATTTACGGAAAAGATTTCGGCGCAAGGGTATACAAAATAACCGAGGAACAGGGCGTGCGGCTCACCCATATGAAAATAACGGGCGGAAGCCTCAGACCCCGCGATACTGTGGGAGACGAAAAGGTCACGCGGATAAGGGTATATTCGGGCGCAAAATATCAGGCGGCAGATTTAGCCGAGGCGGGAACCTTATGCGCCGTCGAGGGACTTCCAAAAACCCGCGCGGGAGACGGTCTCGGATTTGAAAAAGCTGCGGAGGCTCCTCTTTTGGAACCCGTTATGACGTACCGACTATTAGTTCCCGACAGCGCGGACGTTTATGACGTACTGACAAAAATGCGTAAGCTTGAAGAGGAAGACCCGCAGCTCCATGTGGTTTGGAACGAACAGTCGGGAGACATAAACGTACAGCTCATGGGGGAGATACAGCTTGAAATACTGAAATCGGTCATTTCGGAGCGTTTCGGTCTGAGTGCGGAGTTTGACCGCGGCAGAATAATTTATAAGGAAACAATTGCAAATACCGTTGAGGGAGCGGGACATTACGAGCCGCTGCGCCACTACGCCGAGGTACACCTGCTCCTCGAACCGACGGAGACAGGGAGCGGTCTGACCTTTGACATCGACTGCCGTACCGACGATCTGGACAAAAACTGGCAGCGGCTTATCCTTACTCATCTGGAGGAAAAGACTCATATCGGCGTGCTGACAGGTTCGCCGATAACGGATATGAAAATTACCCTTATAGGAGGACGGGCGCATCTGAAACACACCGAGGGGGGAGACTTTCGTCAGGCTACCTATCGTGCTGTAAGGCAGGGCTTACGCTCCGCCGAAAGTGTTTTGTTAGAGCCTTGGTACAACTTTACCCTGGAAGTCCCTATCGAAACGGCGGGACGGGCTATGTCCGACCTGCAAAAAATGGGCGGAGAATTTTCGCCTCCCGATATTTCGGAAAGCAGCGCGGAAAACTCAGTTATAACGGGCAGCGCACCCGCTTCGGAGCTTATGGATTATCAAAGTCAGGTGATAAGCTACACAAGGGGCAAAGGACGGCTCAGTCTTGCTCTTAAGGGCTATTATCCATGCCATAACGCAGATGAGGTGATCGCGGAAATAGGCTACGACTGCGACGGCGATCTCGCCAATACCGCGGACAGCGTGTTCTGCTCCCACGGCGCGGGACACACGGTCAGGTGGGACGAAGCACCCTCCCGAATGCATATCCCCTGCCGTGCGGGACAAAATGCAGATGTCGGCGAAGATTTCTCCGAAATAACGCCGCGGCAGGTGTCGGACTACCGCGCAAGGCTTGCCGAGGACAAGGAGCTTATGGAAATTTTCGAGCGCACCTACGGCAAAATAGACCGCGACCCGCGGCACAAGCTCTATACGGAAAAGACTGCCCCAAAGCCGTCGGGAACACCGCATAAAGCCGCGCCTATACCGAAAGGTCCCGAATATATTCTGGTGGACGGCTACAACATCATATTCGCATGGGACGACCTGAAAAAGCTTGCGGAAGAAAGCCTCGACCTTGCAAGAAGTACGCTGATAAACCGTTTGTGCAATTTTCAGGGATTCAAGCGGTGCGAGCTTATAGTTGTGTTCGACGCCTACAAGGTCAAGGGAGATCACCGTGAAATAGAGCAGGTATGCGGTATCAGCGTGGTCTACACAAAGGAATCGGAAACGGCGGATACCTACATCGAAAAGGTCAGTCACGAGCTGAGCAAAAATCACCGCGTCCGCGTTGCGACCTCCGACGGTGCGGAGCAAATAATTATTTTAGGAAACGGCGCGTTCCGCGTTTCCGCCGACGAGCTTCGCCGCGAAGTCGAGACGGTGGAAAAAGCAATACGCGAAATCATAGAAAACTGAAAGGTAAAAAAGAAAGGATATGATATCATGCTTGAAACAGGAACAAAAGCTCCGGATTTCACACTTCCCGACAAGGACGGAAATATGGTCTCTCTGTCGGATTTTGCGGGTAAAACCGTGGTTCTGTATTTTTATCCCAAGGACAGCACTCCCGGCTGCACAAGACAGGCTCTGGGCTTTGCTGCGGAGTACGAAGCTTTAAAAGCAGCAGGCGCGGAGGTCATCGGCATAAGCAAGGACAGTGTATCCTCCCACCAAAAATTTGCGGAAAAGCAGGAGTTGCCATTTATTCTGCTGTCCGATACAGAGCTTGAAGCTATCAAGGCTTACGACATATGGCAGGAGAAAAAAATGTACGGCAAGGTAAGCATGGGTGTTGTCCGTACCGCCTATATAATCGGCGCTGACGGTATTATCGAAAAGGTCATGCCGAAAGTCAAGCCCGACACAAACGCGGCTTTGGTTCTTGAGTACCTGAACGAACGCGGAAAGTGACTGCGAAAATGAAGATCATAGCAAAAGTACGCAGTCCATTTAGGGAAAAATTCGGTATACCGCGCCAAAGCGGTCTTGCCGAGCTTCCCGCGGAAATAATTTTCGAGCCTGAATACCGCGTCCGCGAGGCTTTCAGAGGACTGGAGGGCTACTCTCATTTATGGCTGCTGTGGGAATTTTCCGAAGCCGTTCGGGAGGAATGGTCTCCCACGGTGCGTCCGCCGCGGCTTGGAGGAAACGTCCGTATGGGAGTTTTTGCCACGCGGTCGCCCTTCCGCCCAAATCCTATAGGACTTTCCTCTGTGCGGCTTGAACGGATAGATTATGATCGTCCCGACTCTCCTGTGCTTATCGTCAGCGGCGCGGACATTCTTGACGGCACTCCCGTGTACGATATAAAGCCCTACCTTGCCTACACCGATTCACACCCGAACGCCGAGGGCGGCTTCGCTTTGCAGCAGCGTAAGGGTACGCTGCAAGTGGATTTCCCCAAACAGCTTCTTGAAAAAGTTCCGCAAGAGCTTCGTGAGGGTCTTACAGATGTACTGGCTCAGGATCCCCGCCCTCAGTACCAGCATTCTCCCGAAAGGGTCTATATGATGAGCTTTGCTGATTTTGAGGTAGGCTTTTCGGTGGACGGCGGCGTGCTTAAAGTGAGGAATATTTTATTTCCGACCAAAGGAGACAACAACGATGAACAGTAACACTGAAATAACAATAACGGACGGTGCGCACTGTCTTGAACAAATAAAAACGCTCATAACCGAATATGCCCGAAACCTTGACCGCGACCTGTCCTTTCAGGATTTCGACGAGGAGCTTGCCGACCTGAGCGCAAAATATCTTCCACCAAACGGCAGGATATTGGCCGCCGTAACAGAGGACGGTAATGTTATCGGCTGTGTGGCGTACCATAAGCATAATCCTGAACGGTGTGAAATGAAACGGCTTTATGTCAGACCTGAATACCGCCGCTGTCATGCCGGAGGAAAGCTTATTGAGGAAATTATACGTCTGGCACGGGCAGACGGCTTTTCCGAAATGGTTCTCGATACAATAAAGCCCCTTGAAAACGCGGTGAGGCTGTATAAAAAATACGGCTTCGAGGAAACGGAGCCGTACTATGACAATCCTATGGAGGACGTTATTTACATGAATCTGAAGCTTTGAGGAATGTATATTTTGCTTTTTTTCGCAGACAATATCTAAAAACAGGAAAGGACTGTTTAAAAATGTCTGTGGATTTTTATGAAAGCAAGACCCGTGTAAACCTGATGCGCGCCTTTGCGGGAGAAAGTCAGGCGAGGAACCGTTACACCTTTGCCGCCGAAAAGGCGAAGAAAATGGGGTGCTGGTTCATTTACAACGTTTTCACCCTTACGGCGAATCAGGAAAAAGCCCATGCGGAAATTTTCTACAATCACCTCAAGCCCGAAAACGGCGAAACGATCGTTATTGACAACGGCGGCTACCCTGTGGATAATTACGACACCATTGAGGAACTGCTCCGAGCTGCCCAGCACAACGAGTACGACGAGTACGAGACCGCTTACCCGGAATTTGCCAGAATCGCCAAGGAAGAGGGTTTTCCCGACATAGCTTTTTCTTTTGAAAAAATTGCGGAGATCGAAAAGACCCACGGAGACCGCTTCGGCTGCTTCGCCGATCTTATCGAAAACAGCAAAATGTTTACGGGAGATGAAAATACCGAATGGATATGTCTCAACTGCGGACATATCCAGAAAGGCAAGAATGCGCCGAAGCAGTGTCCCGTCTGCAAAAGCGATCAAGGATATTTCGTGCCCTACAAGTACTACAAATTTGTCGCCGAAAAATACGCCGTTTCGGGAATGTGATACCAAACAAGCAAAAACGTCCTCATTATCGAGGACGTTTTTTTATCAGTTTATCAGTCTATTTGGAAAGCATTTCCGCAGAAGCAAGCTTAACGCTTACGCAGAAAATTTTCATTGCCGCTTCAAGCTCGGCAAGAGGAGGATACGTAGGCGCGATCCTGATGTTTCTGTCATAAGGATCCTTTCCGTAGGGGAAAGTCGCTCCCGCGGACGTAAGGACAACCCCCGCCTCGGCGCAGAGCTGTACGACTCTTTTTGCGCAGCCCTCAAGAGTGTTTACCGAAATGAAGTATCCGCCGTTGGGCTTGTTCCATTCCAGAATCCCCAGATTGCCGACCTCGGAATCAAGCATATCCAGCACAAGGTTGAACTTAGGAGCAATTATAGCACGGTGCTTAGCCATATGCTCCATGATACCGTCCACGTTTTTGAAGTACTTAACGTGGCGGAGCTGATTTATCTTATCGTAGCTTATGCACTGAATACCCATAAGCTTGGTTATCTGCTTCATGTTGTTTACCGAGCCCGCCATGATCGCAACGCCTGCTCCCGAAAAGGATATCTTGGAAGTGGAGGCAAATATCAGCACCATATCCTCTTTGCCGGTTTTTTTGCACTCGTCAAGAATGTTGAGTATCTTATCGGGCGTATCGGTCAGGTGGTGTACGCAGTAGGCGTTATCCCAGAAAATGCGGAAATCAGAAGCTTTTGGTGAAAGGTTTGCAAATCGCTTTACCGTCTCATCGGAGTAAGCAATACCGTCAGGATTGGAGTAAAGAGGCACGCACCAAATACCCTTGACAGTCTCGTCCTCTGATACAAGCTTTTCTATCATGTCCATGTCAGGTCCGTCAGAATGCATGGGAATATTTATCATCTCAATGCCGAAGCTTTCGCAGATAGCGAAATGTCTGTCATATCCGGGAACGGGACAGAGAAACTTTATTTTATCATATTTTCCCCAGGGCTTTTCGCTTCCGTAAACGCCGTGAGTCATTGCGCGGGAAACTGTATCGAACATCATTGCAAGACTGGAATTTCCGCCGATTATCAGTTCCTCTTCCTTTACGCCGAGCAGGTCTCCGAAAAGGACTTTTGCGTCATGTATACCGGTCAGGCAGCCGTAATTTCGGCAGTCGATGCCGTCGGCGGTAAGCATACTTGCCGCATTGGTGAACACGTCGAACATTGGCATAGCCAAATCGAGCTGTTCGGTGCTGGGCTTGCCGCGGGACATATCCAGCTTCATTCCCTTTGCCTTGTAGCCCTCGTATTCCTTTTCGCATTCGCTTCTGAACGCGGAAAGCTCTTCCTTGTTCATTTCTGTAAGCAGCATATAGATCTTCCCTTCAACAAAGAAAATTTTTATTTAAATATTACTATTAGTATAATTTGGACGGCGTTTTTGTTCTTCTGGATACCGCGTACAAAATACAATTGTTTTTGAACGGCGTACAAACTCTCTCGCAGTCCAAATTATATGATACTACATTTTTCCGGTATTTGCAAGCCTTTTTTATATTTCCTGCAAATAATCGCCCCTTTATACATATTTAGAGGACAGTCTGAAGCATTTTAGTGTTAATATTGCACAGTAGTCAAGCTGCCGCAAGATCACAGCGTTTATATAATGTTCATAACAGCTAAGAATACCTGTGTATATTCTGAAAAAAAACGCAGAAAATATTCACGTGAAAGGAAGTAGACCAAATGAGAAAATATGAAAACCTTGATAGTCTGCTGCGCGGCAGCGAAACTGCAAAAATATTTTTTGCGTCCCTGCCCGACTACGTTCAGGGAGCTGTCATGAAAAGCAGCAGCAATATCCGCACCGAGGACGAGCTTCACAGCACTGCTGAAAAGGTCATGCACGAATTTCAATAAAGCCCGTATACGAAAGATCCTCCATGTCTTGTCATGGAGGATCTGTTTTATTTATTCATAGGACGGTTCCGCATCAAATTCCATGTCGGGCTGAATATCGTCCATATTATAGCTGCTACTTTCCGTAAGACCCGAGGCGATCTCGCTGAGATTCTGGATAATTTCCGTTACCTCGTTTACGCTGGTATTTATGAGATGCGAGCTTTGATTCAGCGCGTCAACTGCGTTTTCAGTGTTGACAACATTTTCCTGCGTTGCGGATACCTCGTTCATGATAGCTGTGGAAGCATTTTTTATTCCGTCGATATTGGAAATGATCTCATTGGTATGTTCCTCTGCCTCTTTGAGGGTCTCGGCGGATTTTATCGCAAGATTTCTTACCTCGCTTGCTACCACCGCAAAGCCTCTGCCGTTCTGACCTGCTCTTGCCGCCTCAATTGAAGCGTTTATAGCAAGGATATTGGTCTGTTCGGAAATAGATTTGATCTGCGCCAGTATCTTGTTATACTCCTCTATGCTTACGCCGATCTTGGAAATGGAACCCACAATCCCGTCAGCCATGGAATGAATACCTGTCATATCGTTGTTCAGGTTATTCATATCGTTGATAATACTTTCATTCTTAGCTGTGTTATCGGAAGTATGCGCAGAAATGGGCAGTACCTTTTCACCCAATGACATGAGCATATCGTTGATCTGGGCAACTGCGTTCTGAAGATCCCTGTGCTCCTTTTCGACTCTGTCGTGCATTGCCCTGAGCTGTGCTCTTTCGTAATTTACGCAGTTCGACGGAGTATTGTTTCCTGCAAAGATCGTCATTGCCATATTCTTGCAGCTCTTGAATCCGCAGGCGTGACAGTCGATATGTCTGTCCAGCTCTGTGAGCTTGCCCATGCTTCTGAATATTTCGTCCAGTTCAAGCTCTGTCGGAAGCTGCGTCTGACATCTGTCCACATATTCTCTGATGAAGTCCTCAAGCTTGAGATCCTTGAATATTTTCTTGTGGAATCTGTCCGCCTTGTTTCTGCTGGTAGACCAGTTCCTGGCGTTTTTCATGATATCGTACGCCGTAAACTCGTTAAAATCGGATCTTGCACCCGCTCCGGAGTTACAGCCGAACTCACAGGAAAGCACGTCGTATACCGCCGGCAGGGAGGATTTGTTTGCGTCAAGATAGAAATCAAAATCCTCGTATACCTTGTTTACACCCTCTGAAGTGGTAACCGGCAGATCCGGAGCATAAACGTGGAGACATTCTTTAAGTCCGCCGGGAATCGGGTAGAAAGCGCCGTCAAAGCCTCGTACAGCAGACCATTCAAATTCGCTTCGTCCGATAGGGAGCACAACTCCCGTCTTTTTCATGTAGTCGGAAAGTCTCTTGAACGTGACGTTATAGCCAATAACGCCTGTGTTTTTGAACTCCTCGCCCTTTGCGATACAGGGAGTGAGTCCCACAAGTATATCGTCGCTTTTCAGGTATTTTCTTATGTAAATAGCAGTACACATCAAAGGAGACTGAACGGGCGACATATGCGGCAGCATTTCGGGCTTGTGTTTTTCCGCATAGTTCACGATAGCCGCGCAAGGCTGGGAAATGACCTTCGCCTCAGGATGACGCTTAAAATACTCAATGTGCATATAAGTACATATATCCGCGCCGAAAGAACCGTCGTATATCTCGTTAGCGCCGTTGTCCTTCAGCCATTTGAGCACGTGTCTCCATTTGCCGTCCATAGCGGTTTTTATGGCGGGAGCAACAATAAACGAAACCTTTTGGGTACCCATAAGCTCCATAACGGTCTCAAGATCGTCGTCGTAGTATCTCGCGCCGTGCTGGCAGTTCTTAACGCATTCACCGCACTGGATACATTCGTCCGGATTAATATGAACCACGCTTCCGTCATATCTGTTTGCGTTCGGAACGGGACATACTCTTATGCAGGCGTTGCAGCCTATACATTTATCTTCAATAACGTGTACCATATTGAAAATCCTTTCCGATTAATGTTAAAAAATATTATACCACATTTTAGAAAAACTGTCAACCGGTTTTGTTATTTTTCGACCTTATCGCAGTAAATGATGCCCAGACCGACAGTACTCATATAGCATCTTCCGTAAACGTTCATGTCGCCGCTTACGAACGCTCCGTTGCCGGTGCCGCCGAACTGGTGAGCGTCGTCGTTGACCTGCACCCATGTTCCGCCCTGATCCTCGGACATATAGAGACCGGGTTTTTCAGCGTCCATAGGAGTACCCCATACGTAGATAACGAGCGGATCGCCGTCATTTTTAGCTTTGCCCAGACCTACAGCCTCGCAGTACTTGATGTTGGGAACCATTTCCGCGGTCTTGCCGTAGTCCTTTGAAACCAGCAGTCCCGCGCCGTTTGCAATGTAGAACGTTCCCTCATTATGAGGATCAACGCACAGCCTCTTAAAGCTGGGAGAGATCTGGCTGTTTCTTGTAAATGTCTTGCCGCCGTCGGAGCTTACAGCAATGGAGCTTGCACCGCCGCAGTACATATAGCTTGCATTATTTGGGTCTCCGATGATGTAATTATCCTGTCCTGCAAGACCCTCCACCGTGTTCCATGTTTCGCCCCAGTTGTCTGTCCAGTAAACTTTCATTGCGTTTGAAGGACTCCATACGAGCACGCTTCCGTCAGCGTTGAGAGCCACTTTTCCCTGATAGAATTTCTTTCCCGCTTCGGGAGAATTTGTTATTTTGTTCCATGTTTTGCCGCCGTCCATTGTGTAGGTAAGCAGCATTTCGTTTTCACTTCCGCCGGCCTTAGCCCACAGGTCTCTGTTCTGAGCGGCGATCGTTATGCTGGAAGTAGAACCTATCATATCCTGATGACGGGTCGCTGGCGTGTAGATATCTTCATGAACAAATCCGTCGTAGTCGCCTACCGCAGAGATAAGCGGGAAATCCTCCATAGTGATTATGTCCAGCGGAACGGTTTCCTCAAGACCCAAAGCGTCAAAATAAAATTTAGGAGTTTCGTCCCAAATGTTGCTGCATGAGAAAATGCCGTTTCCGGAATTTACCATGATCTTATTTGTATTGAAAGGATCAAGAGCAAGGCTGCTGCACCAGTGTATAGCGCAGCCCTCCACCCATGGCATACCGTTGGTGTCCATTTCCATGCTTTCGAGTACGTTGCGCCAGTTCTTTCCGCCGTCAGTGGAGGTATAAAATACGTCGCCGAACGCGCCGTTTGACTGTGCCTTCCACTGTCCCGAAGTAACGGCGATAAGCCTGTTGTCGTCGGCGGGGTCGATAAGAATATCTCCGAAAGAATCTGCCGTAGGAGAAATAATCTCGGCGGAACCGTCCGTACCGTATTTGTAGATCATTCCCAAAGCGCAGTTCCATGGACCCTCGTTGTTGATGTAGCAAACGTAGAGATTGCCCTTGCTGTCAAGCTTCATACGCTGAACCATGTGGTCGGTAATGCTGTTTGGAAGTTTTGACCAAGTCGCGCCCGCGTCCTCGGAAACAAAAAGATTTCCCGTTTCATCTCCCTTTGCGGAAACAGAAGCGTATATCTTCTGAGTAACGCCGTCCTTTGCTGAGGATGGGTCGAAAAGGATACAGTTTATACCGTTTCCGTTTGAAGTTGTTTTAATGGGGAAACTTGAAACTTCCTCCCAATGATAGCCGCCGTCGGTGCTCTTTATCATTCCGCCGGTGCGTCCGCCCGCAAAAATAATGCTTCCATTGTTGGGGTCAACGGCAATTCTCTCACCGTTTCCGCGTCCCATGCCGTTTCCGTGTACCTTTATCTTATCGGTAACGTCAACTGTTTTAAGGGACTTTCCGTAATCATCGGAGATACCGACAACAGTCTTGCCATTACTGAAATAGTCCGTACCCAGAAGCAGATAGACCTTGTTCGGAGACTGTGGGTCGTACGCCAGACCGTCGCAGCCGAGCAGACCCCTGTCATCTGCCGTTACCCAGTAATTCATTGACGCCCATTTGCCGTTTGTTTCGGGAGTGCGGTAGTACGCGCCGCCAACGTCTGTCTTTGCGTACCATACGTCCTTTTCGGGAGTGGAAAATACGCCGGTGACAAATCCGCCGCCGCCGATAGCCACCTGACCGTAAGTCCAGTCGGTGTTGGCAAAGCCGCCGGTCACGTCCACAGCGGAAGAAGTATCAGCGTTTCCGGCATCAGAAGCCTGAGCAGCGTCCGCTGAAGTCTGACCGCTGTTGTCTCCGTTTTCACCCGTCTTTGTACAGCCTGTCAGAACAGCCGCGCACATCATCACAGACAGCGCCGCAGCCATAATTTTACTTGGTTTTAAAGTCATAAAAACACACCTCAAAATTTTACATAATAAAGCATAATAATTATAGCGTATATTTTTAATAAAGTCAAGCGTACAACTGTTAATTTACACAATTTTTTTTGATAATGTACGGTAAAATACGTTAAAAATGTCTTGCAAATAGATGAAAAACATGGTATACTATATTAAATAATTTTAAAAGGAAGTGTTTTTATGAGCGACGCGGAGCTTCTTGCCGCGGCAGACAAGGCTATGGAGAATGCTTATGCACCGTATTCGGGTTTCCGCGTGGGAGCTGCTTTGCTCTGTACTGACGGACAGGTGTTTACGGGCTGCAATATAGAAAATTCAAGCTACGGAGCAACAAACTGCGCCGAACGCACTGCCGTTTTCAAAGCCGTTTCGGAAGGCTGCCGCGATTTCAGCGCAATTGCAATTGTGTCCTCAGGCGGCGGAGAGACATTTCCATGCGGTATCTGCCGTCAAGTATTGGGAGAGTTTTCCCCCAATATCAGGATAATTTTAAGAAATGAAAACGGCGAAACGGCGGTTTACACATTTCAGGAATTAATGCCAAAATTTTTCAGCCTTTAGTAAAGGATTTTTACCGCTCTGTCATTGACTTTACTTAAAAAGTGTTATATAATTACTGTACATCAAAAATTTGTCCGAACAGGAAATGAGGTTAAAATGCAGTATTGTTTTAAACTTTTGGTAATTGTATTTACAGCGGTTCTCTCGTTGGGCGCGGCAGGCTGCCGCCAGGTTTCGGAGGACGTTTCCGATTTGTCTGCCGCTCCGGTGCTTATCCCTGCCTCGGATACGGAGGAAATTTTTTCCCGAACGGCAGAGTCGGAAACAGCAGAAACAAAAACGGAAACAGCACTTACGACAGATGCCGTCACGAAAACGGCTGCGGAAACAAGTATATTCTCCGAGACAAAAAACGCAAATACGGAAATGACAGAGAAAAATACGGAAATTTCGGAAACAATGTCAAAAATCTTCTCGCAAACCACGCAGATAAGCCAAACATCTGCGCTTACGCTTCAATATGAAAGTCCAAGGGAAATAACGGAAACAAAAGCGGAAACAGAGTTAAAAATCGAAACGCAAACCATTTCCGAGTCACGGACGGCAGGAAAACCAAAAGAAAAAAGCAGCTATTCCGCTCTTAATTTTGATGAACAAAAAGGTTTCTGGATCACATATTTGGAATACGCTTCCATACTTAGAAACAAATCGGAAAAATCATTTACCAAGTCTATCGGCGAATATTTTGACAATATTTCCGACCTTGGCTTCAATACGGTGTACGTCCAAGTCCGCGCATTCGGAGACGCTTACTATGACTCGGAGCTTTTCCCCGCAGGCGAACAGTTTGACGGAGCTATCGGTACCAAAAACCGTTTTGACGCGCTTAAAATTATGGTCAAATGCGCTCATGACCGCGGAATTTCCATACACGCATGGGTAAATCCCATGCGGACGATGACTACTTCCCAACTTGAAAAAATAGATAACAGCTATACTATTAAAAAATGGTATAATGACCGCGACCGCCGCGGCGACTACATAGTCAAATCGGGAGACAGGTGGTATCTTAATCCCGCCTATGATGAGGTAACCGACCTTATTGCCGAAGGAATAAAGGAAATTGCGAAAAATTACGAGGTGGACGGTATCCAGATAGACGACTATTTCTACCCCACAACCAATAAAAGCTTTGACAGTACGGCTTATGCCGCTTCCGGAAACGGTATGTCCCTTTCCGACTGGAGAATTTCAAATGTAAACAAAATGGTTAAAAAGCTCTATAAGACGGTACATACCGCAAACGATACCATGGTTTTCGGCATTTCCCCTCAGGGCAGCGTGGAAAACAACTACGGTGAACTTTACGCTGATGTGCGGAAATGGTGTGCAAATAGCGGCTACTGCGATTATATCCTGCCACAGGTGTATTTTGGATTCGACAACCCTGCTCTTCCATACGCGGACGTAATTGCCCTCTGGAACGGAATGGTCAAAGGCTCCGACGTGAAACTTGTTATAGGTCTTGCCGCCTATAAAATAGGAGCGGAGGACGGTTACGCGGGCAGCGGAAAAAGAGAATGGCTGAACAACAGCGACATCATTGCCCGCCAGATGAAGCTTGCAAAATCTTTGGGAAATTACGGAGGAGTAGCTCTGTACCGTTACGATTCGGTATTCAACCCGACGGCAGACGTTGCCGCACAGGTTTCAAAGGAAATAAAAAATATAGAAAAATAAGTAGAACAAAACCACTGATAAAGAAAGGGAAATAAGATGAAAAGAAAAAAAGAAAATTATCCCGAATTTCGGAAACGACGAACTTTTCGGAAATTTGCGGGGCTGATAACGGCTGCTTCGATTTGCGCGCAGTTTTTGTCAGGTTTCGGCGGATTTCCGGCTTTTGCCGAGGAAAACCCCGATGATTTCGGAAATATCACAGTCATCGCGCCTCAGCCGGACATAGGCAGAGACGAGTCCCTGCCTGCGTTTGACGAACCCGATACGGCTTCGCTCTACAGCTTTCCCGATAATATGCGCGGCGTTTATGTTACTCCGACGGTGGACTATGCCGTACCGAATGAGAACGGCGAGCCACTTACCGAGGAGCAGATATCCGCAGGCGTTTCGGAAATGCTTGATACTGCCGAGAAAAACGGTCTTAACTCCATAATAATTATGACCGACCGGAAGGGCGAGGTTTTCTACAACGCGGACATGAACGAGACCGTTGAGCGTCCGCTGATCGACTATGCCGTTGAAGCCGCCAAAGAACGCGGCTTTTACGTCTATCTGAATTTCAGTCTGGACTGCGTTCTTGACGGTCTTAAAGATGACGACCTGCGCTCTCGTATTGACAGATTGGCAATAACCGTCCACGGCTTTACGGTCAAATATCCCGTTGACGGAATTATTCTTGACGGCTACTATTCCTCAAAGGACAACACGTCTCTGGAGGACTATGTTAAACACGGCTCGGGCATAGGCTACGAAAACTGGCTTCCCGACAACGGCGCGTACATATTCAGCCTTGCGGCGGACGCTGTACGGCGTACAAACAACACCGTACCGGTCGGAATATCCCTTAACGATGTGTGGGCAAACTATACCACTTCGGAAAACGGCTCGGAGACCTCTGTGAATTTTGAGGCTCTTACGGACGGTTACGCCGATACTGTGGGATATATTCAAAACGGCTGCGCTGATTTTATCATGCTGAAAGCCAAAGGCTCTCTGAGCGACAGCTCGCTGCCCTTTAAGGAAATCGTGAGCTGGTGGAACAAGTACGCCGAAGAAGCGGATATCCCTCTTTACGTCCACCACATGAACCAGCGCATCTGCACAGAAGCGGAGGGCTGGGGTTCTCCCGATGAGCTTGTAAAGCAGGTGATCGCGGCTTCCGACTATGATTCCTACAAGGGAAGCGCGTTCCACTCCCTGTCAGCCCTTGACAAGGACGTTATGCAGTCCACAAGCGCGCTGATGAAGCACTACGACAACGAAATAGACGTGGAGGGTCTCAACAGCGAGCTTGAAATGACTCTGCCCACCAAGACCACCTTTAAAACGGAGGAACCTACCGTTATTTTCGCGGGTTCTTTCGACCCTAATTTCCCCGTTTATTATCAGGGAAAAGAGATCAAGCTGAACGAAGCGGGACGTTTCTATTTTACCGAAGACCTTGACGTTGGTCTGAACACATTTAAATTCCAGAATAAAGCAAAAGTGATCACCTATAAAATAACCCGAACAGTAAACGTGCTGAAAAGCGTTTCCCCTGCGGACGAGACCATGCGGGTCGAGGAACAGTCCACTATCACTCTCAGCGCAATAGCGTACCGAGGTTCTACGGTAACGGCTTCGGTAAACGGCAAAAGTGTGTCCCTGAAAGAAGTTGAGGGACAGCTTGACGAGCTTGACCCAAACTCCAACTACACCAAATATGTGGGTTACTACACCGCTCCCGCAGGAAAGCGGGGCGAGGATATTAACCTCGGAAACATTGAGTTCTACGGCAGCTATCCCACCAAATCTGGAAATATAAACGAATCCAGAACAGGCGCGAAGATAATTGTAAACGCCCTTGCAGAAGTGGCGAACGACTACAGCGGTAATCTTTTGCAGGTTAAGAACGACAACACCATGGTGTACGACTACAGAACTACAAGCACAAGCCCCACGCCGAACTGCGCAAGACTTCCCGCAGGAACGCTGGATTACATAGTAAAGACCGTTACCTACAGCGGTACGGACTACTACCTGACGAATTCAGGCAAGCGTATCAGAACGAGCGCGGTTACGGTACTTGACAACAGACCTCTCGGCAGCAATCCCATGTCGGTAGCCGCTGCGGGCAAGGACGGCACGGACACCGTTATAAAGCTTAAAACGTCGGTAAAGGTACCGTTCTCAATATCCTATGACAACCAGTCCTACAGCGACGGCGGCAACGGCGGATATTATGTTTCCGCGTTCAGCTGCGATTCCATAACGCTTACCTTTGATTACGTCACAAGCGTTTCAGCGGGAGACATCGCTTTCCCCGACAGCGCGGTGTTTACTAAGGGTACATGGAACGTTTCCACTTCGGGGGACATGACTAAAACCAAACTTACCCTGCGGCTTCGCCAGTCGGGTGTTTTCGGAGGACTTACTTCCTCCTACGACAGCGAGGGAAATCTCGTCCTGCGCTTCAACGGCTGCCGAAACAGTCTCAGCGGCGCGACTATCGTTATCGACCCGGGACACGGCTATACAGGCGCGTCTGCGTTTGATCCGGGAGCTATCGGTCACATCAAGGAGCAGGAGGCAAATCTTGCCATTGCCAAATATGTTGAACAGATACTCAAAGACGAGGGCGCAAACGTTATCAGACTGAAAACCGAAAGTCAGACTTATGTCACGGAGCAGCGCGCTTCGGACGCACGGCAGTATAACCCCGATATGTTTGTTTCCATACACTGTAACTCGGCGGGAGAATCCGCAAAAGGCGGCGAAGCATACTACTTTACACCGTTTTCGCAGCCCTTGGCAAAATATATTTCCGAGGCGTTGGGAGAGACTCTTGCTCAGGTGCACGGCTCGTCAAGCGGAACGAACCGCGGCGAAAAGTACAATTATTTCTTTGTGACCCAGCAGCAGGACTTCCCCTCGGTATTGATAGAGACTGCTTTTGTCACCAACTACAGCGAAGCTATGGCTCTTGCAGACCCTGCGTACCAGAAGAAATTTGCTTCTGCGATAGTAAGCGGAATGAAAAAATACTTTGCACGAACCGATTATTCATGCTTCGGGGACGGAAGTGCCTCGTGGAACGATATGGGCAGCGGTTCGTCCGATAACGGTATGACAGACAACAGTACCGCTGACGGCTTCCCTGCCGATAACGGTTTCGATTTTTCAAATGTTGACGCTTTCGTACCTCAGGAGGACGACGAGGAGCTTGCGGAATAGCGAAATACAGACCATATAAAAATACCGGCCGTTCTTCGCAAATCCGCGGAGAACGGCTTTTTTGGAGGTACTAAAAAAATTCAAAAATATTCACAAAAAATCTGTAGAATTATTGTGCAGAACAGCATATACTTAGATTTGCGTCCAAGGAACTCAAACTGTTTTTCGGACGGCAAATTTTAAGAAAGCCGGTAAAATTTTATGGCGTCTTCAAAGGATCTCACCCGCGGAAAACCTATGTCCCTGATACTGGGCTTCGGAATACCGCTTTTATTCGGATTTTTATTTCAGCAGCTCTACAACGTTGCCGACACTGCTATCGTGGGGCGTTTCCTCGGCTACAAGGCTCTTGCCGCCGTGGGAAGCACAGGCTCGGTAAACTTTCTCGTTATCGGTTTCGTAATGGGAGTCTGCAACGGGTTCTCCATTCCGGTTGCCCAGATGTTCGGAGCTGGAGACTTCAAGCAGCTGCGCAGGTACGTGACCAATTCATTGTGGCTGTGCATTTTCCTTGCGGCAGTAATTACGGCGGTAACGCTGATATTCTGTGCGGAAATACTTACCTTCACCAACACTCCCGACGACATATTTCAGCGTGCCTATGCTTATATTTTCACAATTTTCGCAGGGATACCCGCATACTTCCTCTACAACATGACCGCGGGAATACTCCGCTCTCTGGGGGACAGCAAAACTCCCGTAAGCTGGCTCGTTATTGCTTCTGTTGTGAATATCGTACTTGATATCGTGTTCATTTTCTGCTTTAAAATGGACGTTTTCGGCGCGGCTCTGGCAACAGTGATAGCTCAGTTCGTGTCTGGCTTCGGCTGCCTGTGGAGGGTTTGCAAAAGCTATGCGGTACTCAAGACCGACCGTGACGACTGGTATTTCAGCACGAAGCATATCGGCAGACTTTTCCTTATGGGACTCCCCATGGGGCTTCAGTACTCCATAACCGCCATAGGCAGCGTAATGCTCCAGACCGCCGTAAACGGTTTGGGAACGTCCTATGTAACGGCTGTGACAGCAGCCAACAAGCTTTCGATGTTCATGTGCTGTCCTTTCGACGCAATGGGTTCGACCATGGCTACCTATGCGGGACAAAACGTTGGCTCGCAAAAATGGGAACGGCTCAACAAAGGCTTGGGAGCCTGCGTGCTGCTCGGTCTGATATATTCCGCAGCGGCATTTCTGTTCCTTTTGGTCGCGGGAAACAATCTCGCCATGATATTCCTGGACGAGGAAAGCAAGCACCTTATTCCGCTTGTAAAACAGTTCCTGACAATTTTGTCGGCGTTTTACTTCCCGCTGGCTTTAGTAAATATCGTGAGATTTTTCATACAGGGCATGGGATTTTCTCCCACAGCAACCGTGGCAGGACTTCTTGAAATGGCGGGCAGATGGTTTATCGCCCACATGGTGACGCTGTACGGCTTTACCGCAGCTTGCTTTGCTTCTCCCGCAGCGTGGATACTTGCGGACGCGTTCCTTATCCCTGCGTACTTTATCTGTAAAAGACGTCTTTTGAGAAAACATAACGCATTATCGGATACAAGGAAAAACTCCTCTTCAAAATCGAACTCCGAAAAATGCTGCACCGAATCATAAAAAACAGGACTGTTCGGAAGACGGACTGCTGTTCCACAAAGCTGAACACATTATTTCCTCTTTCGGCGAATCATCTTTCATGGATGCTTGATTATGCGGTACTTGACATAAAGCGGTGGAATAAAGCTCTCCGTATTCCTACGCGCTAATCATCCTTTCAGGTTCGTCCAAAAGGATAAAGGTCTTATCAAGACTAAGCAGACATTTGTACATGGCTGTTCACTCTCCGAAACAATCAAGGTTAAATCGGCAAAACCATTGCAATTAACAAATTTACTCTTGTGGTTATACTGCATATTGTAATAATTGTCAAGAGAATTTACGATATTTCACCAAATATTGCATTAAGATACAACGTAATGGGTGCCTACAGTTTTTTGGGGAGATGGATCAAGTATCGTCAGAATTGTTATAGAACAGGGCATTTGTTAATTGCGTTATGTATAAAATGCACAAAAGCAATGACGTTCACAAAAAAAATTAATTTTTAAAATCCTAAATCTTTCGGAAATACACTTGACAAATAAAATTTGATGTGATATACTATATTAGTAAAATTTTTAATTAAATACGCAGGTGTGGCGGAATAGGCAGACGCGCTAGATTCAGGTTCTAGTGGTAGTAATACCGTGTGGGTTCAAGTCCCTTCACCTGCACCATCTTTCCTTAGGAAAAAAGATATTTAGCTCTCAAATGGCTTAGATAGGCGGTTTGAGGGCAATTCTTTTGCCAAAAAGCGAAGTAAAAATCCGTAGATATTTTTAAAGGGTTTTTAGAGGCAAACAGGATTTGAACCCTTTTCGTAAAAATTTTCCGCATAATATTGTATATAATGACAAAATTAAAAGGAACATATGGAAAACGTACAGAAATCCGATTAGAATAGCGTCAGTAGAAAATTTGCGGTAAAAATCGTGAAATATTGTCAGTATTCAACAATCTGTAGGAAAAAAGATTTTTTGGGGATTTGAACCCTGAAAATAAATATTACCAAAATTTCAAAATAAAATATGTGCAAAACAGAGAAAGCCATGTTAAGTGTAAACCATTTAACATGGCTTTTTTTATTGCAAAATTTATGGAGGTATGTACATGGATAACAAAAGAAACAAACCAGATTGTCCGTTGATAGGTCAGGACGGCAACGTATTCAACATTATCGGTATAGCGTCGAGGACGCTGAAAGAAAACGGTATGTCGGAGGAAGCAAATGAAATGTCCTCCCGAGTTTTTGCTTCGGGGAACTATGCCGAGGCTCTTTCGATTATCGGAGAGTACGTCAATATTACTTTCTCGGAGGAAATGGACGAAGAATATGAAGAAGCTTTCGGAATGGAGATGAGTTAGAATGCTTTTTATGAATACGCCATATTGGAGAGGCGTTGAGCGAGAAATGCAGACTGTCCCGAATTTCAAACCGAGGCGGTCGGGATTTCAGGTGAACGGGGTAACGCTTGACCGTTTCCACGATTACAAAAACGCAGCGGCGAAGCTGCTGTACAGTTGGAAACGCAATGATGTTACCGAAAGGGTCACGGCAATGTATAGGAAATCGGACAGCTTTTTTGCGGATTCCGATCACGAAAAATATTTCAAAAATTTCATACAAAACAACCCACTCAGCGGCAGCAGATTTTATGCTGCCGTTTTTCTTTTGTCCGCGGAATTTGATTTGAGGAAACGTTCGGAGACTGCAATAATTAATGGTACTGTCGATTTCGGAAAAATAAATTTAAAAGGTATATCGGCGGACGGCTATACCATATATAAAGCGGTGAAAACCGTATATACGGAAAATCCCGAAATCACTTCGGCGGAGCTTTTAGACAAGGAGCTTGCGGACGATTTGGTACTGTACATCATTTTCAACGGCTTTTTGGTCGCTGAAAACGGTATTAAAATTTTAGAATTAGGGAGTACAAAATGATAGGAGTTAAAGTTGAATATGAGGGAAATACGTTGCTGGCGATATTTATAATCATAATGACTGGTTATGCAATTGTAAAGGTGTTCTTCGCCAGTCTCAAACGCGGCGGCATTTTGCTGATACAAATAGCCGTTGGGGCAATGTATATGTTCAGCGTACCGCGCGGATTTTCCGACGGCTTTATAATGTGGATAAAGCAGGTCATTGCCACTTGTCTGACGACTTTTTTGCAGTCCACAATGCTTGTCTGCGGACTGATATTATTCAAGGAACATTGGCTGCTGGGTCTGGGAGTAATGCTTTCCGCCGGGGAAATTCCGAGAATTGCGGGTATGTTCGGTCTGGAAACTTCGGTTCGTCCCAATATTGCAGGCGCGATAAATACGGCGCAGTCGGCGGTACGTCTGACTCAGACCGTTAAAACTATTGCTACGAAATGAGGTGTATAATTGTATATTTATCCCGATAATTTAAAAGCCGCGCCCATGCTGTTTTTATGGCGGCTGAAAGACCTTGCAGCCATAGGTATAGGCGCGCTCATTTCAGTTTTTGCGCTTTCGCAGACGGGAATTTCTTTCCCCGTAGTCGCTACTCTTGTGTACGCCTTTCTTGCTGTTCGTTTTGAGGACACGAGTATTCTGGACTTTATAAAATACGCTGTAAAATATTTTTTTATCGAGCAGCAGGATTTTAGGTGGAGACTTTGAAAAAGGAGGATCATAATTGCAAAAGAAAAAACAGCAAAAGCAAGCCGAGCAAAAGCATCAGGCTACAAGACAACTCATCGGTGTGGAGGGAATAACGGAATATTCCCTTAAAACCGCTTCCTCCGAGGTGGTATTTTTCAGCGTGAAGCCAAGCAATATTTCCGTACTTTCGGAAGAAAATCTTGCCGCGAAAATATACTCTCTGATGACCGTTCTCAAAGGTCTGACGGAAATAGAAATTCTATGTGTAAACAGCCGCGAAAGCTTTGAGAGCAATAAAAACAACCTGCGAAGGATCGCGGAAAAAGAAGAAAATCCCGCTGTGCGGAGACTGCTTGAACAGGATATGATTTTCCTTCTTTCATACAGAATATCAATTACCTGATGAAACAGTTTTTCCTGTATTCCGTT
>CAMUJF010000021.1 GCA_947089135.1 uncultured Clostridia bacterium
CACCGTATTTGTGGCTTCACAGATTTTGCGAGAGAAATAATATGCGGTTCTGCGATTTGCATAGCTTCCGTCACGCCCACGCTTCCATTTTAATCCAATTTGGAGTTGACGTGGCAACGGTATCAGCCGATTTGGGACATACAAATTCTGGGACAACTTTGGGAATCTACACTCATGAGTTCCAAGAGGCGCAGGCAAGAACTTCCAATATCATAGCCAACGCTCTGGACTTTTCCAAGAAGAAAAAAGAGCAGTGCAATACAAATATTGAACAGTCGGACGCTTCTTGAAAGGTGCGAAAAGTTACACAATGGGGCGCGAAGATAAAATAATGGGCAAACAATGGGCAAGACAACTTTTTGAGAAAAAAGAAAATCCGCAAACCACGCATTTACGTAGTTTGCGGACTATGAAACTGGTGCGAGTAATGGGACTTGAACCCATACGTCAAAGACACACGCCCCTCAAACGTGCCTGTCTGCCTATTCCAGCACACTCGCATTTTAACTATAAATCTTAACGACTTAATTATTATATCATGTTTAGATATATATGTCAAGCTTTTTTAAAATTTTATTGTGAATTTTTCGTTAACATTTTGTATAAAGAAAATTGTTTTCATAAAAATGTTTAAGGATAAACTTTGCGACGCTGTCGCTTTCATTGCAGCCAATTATGCCATTGGCAATTTCTTTCAACTTGGGAGCAGCATTTTCTACAGCGTAACATTCGTCCGCTGCTTTGAACATGGGAATATCATTTATTCCGTCTCCGAATACCGCAAGCCGTTCACAGCCGCAAATTTCCTTTAGCTGTAGTACGGCTTTTGCTTTTGTTGCACCCGCCGGAAGTATTTCCAACCACTGGTCACCGCTGTATATATCCTTGCTGTAAACGCAGTAGTACCGCTTTTTCAGCTCTTCGTAGGCTTCGGACATACTACCCGCATCGTCAATGCAAGTTATATAAAACGGTTCGCCGTCAAGCATACCGACCTCGTTCGAAAGCGGACGATGCCGAGGGTCTCCTTTTCTTGTATCAAGAAAATCCTGCATAGACCTCGTCAGTCTTTGCGGTATGTAGGAAAACCTTTCCATACCGTCAATAATAGAATAAACCAAAGGCTCAATACCAAAGCTTGTCAGTGTATCGAAAATATCTTCAGCCTGTTCCCCGGAAAAAATATTTTTTACAAGCTGTTCACCGCTTTTGCTGTCAACTATAAACACACCGTTGCTCACGATTACAGGAATTTTAACCTCAAGTCCAGATGTGACCTTTTTTGCGGTAATAAGCGAACGCGCCGTTGCATAAGAAAACAGCAGTCCGCGGTCAAGGAGACCGTTCAGTATTTTACAGCTTTCCGCGGATATTTGCTGATCGCTTCTGAGCAGCGTTCCGTCCAAATCGGATATGTAAAGAATTTTATTCATACTTCTATTCCTCTGAAGCTATTGTATCACATGATCCGCACATTGTCAAGCTATATTGTGCAAACAGTCTTTTACCGTGTATTTTAAACGCCTGCGCCGCATAAACTTTTAATGAGTATTGCTCGGAACTTTCCCGAAAGGAGCGATAGAATGAATCTGAAAGCGCAGATAAATGCTCTGCATCTGTTATACAAAATCGTTAACGGAGGAGAGATATCAGAACTCACGCCGCCTAAACCTAAGTTCAAAGCGATAAATAATAATGGAAAATTTGAGGAGCTTCTTCCCGAACAAACGGGAGTCCGATCAGAGGGACTGCTGAAAATGATCTCGGCATTATCAGAAAGCGCCGTTACCCGTCCGCATTCAATTATAGTACTGAAAGACGGCAAGCTTATCGCCAAAGCCGATTGGGAACCGTTTTCCTCACGTTTTCTGCACGTTTCTCACTCTCTTTGCAAAAGCATTACGGCTATGGCTGTGGGTATTGCAGTAAAAGAAAAATACCTTTCCGAAAATGATAAAATAACGGATATCTTTAAAGACGAACTTCCCGATACAGTTCATGAGCACATGAATAAAATTACCGTAAAGCATTTGCTTACCATGTCGAGCGGAGTAAAATTCAATGAAGCGGGCGCTGTTTTGGGAAACGAGTGGATAAAAAAGTTTCTTTCATCGGAAGTACTGTTTGAGCCCGGCAGCGATTTCAGATACAACAGTCTGAACAGCTATATGCTTTCCGCTGCGGTATGCAGACGAACCGGTCTCACGCTTTCAGAATACCTTGGCAGAAAGCTTTTCACGCCTATGGGAATAACGGATTTTTACTGGGAAAAATCTCCCGACGGGATAGAAAAAGGCGGTTGGGGACTTTATATGAGCGTTTACGACTATGCCAGATTGGGGCAGCTTTATCTGAACGGAGGAGTATGGAACGGCATAAGCCTTGTTCCGGAAGAGTGGGTAAAAAAATCTGTTTCACCGCTTATATCCAAACCGAACAGTCCCTGCTACGAGGGCTACGGATACCAAACATGGCTGTCCAAAAACAGGGACGGCTTTGTTTTCAGCGGAATGTTCGGTCAGAACGTTTTTGTTTTTCCTAAACGGAATATGGTCATTGCTTTAACGGCAGGAAGCTCTAATCTTTTTCCTCCGTGCAGAACCATGAATATTGTCACCGATTTTATTGAGAACGGAAAAAATTTCAGCCGCGAACCCATAAAGAATTTCCATTACGGAAACGCTGCTGTTCTTCGCAAAGCTCTTGCCGGAGCGCGATTTGGGAAGCCGCTTCATTCCGAAAGCAACACCGGTATTCTTGCGCGGATCAGAAAAAGCCTTTCAGGAGGAAGGGCAGCTGAAGCAGCCATGGAAGCCGTTCAGTATCTTGACGGCATTGAAGTTGATTTTGAAAAAAACAGAGCCGGTCTTACTCCGGTTCTGATACAGGTCATGAACGGAAGCTTTGCGGGCGGCATTGAGAAAGCCGTGTTTGAAATAAGAGGCTCGTCGGAACAGTCCAGAAGCCTGGCTGATCTCCTGCCGGCAAGCAAGCGTTTTATAAGCAATTCGGTTCGCGGTGTACGTGCCAAAAACGGTATGCGGTCAGCTCAGACCGTCTATGGTATTGGAAAGACCGCTCCAATGCGCGGAGGTCTGTCCGTCCGTTTTGAAAGCAGGGGAAAGGCAGTGCGCGTTCCCGTCAGCTTTTCTGACGATCCTGCGTACTTTGATTTTGAAAACGGCGCCGGCAGTTACCTTGTAGGCGTAAACGGCAGTTTCACAACGGACGAGGACGACATTCCGGTGCTCAAAATAACCATGTGTTTTGTTGAGACCTCCTGCACAAAGGCTTTAAAATTTATTTTTGAACCCGATGGCGTAACACTGAAAATGCGTGAAAGTCCGCAGCTTTACGGCGCGATAGACGAGGCTGCGGAAATGGTTATGCCATCTCTCGGAAAAGGCGCGAAAAAAACTCTTGAAGCCATTCTTGAGACTGACGCCGCCGAGTATAAAATAAAAAGCTTTCTGGAGCCTACGCTTAGAGGTAAGATAGTTTACGCAGGTAATAACAGGTGATATGCATCCGTTATAGATTTTTTTCCATATATATGTGGGGGCAGAACTCGTCGTTGTAGACTTCTCCGCTTGCCTTGTAGCCCAGCTTCTCATAGAACTTCATGACCCTGCATTGAGCGGACAGCGACGTCCTTTCCGCACACATTTCACGCGCTTTTTCCTCAAGAAGCCTTACGATTTCCGCGCCGAGCTTATTTCCTCGGAAATCTTTGCGTACCGCTATTCTGCCGATAACGCAAATCCCGTTTTCTGGAGGAAATATCCGTCCTGCGGCAGCAGGCATACCGTTCTCGAATAATACAATGTGTAAACATATATTATCCGATCCGTCAAACTCGTTTTTGAAGCCCTGCTCCTCAACAAAAACTTCTGTGCGTATAAGCTTCGCTTCATCGGGAAGCGTACTGTAAAATTTATATTCATAAGTCATATCATACTATCCTTTCTTTGAAAAGTGCGCTGTCCTTGACACCAAGTGCAAAATATTATATAATGGTACTATAAATTTTGCAGGGGAGCTGTTATGCAATGAAAAAAAAGATCTATAGCCTTTTCTCAAAATCTATTCCTCAGTTTTCGGTCGGAGAGGACATCTTTTTCAGGCTTCTTGATATTGATAACTGTAATGTTATCCCGTATTATGACGGAGAAGTACTTGCAGGCTGCTCGGTTGTCCATGAAAATTGTATTCGTCTTTTGTGCGTTAGTCCCGAACGCCGTAAAATTGGCATAGGCACCTCTCTGCTTAATGACAGCGAAAAGCTTATTGCAGAAAATGGCTTTAAGCAAGCAGTCCTCGGAGGGCGGGATTCCGGACTTTTTATCGGCGAGACAGTTCCCGTTGAGTCGTCTGAAAACAGCGAGACTTTCTGGACGCGCAGAGGATACGTTTCCGATGACGGCTGCATTGAAATGAAAATGCCGCTTTCGGAATTTGATTACGACGGACTTAACATTCCGTCTTGCCCGGCTGAAACCGTTTTTGGCTATATTGAAAAAGACGAATACAACGACCTGCTTCGTGCTGTCGGAGAAGTAGATACCGACTGGGTGCAGTATTTTACCGCGGAAAGTCCTATATTTGCCGCAAGGCTTAACGGGAAAATCGCCGGTTTTTGTATGATCGACGAAAATGCCGATACTGTTATAAGCAGCGGGAGCAATAATGTGTGCTCCATTGGCTGTGTGGGAGTAGTGCCTGAAATGAGAAAAAACGGGATCGGGCTTTCAATGGTTGCCGAAGCAGCCCGCATAGCCAAGCAGGACGGCTGCACCGACGCATTTATCCACTATACATATTTGGATAAATGGTACGGGAGGCTGGGATTCAAAACGTTTCTGCGGTACCGCTTCAGCGAAAAGGAGCTGTAGTGCCGGCACGCCATAGTATAATATATTTATAGCTGTTTTGGGGAGGCTTTAATATGTTTCAGAAGTCCGGTGCAGCCGCGGTAAATATCGTCGAAAGCGATATCGAAGCGTCCGTTGTACCATGGATCGGAAATATCACCTCCGCGGTCTGTAAAGTCCAGCAGCTTATGTACCTTTCCGTCGGGATCGCTGCCGAAAATACGCATGATATTGCGCATATTGTTTGCGTCCATAACGATAAACATATCGTACTTTTCATAATCGCTTTTTTTAAGCTGAACAGCGCGTTTGCCGCCGCAGGGGATACCTCGGCGGCTTAGTTCTGCTTTTGCGGGAGGATATATCGGATTGCCGATTTCCTCCGTGCTTGTTGCGCTTGAAGCAATGTAAATATCTGTTTCTGAATATTCTTTTTTTACAAGATCCTTCATTATAAATTCAGCAGTGGGAGAACGGCATATGTTGCCGTGGCATACGAACATTATTCCGAGCATTTGTGGAGCTCCTTTCATTTATTGACTGAGTCGCTTCGGACGCATAGTTAAGGCAGCGTCCGTGCTGTTAGTGCTGTTAAGGCGTTATAAAACTTTTTACCGAAAAGGAATTTAGAGCGTGTTCACATCTGCTTTATGTGGACACGCTCCGGACTTAGAAATATGTCTGTGTACGCAATGCCGCATTTCGGGATTACATACCCAGATATTTTACGTATTCGCTTACCGACATTAACGGCATATCAAGCAGTCTTTTTGTCTCTTCGGATACGTTAAGACCCTGTGCCGTTTCAAAACCCGCCTGTCTCACAGCTTCAAGATATTCACCGACCTTTTGTGAAACTGCGGGATCGCGGCTTTTAAGAAGCTTGCCGCAGTTCCTGTAAATTTCAAGACTCGGCTCGCAGCAAGCAAAAACCGCTTTCATTACCTCAAAATTTTTTTCGCCGGGAAAACCGCAGTTTGAAATCACAATAAATTTCTGCGTTTTAGGTTTTGCGTCTTCGAGGTCGCAGCGATCGTTTTCCTTGGTAATTTTCGGACTTTTCAGCGGAGCGAGCCTATCCGCAAAATTTTTCATAAGCGCGGTCATATTCCATGTGAAGACAGGAGTTGCAAAAACCACAATGTCTGATGTACAATACAAATTCAAAAGCTCCGCCATATCATCGTTATGAACGCATTTACCCGGCGTTTTGAACCAGCAGGCAAAACAGCCGCTGCATTGAGTAATATTTTTTTCGGAAAGAAAAATATTATGGGTATCCGCTCCGGCATTTTGCGCTCCGCAAAGAAAAGCTGAGGCGATCTTATTTGTTGCGCTGTCCGATCCGGACGGACTTCCGTTAAAAACCGTAACTTTCATTATAAACACTTCTTTCAATATATTTCGGACGTCCGATATGATTATATACTGAAAGACAAGCTTTTGTCAATCTACGCTTAGTAGAATGCGGTCATGAACTTCGCGGCTACAGCAATTCCGCGCAAAAAATGTACAAAGGATGACCCTAAAGTTTTGCGTATACGGCTGCATATTTTTAAAGTGGAATTGCTGTAGAAAGCCGCACTGTTTCGGTATTTTACGCCTCCGCGAACTGTGAGTTATAGAGCGCGGCATAGAAGCCGTTTTTCTCAATGAGCTGATCGTGAGTACCCTGTTCCGTGATGTCGCCGTCCTTCATTACAAGAATGAGATCCGCGTCGCGTATAGTGGATAGGCGGTGCGCGATAACAAAGCTTGTTCTGCCTTTCATAAGATTGTTCATAGCCTTTTGTATGCGTATCTCAGTCCGTGTATCAACGGAGCTTGTCGCCTCGTCGAGAATGAGTATCTTATTGTCTGCCAGAATAGCCCGCGCAATCGTCAGAAGCTGCTTCTGACCCTGGGAAACGTTGCCCGATTCCTCGTTAAGTTCGGTTTGGTAACCGTCGGGAAGCGTCCTTATAAAGCGGTCTACATGAGCTGCCTTTGCTGCGGCTATGACCTCCTCGTCGGTAGCGTCGAGTCTGCCGTAACGGATATTTTCCATGATTGTTCCGTTGAACAGCCATGTATCCTGCAAGACCATTCCGAAAGCCTCACGCAGCGAACTTCTCTCAAACCCGCGGATATCGTGGCCGTCTACCTTTATAGAGCCTCCGTTCACATCGTAAAACCTCATCAGAAGCTTTACCATTGTGGTTTTTCCCGCACCCGTGGGACCTACGATAGCCACAGTCTGACCCTTTTCAACGCTTGCGCTGAAATCGCTTATAATTATCTTGTTCGGGTCGTAGCCGAATTTAACGTGCTCAAACTCAACGTTTCCCTCTATTTTTTCGGGGGGAACAGGATTTTCAGCGTTGTTTTCCTCCTCGTCCTCTTCAAGGAACTCAAACACTCTTTCCGCAGCGGCAGCCATTGACTGGAGCATATTTGATACCTGCGCTATCTGAGTTATAGGCTGTGTAAACTGTCTTACGTACTGGATAAACGCCTGAATATCTCCCACGGAAATAGAGCCTCTTGCCGCAAGCCACGCGCCTACGACAGCTACTCCGACGTAGCCCAGATTTCCCACGAACTGCATGATAGGCTGCATCATTCCCGACAGGAACTGTGAAAGCATTGCCGACTTGTAGAGTATGCGGTTGTCCCGCTCAAACTCCTCAAGGGAACGTTCTTCGCGGTTGAAAGCCTTGATAACAAGGTGTCCGCCGTAGACTTCCTCCACCTGACCGTTTACATGACCGAGGTACTCCTGCTGCTGCTTGAAGTACTTCTGGGATTTCTTTACAACAAGCATTACCAGAACAGTGGATATGGGCAGTATAAGCAGCGCGATAACCGTGAGTATGCCGCTTATGGAAAGCATCATCACAAGTACGCCTATAAGTGTAGTAACGGAGGTGATAAGTTGTGTGATGCTCTGATTAAGACTCATGCCGAGGGTGTCAACGTCGTTGGTAACTCTTGACAGAACCTCGCCGTGAGTATTGCTTTCATAGTATTTCATGGGTATGCGGTGTATCTTTTCCGAAATGTCCTTGCGCATACGGTATGTCATTTTTTGGGATACGCCTGACATCAGCCAGCCCTGAACGAACATGAACGAGCCGCTGAGAACGTACATACCCATAACAGTGAGAAGTATCTGTCCGATCTTGTCAAAGTCCACGCCGCTTCCGCCGCTGACCTTGCTGACAAGTCCGTTGAAGATTTCGGTAGTCGCGCCGCTGAGGACTTTCGGGCCGGCAATATTGAATATGGTGCTGCCAATGGCAAATATCATTACTGCGATTATAGCTGCCTTAAAGGGCTTGACATAATTCAAAAGCTTGCGGAGAGTGCCCTTGAAATCCTTTGCCTTTTCCATTGGAGGACCTCCTCCGGGTCCGTGAGGACCGTGGGGTCCGCGTCTCGGACTGCTTACGGGTCTGTTGTTTTCCGCCATATCACTCAGCCTCCTTTCCGCTGTTATCCGCAGTCTTTCCGCGCTTCAATTCGCTTTCCGAAAGCTGGGACGAAGCGATCTGCTCGTATATTTCGCAGTTTTTCAGCAGTTCCTCGTGAGTACCCATTCCCGCGATCCTGCCCTCGTCAAGGACGATTATTTTATCCGCGTGAAGAATGGTGCTGATACGCTGTGCGACGATTATCACCGTGGAGTCTGCGACCTGCTCGGCAAGAGCCTTTCTCAGAGCCGCGTCGGTTTTGTAGTCCAGAGCGGAAAAACTGTCGTCGAAAATGTATATCTTAGGCTTTTTTACAATAGCTCTTGCAATGGAAAGCCGCTGCTTCTGACCTCCCGAAACGTTGGTACCGCCCTGCGATATGGGACTTTCGTACTTTTCGGGCTTGGCTTCGATAAAGTCCGTGGACTGTGCGATAGCCGCCGCCTCACGAAGCTGTTCATCTGAAGCGTTTTCGTCTCCGAAGCGGAGGTTTGAAGCGATAGTTCCGCTGAACAGAACTCCCTTTTGCGGTACAAGACCGATATTCTCACGCAGATAGTGCTGTGAGAGCTCACGGACGTCCGTGCCGTCGATAGTGACCTTTCCCTCGGTAACGTCAAAGAAGCGGGGAATAAGATTTATCATCGTGGACTTTCCGCTGCCCGTGCTTCCGATAACGGCTGTAGTCTCGCCGGGATTTGCGGTAAAGCTTATGTGGTGCAGTACCTTTTCCTCCGAATCGCCGTAGCTGAACGAAACGTCCTCGAAAGCGACTCTGCCCTCGGTAATGCCCGAATCGGCGGCGTTAGCCTTATCGCCTATGGACGGCTCGGTCTCAAGCACTTCGCTGATACGGTTCGCCGAAACGGTAGCTCTCGGCAGCATAATTGATATCATAGTCAGCATAAGGAACGACATTACAATCTGCATTGTGTAAGTAAGGAAAGCTATCATATCGCCCACCTGCATTTCGCCGTTGTCTATTCCCTTTGCGCCGAACCATACTATAAGAACGCTTATACCGTTCATGATAAGGGTCATAAACGGACTCATTACCGTCATCACGCGATTAGTGAAAAGCTGAGTTTTCATAAGATTTTTGTTTGCGGTATCAAAACGTTCCTGCTCGTATTCCTCGCGGCTGAACGCTCTGATAACGGGAAGTCCGGTAAGTATCTCGCGGGTAACAAGGTTGAGGCGGTCGATAAGCTTTTGCATAATTTTGAATTTCGGCATTGCCGCCGACATCAGTACCGCTACCAGCGCAAGTATCGCCGCAACGGCAATGAAGATTATCCAGCCCATTCCCGTACCCGTGCGCACCACCTTGATAACGCCGCCGATGCCCATTATGGGCGCATACAAAACCATACGCAGTATCATAACTATAACCATTTGTACCTGCTGTATGTCGTTTGTGGAGCGGGTTATCAAAGAAGCTGTGGAAAACTTATCCATTTCCGCGTTGGAAAAGGAGATAACCTTGCGGAATATTTTTTCTCGGACGTTCATTCCGAACAGCGCCGCGAGCTGCGCCGCGATAAATCCGACTACTATTGTAACTACCATTATCAGCAGGGACATTCCAAGCATTTTTGCTCCCGTTTTGAAAATGTAACTCATTCTGAGAGCGTCCATATCCGTACCCTGCGCTTCGAGCTCGCTTTTAGCGAAGCCTATCGCCATTTGCGAAAGCATAACGTCGCTGTAGCCCTCAAACTGCTTGTGTATTTCCTCGATCATCGGAGCTCGCTGTTCCTCGGGCATTGCCAGCAGCGCGTCTGTTACCGTCATTCCCTCGGGGAGCTGCATTTCCGCAGGGAACATTGAGCTGTCCGCATTATCAAGTGCGTATACGACTGCCGCAGGGTATGTTATATAAGGCTCAACAATTTCCGTTTCGTCCGACCGCACATAGGTAAGTTTTCCGTCCGGGTAATATTCCGACAGCATACCGCTCTTGTTGAACAACAGCAGCTTTTTCATACTTTCTGCGGAAATCTCCTCAAGCGCAGCAGTTTCTACGCCGCCCTGCTGGATTCCCACATCCACAATATCTGAGGTGTACTGAGGCAGTGCTAAGTCGCAGAAAGCCTGAACTACCAACAGCGCCACTATCAGCGGTATCCACATTGCGGATTTGCCAAGGTGTTTAAGCATTTTTATCATCTGACCGATCCTCCTTGTCATAAATATATTCAGACATAATGTTAAGCAATTCGTTGTAGAGGACGTTGAATTCCCGCAGGTGTTCCTCGCCCATTTTATCGCCTATGTGCTCCATAAGTCCGATAAATCTTTTGTGAGCGGAATCAAGAAGCCGTTCGCCGTTTTCCGTCAGCCTTACCATAGTGCTGCGGCGGTTGAATGCGTTGGTGCGGCGTTCGATAAGACCGCGTTCTTCAAGGGACTTCAGCATTCTCGATACTGCCGGGGGAGTGACCTCCAGAGCCGCGGCGATTTGAGAGACCGATATGCCGTCTTCGGTATCATTTTCACTGATAATGTTCATGGTGCAGAATTCACTGTGCGAGACTCCGAGCTTTGACGGCAGATGTACCATAAGCTGTCTCATTCTGTGGAATTTTTCGGCAAGCTCAAAATCCTCCGCCGTACCTCCGTTTGCGTTCATTTCGGCTTCACTCCTATCGTTTAAAAGCTTAACATTGTTATCTATTATGATATTATACCACGACTTTTTTTGTTGTCAATAGACAAAGGAAAGTTTCATCATTTCAACACATTGTACAAATTTCAGAAAATTTTGTTAATGATTTGTACATTTTATACCTTGGCTCGGTTTGAAGCCCAAAGACCGCAGCCGCCGTTTTCAATATTCTTTTCTGTACCCTGAGGGAGTTATGCCCATACGTTTTTTAAAAAGTCTGCTGAAATAATTCACATCGTCAAATCCGCACTTTTCCGCCGTCTCCGATATGGACATTCCCGTACTCTTTAAAAGCATACAGGCGTGATTTATCCGCAGACCAATTATATATTCGAGCGGAGAGGCATTATATGCTTTTCTGAAAATGCGCATGAAATGTCTTTCTGAATAATGGGAAAGCTTCGCAAGCTGCCCTGCGGATATATCCTCCGTAAAGTGATTTTCCATATACGAGACCGCCTTTGCAATATTTACCACGTCCTGTCCGCTGTCTTCGCCGTCAAAGCTGTAAAGCCTTGAAAGCGTTACAGCGAGCTGCGCAAAACGGGATACAAGCATGGTTTTCCTGCATTCTTCCCCGCTTTGGTACTCCTGTATCATATCGTCCAGAAGCAGCTTTACCGCCTTGTAGTTTTCATGCTTGAGCCTGAGCCTGCTCCTGAAGCTTTGTTCCTTGGTGATATGCGGTTCAAGCACGAAAAGCGCCTGATATCCCGCGCCGGTCATGATGTCCGGCAAGGCTGAAAACATTTCGCTGTGGCGGTACATTATATTGCATATGCGAAAATTTTCCGGATTTTTGTAGCCATGGACTGTATCGTTGCCGACAACGAAAACGTCCCCCTTTTCAATCATGTACTCTTCGTTGTTTACAACATGAACGGCGCTGCCCTCCGTAACTATTACCAGCTCGTTGAAATCACGGTGGCAATGTGCGTAAAGATCTTGCCCGTGCTCTCCGTACTGAATAAAAAACGGAAACTCCACATCGTCGGTAAACCAGCTCAGGTATGCTTCCGTAACATTATTTTCCACAAATATCATCTCCCGCATAATGCATTACATATTATTGTACAGCATTTTATTAGCATTTTCAAGACATACGTAACTTTTTTCAGCACAAAACCGCCATGATGTGCTCTTTGCCTTGAAAAATTTGACATAATAAGGTATAATGATTTTAAACAGATGAAAGGAGTCTTTCTATGCCTAATCCATATTTGCCGTTCTGGGAATATATCCCCGACGGAGAACCGAGAGTTTTCGGAGACCGCATATACGTTTACGGTTCCCACGATAACGCGGGTTCTGTGAAATTCTGCGACTACGTGCTCAAATGCTGGAGCGCGCCGCTTAATAACCTTAACGACTGGGTATGCCACGGAGATATCTTCCGTACCCGCGAAACAGCCGACTATCCCTCCGATACGGACTGGACAAATGAGACTAACTATCTTTATGCTCCCGACGTAGTTGAAAAGGACGGGAAATATTACCTTTACGCATACATAATAAACTCCATAGGCTGCGTTGCGGTAAGCGACAAGCCCGAGGGACCGTTCAGGCTGCTGTCGAAATATAAGTACACCATTCCTGACGAGATATGCTGCAACGGCTGGTTCATTGACCCCGGAGTACTTGTTGACGACGACGGCAGAACGTACATATACTGCGGCTATGAACGTTCCTTTATGGCTGAAATAAACAGCGATAATATGTACGAGGTACTGGACGGAACGTGCATAGAACACATTATCCCCATAGAAAAAACCGAAGATTTTCCCGATGATGACAGCTTGTTCTTTGAAGCCTGCTCTCCTCGGAAGGTCGGAGATACATATTACCTGATATATTCACCGAAGCGCGGAAGCAGACTTGCGTACGCAACCTCAGACAAGCCTACAGGACCGTTCAAATACCGCGGCTATATAGTTGACAACGGAGTCGATTATCCGGGCGGCAACGACCACGGCTCTATTGTTCAGATAAACGGACAGTGGTATATTTTCTACCACCGCATGACAAACGGCACTATAATGTCCCGCCGCGGCTGCGTGGAGAAAATTGAAATTCTTCCCGACGGTACTATCCCTCCTGTGGAAATGACGTCTCTGGGTTTTGAGGATTCTCTCGATCCGTATAAGATAACGCCCGCCGAGATCGCCTGCGTGCTTAAAGGCGGAGCGGTCGTTACCGAAAAAAATGTGTTTGAACGCGTCGTGACCAATGTTACGGAGGACTGTGTTATCGGTTATAAATATTTTGATTTCGGGGACGATTTCGGCAGCAAGACCATGGAACTTTCCGTAAACGTGTGCGGCACAGGCTGCGACAGTATCCTGCACGTACTTATAGACGGCGAGGACGGTGAAGAGATAGGGCAGATAAGGATAGGAAGAAACGGCGGCGCGGTTACCGAACGGGTCAGAGCCGTTACAGGCAGACACAGCGTTTTCTTTAAGGCAGCAACCGAATACCCCCGTGACTGGTCGGGAGAATCATTCAGGAACAGATGTCTTTTTGAGTTAAAATCGTTCGTATTTATGAAGTAAGAAGCAAGGAGATGTGTAAAATGTTAAAGCTTGCACGTTTGAAAAGAATAATTGCGGCAGCGTCTGCGGTATGCATATTTACGGCAGGAATGTGCGGCTGCAATGTCGAGGCAAAGGAAAGCATGAGAGAAATGACGACTATGGAGGTCGTTCAGGAAATGGGTCTCGGTATCAATCTGGGCAACACAATGGAGTCCAGCGGAATGCATCTTGCTTCCGTTCAGGCTTACGAAACAGGTTGGGGAAGCCCGGTCATCACACAGCCGATGATACAGGGATATGCCGACGCGGGCTTCGGAGTACTGCGCGTTCCCGTGGCATGGAGCAATCTCATGAACAAGCAAACCTATGAAATAAGTCCCGACTATATTGCGCGTGTCAAGGAGATAGTAAACTGGGCTATCGACGCCGATATGTACGTTATTATGAATATACACTGGGACGGCGGCTGGTGGACAGGATTCGCAAAGGACGATCAGCGTGACAAATGCTTTGAAAAATACGAAAGCATCTGGACTCAGCTTTGCGCTGAGTTCGGAGAGTACAGCGATAAGCTGATGTTCGAGTCACTCAACGAAGAGGGCGGTTGGGAGGATATCTGGAACCGTTACAGCAATCAGGGCGATAAGGAAAAATCTTTTGGAATACTTAACGATATCAACCAGAGGTTTGTAAATATCGTACGCGGTTCCGGCGGAAACAACGAAAAACGTCACCTGCTCATCGCAGGCTACAATACCGATATAGAGCTTACCTGCGACCCCGCCTTTAAAATGCCCGACGATCCTGCGGGACGCTGCGCGGTTTCGGTGCACTACTATATCCCGTCCACATTTGCTATACTTGACAAGGACGCAAGTTGGGGCAAGGCGCGTACCGAATGGGGCGATGAGAACGATATCGCGGAACTCAACAAGTATATGGATATGATGAAAACCACATTTGTGGACAAGGGAGTTCCCGTAATTATCGGCGAGTACAGCGCCTGCGGAAATAATAAAACCACGGAAATGAAGCGCCTTTACGTGAGCTCGGTATGCGAGGCGGCATACACAAGGGGAATGTGCCCCGTGCTCTGGGACGTTACCGACGACTACTACATAAGAAGCACTGCCACATTTAAGGATAAGGAGCTTTTAAAAGAATTTGACAAAATAAAAAAGCTTGAACGCGGAAGTTAAGCAGTATAAAAACATTTGGAAAGGCTGTGCTTAAGCAGCCTTTCCTTTTTTGCCGTACTGTATTCAACCAGCCGCAGTCCTGACCTCAGCGCGGCTTTTTGCGGGACGTCGTAAAAATATTAAAATACGGTTGAAATCCGCAGAAAAATAGTGTATAATAAAAACAATATATTTTGGTAAAGGAGCAAACCTTATGTACAACGATATTATGGATACTATCGGCTTCGTAGCCGCCGCCGATCCCGAAGTGGGAGAAGGCATGAAAAAAGAGCTTGCGCGCCAACGCAGGAATCTGGAGCTTATCGCAAGCGAAAACCTTGTTTCTCCTGCGGTAATGGCGGCTATGGGGTCTGTCCTTACAAATAAATACGCCGAGGGATATCCCTCAAAGCGTTATTACGGCGGCTGTCAGTGCGTCGATATTGTGGAAAATATTGCCATAGACCGCGCTAAAAAGCTGTTCGGAGCAGGTTTTGCAAACGTTCAGGCACATTCGGGAGCGCAGGCTAACACAGCTGTGTATTTTGCCCTCCTCGAACCGGGAGATACCGTTCTCGGTATGAGCCTTGCCCACGGCGGACACCTTACTCATGGCTCTCCGGTAAATCTTTCAGGCAAATATTTCAACTTTGTTTCATACGGTCTCGGCGACGATGAGACTATCGATTACAATAAGGTGGAGGCTCTTGCAAAGGCTAACAAGCCCAAGCTTATCGTAGCGGGAGCTTCAGCATATCCGAGAATTATTGATTTCCCTAAGCTTCGTGAAATTGCCGATTCGGTAGGCGCGTACCTTATGGTGGATATGGCTCACATCGCGGGACTCGTTGCCTCGGGAGTACACCCAACGCCAGTACCATATGCACACGTTACGACAACGACTACCCATAAGACTTTGAGAGGCCCTAGAGGCGGACTTATCCTCACTAACGACGAGGAACTTGCAAAAAAGATAAACAAGGCTGTTTTTCCCGGCATACAGGGCGGACCCCTTATGCACGTTATCGCTTCAAAGGCGGTATGCTTCGGCGAGGCTCTCAAGCCCGAATTCAAGGAGTACGGCAAAAAGGTAGTGGAAAACGCTCAGGCTCTTGCAAAGGGGCTTGTGAACAGAGGCTTTAACCTTGTTTCGGGAGGTACGGACAATCACCTTATGCTGGTCGACCTCCGTCCCTTTGATATCACGGGCAAGGAGCTTGAACGCCGTCTGGACGAGGTTTACATTACCGTAAACAAAAACGCCATACCAAACGATCCGCAGAGTCCATTTATCACAAGCGGCGTGAGAATAGGCACTCCTGCTGTAACGAGCAGAGGTCTTGGCGTTGACGATATGGAAAAGATCGCTGAGTACATTTACCTTACCGCAAAGGATTTCGAGGGCAAAGCCGACGAAATAAGAGCGGGCGTTAACGAGATCTGCGCTAAGTATCCTCTTTATGAATAATTTTCCATTATCTTTCCGCAAGCCGTACAATTGCGGTTTGCGGACAAATGGGCGGTGAAGCTTAATGTCCGATATTGAAAATATTGATACAAATAAAACGGAAGAAGTTTCCGAAACAAATGCGAAGCTTACTTCCGATTTTAAGCAGTATCTTAAGGATAAAATAAAAGCCGAGATATCTTCATGGAACAAAAGGGATATCTACGCGGTCTATATAGGAGTGTCGGAAAACAACGTTGTTGACGAGCCGTTGGGTATGCCGTTTCTGCTTGAGATAGGCTTCGGCTTCGGCGGCAGACGGAGTTGGCATCTTGCCGCGGTTGGCAACGGTTCGGAAAAATACCTTATCGAGACCCCCGAAGAGCGGGACGGACTTGTCAGCTGGCTGAAAGGCATGGGTGTCGGGAATATCGGCTATGAGGACAAGGACAGTATGTACAACGATAAAATGGAGTACATAGGCAAGGGGCCGGGCGGTATGTACGAAACGCTTCAGGCGATCGTTGGTATTTTTAAGGAGCTTTTTGGCGAGGGATTTATTTCTGAAAAATTCGGAAAAAATATTCCGGTCATATTCGATAACCTTGAAACGGCTTGGTACTGTATCGAGGCGACGGAGAACGCCAATCCCGAGGGTATTGCCGATGAATTCCTTACCAAAATGCGCGCTGCCGCAGGGGCTGCCGGGGAAATGTTCAAAGTTCCGCTGCCAATGCTGTTTATCGGCAGCGTCATACGAGCGGCAGCGTTTTTTCCCTGCGCTCTTTTTGCTGCAATCATGACGCTTATCGCAGGCGGAATATATATCCCGTTCACGATCGGCGGTGCTGTAAAGGCAACAATAGAGGCTTTGGTGATACTGAAAAGAATAATTTACTGCATAGGTCTAAGGAAAACGTTAGGTAATGCTGACGGAGAGGAACAGACTTCAGAGCCTGAGCCTGTCCTGCGGCTCGTACTGCTTACGGCTGCGGATATCGCTGCTGCGGCTGTTGTGCTGTTCTCCTGTATGATAATTCCGGAAAAGGCGGCTGCGGCTGTATGCGTGCTGGGCGCCGCGGTATATGCCGTTATAGACAGCTTACGGCTTCGCTCGGCAAATAAGAAGCTTTTTACAGAGCGCGGCTCGGAGCTTGCAAAGATATTTCCCGCTGTGCAGGAGGCTGCGGACGCTGATGATAACAGTACCGAAAATAAAAGTGAATAGTTATGGAGGGGCAAGAGGCGAAGGTCTCCTGCCCTCAGTGTCTTAATTCTTAAATAAATAGTAGGAAGTGTTGATATGAACGCCCCTCTTGCGGACAGGATACGTCCGAAAACTCTTGACGACGTTGTGGGACAGTCCCACATTTTGGGCGAGGGAAAGCCCCTGCGGCGCATAATCGAAAACGGACAGATACCAAATATGATCTTCTACGGAAGTTCGGGAGTAGGCAAAACAACAGTCGCGCGCATAATTGCCGAAAATACCCATATGAAGCTTCACAAGCTGAACGGCACTTCCGCGTCCATTTCCGATATCAAGGACGTTATTGCCGATACCAATACTTTGGACGGCGTTAACGGCGTGCTGCTTTATCTGGACGAAATACAGTACCTCAACAAAAAGCAGCAGCAGTCTCTGTTGGAATACATTGAGAACGGACAGATAACCCTTATCGCCTCCACGACCGAGAACCCGTATTTTTACGTCTATAACGCCATAATCAGCCGCTCAACGGTATTTGAGTTCAAGCCCATAACCGCCGAGGAGCTTATGCCCGCAATCAGCAGAGCGTTCCGCATTGCGGCGGACGAGCTCGGCATAAAGGTCAAGGTCGAAAAGGGGGCGGTGGAGCACATCGCCCGAGGCTGCGGGGGAGACGTGCGGAAATCCATAAACACCGCGGAGCTTTGCGTCTTGTCGGCGGCAAGCGGAGCGAGTGAGATAGTCATAAAAAAAGAGACCGCCGAAGCTCTGACCCAGCGCAGCAATATGCGCTACGACCGCGACGGCGATTCCCATTATGATATCTTGTCGGCGCTTCATAAGTCCGTGCGTGGCTCGGACGAAAACGCAGCCCTTCACTACGCCGCAAGGCTTATCGAGGCTGGGGACATTATTTCGCTTTCCAGACGGCTTTTGTGTATAGCAGCCGAGGACATAGGTCTTGCATACCCGCAGGCTATACCTATCGTAAAGGCCTGCGTTGACAGTGCGCTTCAGCTTGGTTTGCCCGAAGCGCGGCTTCCGCTTGCGGAAGCGGTCATACTGCTTGCTACGGCTCCCAAATCCAATTCAGGCATCAACGCTATTGACGCCGCTCTGGAGGACGTTCGCACCAAAGAATGCGGCGATTTCCCGCGGCATTTGCAGAATAAGCATTATGACGGAGAGGGCGCGGCGGTAAGAGGACAGCATTACCTGTATCCGCATAATTTCCCCAATCATTACGTTGAGCAGCAGTATCTTCCCGATCCGATCAAGGACAGGGTGTACTATGAATACGGCGACAATAAGACCGAACAGACTGCAAAGCAGTACTGGCAGAAGATAAAAAAAGGCGGCGATCAGTAAAAGCTTGAGGGCGGAGGATTCCCGCCCGATTGTTCCGTGACTCCGTGACGCGGTTTTGCAGGACAGGAAAACGTTCCCCTGCGGTCAGAATCTGCTTTCGATCAGCTTGGCTGACGAATCGGGAGAATATTTCCAGTAGGACAGCCGTCCCTCCGTGATAAAGTATTCGGGAGGACGGTGAATGTCCGCGCCGCTGAAAACGTCCACAATAATGAGCTTGACCTTCATTTTTTCGGGAATGAGAGCCTTTATGTAAACGCTTGCGTTCTGACCTACGGACACGCCCTCTTTCGGTTCGGCGAGCCCGGCCAGATTGGGTGCAAGCTCAACGAAAATGCCGTAATCTTCAACGCTCCGTATCACGCCCGAAACGGTCTCCCCGTAGTTGAAGCGGGCGGCGTTTTCCTCCCATGTACCAAGCAGCTCCTTGTGGGAGAGCCATACCCTGCCTCCGCTTACGTCCTTTATGACCACGTGAATATCCTGACCCGCCCGGAAGCGGTCGGAGGGGTGGGATATTCTCGATATTGAGATTGCGTCTATGGGTATAAGCGACGGAATACCGCAGCCTATGTCCACAAAAGCGCCGAACTGTTCGAGATGAGTTACCTTGGCGGGAATTATATCTCCCGGAGACAGACAGGAGATAAATCTTTCCATGCATTCCTCTTGGACCTCGCGTCGGGAAAGTACGGCGGTATAGCTTCCCGAATCGTTTTTCATAAGCTGCTTTACCTTGAAGCATACGGGCTTGTTTACCCTTGTAATAAGGGCGATATCCTTTGTGGAACCGTCGGCTATGCCGAGCGCGCCTTCCTCGTGGTAAATTATTCCCGAACAGTTTGCGCAGGGAAGCTCCACATGGAGATTATGACCGCTGTCGCACATAGTTACCCGCGCTTCGAGTATCTTTTCCTGAGCCATAGCCTCCTGCAAGGCGAAAATGGATTTTATGCTGTTCTGATTGTCGGGCGACATAAAAAGCGCGCCCTCCGGATAGTAATTGTTCATTTTGTACCTCCCGAGTTTTGATCCCGCTGTCCAATTGTCCGGACAGCGGTATGATTGAATTTTATCCGCTTTTCAATCTTATGCGGAGGTCAAAACCGATATTCTATAATATTTTATAATTTGGAAATGTTTCTGCCACCGTGCGCGATGATAAGCTTTGATACTACGGGGTACTCCTCTTTTCGGCAGACAACCTCAAGTATATGGTCGTTGTGCAGATAGTCGGCCTGATGTCCGTCGTCCTCGCTGGGTGAAAAGGCTATGGGAGTGTAAACGGGCATTGAGTAAGTCGGCGTTGAAGATATCACGTTAAAGGACGAAAAAACATTCAGCCCAAGGTCTCCGCTGACCGGGTACAGCTCCTTTGTCTCGACTGAGGAAAGAGGGGATAAGGCTCTTTTGATGGCTCCCGCGGCAAAATCCGCGCTGTCCGGGGAGTCGAAGCTTGCGATTATTTTCATGGGTATTTTCCTTTCTTTTTGGAATAATTTGTGCAGATTGCTTAGTTTTCGGCGTGTTTTTCACGTCTTTGTATAGTTTGTATAAAATTTCTGAAAATATTGATGAAAATAATTGCCTTTGCGTTGTAAAATGTGGTATAATACTTGTGATTGCTGATAATTTTGAAAGGATATTTTTATGGACATTCGCCCGTCTGATATATTGACAATGAAAAAAAAGCACCCCTGCGGCAGTTCCCGTATGCTCGTTTTAAGATCGGGAATGGATTTTAAACTCAGGTGCGAGGGCTGCGGACACGAATTTATGGTTCCCAGAAGCAAGATTGAAAAAAATATTAAGTCAGTGGAACGTCCTGCCGACGGGGAATCTTAGCGTCCTCATACACTTTAATCGAATTTAAGTGCAGGAGGAATAACCGCAATGTTTGAAAAATTAAAGCTCACGGAGCAAAAATACGAGGAGATCAGCCAAAAACTTACCGATATGGAGGTCATCAGCGATAACAAGCTTTATACCTCGCTGATGAAAGAATATAAAAATCTTACGCCGATAGTGGATAAGTATCGCGAGTACGTTAAGTGCAAAAAGACAATGGAAGACGCCAAGGAACTTCTGGACGAGGCCGGTGGCGACAGGGAGATGAAAGAGCTTGCCCAGCTCGAATTTGACGAGAGCAGGGAAACTTTGGAAACGTTAGGCGAAGAGCTTAAAATATTGCTGCTCCCCAAAGATCCTAACGATGATAAGAACGTTATCATAGAAATACGCGGCGGCGCGGGCGGCGAGGAGGCTTCGCTTTTTGCAGGTTCTCTTTTCCGTATGTATACTATGTACGCCGAAGCACGCCGCTGGAAAACAGAAATACTGAATGCTAACGAGACGGAGCTTGGCGGCTTCAAGGAGGTAAGCTTCTCTATCGAGGGCGAGGGGGCGTATTCGCGCTTTAAATACGAAAGCGGTGTACACCGTGTCCAGAGAGTTCCCGAGACTGAATCCCAGGGGCGTATCCATACATCTACGGTAACGGTGGCTGTTCTTGCGGAGGCCGACGAGGTGGAACTGGAAATAAACCCCACGGATTTGAAAATTGACGTTTTCCGCGCTTCGGGAGCAGGAGGTCAGCACATCAACAAAACCGAATCGGCGGTACGCATAACTCATCTTCCTACGGGAGTGGTAGTTGAGTGTCAGGACGAGCGCAGCCAGCACAAGAACAAGGACAAGGCGATGAAAATTCTGCGGTCGAGACTTTATGAGGCTTTGCTGGAGGAGCAGAACGACAAGATCGCTTCGGAAAGAAAATCCCAGGTGGGTACGGGAAACCGCTCCGAGAGGATAAGAACGTATAATTTTCCCGAAAGCCGCGTTACCGACCACAGGATCGGTCTTACGCTCTATCGGCTTGAATATATTTTAAACGGCAATCTGGACGAGGTGATCGACGCTCTCGCCACTGCCGATCAGGCTGCGAAGCTTGCGTCGCAGTTTACCCGGGAGGACGCATAAGAGGTGGACTTTAATACAAAGCTTTTGGGTACGTCGGAGGAGGAGCTTCGGTACGCTGCGGGACTTCTTGCCCGCGGCGAGATAATTGGTATGCCGACAGAGACGGTGTACGGTCTTGCTGCCGACGCGGAAAATCCAAGAGCGGTTGAGAAAATTTTTGCGGCAAAGGGCAGACCCCAGGACAACCCGCTTATCGTTCATATCGCTGATATCGGTCAGCTTGAGGAGTACGCTCACAGTATTCCCGATATAGCCTACAGGCTTGCGGAAAAATTCTGGCCCGGACCATTGACTATGGTTCTGCCCAAAAAAAATATAGTTCCCGATATTACGAGCGCGGGACTGAATACGGTGGGTATCCGTATGCCCTGTCACGATGCGGCGAGAAGTCTTATCCGTTTAAGCGGAAAGGCGTTGGCTGCTCCGTCGGCAAATCTTTCGGGAAGTCCAAGTCCCACGGAGGCGGCTCACGTTATGGCGGATATGCGGGGACGCATTCCTGCGGTCGTGGACGGCGGAAGCTGTCCGGTAGGAGTGGAGAGTACTGTAATTTCCTTTAAGGGGGACGCGGTAAGGATACTCAGACCGGGGTTCGTTTCGGCTGAGGAGCTGTCCGAATTGGCTGATGTCATTTGCGACAGGCACATAACCGAAGCCGCCGCAGAGGGGGAGAAGGTGCTTTCTCCCGGAATGAAGTATAAGCATTATTCGCCGAAAGCAAATGTTACCATAGTTGACGGAAGCGAGGCGCAGTTTCTTGATTATGTCAATCACCGCGGCGGAGACGGAGTGTGCGCGATGATATTCGGCAGCGAGGCTGACGGGTGCATGATACCTTATATCACCTACGGAGTCACCTCCGAGGAACAGGCGGCAAACCTTTTTGCGGTGCTGAGAAAGCTTGATGATATCGAGTCGGAGCAAGTTTATGCCCGTATGCCGTCAACGGATGGCGTGGGACTTGCGGTCTATAACCGTTTGCTGAGGGCGGCGGGATTTGAGGTCGTCAGGCTTTAGACGGCTTTGAGATTTGCATATGGAACGGAAAATTTGACAAGATCAAAAACATGAAAGGAATGGAAAGTATGAGCGAGTCAGCCGGTGCGGCTGTAATTGGTCTGACGGGGCAGAGCGGCGCGGGAAAGACAACTGTATGTAAGGTATTTGACGAAAAAGGATTTGCTGTGATCAATGCGGATACGATCGCCCGAATTATTATGGAAAAGGATTCTCCCTGCCTTGCGGAGGTAACAGAGTGCTTCGGAAACGGCATTTTGCTGGAGGACGGCAGTCTTAACAGGAAGAAGCTGGCGGATATTGTTTTCGGGGATCATGAAAAGCTTATGCAGCTTAACGCAATAAGCTATCCTTACATAACTTCGGAAATTCTGAGGATGATAAACAAGTACCGCGATGAAAACAAAAGATATGTTCTTATCGACGCGCCCACGCTTTTTGAGAGCAGAGCGGACGATTTCTGCGACCTTATCATAAGCGTTACCGCCTCCGAAAATCTCAGGCGGGAAAGGATAGCCGCAAGGGACGGTCTTACCGATGAGCAGATCAGCGAGAGGTTTTCCTCCCAGCATACCGAGGAGTTTTTCATAAACCATTCCGATTTTATAATAAAGAACAACAACTCCGTCGAGGAACTTATTGAAAAGGCGGAGGAGGTTGCCGAAAAAGTCAAGGAGTACTACAATGCTTAAAAAGCTTGGCGGTTTTCTCATTATCGTTCTGGTGGGACTGATCATATGGGCAGTATGCAATATGGAGGGGCTCAGCAAAAAATACGTCTATCCTGTTGAGTACAGCGATCTGGTGGAAACTGCTTCTATTGAAACGGGAATAGATAAGTATCTTATCTACGCCGTTATAAGGACGGAAAGCAATTTTGACGCGGAAGCTGAGTCGGAGGTCGGAGCTCGTGGACTTATGCAGCTTATGGAGGACGCGTTCGACTGGGTAAAATTCCGTATGGAGGACGACCGCAGCGTTACCTACGACGATATGTACGATCCGGGCTATAATATAGAGTACGGCAGCTTTCTTTTAAAGCTTCTTTACGAGGAGTACGGCGAAGAGAGGACGGCTCTTGCGGCGTACCATTCGGGCAGGGGAAGCGTTAACGGCTGGCTGGAGGACAAAAATTACAGTTCGGACGGAAAAACTCTTGACAAGATACCCTCGGATACCACGGAACACTACGTAAAAAAGGTTATGACGGCTTACGAGGGGTATACTAATTTATACGATAATTAATTACACGAAAGGATCGATATATTATGGCAAAGGAAAAATCAAAGGCGGAGCTTCTTAAGGAACAGCTTTTTATGGAGAGAAAACACGCGGGACTGATTATGTCCGAGTCGGAAATTGCGGCTTGCGACGATTTTTGCGAGAGCTACAAGGATTTTCTCGATCGCTCCAAGACCGAGCGTGAGGCGGCAAAGACCGCGATAGCTCTTGCCGAGGAAGAGGGCTTCAAGGAGTACAAGGCGGGAATGTCCCTTAAAGCAGGGGATAAGGTCTATTACTGCAACCGCGGTAAAGCGGTTATCTTAGCTGTAATAGGCAGCGAGCCTTTGGACAGGGGAGTACACCTTGCGGCCGCGCATATTGATTCCCCAAGGCTCGACCTGAAACAGAATCCTCTTTATGAGGACAACGATATTGCCCTTTTCAAGACCCACTACTACGGCGGTATCAAAAAGTATCAGTGGACAGCAATGCCTCTTGCACTGCACGGCATTGCTGTCAAAAAGGACGGCACAAAGGTAGAGCTGCGTATCGGCGAGGACGAAAACGATCCCGTATTTTTTGTGAGCGATCTGCTTCCGCACCTTGCACAGGAGCAGGTTAAACGTACCCTTGCAGAGGGCATCAAAGGCGAAGAGCTTAACGTTATTGTAGGTTCAAGACCTTTCCGCGATGACGATGTGAGTGAAAAGGTAAAGCTGAATATCCTTTCTGCGCTGAATGAAAAGTACGGTCTGACAGAAGCGGACTTCCTTTCCGCCGAGTTTGAAATGGTTCCCGCTTTCAAGGCAAAGGACGTGGGCTTTGACAGAAGTCTTATCGGTTCTTACGGACACGACGACAGGGTATGCGCCTATACCGCTCTGGAGGCTATTCTCGGCTGCGATAAGGTGAACAAAACCGCAGTGGTCTGTCTTACCGACAAGGAGGAAACAGGCAGCGACGGCAACACGGGGCTTTGCTCTGCGTATCTGAAAAATTTCCTGTACGATCTTGCGGACAGTTTCGGCGTAAAGGGCAGGACTCTTGTCGCCAATTCGGAATGTCTTTCCGCGGACGTAAACGCTGCGTTCGATCCTACTTTCCCCGACGTTGTGGAGAAGCGCAACGCCGCTTTCCTGAATAAAGGCGTGGTTGTGACTAAGTTCACAGGCGCAAGAGGTAAGTCGGGAACCTCCGACGCCTCCGCCGAGTTTGTGGGTAGGGTACGCGCTCTTATGGAGAATAATAATATTATCTGGCAGACCGGCGAGCTTGGCAAAGTCGATCTTGGCGGCGGCGGAACAGTAGCGGCGTATATCGCCAATCTCGGCATGGACGTTATCGACGTAGGAGTACCCGTTCTGGCAATGCACGCTCCTTATGAGGTTGTAGCAAAAACTGACGTTTACATGACCTACAAGGCGTTTTGCGCGTTCCTGGGCGAGTAACAGACAAAACATTTTGTCGGCGGACGGAAAGCTGTCCGCCGATTTATTCTGCAAAATTCTGCAAATCCACAGCTGCGGAGGAACGAGAAACTTGGAAAATATTACAATAAGAACGGCGACTCTGAACGACGTGGAAACCCTTGTCCGTTTCAGATTTTTGTACATGACCGACGTGGAGGGAGAGCTTTCCGAAGCGCAGGCAAACGCGCTTAAAGCTCAGCTTCCCGTATATTTCAGGGAGCATATAGGACGTGATTTTACCGCCTATTTTGCCGAGGATAAAGGAGTACCTATAGCCGTGATATTCATGGTAAGGCTGCAAAAGCCTGCAAGCGTACACTTTTTAAGCGGCAGCACCTGTTACCTGATGAATGTGTACACCTGCGACGGATACCGTCGAATGGGTATAGCCTCCCAAATTCTGGACAGGCTTATTGAGGACGCGAAAAAAGAGGGTATCACCTGTATAGATCTTTCCGCAACGGAAACGGGCAAGCCGGTGTACCTGAAAAAAGGATTTATTCCGCGTGGAAACACCGAAATGCGAATGGAATTGTAAGAATTACATAAAACAGGACAGAACGGTTAACCGCCCTGTCCTGTTTTGTTTTCCGTTATTCGTTTATGGAATACTTTATGGTCGCAGACTTCATTGTGTATTCGATCTTAGGTCTCGAAGCAAGAAATTTTTCGTATTCCTCGTCGCTCATATTGGGATCTATTGTTACCCAATCGCTCGGCTGCGGGTCGCGTCCGGAGTAGCAGAATGTGATAACGCCGTTGTTTGCAGCAAATGTGCTGAATCCCTTAACATCTACGGAATATGTATCCAGCAGCTTGTTGTCCCTGTAAATTTTAAAGACAATGTTTCCGCTTTTGCTGTCGTAAGACTTTGTGATAACGTTGCCGTCGTCGTCGACAGTCAAATCGAAAGACTCTCTCGGACTTTGGGTTTTCAGCGTATAGAACTTACCGCCGTCAAGAACATAGGACTCTCCGTCCTTGAAAAATTCCCTGTTCTTCTTATCATGCTCGGCGATATAGGCGCTTACGTCCTCACCGTCGGGTACAGTTACCATGTAGCTGTCCCTTATGTCGCGGCTTTCCGAGCTGTACCAGATGATCTTGCCGTTTGATTCGTAAAGCTGCTGGACGCTTCTCTGCTCCTTAAATGTGACCTCGCCTGTTTTCAGGTCGATAATGCCGCAGTAATCTTTGCTGTCTTTCGGCGCGGTACCTCCTGTTGTTTTAACAAATCCCACGTAATCACCCGACACGGCGAGGAAGTTTAAAACATCAAAATTGCTGTCAAGCGTGTAAAGCTCCTGCTTGTTTTTGCCGTCCATGTCTGTGGAGTAAATGGTTTTGTTTCCTTTCATGTAGACGATCTTTTCGCCGTTGGTATCAATGTTCCAGCTCTTAGGAGCGCGGTATTTTGCGACCTCGTTAAGGTCTCCGTCAAGCTTGATTATCACGGTTTCCCTCATTGAAAAGCCGTAAGCCTCGGAATAGATCAGGCAGAAAAATTCGCCGCACTGCTTGAGCCTGGAATTCATCATGCCGATCCTTTCGCCCTTGTCGTTAACGTAGCTGCTGACCTTGTAGGACTTGTCAATCTCTCCGTTTTCGTCAAGAGAGAAGTAGTATACGCATTTTGCGTCAGTATCCGCTCCCTCGTAATATACGGTACCGTCGTCGGCTACCAGGCGAATGCCGCCGTTGTATGGGACTTCGACAGGGTTGCTTTCTTCAAAGGTAACGCTTGCTTTTTCAGTTTCGGCTTCCGTTTCCGATTGTGCTGCGGGAGCGTCCTCAACAGCGTAAGCCATGGGTACGCAGGAAAATGTCATAGACATTGCGGCGGCAATTGCCGCGATAGCTTTGATAGATTTTTTCATATTGTTAGCTCCTTTTTTGTTGTAATTTTTAAGCAAAATTTATTTTTTATGTCGCTTCTTACTGTAGATTAGTTTGCGGCTTCTTTGAATGTCTTGTTCGTGATGAACACCGTATCCTTATGGGTGTAGCTGAACGTGTTGTCGCCATCGAAAATAAACGGCTCAAGAATCGGTTCGTCAATGGTGTGAAGCTCTTCACGGTAGGCGATAACGATGTAGTCACCCTCAACAGGGTCTTGACTGCGCCAGAAAGCCTCGCCTTTCTCATTGGTTCTGGTAAGAACGTATCCGCCGTACTTGTCGTTGTAGCCCTCCGCCATTACTCCGTCGGCGGGCTGCAATATTACAGTATAGTCGGGCAGAGGATTTCCGTCAGCGTCCTGCAAGGTTATGCCCACCTTTGAGTATTGACCGAGTCCGTTATATTCTGCGTTTTCTTTAGAGTCGCTCAGAACTATTTCAGTTGTGTTTTCATCAACGGTTACAATAGTTGTTGCTGCTCCGCCCGCACCTGTAAACATAAGATATTCGTTTATTTCACCGTTATTGTCGGTGTAACTTTCTATATAGTACTCGTCGTTTGGCAGAGCGGTCGAAGTACAGAAAACATAGTCCCCGTAAGGGATAAGAACCTCAGTCGATCTTTCGTATGTCATGGGTATGGTTCCTGCTCTATCCATATTTTCTCTGTCAAAAAAATACCGGTTCAGAGGTGAAGACGGATTTTCATTAAAAATTATCGGAAGATAATCCACACGCAGATTTTTGACAAAAGTGCCGTCGTTCCAATCCACCACCTTGATCTTTACAAGCGCGGTATTCGGGGGAATTTCGGTGATCTCCTGCGTTTCCGTACCGCTTACCGCAGGCGGATTCCGATAAATGTCCGGATCGCTGTCAAGGGCAGTCCTGCCGATTATCACAGCCGCAAAAACAGCGGCAGCGGCGCAAAGAGCGGTAACAGCCTTTTTAAGACCTCCTTTTTTTCCGATTTTTATTTGAGATGTTTCCAAAATTATAGGAATATCGGCTTCCTCGGTATCCTCCGCTTCAAGCCGCGAGAAAATCTTTTCTTTCAGCTTTTCGTCCGCGGATACCGTGTCGTAAGCCTTTTTGATTTCACTGATCTTCATGCCTGCTCCTTTCAGTCCTCAAGCTCTATGCGGAGCTGTTTTCTTGCCCGGAATAAGTCCGAGCCTACCGTACCCGCGGTTTTCCCCGTTGCCTCGGCGATCTCCTCAATGGACATTCCCTCGTAGTAAAAGAGGTATATCGCGTTTCTGCGCGACTCGGGAAGCTTTCGTATAAGCTCCAGCAGCTCGCAGCGGTGCAGGTTCCCGTCCGTGGAAACGCAGGGGTATTCCTCCAGCGGCTGGAATTTCCTGAACGCGGTAAAGCGGTTCATATCCCTGCAAAGGTTGACCGTTACGCGTATAAGCCACGCCTTTTTGTGGTTTTCATCGCGAAATTCCCCGCGGGAATTATCAAAACCTTTGGCAAGCCGCATAAATACCTCCTGAACTATGTCCTCAGCGTCGTGGTAGTTTCGGGTGTTCTGAACGGCAATTCGCAGAACAGTGTCGGAATAGGCTTCAAAGTCCTGTTCAAGCGTTAGTTTTTCCTGTTGAGTCATTGCAATGTACTTCCTTTCGGTCGCGTCTCACTAATAAAACGAATGGGAAGGGCATTTTTTTGCACTCTAAAAAAATTTTTTTGCTGTTTATTGCAGTATAATTAACTTGCTCTCATTTTATACTAATCCCTTATTAGAATTATGAACAAGAAATCGCTGCAAAAGCTTTGATATATGCGGTTTTGCGGCGAGAGATTGTGCATAATTCAATAAGGGATTAGTTATTATATACAGCCGGGCAGCGGATCGGTATAAAACAAAATCCGTCCGCAAAATACGGACGGATCGTTCGTTATTCTTTTATTTTACCCTTGCAGAAGCTGTCTATATAGCGGTCTATACACCGCTCGATTATGTCGATGGCTTCGTCCTTGCCTTTCATTTCGTCAATAACGGTTTCCTTGCCCTCCAGTGATTTATACACCGTAAAGAAGTGGGACATTTCGTCAAAAACGTGCTTAGGGAGTTCACTTATGTCCTTGTAGCTGTTGTATGTCGGATCGTTGAACGGGATAGCTATTATCTTGTCGTCCCGCGCGCCGTTGTCAAGCATTGAGATCACGCCGATAGGGTAGCACTTTACCAACGCAAGGGAGCATATCGGCTCGGAGCAGAGCACCAGTACGTCAAGAGGGTCGCCGTCCTCGGCGTATGTGCGTGGGATAAAGCCGTAGTTGGCAGGGTAGTGGGTAGAGGTGTACAGCACCCTGTCAAGCAACAGGAAGCCTGTTTTCTTGTCAAGCTCGTATTTCATTTTGCTGCCTTTTTGAATTTCGATCACCGCGTAAAAGTTCTCCTTTGTGATGCGGTTAGGAGAAATGTCGTGCCAGATGTTCATAATTATCTATCCTTTCAGAAGCAAGATTTTCAGAGGCAAAAGACAAGAAGCTGCACTGCTTAAAATCTGCTTTAATATTTAAACAAATTTGCCCGCCCACTTGAGGGAGCAGCCGTATAGTATTGGGTTATTGCTCGTTACGGCGGGGGTTACTTACGCCGCGGGGCGTTCCCCGCTCTGTCTCACCGATAATATATTTGGGTCTGCCCTTGACCTCCATGTAGGTTTTGGCAAGGTATTGTCCCAAAACGCCCATGCAGAAAAGCTGTACCCCTCCGATAAGGCATATCAGTGTTACGATAAGCGGAGTACCCCACATCTCCTCTCCGCAGATAAGAGTCTTGACCGCCATAGCTATCGCAAGCAGCAGGAAGATAAGTCCCATAATAACAGCAAGATAAAGCGGCGCGGTAGAGAACGCCGTTATTCCCTCAAAGGAGTACAAAAGCAGCTTCCAGAAGCTCCATGTGGTCTTTCCTGCGGCGCGTTCTACATTTTCGTATTCAATATACTTTGTACGGAAACCAACCCAGCTGAAAATTCCCTTTGAGAAACGGTTGTACTCCTGCATTGAGAGTATCGCGTCCACCATTTGCCGCGTCATAAAGCGGAAATCCGAGGTGCTTTCGGCAATATGTGTTTGGGAAATTTTATTTATTACCCTATAAAAGCTTTTGGCAAAGAATGACAGCAGCTTCGGCTCGCCCTTTCGGGAGGTGCGCTGAGTCGAGGCGCAGTCGTACTCGCCGCTTGAAACGTACTCGTACATTTGTGGGAGGAATGAGGGCGGGTGCTGGAGGTCGGCGTCCATTATCACAACGTAGTCTCCATTTGAGTGCTCCATGCCCGCAAGCATACCTGCCTCCTTGCCGAAGTTGCGGCTGAACGAGACGTATCGGAAACGCTTATCCTCTGCGGAATATTTCCGCAGGATACCGAGCGTTCCGTCCTTTGAGCCGTCGTCTATAAAGAGAAATTCAAAATCCAGACCGGGATTTTTTTCCGACATTTCGTTTGTCACACGCAGTATTTCCGTATGGAACAGCGGCAGGACTTCTTCCTCATTATAGCAGGGGACTATCACTGTTATAAGTTCTTTTTCCATTTAATGGCTTCCTTTTCAAAATTAAGGGGTAGGAGAAATAACAAATCATTCTACAGTTACCGATTTTGCAAGATTTCTCGGCTTATCAACGTCGCAGCCCCTCTGAACGGCGGTGTAATATGCAATAAGCTGCATGGCGACTACTGAAAGCATCGGCAGGAACAGGTCCTCAGCTTCGGGAAGCTCCACCTTGTAGTCCGCAACAGTTTCGTCTATGTCCGCTGTTTTGCAGCATATCACCGCAACTCTTGCTCCGCGGCTCTTCACTTCGCGGACGTTGGATAAGGTTTTTTCAAAAAGCGCGCTTTGTGTAGCCGCAACGATAACGGGCATTCCATCGTCTATGAGGGAGATAGTACCGTGTTTAAGCTCTCCCGCCGCATAAGCTTCACTGTGAATGTATGAAATCTCTTTAAGCTTGAGAGAACCCTCCATGCTCAGAGCGTTGTCAAGACCGCGTCCGATGTACAGCAGGCTGTCCGCGTTAAATATGTGAGATGCAACATACTGATACGGAGAAACGTCGTCCAGACAAGCCTGTATCTTTTCGGGCACTTCCATAAGTCCGGCAGTGAGACGCTTGCATTCGGTTTCATCAATTTTTTCATTTGCGTATGCAACCGCAAACGCAAACAGGTACATAAACGCAACCTGTACCGCGTAGGCTTTTGTGGAGCATACCGAGATTTCGGGACCGGCGTTGGTATAGATGACCATGTTTGCTTCACGGGCAATTGAGGAACCGACCACGTTTACCACGGCAAGAGTGTCCGCACCCTTGCGTCTGGAAAGCTTCAAAGCTTCAAGAGTATCGGCTGTTTCACCTGACTGGGAAATAATTACAACCAAATCGCCCTCGGAAACAAGGGGATCGCGGTAACGGAACTCGGAAGCTATATCTACGATAACAGGAGTCCGAGCCAGCGCTTCAATGAGGTACTTGCCCACCATTCCCGAATGCATTGCCGAGCCGCAGCCGACAATAAAAATATTTTTGTAGCCGCGTATCTTTTCAGACGTTAGACCGCATTCTCCGAAATCGGGCAAACCGTTTTTAACTCTCGGTGAAACCGTATTCCTGACCGCTTCGGGCTGCTCGTGTATCTCTTTCAGCATAAAATGCTCGTAGCCGCCCTTTTGCGCGGCTGTCACGTCCCATGTGGCGGTCTGCATTTCCTTTTCTATTTCCTCGCCGTGAACGTCTGTGAAGCGGACCCCTGATTCGTCCAGAATAGCGATTTCGCCCCGCTCCAACAGGTAGTAGTTTCGGGTATGCTCAAGAATAGCGGTAACGTCGGAAGCGATATAGCTTTCGGTTTCACCCTTTCCCACGATAAGAGGACTGTCCTTACGGACTGCAAATATCTTGTTTTTATGCTCTCTGAAAATTATTCCCAAAGCGTAAGCGCCCTCGATGTCTTCAAGAGCTTTTTCAATCGCTTCTATGGGGTCACCCTCATAATAGTAGTCCAAAAGCTTTGCAACAGTCTCGGTATCGGTCTCGCTCTCAAAACCGTAGCCCTTGGACGTAAGAAACGCTTTAAGTTCGCGGTAGTTCTCAATGATACCGTTGTGAACGATAGATACCCGTCCGTTTCCGATAGGGTGGGAGTTGACGTCGGAAGGCTCGCCGTGTGTAGCCCATCTGGTGTGACCTATACCGCAGGTGGCTGAAAAAGTCGCTTGCGGAAGCTTTTTTGCAAGTCCCTCGTCGATCTTACCCTTAGCCTTTACGGTTTTTATCCTGTCGCCCTCAAAAACGGCTATTCCTGCCGAGTCGTAGCCTCTGTATTCAAGCTTGCGCAAAGCGTCCACCAGAATATCGGTGCACCGCTCTTTTCCCACATATCCTACAATTCCGCACATAAAACTGCTCCTTATCTTATTATTCGGGAATTTATCTTGATATGCCATTAAAACTGTATTCAAAATATCTGCGCAAAACCGCATTTATCAAAGCTTTTGAATGATTTTTTGTACAGCTTTTTTGCATATCGGTATTACAAAAATCAGCGCCGAAACGCGTCCGGCGCTATTACTATATGCTTATTTAGTGCCGAAAATTCTGTCTCCCGCGTCGCCCATGCCGGGAACGATATAAAGATTCTCGTCCAGATTTTCATCGACTGCTCCGCAGTATATCTCCACATCGGGGTATACCTTGTGAACAGCTTCTATTCCCTCTGGGCAGGTGATTATGCACATTATTTTAATGCTTTTTGCCCCCGCATTTTTGAGTATCTCGATAGTTTTAACGACAGTACCGCCAGTGGCAAGCATAATGTCAGTGACAATAACGTCTCTTTCTGCAATGTCAAAGGGCAGCTTGCAGTAATACTGCACTGCGTTTTTGGTTTCGGGGTCGCGGAAGATACCGATATGACCTATCTTTGCGGCCGGAACAAGCTGCACAGCGCCGTCCACCATGCCAAGACCTGCTCTGAGGATAGGAACAAAAGCAAGCTTTCTTCCGGAAATTACCTTAGTCTTGGCTATAGCGAGAGGAGTCTGAACCTCCACGGTTTTCAGCGGAAGGTCTCTCGTAGCCTCGTAGCACATGAGCATAGCGGTCTCGGATACCAGCTCCCTGAACTCCTTGGAGCCTGTGTTGATGTCTCTCAGCAGAGAAATTTTGTGCTGTACAAGCGGGTGCTCAATAATGGTAACGTTATTCATAGCAGTATTCCTTTCAGTTATTTTCAATATCGGATATCTGGTCTACTCTCCGCTGATGTCTGCCGCCCTCAAAGTCAGTGTTCAGAAACGTATCGACTATCTCCACAGCGGAGCCGCTGCCTGTAACGCGTCCGCCCATGCACAGGACGTTTGCGTTGTTATGCAGCCTGGTGTATTTTGCCATGTATGTATCGGTACAGAGTGCGGCTCTGATACCCTTTATTTTATTTGCCGCAATGGAAATACCAATGCCTGTGCCGCATATAAGTATTGCTTTGTCCGCGCTTCCGTTTAATATCCTGCCGCACACCTCGGAAGCCACAAGCGGGTAGTCGCAGCTTTGACCGTCCATACAGCCGAACTCCAAAAAGGGGATATTTTTTTCTCTGAGCCAGGCGGTGACAGCCTGTTTAAGCTCATAGCCGCCGTGGTCGCTTCCTATAGCAATCATAAGTTCCTCCGAAATAATTATATGTTGATTATTATTATATCATATTTTTATTTTTCAATCAAGTGTTTTTCCGCAATTTTACCTGTCAGCAGGTCATGAATTAGGTACGGCTTCCGCATTCCTTATGCGCTGCATGATATCTCCTACGGTATCGTCGTTTGTGCCGTTCTTTGCGCCGTTTGAGATTAGATACTGAATGGAGTACACGATTCCCCATGGAATACCCCACCAACCCGACAGAGCTGTGATGAGCTGACAGGTCAACTTTGCGTTTTTGGCTTCATCTCCGTCAAGACCGTCCACAAGGTACAGTCCGGAGCTTCTGGAGCTTGTCATGATTATGTATGAGTAGCAGTACCGAAAGCGTGTGAGCTGAGAGTTATAGCTGATAGGCGCGCCGTCGTACATAAGAACAGCTCCTCCTGCGAGAGCGTCGTAGTTTTCTATAATAAACGCTATCAGGCGGCGATTGTTTTCCTCCTGACGCTTTCCGAAGCCTGCCGACATGACAGGTCCCGAAATAAGAAGAGCGATTATTGCAAGAATAAGTACCGTACCCATAAATTTTCCCCCATAAAGTTAAAGTTATTTTTTCAGATCCTTTTCAGCCTTTGTTACTTCCATGTATGCCGCCTCCAGCCTGTCGGGGGAGTACGGCTCTTTTGCAAATCCTGCCGCGCATAAGCTTGAAGCAAGCTGAAGCTTCAGATGCGGAGGAGCGGTAATGAACCTTTCACCCGAAATTTTTTCGGCAGCGTCCCCGACCGTTATAATATCTCCGTCCATAGCTTCAAGACGGCTTATAAGCTCGTTCAGCGGAAGTATCCTGTCGTCGGACAGACGTGTAACGTTTCTTCCGTCCGAGCGGAAAACCGCGCAGTACACCAAATCGAGCCGTGCGGCCATAACGGCGCAGATTATACCTCGGTGCAGGGAAACGTTATAGGCAAGCGATTCCAGCGTGGATATCCCTATACACGGCTTGTCAAGAGCAAAGCACATAGCCTTTACAGCCGCTATGCCTATTCTCAGACCGGTGTAGGAACCCGGTCCTGCCGCCGCAGCGATAACGTCAACATCGGAAAGCTCCAGTCCCGCGCTGTTAAGAACGTCTTTGCATATAGGCAGTATCACCTGCGAATGGGTCAGTTTTGTATAGACCGTGGTCTGGGCAAGCACCGCAGTTTCGGTGCATACCGACGCGGACGCCGTTTTACCCGACGTGTCGATCCCCAGCAGTATCAAAGCGTTCATCTCCCTCCACGGTTATTTTGCGGACATTTTCTCCGTCAGCTTCAATGGTTACCGTTATAACGTTTTCAGGCAGACAGTCCGCGATGTTTTCCGACCACTCGCAGACTATGACCGAGCCGTCGGAAATATAGTCGTAAAACCCTGTAGTCTCAAGAGACTCAGCGTTCATTATTCTGTACATATCAAAATGGTAAAGGGTCAATCCTTTGCCGCGGTACTCGTTCACCAGCGCAAAGGTAGGGGAGGACACCTCGTCCGGAAGACCCATTCCCATAGCGATCCCGCGCGTAAAAGTGGTTTTTCCCGCTCCCAGACCGCCTCTGTAGGCGATAATATCGCCGCTGCGGAGCAGTTTTCCTATCTTTTCCGCAAAAGCGATAGTTTCTTCGGGAGAACGGGTCGTTATACTAAACATTGTTTTTATCCTCGTTAACTTCGGCGGCTTCGACGGTAATTATCCTGAAGCTTTCACAAAAAAAGTTGATATCGTCGTCCTCAAGTGAGCACACGCGGTAATTCATTCCTTCAGTGACGTTTGAGCTGCTGCGGACTTTCATGATGTCAAATCCTGTCAGAGGAGTCCTTATATCGGTGCAGCCTATCTCAAACCGCCTTACGTTTTCAAATATGACGTCTGCCGAAAATGGAATCGGTTCCTCGCAGTAAAAGGTCATAAAGAGACTCGGAACCATTTCATGGCGGCTGTTCAGAGTTCCGTAATATTTGAAATCCCCGAACGCGTCAAAGTTGTACCAGTAAAAATCCGGCGCAATATCGGTTATCTGGTCGATACCGTATACGTCGCGGAAATTCCTGCGCAGACGGCAGTTGTCTTCGGGAAGTATCATTTTTTTCCACATACCGCGGTTATGTGGCTCAAAGCCCTGCTTTAAGTACCAATTGATGAGGCTGTCTTCGCAAAAGAGCTGAACGTCCAGCTTGTTGTCTCCCGACTGGCAGTAGTACACAAGACGGGAGACTATTTGCTCGCCAATACCGCGTCTGCGATAGTCGGGACGAACGCATATGCCGCTCATTACAGCCGCCGTTAAACCGTCTGACGCAACTCTTCCCAGACCAACGAGCGTGTAGCCGTCGTATGCGTACACTGAATAAAAGCTGTTATGGTTGGCTTTTTTGATATCCTCGTCGGTATAGCCTGTTAGTCCGTACCAGTTTAACGCTTTATACAGATCAATAACGTCGCTTTCATAGCGCGTTTCGGAAAAGTAATCTATTTCCACTGAAATCTCTCCCGTATCATATCCTGAATATCCTCATTTTTAGTCAATGATCCTCGTTCCGATATTGTCAATATGCAGCTCGCGGACATCCCATGAGGAAAGCCCCATTTTATCAAGAGCAAATCTTAGCTTTCCCACAAAAAATTCGTTGTCCGCGTCAACTATGGACATCAGCGAGGGACCTGCTCCGCTGAGATATGAAGCGTATGAGCCAAGGCTGTAAGCAACGTCAAAAACCTCTTTGCCGTGGGGTATAAGCTCCATGCGGTATGGCTGATGAAGTCTGTCGTTAACAGCCGTACGCAGGTTTTCGTACTTTCCGGTAAGCAGGGAAGCCGAGAAAAGTGCGGCTCTTGAAAGGTTGAAAACCGCGTCTTTGTGAGAAATCTCTTTCGGCAGACACTCTCTGGCTTTCTCGGTTTTCAACTCAAAATCGGGAACGGTCACTACAAATTTAAGCGTAGTGTAGACTTCCTGCTTGACCCACTGAACACGCTTTCCGTCGAAAACGGCGGTGACTATCCCGCCTAAAAGCGCGGGAGCGGTGTTGTCGGGGTGTCCCTCTATCTGAGCGGAAAGATCCACAAGATCGTCGACGCCCATCGGTTCTCCCATAAGCTTGTTTGCGCCGATAAGTCCCGCGATAATGCACGCGGAGGAGCTTCCAAGTCCGCGCGCCATGGGGATATTGTTTGTCTGACGGATATGCAGTCCGGTCAGCTTTCGTCCGCATATATCGTAAAGGGTATGAGCCGCGTCGTAGACAAGGTTTGAAGCGTCCGTGGGGATCTCCGTACCGTCAAGACTTTCAATTTTTATTCCGTCCGATTCCTCCATGTCAACATAGTTGTAGTAATTCAAAGCAAGCCCCAGCGCGTCAAAGCCTGCGCCGAGGTTTGCGCTTGTTGCGGGTATCTGGATTTTTATCATTTTATCGGAGTTCCTTTCGGTACCTTTTTGTGCGGCTATTCCAGTTCGAGTACGCGGACAGTTCCCAATACATCGCCGCCTAAGGCTTCAAGCTTAACGTCAAAGTCCTGCTCTTTCATGGCAGGAGAGATAAACGCCAGTTCGTCCGCGGGCTGCTCTTCTCTCGAAAGGTACTCCGCTGTACCAAAGGTTTCCGAAATCTTTTCGGCGGAAACGCCTTTTACTCTCACATAGAATGAAACAACGTCGTCCTTGTAGTCGGCAATAAAGGTGCCGTCGGAGCTGTCCTCCCAGGTCTGGGAAATGGAAGTCCCCGTCATTTTTGCCGCGTCAACAATGTCCGCAACTATCGCGCTTGCAGTAGGGAGCTTTCCTGCGCCTCTGCCGTAGAACATCACCTCGTCAACAGCATCGCCGTATACCATGATCCCGTTGAAAACGTCGGAAATGTGGGAAAGCTGGTTGTTATCGCATACGAAAGCGGGGCGCACCATAGGAAGTATTTTTCCGTCCTCCGTGCGCTTTACCGAGCCGATAAGCTTTACCGAGCCGCCCCAGCTTTCGGCGTACATAACGTCCTCAAGGGTAAGCGTTGTAATTCCCTCGCAGTGTACCCATTTGGGGTATACGTGTTTTCCGAATGCAAGAGAAGCCAGTATGCATATCTTTCGGCAGGCGTCGTGACCCTCAATGTCAGCGGTGGGATCCTGCTCCGCGTAGCCAAGCTTTTGGGCAAGCGCGAGAGCGTCCTCAAAAGCCATATTTTCGTTTATCATTTTGGTTATGATAAAGTTTGTGGTACCGTTTAAAATTCCCGCAATGGCGGTGATGTCGTTAGCCGCAAGGCACTGGTGAAGCGGTCTGATTATGGGGATAGCTCCGCCCGTAGAAGCCTCAAACAGGAAATTGCAGCCGTGCTCGGAAGCGATCTTCAGCAGCTCCGCGCCTTTTTCGGCAACAAGCTCCTTGTTGGACGTTACCACGCTTTTGCCCTTTTCAAGACAGGCCTTCACATAGCCGTAGGAAAATTTCAGTCCGCCGATAACCTCCGCGACGATAGTTACCTCGGTGTCGTTTACAATTTGGTCAAAGTCCTTGGTAAATTTATCCGCATAGGGACTGTCGGGAAAATCCCTGATATCCAGTATATACTTGATATCAAGCTCTTTACCCGCGCTTCTGATTATTTTATCCTTATTTTTGTAGAACAGCTCCACTGTTCCCGAGCCTACCACTCCGTATCCTAAAACAGCAATTTTTGTCATTTCGATAACTCCTTTATTCTTGGGACTTTCAGCAAGCCCGTTGGTTTACAAACATTATTGGGGGCAGAATTATTCCCCCGAAATAAATTTAACGTCGATAACTCCGCTGACAGCGGCAAGAGCGTTTTTAAGACCGTAAGCGTCGGCGGCATCTCCGAAAAGCCGCACCGTTATATTTACAGCCGCCGCGCCGTCTATGGGCATATTCTGGTTAACTGTGATTATATTCGCTCCCTGCCTGTGAAATTCCGCAAGGATCGATGAAAGCACGCCCGGTTCGTCCTTTAAGAGGGCGTAGTATGAAATAATTTTCTGAGTCAGCTTTTCCTCATAGGCAAAAACGCATTCCCTGTATTTGTAAAACGCGCTTCGGGAAATGCCTATCCTTTTGCACGCCGAGGCGGAGCTTTTTTCCTCTCCGCAGGCGAGGAGACGTTTTACTTCCAGTACCTTTGGAAAAATTTCAGGCAGAACGTCTGCGCTGATAACAATTAAAGACGGATCGCTCATATTAAATTAACCTTTCCAAAACGTCCTTGTGCTGAAAACAAGTGTACTTACTATAAAAACAATCATAACATATTTTGCTCTGATTTGTCAAGAGACATACTGTAAAAAAGTATAAACATTTACTTTCCGTCAACAATATTCTCAATGCGGAACAGCCGCAGTATAACTGAAAGGAGAACAAAAGATGTCCAAAAAAGGAATGAGCCGTCCGGAGGCAACGCACACGCAGCCGCGGAACACCGCAGCCGCTGTGCCTGAGATACAGGGGAAAGCGAAGCACGGGAAAGTTCGAGCAAATCCTATAATAGCGGGAACAGAGGCTCCATCGCTCAAAGTGTACCACACAAAACCGTTTGCCGAAGAAAAGCCGATATCAAGGGCATATCCTGTTATAGACAACGATCTTGCGCGGGATAACCTTGAAAACGACCTTACCGCTGCCGATATTCAGGATCTCCAGTAAAACGAACGACGCAGTACCGCCGATACGGTACTGCGTTTCTGTTGCCTCTTACTTTTTCAAAAGAGCTTTGAGCCGCTTCATGGCTTCCGCCGTATTCTCGTGCGAACCGAACGCCGTCAGCCTGAACCAGCCCTTCCCGTTTGGTCCGAAGCCCTCGCCCGGAGTTCCCACCACCTGAATCTCGTTAAGCAGATAGTCAAAGAATTCCCAGCTTCCCATACCGTTCGGACATTTCAGCCAGATATACGGGGAATTTTTTCCGCCCGTGTAGCTTATTCCAAGCTCGTCGCAGGTCCCGGACATGAGACGCGCGTTTTCCATGTAGTAATCAATACTTTCGCGGGTCTGGCGGAGTCCCTCCTCAGTGAAAACAGCCGCCGCCGCGCACTGTACGGGATAAGACACGCCGTTGAATTTGCTGCCTTGACGTCTCCGCCAGATTTGGGACACGCTTATTGAAGTACCGTCCTTTGTATGGGCTTTCAGCTCATTGGGTATGACTGTGTATCCGCAGCGCATACCTGTAAAGCCCGCTGTTTTTGAAAGAGAGCATATCTCAATTGCGCATTCTCTTGCTCCGTCAACGGCGAAAATGCTTCTTGGCAGTGATTTATCGCGTATAAACGCTTCATACGCCGAATCGAAAATAATTACAGCATTTTGCCTTTTGGCGTAGTCCACCCAAATTTTCAGCTGTTCCTTTGTGTAGACAGAACCCGTGGGGTTGTTAGGTGAACAAAGATAAATGATATCGCAATTTACGTTCAGGTCGGGCATTGCCGCAAAGCCGTTTTCCTCGTTAGAGGCGGCGTACAGGATGTTTTTCCCGCTCATGATATTGGAGTCCACATAAACGGGGTAGGCAGGGTCGGTAATGAGAACGGTATTGCTCTCTCCGAAAATATCCACAATATTGCCGCAATCGCTTTTCGCGCCGTCGCTTATAAGTATCTCGTCGGGGTCAATGTCAACATCAAAGCTTTTGTAGTACCCTGCAACCGCCTCGCGCAGAAACTGATAACCTCTGCCGCTGTCCTCGTAGCCGCGGAAGGTTTCCTTGTGCGCCATTTCCTCCGCGCCTTTTTTCATTGCTTCAACGGCTGCGGGAGCAATGGGAAGTGTAACGTCACCTATGCCCATGCGGATCAGCTTTTTTTCGGGGTTAGCTGTCCGGTAGGCTTCAAGCTTTTTTGCGATGTCGATGAAAAGATAATTTTCTTTCAGCTTTAAAAAATTTTCGTTTATATAAGCCATTTGCAGCTATCCTTTCTCTGCCGTTTATTTGTTTAAATAAAATTCCCCATCGAAGACCTTTTCCGCTCCGCCGCGCATAAGCACGTGCCCGTCGCTTTTGTAGGTTATAGCAAGATCGCCGCCGCGAAGCCTTATTATTATTTCCTCGCCGCATTTTGAGTATCCGCACAGAACCGCGGCAACAGCCGCGGCGCAGGCTCCCGTGCCGCACGCCCACGTCTCGCCGCTGCCCCGTTCCCAGACGCGCATTTTTATCGTGCCGTCCGAAAGTATCTCGCAGAATTCGGTGTTGACCTTTTCGGGGAAAAGAGCGTGGTTTTCAAATGCGGGACCTATCTTTTCAAGGGCGAGACCGTCAACATTCGACGTAAAAATAACGCAGTGGGGATTTCCCATGGAAACGGCGGTGATGTTGTACATCTTGCCATTTACCTCTATGGGCTTGTTTATGAACGAGTCGCCGTCGGCTTTCATGGGAATATCCGCAGGCTTTGTCACCGCCTGTCCCATATCCACCTCGACGGTCTCCACAAGACCGTCCTTGACAAACAGCTTTAAATATTTTATGCCGCTTTTGGTTTCAAGGCTTATTTCGGTCTTGTCCGTAAGACCGTTGTCATAGACGTACTTGCCGATACAGCGTGTTCCGTTTCCGCACATCATTCCCTCGGAGCCGTCGGCATTGAACATTCTCATGCGGAAATCCGCCTTGTCCGAGGGCATTATCAGTATCAGACCGTCCGAACCTATACCGAAATGCCTGTCGCTTACGCGCACGGAAAGTTCTTCAGGATTTTCCACGGTCTCCTCAAAGCAGTTTACGTAAACGTAGTCGTTGCCGATGCCCTGCATTTTTGTGAATTTCATTTCAGTCACCCTCAGTCATTGATTTCATCGATTTCAAATTTTATAATATCGCCGCCGGCGCTTATGTCGTACTCATATTCCTTGCCTCCGCAAATAAATTCTATCTCATATTTGTCGCGGTTATCGTCGACCTCACGCTTCGTTTTGATAAATGTTACGTCGTTCCTGGAAAGACCCGCGTGCTCCAAAGCAATGTTTTCGGCTTCTTCGGAGGAAATTGTTTCCTGAGAAGTCTGCCGGAGCAAGGCTTCCTTTGAAAATTTTATTATATTTCCGTTATCAGCGTTTATTTCGTATTCGTACTCGTAAGAGGACGTGTCAAAATCCACTTCGATCACGTTGATCCCGTTGTCATGATCGAATTCGGTCTTAATATTTGTGACTTCGGACTCCTTAACTCCCGCGTGTTCGAGAGCTGCGGTTTTGGCCTCCTCAAGGGTAAGCCGCTGACCATCGGTATTTTCTGCCGCGGCGGATTGCTCCGTGTTATTTTGGACTGCCTCGGTTTCCGTAATTGCTTCGGCGGAAGTTGTTTCTGCGGATCCGGTGCTTTGTACGGATGTTGTAGTGTCTGCCGCGGGGATATCATTGGTACCATTCTGACAGCCGGCAAGCGACAAAACACAGAGTACCGCGATCAAAGTTGATTTTACTTTCATAAAGCTCCTCCTTTTAAGGTATAACAATTTTTTACATTTCATAGGTTTTGAGTATGTCCTTCGCTACTGCGGCAAGTGGAAGCCTCATATCCATAGCGCGCTTCTGTATCTGGCGGTGGGCGTCCGCTTCGGATATTCTCAGGTACTCCACAAGAGTGCATTTTGCGCGGTCGATAAGCTTTGCGTCCCTGAGTCTGTTTTCGAGAGCAAGGTTTTCCTCCCGCAGACCAAGCTTCTGTCCCCTCGCTATCATCACGTAACGGAACGTCTGTACAAGCAAAGCCTTGTTCATGGGCTTAGGCAGGATAAAAATGTCAGCGCCGCCGATCTTTTTAGCCATTTCTCCGCAGAATTTTGCGGGAGCGGCTATTATCACGCCGCAGCCGAGTCCCGCCGCGAAAACCGCAAGCTCCAGACCGAACTCTGTTTCAAGGGGAGCGTTCACAAACGCTGTGTCAAAGCTGTTCCGCGAAAGCAGATCCCTGCCGCCGTTTCCGTCGGATACCTTTATTCTGCCGAAGCCGTATTCCGAAGCTGCAAGAGAAATATTATCAGCGCTTTCGCTTTCCTGCGAAAAGATAACGATTCCGTTTTCTTTGTTCATGCGGTTCCCCCCTTGTATAATTTGTATGCTGTCGTATTATTATACCATACTTTTTTGCGGAGGTAAAGTACTTAAGGCAACACCGCGCAAAGATTGCCTTAATTGTTTACATAAAGCTGTTTGTAAGATACTGAACAGGCTCTAAAAAGCGCTTTTTAAAAATCAGAGGTCAAAATTTTATTGTATTCGTCCCTCAGAATGGAAAAATACAATCTTCCCACATATTCGCCGTTCATATAAAAGTAGTCGCGGAGAGTACCCTCGTATGTAAGTCCGCATTTTTCTATGACGCGTTTGGACGGCTTGTTTATCGTTTTTGTGCATATCTGTACTTTGTGCAGGTTTATTCTGTCAAAACCGTATGCGATAACAGCTTTTGCCGCCTCTGTGGCGCAGCCCCTGCATTGAAAATTCGCTCCTATGCAGTATTCTATCTCGGCAAAATGATTTTTGCTGTCCACAAGAAAGTAGGCTATCTGGCCAATGCATTCGCCAGACGCTTTTTCAATTATCGCCCAGCGGTAGTAATCTTCTCTTTCGTAAGAGCCGATATATTTGTCAAGCAGATCTTTAACGTCCTCGGCGGTTGAGTAAACGGGTTCGCTGTACAGCGACTGTATTTTCTCGTCGGCTATCCAGTTTTTCCGCATGGACTCGTTATCGCTATATTCAAATCTGCGGAGTATCAGCCGTTTTGTTTCTATTGTGTTTGTACCAACGTGGGTCAGCATTTTATCTTCTCCTTTTTCAGCAAAGCTTACTGCCCTCTTAAGGATGGCTTTGCAAAGTATAGTTTAATGTGGGCGGACTAAGCCCGCGGCGGCTCACCCGCTATTCGCCTGCGTTCTGTAAACCAAACGCCAATATCGTCTTCTTTTAAAAGCATATGCTCACTCTCCCAAAATATGGGGAAATTTTAACCGAATATTATTTTAACACATATAAATTTGCTTGTCAATAGCATTTTGCAAGATTATTTAACATAACTTGCAAAATTAAACAAATAATCCATAAATATAGCCGACATATTGCTGATATTTGGTTAAGATTATGTTTAAGGCTTCATTTTAATACATCTTAAAAGTGTAAAGATGACATGTGCAACCGATGCGCGCGCAAATTGCCGACCCACAGATGACAAATTGTACGCTCCGCTTTATTGATTTTCGGGGAAAAATAGTGTTTAATTGTAATTGAGGCAGGGAGAAGTCCCACCGAATACTATATAAAAGAAATGAGGAAAAGATCATGATCTTAGCAGACAAAATCATCTATTTAAGAAAAAAGAGCGGCTGGTCTCAGGAGGAGCTTGCTGAAAAACTGGGTGTAACAAGGCAGTCGGTATCGAAATGGGAGGGGGCGCAGTCCGTTCCCGATCTGGAAAGGATATTGCAGATCGGAAAGGTTTTCGGAGTCAGCACGGACTACCTTTTAAAGGACGATATGGAAACGGAGGACTCGATTTCCGAAAGCGATACCGACAGTGACGGCAGTCCGCTGCGCAAGGTATCTATGGAGGAAGCAAACCGTTTCCTGCGCATAAACGAAAAGCGTGCGCCACATACCGCCTTGGGTGTGTCTCTGTGCATACTTTCTCCTATAGCGCTTATTATTCTGGCGGGACTCAGCGAGTACAGACCAAATTTTTTCGGCAGTTTTACCATAAGTGAAAATTTTGCCGGCGGAATAGGCGTTGCGGTACTGCTGGCAATAATTGCCTTTGCGGTAATAATATTTATTATGTCCGGTAGGGAACTTAGGGATTTTGAATTCCTTGAAAATGAGGGCATAGACACGAGTTACGGCGTAAGCGGTATGGCAAAGGAGAGGCGTGAGGCGTATTCCTCAAAGCACACAAAAAGCCTTATTCTCGGCACAGTTATTTGCATTTTGTCGGTAATACCGTTGTTTTTATCAGCCATTACCGACGACGATCTTACAGCGATAATGGGATTTGTCCTGCTCCTTGCCATGTGTTCTGTGGGAGCTTACATTCTGGTAAAGACTTCCGTAATCAACGACGGCTACAATATGCTTTTGGAGGAGGACGACTACAGCCGCGAAAGAAAGTCAGACAAAAAGAAGCGTAGGGATATTATGGTAATTTACTGGCTGATCGTTACAGCTGTATATATCGGCTACATTTGGTACGCACGCGCGCATTTCTATGATAACGACAGCTGGGCGCAGCCGTCCAAAAACGGTCTGGTGATCTGGGCGGTGGCAGGGCTGTTATGTCCCGTGGTAAGCAGGATCGTTAAAATGGTAAAAAAATAATACCAAGCGCTCTTTCAGGGCTGCCGCAATCATCTTTATGAACCAATTTAAAACTTCCTTCCGTTTATGCGGCGGGAAGTTTTTCGTCTGTGGTTGACAAAATTCGGAAAGCATGGTATACTGAAAAAAATGCTTTGAAAGGAGCATGGCAGATGAATTGTCCCGAATGCGGAAAAGAAATAAATGATAACGATGTTTTCTGCGGCTGGTGCGGCGCGGAAATTATTAATAGTACAGAAAATGCCGGCGATGATGAAGTTAGCGGGGAAAAGAGCGGGCGTACGTTAAAATTGTCCAAAAATAAAAGCGGCGATAAAAGGAAAACTTTAAAAATTGCCGTAAGAGTTATTGCTGCGGTTATTGCCGCGGCTGTGATCGCTATTTTAATAGTATGCATCGTAAATACGGTCAAGGCTTCGGAGGGCAGAAAAATTTTTGACAGCGTACCCCTCGGAAGAGATATCGACATTATCGAATCTGAAACGGACACAGCATTTATAAGCGGTGAAAGCTCGATGTACGGCGCGCTGAACCATATTGCTGATTATGATTATATCTGTGAATCTGAGAAGAGTGTTAACGTTGGCGGAATCGAGGTTCCGGAATGGGCTGTGCTGCTGAGAAAAAGCGGCGGCGATTCTGTCAGTGAGGCTGTTTTGTATAATTTTTATGTTATCGGTCATAACTGGATGGGTAACAAAACTGCTTCAAACCTTGAGACAAGCACTATCAGTTTCGGCGATTCTCTCAAGAGCGCCGAACGTAAATTGGGGCTTAAAGCATATACTATTGTAAAAGAAAGCGCGTCGAATACCTCCACATATGTATACAGGTATCACTATATTGACAGCGAATCGGGCAACACGATAGTAAAGAATTTTTATATTGTTGTAAGCGACGTTGACAATCAGGTAAAGGACGTTCGCGACGAACAGTTGGACTATTTGAAGCTTATTTTGCAGGCTGAATGATTGCATTTTGGTGTTAAATGCCAATAGGTTTTTGTAATCATTGTGCATAGTGTTGCAGATTTGGCGAATTATATTGCTTTGTGTAGGCAATTTGCCAAATTTGAAAAAAAGCGTTGACAAACCTCGATTAATGTGTTATTATATTTAAGTCGCTTCGGGAACAACAAAAATTTCCTGAAAGAAATTTTGAAAAAGTACTTGACAAGCAAAAGAACTTATGATATAATGAAAAAGTTCCGCTGCGAGGTTAAGCAAAATCCGTGGGACATCCGAATGAAAGTTCGGAAACTGGAATCTTGAAAATTGAACAACAAACGAACCTGAAAAAGAAGGAAACCCTGAAA
>CAMUJF010000022.1 GCA_947089135.1 uncultured Clostridia bacterium
GCAAACGGTGGTATGACGATAACGGAGTGCTGAATATCGGGCTGATTGAGTTTTTGTTGAATGAAACGGTTGTGACGGTGATATTGTTGTTATGGACAATATGCGTACACATCACGCCAAAGAAGTTAAAAAGGTTATTGAGGAGCTTAAAATCAATGTTATTTTTTTGCCTCCATACAGTTCCGATTATAACCCCATTGAGAAGATGTGGTCAAAGATAAAATCCGTTTTGCGCAAGCTCAAGGCAAGGTCTGATTCCGATTTGACTGCCGCCGTAAAAAAAGCATTTGAGCTGGTTTCTTCCGGTGACTGCCTTGGGTGGTTTGACTCTTGCTTTATTGTGCGTTAATTTAGAGGGCTGCTATAGTAGCATTTGTTCATGTTTTATATGTAAGCTAACCCGCGGAATAATATATTGAATTTATCTGTATGTCTATAATATTTTCCTTTGACATTCAGGAAATATATCTTAAATTTTATCTATTATGTATATTTTAGTCAAGTGTAAATTACTAATTTGTACTTGACTAATTTTAAAATGTGTGTTAAAATATATTACGGCAATTCATTTGATAACTTAAATATAATTAAAAGGCTGAAAAAGTTATTTGAATTCTTGCCTCTTGCTTCTTAATTTCTTAAAACGGGAACGATAAAGATATTTAATGTTTTGCTCAAAAATCGGAGGTGTTACAATGTTTATCGGAAGAGAAAAGGAATTAAAAACACTTGGAAATCTATATTCATCGGATAAATTTGAGTTTGCGGTTATTTACGGACGCCGGCGCGTGGGAAAAACTGCGCTTATCAATGAGTTTATCGATAATAAAAAATCCATTTATTTTATGGGCGTTGAAAGCAATGAAAAACAAAATCTTGAAAATTTCAGCAAAAGTATTATAGAGTACAACAGCGGAATTGTTACGGAAACATCATTTCAATCCTTTCAGGCAGCTTTTGAATTTGTATTTAAGCTGTCCGAAAATGAGCGCATTATACTTGTAATAGACGAATATCCCTATGTTGCTCGTTCCTCCAAAAGCCTTGCTTCCACCTTGCAAATGCTGATAGATAAATATAGGGGAAACTCAAAATTAATGATAATTCTGTGCGGCTCCTCCATGTCCTACATGGAAGATAATGTGCTTGCATATAAAGCGCCTTTGTACGGCAGACGAACCGCGCAGATGAAAATTCTCCCCTTTGACTTTGAAGAGACCTGCCGTTATTTTAAAAGCTTTTCAGATGAAGATAAAGCTTTGCTATATGGGATCGTAGGAGGTACCCCGCAGTATTTGCTTCAGGTCAGCGATAAATTAAGCGTGGAGGAAAATATAAAAAATATTTATTTGAATACATCGTCATTTCTTTTTGAAGAGCCGACAAATCTATTGAAGCAAGAGGTGCGCGACCCCGCAATTTATACAGCAATAATTACGGCGATTGCCGCGGGAGCTTCACGTATGTCGGAAATTTCTACCAAGGTCGGGGAAGATACCAACGTTTGTTCGGCTTATATAAAGAACCTTATAAATCTTGGTATTGTGCAAAAAGAAAATCCGTACGGCGAAAAAAATTCACGCAAATCAATTTATTTTATTGAGGACAATATGTTCCGTTTTTGGTACCGCTTTGTGCTTGAAAACAATTCAATTATTGTCCGCGGCGCGTCCGAGCTTGCGTATAAGCGTATAGAGCCGCATATATCAAATTATATGGGTAAAGTCTTTGAAGATATATGCACGCAGTATCTTTGGAAAATGCTTATTGAGGGGAAATGTGCCGTTGAATTTAAATCTCTCGGACGCTGGTGGGGAAATGATCCATCCCAAAGGCGTCAGGCGGAAATTGATATTATGGGTGAGCAGGATAAAAATACCGCTCTTTTCGGAGAGTGCAAATGGACAAATGAAAAAGTCGATATCGGCGTACTTGAAACTCTTATTAAACGAAGCCGCATATTTTCGTATATAAATATGCATTACTATCTGTTTGCCAAATCGGGATTTACAAAAGGTTGTATTGACAAGGCAAATGAATTGGGCAATGTAACCTTGGTGAGTTATATGGATATTATCGGCGCATTTTGCTGAAATAACATATTGTCCCGCTTGAATTTTATAAAATAACAAGAAAAACTCCGCACAAAAGTTGAACACGGCAAAAGTATTTTGGGGCTGCTACACGAGTTTGTGCAGCAGCCCCAATTTTCAGTCATCCCATTCAGGATAATCCGGTGCCCACTCGACTATGCCGAGCTTTTGATAACGTCTTTGTGCATTATGTTCTTGCTGATGAGTTTTGCGGTTAGGATTCAACTGATTTGAATGATTATTCGCATTGGCACGATATGCCCTGTTGTTAGGATTATTTTGATTTGCCCATGCATCCAGTTGTTCCTTTGTATGCGTCTTCCCGGATATTTTTTTCATGAGAACCTCCTTTCTGAATCAATGAAAAAGCCATACACCGTTTCAGTGCATGGCAGGAAGTTCAATAAAAACCTACTTTACACACACCAAAACATAGCCAATGGACATTAATTCACTGACTCTATTTTTGTGGTGTAAAGCAATGGAACGAGGGGGAACTACTAAAAAGTCACACGCTGCCTATTTCTCAACACTTTGCGAGCATTAAAAGCAGTTGATAAGTTCCAATGTTTACGCTTTGTCTTGTTGAAATTCAAAGACCTTTAGGACTGTTTACTTCATACGCTCGCTCTATGAAAAAAACTATGCTAAAGTCATATTAAGAAATCCACATATTTATTATATTTAGCGACATTCAAAAAGTAAAGGCAATTTTATAAATAAAATGTAAAAAAATTTGCCAAGGATAACACGTAACCGATAAATTTTAACTGAGTATTGAAGCCAAGGGCGCTGGAAATTACATATCATAAATACAAACGCGCAATCGGGACAGATAATTCATCTGTATTCCCTAAAATTTGTAAATTAAGTAAAAACTGCTGCACAAATGCGGCAGTTTTTTTAACTACAGGTAACGATGTCCTGTACAGTTGCCGGTCTAATAACGGATCTTTTCTTCGTTCGGACTGACAATCCAATACCCTAAAAATCATTTTATACCTTATGTACTCTCTCCCCGAACCGCATCATAGCGTACAAAAACCGCTCTGTCAATGTTATCAGCTGCGGGTCTCCCTCGCGGATACGCATGGTACGTCTTATTTCCTTGGGAATAACCACGCGCCCGAGGTCGTCAATTCTTCTGACAATACCCGTTGCTTTCATTTTATATTCCTCCGTTTTAATTTTTATAGCATTAATTTTGTTGCTTTAATAGTTTTTCACGGAGATTTTGGATTATACATTTCATTATTAAAACTGTTTTTGACATTTTACGGCAATTTTCAAAAAAATTCTCGGTAATTATTTGACTAACTCGAAAATAAACTCTCCGCTGTGATTTGGTCAGCGGAGGGCTGCATTTTTTGCCATTTTGATGACTTTGTGTAAATAAGATGAAATGTTTTGTTATTTGCAACAAAATATGTCGAAATTCCTTGACGAATTGCATTAAATAGTGTATTATAGTACTGTAGATTTCTATGTCTGCACTGCGGCTGCGTGTGTCTGTATGCTGTTATATTTATACTGTAAATTATTTGCGGCATAAATATTACGTAACGTATAGCGAGATGCGGAATATGTTTTCGGTCAGCACGTATAAAAATATTACACGCCGTATAATCAAGGACATAGACAACAGGAAGGATTACTATTGCTATGGCACTTTCAGGCGGCGCTAAGAAAGCTTATAAAAAAGCTGTCAAGGCGAAGAAAAAAAAGAAACGCGGTCACTGGCTGCTTATCCAAAAGGGAGACAGCGCAAGGGAAGTCGCAAGCAAGCTCTTTACTCAGCTTGCGGTACTCGTTCTCATCGGCTGCATTGCCATTCTCGGAAACGAGCTGCGGCTATCGCTCAGCGCGAAGTTCCTAAACAGCTCCCTTAAAGACCTTTACTACACCTACATTAGCCCCGGCGATAACGGCGGAGAAATACTCGACAGCGCAAAAGAGCTGCTCGCCATTAACCCCGATACCGTCGGTTGGGTGCATATTGACAATACAAATATTTCCATGCCCGTGGTTCACCGTTCGGGCAGCGACGGAAACGAATACTATCTTAAAGTGGCTTTTGACGGAAGCTCCAACAAGGCGGGTACTATTTTTATGGATAGCCGCAACGTTATGGACGCTCACAAACGCTCGGACAACATCGTTCTGTACGGTCACAACCAGCGTGACAAGACCATGTTCGGCGATTTGGGATACTACAAAAAGGACTTGCAGTACTACTCGGAACACCCGGTAATACAGTTTAGCTCTAACTACAGGACGGACACATACAAAATTTTCGCGTTTTTCGTTACCCCTGTGTTGGAATCCCAGACAAGCGACGGAGTTATTTTCGATTACCATAATTATTTGGATTTCAAAAGCGAAGCGGACTATAACGCGTTTATGGATAATATAATGCTTAGGACGCAGATAATCACCCCCGTGGACGTGGAATACGGAGACAAGTTCCTTACACTGTCCACCTGTTCAAACGAGTTTGAACCGTCCCGCTTCGTGGTGTTTGCAAGACGCGTTCGCGAGGACGAAGACCCCTCTGTGGACGTTTCACAGGCGTACCTGAACGCGGGCGCTAAAGAACCCGAATGGAACGTCATTTACGGACGGTAATATTCAATACATCTGCTTCATTGTTCTGATTTCTGTTTACTTATTTCTATCTATCTTCTAATAGGGGTTGTTGGTCATGGCAGGATACAAAAAAAACAAAAAAAGCTTTCTGGACAGCTTTATCCCGCGCAAAGGCGATTCAAGCGCGGAAATCACGCGCAAGATAGTTACTGACGTTTCTGCGGCAGTACTGATAATCGCGCTGATAATTCTTGCGTGGTACTTTGTTCAGCAGGCTAAGATAAAAGCCGATATCGAAAAGCAGCGAGAAATGCACACGTCCATATCGGTTATAACCCAGTCCACAACGCCCCCTCCCGAAACGGAGGAAACCACTACAGAGACAGAGCCGCCTCCGCTTGTGGTGCTTGACAGCATGACGGAGCTTTTGAATGAAAATCCCGATGTGGCAGGCTGGATAACCGTTGACGATACAAAGATAGACAATGTTGTGCTCCAGACGGACAACAACGAGTACTACCTTGACAAGGACTTTTACGGAAACAGAAATATCGCAGGTCAGATATACATTGACTACAGATGCGTTGCAAACGATTACGACAAGAACCAGAGCGACAATCTCATTATTTACGGTCACAATCAGGCGGATCAGACTATGTTCGGTACGCTGAAAAAATACAAAATTAAAAAAGACAACACAAAGAATTTTGACTTCTATCTCGATCACCCTACGTTTAAATTCAGTAATTTATACGAAGAGTATACATACAAAATTGTCGCAATGTTTGTCGTTGAAGTAGAACCGTACCAGACCAGAGACGGCGTTGTTTTTGACTACCATAACTACGTGAATTTTAACAAAAACAGGACTTTTTCCGACTTTGAGGAAAATATCCTTGCAAGGACTGCTGTAAATACAGGCGTGGATTTTAACGAGGACGACAAGTTCATTACGCTGTCAACCTGTTCCAACGAGTTTGAGCCGTCCCGATTTGTGGTTATCGGCAGACGCGTCCGCGACGGCGAAAGCCCCGAGGTGGACGTTTCAAAGGCTGAGATAAACGAGGATATGCTCGAACCCGACTACAGCTACATTTACAGCAGGTAAACCGGCGGTACCGAAGCACCGGAACCATATTGAAACTGAGGTTTGCTTTTATGTCTGATACCAATAAAAAAAATTATACGGTGAACGATCTGATGGGAGAATTTTTTCCCGCGGATAAACCGGATAAGACGGATAGTCCCGACACGGAAATGGAGGAAATTTCTGCGGACGATGAGATTTCAGACAGCGTTGAAATGGAAACGGATACTCTTGAGGACGACTCGTCGGAGGCTTCCGACGCGGATATAACTATTGCTGGGAAGTCCGAATGGGAATCCCTTAAAATTGCGGAAACCGTGTCGGAGTTGTTCGACAACAGCAGTATTTCCGAAGCGGAAGAAGCAGTTTTCTCAGCCGGCGGCGCGATTTGCGAAGAATCGGAAAATGAAAATGAAAACGTCGGAAATGAATCGGAAACAGAAAAAGAAACGGAAATTTCCCGAATTTCCGAAACAGAGACCGGAGCAAATAATGGAGGCGATCCGAAAACGGACAGTTTTAACAATACCGACAGTGAATTTAACGAAAGCTTTTTCAAAAGATTTCTCAAAGCGATATTGCCATGGAAAGGCGATTCGGTCTGGGAGGTCGTAAGGAAGATAATTTTTATTGCCGCAGTTGCCGTTTTTGCCGGCGCGGGCTGTATGCTCGTCAGCACTTTGGTTCAGTCGAAGCAGGCGGTGGAGGAAAAGGAAAAGGACAAGGAAATAATCGTAACCACGGCTCAGACTATTATCGACACCGACGGAAATGTGGTTGAAGTCGCTCCCACCGAGGAGGAAAAAGCCGAGCACCGCGTAAATGTGGCGGAGTACTACAAAAATATCAACAAGGACTATGTGGGCTATCTGGAGCTGAGCGGCTGCGATATCGCAGACCCGGTGGTAAAGGGCGAGGACAACGAATACTATCTGACCCATTCCGTCCGCGGCGGTACAAATAAAGCCGGAGCTATCTTCATGGACTACAGATGTACTTTCAGCGACGACTATATTTCTCCGAACATTGTGTTCTACGGACACAATCAGGAGGACCGCACAATGTTCGGCAATCTGAAAAACTACAAGCAGAACGTTGAGTTCTACGGAGAAAATCCCTTGGTTCGGTTCAGCACCGAAAGCACGACTTACGAATACCTTATTTACGGCTTTTTCGTTACCAACGCGCTCGAAAAGCAGGACAGCAACGGAGTGGTTTTCCACTATCAGGACTACATCGAAACAATGGCGGACGAGGCTACTTTTGATTGGTACATGGATATGGTGTATGAAAGGAATCAGATAGTCTCTCCCGTGGACGTGGAATACGGCGACAAGCTTTTGTGCCTGTCTACTTGTTCAAACGAATTCACAAATTCAAGGTTTGTAATATTTGCAAGAATGCTCCGCGAGGGCGAAACTGTTGACGACTATGACTTTTCGGAAACTTACCTGAACCCTTACGCCAGAGGCGTGGACTGGGAGGCTATCATGTCGGGGGAGACCTCCGCTTCCGAGGAGGAGTTCCTTGACGATGACGACGACGGAGAAATATCCGGAAACGGCTTTCTGGAAACCGCCGTTCACAGTACCCGCAGACCCGCTGAAACCGCGGAGTCTTCCGAATCTGCGGAAACGGAAGTAACAACTGTACCGGAAGATCCCGAAGAGGAAACGGCGGAAAGCACGTCCAAAAAGAAAACCGAAACGGAAACGGAGGAAACAGCGCAGGACGGAGACGCTGAGACTTCGGGACTTGAAGCGGTCACACGGAAAAAATCCAAGAATACCGAAATCACCGCCGATCCAGAAACGGAGAAAGCCTCCGAAAAGGACGAAGCTGTCACGCAGTCGGCAAAAGCGAAAAAGAAAAAGCCTGCCGGTACGGATACATCGCCTGCCGAAACAGCTCCGCCGCCCGAACCGGAGGACGGCTCCTCAGAAACTGTGACAGCCGGATAAAGCGCATTCAGCAGGTACATAAATAAATATAAATTATGTGTATGAACTAAAAAAATCAAAACGGAAAGGATGATCCTAAATGGCTATGTCGGACGAGGTCCGTGCAAACCCAAGGTACAAAACTCCCAAGAAAAAAAAGAAAAAGAGTTTTGCCGAAAGCTTTATCCCCATGAAAGGGGACTCGGCGGGCGAAGTGGTCAGCAAGCTTATCGCGCTTGTTTCCATTGCCGCGCTTGCCGTTTGCGCAGTAGTACTGGGACTTTATTTCTATCACATCTTTGAAGCCAAGCAGAATCAGAAAAACCTCAGCGAACGCTACAAGGTCTACAACAATCTGACTCAGGTGGGTTCCGCAAATGCAGACCCCGTGCCTGCGGAAACGGACGGAAGCGGCGAGATCGTCAGAGAACCGCTTGTGAATCTGCCATTTGCAGACGAAATGCTTGCCATTAACAGCGATTATGTGGGCTATGTTTCCATTCCCGGAGTGGTGAACGAAGCGGTAGTTCAGAGCAAGGACAACGAGTTGTACCTGAAAACCAATATCTACGGTCAGAAGCGTCAGTGCGGAACTGTTTTTGCCGACTGCCGAAACGTGGTTAGCGATTACCCCGACCTTCAGTCGGACAACATCATTCTCTACGGTCACAATCAGCGGGACGGAACCATGTTCGGTCAGCTTGACTACTACAAGTGGGACTACAAATACTGGCTACAGAACCCGTTTATCTACTTTGACAACAAGTACGAGCAGAACGCCTATGTCATTGTCGCTTCATTTATAATCAACACCGAGCCTGAACACGATAACGGCTATGTTTTCGACTACCAGAACTACATCAATTTTGATGAAGAACACACCTTTGAGTCCTTTAAAAAGGAAATTGACGCAAGAAGCCATTTCAATACCGGAATCGATATCAACGAAAATGATAAGTTCATTACGCTTTCCACCTGTTCCTACGAGTGGGAGCCTGCCCGTCATGTCATTATCGGCAGAAAGCTCCGACCGGGAGAAACTACGGAAAATATCGACACCACAAATTTTGCGGTAAATCCCAATCCCAAATGGCCTGCCGTATACTATAAATACAACGGCGGCACATATGTGGAAAATAACGGGTAAAACAAGCCGTTTAAGGACGTTCAGCCAAAGGAAGGGGATAACATGAGGCTTAAAGCTACTCTGGGAGGAATTGCGGCAATGCTTGCCGTGGGCGTTTTCTATACTTTTGCGCTGTGCATGGTTGAGGATGTGGACGCAAGCTCCATTTCCGCCGAGTACCGCTATGAGGAGGAAACCGCTGAAAACTCTGATTCGGATACGGCGGAGTCTTCCGAAGAAAACATATCTGCAAATACAAGTACAAGCGGCGCTTCCGCAGACAAGGAATATCTTCCGCAAACTCGGAAACCTGAGCAAACAGAGGCGGAAAGTACTGTCGAAACAGACTCCACCGACGTTGCCTCCGCCGACGTTGCGGAAAAAAACTACGCGGGCGGAAACACCGGCGTAAGCTTTAACGGCGGGAAAAATCCGGAGTCTGAAACGGAAAAGTCCGCTGACGCGTCGGACGGTTCCCAAACGGAAATCTCCGAAGCAGCTCCTGCGGAAAAAGAGGAAAACGACGTATCCGATCATGTTAACGGCGGCGGGTCTGACGAAGAGCTTCCCGAGGAGGAAATCGAGGACATTGAGGATACAAATGATTTAGACGCTGCGGCAGCGGATACGGGAACGGAAATTGAAACGGAACTGATCACGGAAACGGAATTCAAACCGTTTGCCGACGACGACGCGGATTTCCTTGCGCTTTTTACGAGCGTGACGGAAACGGAGGCAACGACTGCGGACACCGCGGTTTCCGTTGACATTCCCGCAGGAGGGGATATTTCCACAAGCGAGACCTTTACCGCAAAATATAACGGCTCGACCCACACGGTCAACGCCTATGACCTTATTTGTCAGATCGTCAATAACGAGATGTCCCCCAGCTTTTCCGACGAAGCCATAAAGGCGCAGGCTGTTGCGGCGTATTCTTATATGAAGTACCACAATGTAAACGGTCTTACGCCCTCGGTGTTGGTCAAGAAAAATCCTCCTGACAGGATAAAAAATCTTGTTTCCGAGGTCTGGGGAGTGTGCTGCTACTATAACGGAAGCGTCGCTCAGACCGTCTATATGGCTTCATCGTCAGGCTATACCGCAGACGCGAAAAACGTATGGGGCGGCAGCGTTCCGTATCTTAAAAGCGTGTACTGTCCTTTCGACGTGGACGAAGACCCCAACTACGGTTCCACGCTCAGAGTAAGCGAAAGCAGCATGAGGAGTATGCTTGAAAATTCGCTGGGAATTTCCCTTTCAAACAATCCCTACAGCTGGCTTGTGGTTCTGAATTACATAGACGGCAATTACGTACATGAAATTTCTATCGACGGACAGAAAACAATTTCGGGTAAAAAGCTCCGCGAAACCGTTATGGGTCACAAGCTGAAAAGCGCGGCGTTCGACGTGCGGTACAGCGACGGAGAATTTATCTTTACTACATACGGCTACGGTCACGGCGTGGGAATGAGCCAGAACGGCGCAAATATTCTTGCAAAACGGGGCTGGAGCTATTACGATATACTTACATTTTATTTTACGGGAATTGAAGTAATATGACAATATATGAAATAATTACCAAAAAAAAGCATAACGCCGAGCTCAGCACGGAGGAGATAAATTGGGTCGTCGCGGACTATTGCCGCGGCGATATCCCGGATTATCAGATGTCCGCACTGTTAATGGCGGTATGCTTTAATTCTTTATCGGACAGGGAGACCGCCGACCTGACCATGGCTATGGCGTATTCTGGAGATATGCTCAAACCCGAAACAGGCGGATTCAATGCTGACAAGCACAGCACAGGCGGCGTGGGAGACAAGACTACTCTCATTACCGCTCCCATTGCGGCGGCGTGCGGAGTGTTTGTTCCCAAAATGTCCGGACGAGGTCTGGGACACACAGGCGGCACTATCGACAAGCTTGAAGCTATTCCCGGATTCCGAACCGATCTCCCTTATGAAAAATTTATCGGTACGGTCAAAAGAGCGGGTTTTGCCGTTGCAGGTCAGACGGGTTCGCTTGTCCCCGCGGACAAAAAAATTTACGCTCTGAGGAACGCTACCGCAACGGTGGACAGCATTCCGCTGATATGTTCTTCTATAATGAGCAAAAAGCTCGCTACCGGCGCGGACGGTATCGTTCTTGACGTAAAAGTAGGCGACGGCGCGTTCATGAAAACCGTTGCCGAAGCGGAAAAGCTTGCGGAGTCAATGGTTAAGGTGGGGCAGCTTGCGGGACGTAAATGCTCGGCAGTCCTCACCGACATGAGCAAGCCTTTGGGAAAAGCCGTAGGAAATTCCCTCGAAGTAATTGAAGCGATAGAGACTTTGAAAGGAAACACGCCCAAGGCTTCGCCGCTGCGGGAAATTTCCCTGACGCTTGCGGCGGAAATGCTCGTTACCGCGGGAAAAGGCGATTCGGTGCAATGCCTTGCTATGGCGGAAAAAGCTTTGGATTCTGGAGCTGCTTTGGAACGTTTAAGGCTGATGATAGAACTTCAGGGGGGAGATCCCCGCGTTATTGATGATTACGGTCTTTTCGGAAAGGCTCGTTTCTGCCGTGAGATTTTTGCGGACAGGGACGGTTTCCTGAACGGCATAGCCTGTGAGCAGACAGGTATGACGTCACTGCGGCTCGGCGCGGGACGCCTCACAAAGGAATCGGATATCGACCCTTCCGCGGGAATAGTTTTTGACAAGACCGTCGGAGAACGGGTCTGCAAGGGCGAACGGCTTGCAACACTGATGACTTCGGCAGAAAACGTTCTTGACGATATCGCGGAGGGATTCAAAAGAGTTTTTCGGATCGAAGAGGAAAGCAGGGTGCAGGAAAATTTCCCGAAAAAAAATATAATAAAAATTATAAAAGGGTATTGACATTTAATATTATATATAGTATAATATTAAATGTCAAGCAAAGCATACGCACACAAACCCAACAAATGTACAAATTTTGAACGGAGGTATTTCAAATGAGCGATATTTTAAAGAAGATCGGCGACACACTTACCGACGCGGGCAAAACCGTGGGCGAAAAGACCAAGCAGGTTGGAAGCGTGGCAAAAATGAATGCCAAGATCATTTCCTGCGAGCATTCGATCAGCGAGAACTATACTATCCTGGGCAAGTACTACTACGATACTTACAAGGATAACCCGGACGAGGCGATCGCCGAGACCGTTAACGCTGTTACCGCTTCCATTGATACCATTGCCGAGCTTAAAAGCGAGCTTTTGGCTATCAAGGGTCTGATAAAGTGCCAAAAGTGCGGCAGCGAGTGTCCTTTCGAGGATACGTTCTGCGGCAAGTGCGGCGCGGAACTGGAAAAGCCCGAACCTGCCGAGGAAGAGGTCGAGGAAACTGAGGAGATCGACGAAGCGGCAGAGGACGAGGTTCCCAACATTGTCGTAGTCGACGGAGATTCTTCCGACGAAAACACCGCAGAGTAATAAATTCTGAACGGTAAAAAACAGTCCCGGCTGCAAGGATAATCCTGCAAGCCGGGATTGTTTTATTTTTATAGTTACTCAACTTTTCTCTATAACATTGTACTGAAAACGACCGCCGTATGCTGCGCCGTTTATTTATCCAGCTTCGCAAGACGGTCGTTTATCTCGTCAATTTTGGAATAACCCAGCGCCTGCGCTTTAGCAAGCGCGTCAGCGGACTTTTCGGGTTCCAGAGCCATTTTATAGGCGATTGCAAGATAAGCGTAAACGTCCGGACTTTCGGGGGAAATTTCCTGCGCCGATTCAAGATAATCTATAGCAGACATGGGCTTGCCAAGCTCTATTGAGAGCGATCCCAAGCTTATATAAAGGGCGGCGGAATCCGAGTTGTGGGGATCGTACTTTAACGCGGTCTGATAGCACTCCATTGCCTTGTCCCGTTCGCCTATCTTTCTGTATGCCACTCCAAGGCTCACCCAGCCGCTGAAATACTCCGGCTCCGCTTCAACGCATTTGAGCTGGTAATCAACGCATTTTCCGTAGTTTTCAAGATGATAGAAGCAGTTGCCCATGCAGTAGTAAAGTTCCGCGGCTTTAAAATTTTTCAAACCCGCTTCCTCTGCTTCGGTAAATTTCTCCAGCGCCTCCTCATAGCTGCCCGCTGTGTAGAGCTTTTTACCCTCGGCGGCGATCTTGTCCCCCGACATTCCGCAGGACGCAAATGTCAGCAGGGATAATATCAGCAGTACCGCGCCTGCCGCGAAACCGAAACGTATTTTTCTGCCGTTCATACCGATCGTTCCTTTCTTTACGCATGAATACCTATATCAGATATCTCCGCTGAGACGAACCTGAGAGCGTTCGGTCTCAAAGCCGTCGGGATATCTTTTTTTCAGCTTGTCAATATTGAGCTGCATGACTTCCTCAAGGGAAACGTCCAGCGCAAAAGCGGTCTCCGCAAGGTACCATGCCACGTCCCCAAGTTCCTTTATAAGGTGCTCCCTGTCAAGCTCGTGACCCTGCGCAAGCCATTTTTTAACGATGTCAATGGCTTCGCCGGACTCTCCGCAAAGTCCCATAACGCCGTTTATCAGCGCGTCTCTTTTGGTACTTACAGACGGGCTCAGCGTCGTCATTGCAAGCTTTTGATATTCGTTTATCGTCATTTTTAATTTCTCCTTTTTATTTTACCGCGGAAAACAACTTTCCGTTTCTTCGGGGTTTACGAAAAATATGTATTACAGTATCAATTATAAATCATCGCTTCTTTGAATACAATATTCCTTGCAAATAGTTCACCGAAAATTAACAAACTGCGTCCGCAAAAGGCTTTTGTACCCTGCAAGTAATAAAACTGTAAACGAAATGTAATTGATTTCACACCGGAAAGATGATATAATTATTACAGGAATAAAAAGATAACTGCGGAAATTTATTCCCTTTGAGTGTGTCAATATCTGTCGGAAAGGAGCGTGAAAATATATTGAGATATAAATTTTGTACCGCTGCTATGGCTCTTTCGTTATTGACAGCTGCGGCTTTGTTCAGCTCGTGCGGTTACGGAGCCGGTCAAAAAATCAGCGAAATATCCGAGGAGACCGCTCCTGCCGAGACTTCAGAGCTTCTTGTGAGAAACGCTCCCGCCGCCTATTCTCTTGATAACGGCATTGAGACCGACAGCGAACCTTTCACATACTACACATATGATTTTTCGGTATACGGCAACAACTATATGATAACGGTAACTCCGGACGAAAACGGCACGGGTCTTACGCTTACCGTTGAGGACAATCAGTTCGGCTTCACAAAATTCAGCGTTGTTCCTCCCGACAACTATATGGTGAATTTTCCGTATTCACAGCAGTACGCAAGTCAGATATGCACGGTGATAAAAAGCTCCTCCGAGGAAAACGGAGGTATACCCGACCTGCTGAAAATAGACTTTTTCCTCATGAACTTTGACGACGAAACGCTTCCGTACAGTGTGAGCAGACTGTATTCCATTCTGGACGGCCGCCTTGTGGAGGTAGAGGTCTACAACACCGAGCTGCAGGAAAGCAATGCAGCGGACGCTGCTGACGACTTAGATCAGGCTGTCGGCGTTATGACGATGAAGAGCGCTTTCGTTCAGGACGATGACGCCGGAGTCCTTGACCGTATGAGCTATATACCCGAAAGCAGCTTGTACCGCACGGAAGACCTCAAATTCATGCCCGAACCGATCGTTACTGTGAACGGGGACGGGAGCCTTTCGACTGAAATAATAACCTACACCCTGAATCCAAACGATATGACAATGCGCCGCGCACGCGAAACATGGACTGACGTTTTAAATAACCCTCTTTATTACGGCTACGCCGCTCATGCTATCGCAGGAAATATATATCAGTACTTCATTGCCACAAGCCTCAATGTGAGCGACTATGAGAATTATGTGGAAGTCGGAACAGCGGATAACGGCGACAGCAGGTATTTCTTTAAGGTGGACGATCCGAGGTTTTCTACCCTTACGGAGCTGAGAAGCTACGTTCTCAAATACTTTGACGAAAAGATAGTCAACGAGATGTTTTTGAAAGCTCCTCAGCAGTACCGCGATATCGGCGGAGAGCTTTACACAATTCTCGGCGACGGAGGCATTAACGAGGAGTTGGGCAAGCTTACCATAACAAGCTGGGAAATAGACGGAAATACGGTGACATACCACACAAAGCAGGAAAAGTACAACAGCGATCATGTTCTGGACGGATATGTAGACGGCGGAGATTTCGTTATTGAAGTAAGCGGCGGGGACAGCTTTGTTGTAAAGCAGTATAGGTATCCTAACAGTTAATGACATTTACACTATGCTTAAGCTGCCAATATTTCTTTCAGTGCCCAGTGCCGTTTGACAAGCAAAATGAGAAAAACAATACCGAAATGAAATAAAAAAACCAAAACCCTGCTTCTCGGTTATACAGAAAAGCAGGGATATTTTTTGCATCGCCCGTGAAGTTTCGTCATAAAAAATCACGTTAAGGAACGTAGAATTTTAGGAATTCGGAATACAAGAGTTATTGCCGGAGATCAAAGAGATGTTGTCCCAATGAAGACACAAAAGCAAGTAGAGGATGCTGCGGGAAGAAGTCCTATAAAAAGGCAAAAAACCGCACCGAAAGAATTAATAAATTATGTTTCAAAAAATGTATAAAAGCAATTGCAATATTTTTCTTGACCTTTCAGGACGAAAGTAGTATACTTATTATAGAATATTTTACTTTTGGAGGAATTATTATGTCAAAAACTTTTATGGTTGAAACTTCCGCCCGCCATGTTCACGTTACTCAGGAGGATCTTGAGATACTTTTCGGCAAAGGCGCGTCCCTCACAAAAAAGAAAGATCTTTCCCAACCCGGTCAGTATGCCTGCGAGGAACGTGTTGAAGTCGTAGGACCCAAAAAATCTCTTGCCAATGTTTCTATTCTGGGACCTGTACGTCCTGCCACTCAGATAGAGCTTTCCGCTACCGACGCGCGTTCCATCGGAATCTCCGCTCCTATACGCGAAAGCGGCGACGTCGCCGGTTCCGCAGGCTGCAAACTTGTCGGTCCCTGCGGCGAAGTAGAGGTCAGCGAGGGTGTTATCGTAGCAAAAAGACACATTCATCTTACTCCTGCCGATGCGGAGGAACTGGGCGTCTCCGACAAGGAGGTCGTATGGGTAAAGCTTGACACCGACGGCAGAAAGGCTGTTCTCGGCGACGTTGTTTGCCGCGTTTCGGACAAGTTTGCCCGCGCTATGCATATCGACACCGACGAGGCAAACGCCATTTCTGCGACTCCCGCGCTTCAGGGCGAGATCGTTAAGATCTGAGGTGGTTCCATGATTATCCCTCACAACGACCCGAAAGTCCTCTATATGGGCAGGACAGATATTTATGCCGATGAAACAAAGCTTTACTGGGCAGGGTCTCAGGCAATCGTAAAATTCCGCGGAACAAAGCTTTCCGCTGCTGTTAATTCCACTGCGCTTTGGGGCAATCTTCGGTTCGGAGTAATTACCGACGGAGTAATGAACGGCGTTCCCATGCTGTACGAAAACAACGGCAAGGATATTACTGTAATGCTTGCCGAGGGACTTTCCGACAGTATACATACTGTTATTTTTTACAAGCGGCACGCGGCAAATCAGCTTTTGTCAATAAAGTCCTTTGAGACGGACGGAGAGTTCCTTTCTCCCGATCCGCTGCCTGAACTGAAAATTGAAGTTTACGGCGACAGCGTATGCGCGGGAGAAGTCATTGAAGCCTTCGATTACGTGGGAAAGTGCGATCCTGAAAATAACGACAGCTCCTATGACAACGTCTGGAACAGCTTTGTTATGCAGACTGCCAGAAATATCGGCGCTCAGATACATAATATCTGTCAGGGCGGAATTGCTCTTTTCGAGGGTACCGGATACTTCCATGCCCCCGACTATATAGGTCTTGAAAGCGTGTACGACAAGGCTTGCTACACTCCGGAGGGCGGAGAGCCTACCAATTGGGATTTCGGCAGATACGTACCGGACGTAGTGATAATCGCTGTCGGTCAGAACGACAAGCATAACGGCAGAACCGACTCGGACGATATCGACATTTCGTCGCCGTCAACAAGAACTCAGTGGAAAACAGGCTATAAAAAGCTTGTACGCGACCTTGCAAATCATTACGGCGATGTAAAATTCGTGCTTACAACGACGATACTTATGCACGACCACGAATGGGACAACGCTATTGAGGAGATAAAGAACGAGCTTTGCGAAAGCGGCATAAAGGCGTACCATAACGTTTTCAGCCGCAACGGAGCGGCTACGCCGGGGCATCCGAGGCTTCCGGAGCACGACGAAATGGCTCGGGAGCTTACGGAATTTATCAAATCAAATGTACTGTGACCCCATACTTCAAAATTGCAAAATAACGTTTTTGTTCATTTTGTTTTTGATAGTATGCTTTGGAAAAAAATACTATGAAATAAGCAATGCTGATAATTCGCGGCAAACGGTTATCAGCATTGCTTTTTATCAAAGGGATTTTAATAGAACTTATTTTCAGCGTTTCCGCAGGCAGTCATGGAAAATTATGCAAAAATTTTTATCAGTACCACGACTGTACGAAACCCGGTCTGGTGAATTTTCCTTTATCGTTCAGCATATCGCTTATTCCCGCAAGCAGCATTATCACGCCCTGAACGTGATAGGGAACAACAATATAAGTACCCTTATTGTTGTTTTCAACGTCCTCTTTCACAAGGTCTGCGGCAATAAGGGCGTTAAGGTGATGGTAGACCTGTCCTGTAGAGTTGAAACCGCCCTCGCTGACTATCTGCGCCACGGTCATGGGCTTGCGCAGCAGCGCAAGCAGGATATTAAGCTTGTCCCCGCTGCCGATACAGTTGAGCACCTTTTCCGCTGTTCTGTCCTCAATCAGTTTCAGCAGATGGTCGGTGTTGTACTGTCCTATCCAGTTGGACTGCCGTCCCCCCGAAGCGAAAACCCCCGTGTAAACGATCCTGCCTGTACTTCCGTCTGCCTCGCACTCGCTCTGTATCCTCTCCATAAGCGAGGCAAGCACCGTATCGTCTGTCATGTCTTTGATTTTTTCAACAAGCTTGCTGTCGGGCTTGTCCTCGGAGGTTTCCTCCTCGGTTTTGCCGCCCTTCAGCAGCTCCTTGATCTCGTTGATGTCGTTTCTTAATGCGTCTATCTCCGCGCCGTAATTTCTTTCTGACATACAATATCCTCCTTTGTTATTGTTTCGGAATTCCGTAATTATATAATATCATAATTATTTTGCTTTGTCAATACGTTTTTACGTAATTTTGTAATTTTATATAAAAATTTTATAAAAAAGCTGTAATCCGTAAATTCCAGGTATGGAAATAAATATTGACATCAAAAGCTCAATGCTTTATAATGATAATGGAAGATTATATACTGCCCGCTATTTCAAACAATGCAATTGTTTGAAATGCCGCCATTGGCGGCTTGCAAAGCTTTCGGCATTGCGCGGGCAGAATGAACGACGGCTCTGCAGCGGCTTTGCCGCTGACCGGCAATAAAATTGCCGGTATTGCAAAATTGTAAATTTTGCAATAGAGCCTGGTATAATCAAAATATTCAGAAACTCGGAGTGTTCGGTATGATCGGAAAATATAAAATAATCGCCCTGATGACCTGCCGTATTCATGACAGGGAATGCTATGAATTTATAAATGTTCTTAACAAAAGGCTTGCCAAGGCTGATTACCGCCTTTTCGTATATAATTGCAGTCCCCGTCTTAACGAGGATATCAGAGAAAACGACCCGCAGACTTCGGTCTATGAAATGTTCGACCCTTCCTTTGCGGACGCTGTTATAATCGACTCCAACCATATCGGAAACGCTGCTGTCTGCCGAAAAATAATCAGCCGCGCGTTTGATATGGGTCTTCCGGTTATTTCGCTTGGAAAAAGCTTTGACGGCTGTATGAACATCATATACGAATATAAAAGGGGAATAGAGAATATTGTTGCACATCTTTATGATGTACACGGAATTTCCGATTTTCATATGATAGCGGGAGTAAAGGGCAACAGCTTTTCCGACAAAAGAATAGAAGCCTTTAAGGACGCGCTCGAAAAACGCGGTATCGCCTTTGACAGCAGTATGGTAAGTTACGGCGATTTCTGGTCGGAGCCTGCTGTGGCTGCCGCGGAAAAGCTTCTGAACGAGGGGAGACTTCCCCGCGCGTTTGTCTGCGCCAACGACCATATGGCTATTGCGGTATCGGTTTTCCTGCAAAGCCGCGGCATATCGGTGCCGGGAGACGTTGCCGTAACAGGGTATGACTGTATAGATACCATTTTCAGTTCCACGCCCACTATTACCTCCATTTGCGTCAAAAACGAAACGGCCTCGGAGACTATATGCGGTATACTTTCCGATATGTTCGGCGGAGGCAGGCGCGAGGGCTGCGTCAAGGTGCTTCCCGAAGCGGTGTTTAACGAATCCTGCGGCTGTAAATCTTCATTTAAGCTGGACGCGGCTGTATTGTTCAACGAACAAACAAATATGTTCAACCGTTTTCAAAGCGAAAATATCATACTTTCCGAAATTGCGGCAAGGATACAGCGCGGCAAAAGCTTTGAGGAGATCGCTTACATAATGAGGGACGACGACCTTATGTACGCTATGTGCTGCCTTATAAAGCAGGAATATACCGACGAATCCGTAAATCCCGAAGTTGAAAGCGTGTGCGGCTCTGACGGCGGACTGTTCGTTCTGTACGACAGCGATATGATAGACCGTAAACGGAACAACGGTGAAAAATTCACGCCATACTATATGTCTGAAAAGGAAATTATCCCCACTCTTGATTACTACCTTGACGACGGGCGATGTCTGATATTTACGGCGCTGCATTATCTCGGCGTTTCGTTGGGGTATATATGTTTTCATTTCGGAGATTTTGTATCGGGTAATTACTATAAAATACCGCAGACAACAAATATGCTGAACAATGCTCTGGGAGGTCTGATAAACCAGAGATACAAGCATTATCTGCTTAAAAGAATAGAAAAAATGTCGGGTACGGACGCTCTTACGGGACTTTACAACCGCCGAGGTTTCTTTACAAAGTACGAAAGACTTCTTGAAGAAGCTGGAGACAAGTCTCTTGCGGTTATAATGTGCGACCTTGACGGACTGAAATATATAAACGATAATTTCGGTCATGAAGAGGGCGATAACGCAATACATAAAACGGCGTGCGCATTAAAGGCGTGCTGTCCGCCGAATGCGGTATGCACGCGGTTTGGCGGGGACGAGATGATGGCGGTATACCCTGTAGGCGAAAATGAACGGGACGTCCGCGCATTATTCTGTGAATATCTGGATAAATACAACGCCGTGTCCGGAAAACCGTATACCGTTGCCGCCAGCATGGGAATTTACATTGCTTCGGAGGGTGAGAAGCCCGATTTTGAGGAGCTTGTGAAGAAATCGGACAGGCTGATGTACAGCGAGAAGAAGCGCAGAAAGGCTTTGCGTAAGTAGACATATTGACGCTTGTCGCTTAAAGTTTCGTCCGGCAAGCGTCTCTTCTTATTTAGGAGAGTACGGCGTTAAGCTGTTTTGGGCGGCATAAACAAAAGTTATACGCTAAAAAAGAAAATTTTTCTTTGATAAATTTGATTGAGATTTTTGTTATCTACAGTGACCTAATGTATTCTATGTAGCAAGTTCTACAATCCCCATAACTACGTTGATTGAAGTGTGTTTCAATACTAATAAATCATAATAAATTCATAAAGTTATCTTTAACGTAAAAGACAGTATTTCAAACTTGACAAAATCCGACAAAATGTGTATGATAAATAAGCTATACGCAAAAATCATATTCATTTTGTCAGGAGGTCAAAAACAATGGAAATTCACACAATTTGCAGAGACGGAGAGGGCATGGTTGTGCTGCTTGATGATAACATGAAACTTGTCCAGCCCGTCTATGAATTTCTGAAATTTCAATACACCAAGGATAGGGCTTTGAACACACTCACAGCCTATGCGACAGACTTGAAAGTTTTCTGGTGCTTTTTGCAGAAGAACGGTTTGAAGTATGATGAGGTTGCGCCAAGCATGATTGCCGACTTCATCGAATATCTCCGTAAGGGCGACGATTCCGAAAAAATCATTGCTCTGCACAAGGAAAGCGCAAGGACTAATACCACAATCAACCGTATACTCAGCTCAGTGCATAGCTTTTATCGTTATCATGCAGCTATGAGCGACGTTGACAGTCCAATCATAATGCAGGAAGTCAACCGACCATTCAATATGTTTAAGAGCCTTTTGTACCATGCGAGAAGCGATAACAAGGTTAAACAATCCATATTTAAGGTCAAGGAAACCACCCGCAACGTCAGACTGGTTACAGATGATGAGATGGAGATTGTACTTAATGCCCTTGATAAACAGCGTGATAGGCTTCTTTACAAGTTTTTGTATCTCACGGGTGCAAGAATACAAGAGGCACTCGACCTTGAAATAGAGAGCGTTCCAGTGCCTGATATGAGCAAATCCATTGCTGTATTCGAGGGTATCAAGTCTAAGGGTAAGTACAGAGATTTGTATGTACCAATGCCGCTTGTGCAGGAAATTGACGACTTCATCATGACAGAAAGAACCCTTGCGGGTGGCGATAACGGATATATTTTCGTTGACGAGGATAAAAGATTTTTAGGTAAACAACTAACCTACTCCGCTGCTCACGACAAGCTGAAAAGCATACGAGAACAGACTGGAATATACTTTAACTTCCACGATTTAAGACACACACTCTGTTCAAATCTCATCCAATCGGGACTTGATACAAGCGTTGTCAGAATAATCATGGGACATGAACATTTATCGACCACGCAGAAGTACACACATCTCTCAAATCCGTTTATTGAAGACAGTCTTGAACGGTATTGGGCAAATAATCCTCTGATGGGAGGTGTGCTTGTATGATTAACAAATATCCCGAAGGAGATACTTGGACATTGGTAGACAAAGACCCTGAGTCACAGTACTACGGTAGAAATTTTCACTTTCATTTTGAAGATTTGTGTAGTGATGAGATTAAAGATGTGGTTAAGTCGTATATTTGGGGAAATTATGTTACTGGAAATCGAGCATTAAGTTATCTTTGTGAATGCCTGAAAAAGCTTAAATGGTTTAACAATTATGCAATCATCTCAAAAATACGGTCATTAAGAGAATTGACAAATTTTAATATTTGCAGATTTGTTTCATTTCTTAATACTGCCGTGTCAGAAAAGACAGGTAAAAAGTTATCATATAGGTCTCGTAAAGCTGCATTAGACGCACTTAAAAGTATAATTCATTGGTGTCAAATTCATAAACCTAATTCTGTACCTGATGTTGAAATATTTACGGGCAATGAGTTTGTAGGTGTAAATCGCAGACTTAAAATTGATTTCATTCCCGATGAGGTTTTATTGCAAATAAATGAAGCTTTAAAAGCAGAAGAAAATCTGTATTTAAAATACGGAATAATCATTCTTGAATCTACAGGTATGAGGATAGGCGATTTGCTTAATCTAAAAATTGACTGCGTAAGCCCACACCCTATCAACGGATATACGATGACATGGTTTGACCATAAAAACCGTAAACAGCATAAGCCTATGCCTATCAGAGCAGAATGTGTTGAAGCGATTAAATTGCTTGCAGAAGCAACAATTGAACTTAGGAAAGATTGCGATGAAAAACTTAAAGATTTTCTGTTCATTCATAGAGTTTCTAGCGGTAAAAAGATTGGTCAATTAATTAAGCCTAATAACTTATCATTTTCCAATTGGTTTAATAGTTTTACTAAAAGAAATAATATTCTCAATACAGATGGGAAACCCTATCACTTAACATCACATCAATTTAGGCGAACATTAGGAACAGATATGCTTTCCAAAGGCATAAATCTGAATGTGATACAAGAGGTTTTAGGACATTCAAGTCCTGCAAGGGTGGAATGTTCCTATGACAAATATTTTTAAAGGTATTACATCTCATGATTTGTGGAAACCTCAAAAGGATATGAAAAAGAGCAGAACCAAACCCATTCCCGAAGATGTATTTAATAAAATTCTTTATCATGTTATTCATGATGAAAAAGATGTGCTTACAAAAGCGGGTATTATTATTCAAAGTCAGACTGGATTGCGGATAAATGAGGTTTTGTCAATTTGCGAAGGATGTGTTAAAACCACTTCTGACGGTTATGACTATATGGAGGTTGAATTGAGCAAGACTGAAAAAGGTGATCCGATTATTCATAAGGTTTTCGTTAACGGACTTGTAAAAAACGTAGTTGAAGAGTTGACTTTGTATACTGCTGAACTTCGTGAGAAAAGTGGATTGAAAGAACTGTTTTTAATTCATAATCGTGGGATAAACGTTTTAAAAACTCATACATGGGGTATATGCAGACTTCCACATTTTATTGAACGATGGGATATACGTGACAGCAAAGGAGAACTGTACCCATTAAAATCTCACCAATTCAGAGCAACCTTTGTAAGAGAACTGGTTAAACGTAAAGTTCCAATCGCCATGATTATGGAGCAATATTCCCACGTTTCTATTGAAATGACATCTCATTATCTTTCGCTCCAAGCTGAAGAAGTACGCGATATTTACTCCGAGATGATTTTAAGTCCCAATTCCAAAATCGCTGGAATACGTGCTAAAGAAATCAAAGGTAAACTCAATAATCTTTTTAACGGTAAAACCGAGGGACAGATTGACAACGTGATTGACGACCTTGCTTCAACTATGAGTTTTAATCCTTTGCCTACGGGAGTGTGCCTTTATGATTTCAGACGCGGTAACTGTACAGACGGTGACGGTTGCTTCTTCTACAACTGTCCCAATTACATTACCGAGGTGCAGTTTCTACCGATACTTAAATCGGAACTTGACCTTTTGGAAAGGGAAATGGCACGTTTAAAAGCATTGGATAGAGAGCGCGAATGGCAGCGTCAGTTTATTAAATACAAGCATTTGAAACCGCTTGTAGAAAGTTTGGAGGTACAGCTTAATGAAAAAGAAAGCGTCTAAAGCGCAGATGGCGGGTGTTAAAGCTTTTCAGGAGAAGCGTTCCGCTGAGAATATTGCAAAGGCTAATACTGCTATTGACAAGCTCTATAGGCAAGGCAAAGAGGTTAATTTTGAAGCTGTCGCTAAAGAGTCTGGCGTTAGTCGTACTGGACTTTACAACAACCCCAAGATTAAGGAACGCATACTTAAACTGCGTACCAAATGCCGTTCTGTTCCTAATTCTGACTACACTGTTATCAAGAAATCCGATAAGGAAGAATATGAAAGGCAGATAGCGGATTATCGCGCAAAGGTCAAGCAGTTGGAACAGGACAAGTTGAATTTGATTAATCAACTTGTGGAGTTGGAGGATTTACGTGATGAAGTTAATAGGCTGAGATGTCGTTTGATTGAGGTTAATAAGAAAGAATAATATACAAATTTAGTTATGCTCTCTTGTGCATAATAGAGAAATTTTAAGAGAGGAGAACGTACAACACACACAAGAGTGTTCTCTATGTTAGGAATGGCTTAGTTGCGTGGTTTCAACATAGAGAACAGTACTGTTACTGAAAATAAAGAATGCATTTTGTTTTTGTGTAGATTTAACAAAACGAAACAAATTTTCGATTTTCACTTGACGAACATACGTTTTATGGCTATAATTAAAAGTAGGGAATTTGACAGAGCTTCCGTCTGACCATCGGGAGTACTGCCTGCGGGAAATGATAATTAAAAGCCATAAATGTCTTACACGTCGCTGAAACGGAGGTTTGTTCACTATGAAGGAATACATGAAAATGATCGTTGAATACAAGCGCTCGGAGGCCGCCCTCAGAAAGAGAATCTCGGAGCTGAACGAAAGGCTTAAGGGTGATCTCGAAACCATTGAGCGCGATGATATAACAAGGCGGAAGCTTACGCTCGAACAGGAGCTTTATGATCTGCTTGACGTTATTTACAGTCTTTACGGCTACGCGGGCTGCGGGGTGAACGACATATGCAGAAACGCCTGAAAAACGATTTTCCCGGAGAAGCGGAATTCTGCGCGGACAAGCGTATCACCGCGCTTATCGGTGAAAACAGTTCGGGTGGGGACAAGCATAGCCTGATGATAAAAATTCTCAGAAATATTATCGAGAACGAGCTTTCGGAACGCCAGCGGCAGATGATAGGTCTTTACTATTTCAGCCGCATGAATATCCCGGAGATAGCGGAAAAGCTTGAAGTGAACCGCTCCACCGTGTCGCGGACGATCTCACGCGGCAGAAGAAATATTATGGAAAAAATGAAATATTTTGTTTAGACCGATTTGAATGTGAGGAATGTAAAATGAATACTCCTGTTTATGATTTTTTGGAACGTTATGCGGGCAGCGGAACGGTGCGCGCGCATATGCCGGGGCACAAGGGAAGAAGTCCCGAAGGCTGCGGCTTCGGTGCGGCTTTTCCTTATGATATAACCGAAATAAAGGGCGCGGATTCTTTGTACGAAGCGGATGGCATTATTGCCGAAAGCGAGAAAAACGCGGCTTCTATTTTCGGTACAGCTGCAACGTTTTACTCTGCGGGAGGGTCTACGCTTTGCATACAGGCTATGCTTGCGGCGGTATGCGGAAAAGGCAGGTCTTTTATCTGCGGCAGAAACGCTCACCGCTCGGTAATGAACTCCTGCGTACTGCTCGATCTTGACCCGTGCTGGCTTTATCCCGAATATGAGGATAGTTCCGTCGTTTCGGGAAAAATCACCGCCGCTTCTGTGGAAATGGCTATTGAGCGTTACCGTGACAAGGATCCCGCTTGTGTTTTTATAACTTCTCCAGACTATCTGGGGAGGCTTGCTCCCATTGCGGAGATAGCGGAGGTATGTCATCGGAACAGTATGCCGCTGCTTGTGGACAACGCTCACGGAGCGTATCTTGCTTTTCTGGAGGATAGTTTCCACCCTGTTGCATTGGGGGCGGATATGTGCTGCGATTCGGCTCACAAGACTCTGCCCGTACTTACGGGGGGAGCTTATCTCCATGTGGGGAACGAAAGCTTTATTCCCGAAATAAAGCGTGATATGGCTCTTTTCGGCAGTACAAGTCCGAGCTATCTCATTATGGCAAGCATGGACTTGTGCAATAAATATCTTGCGGAGGGATTCCGAAGCGATCTTGCGGAAACGGTGAAACGGGTCTGCGATTTAAAGAAGCGGCTTGCTCATCTTGTACTGCCCGACACCGAACCGCTTAAGGTAACTTTTTACGCATACCCATGCGGACTGCGGGGATATCAGCTTGCGGAACAGCTTCGGGAAAACGGCATAGAGGCGGAATACGCTGACGAGACTCATGCGGTGCTGATGTTTTCGTCTTCAAGTACCGGGGAGGATTTTGAAAAAACCGCATTTGCCGCTGAAAGACTGATGTGTCCCAGAATACTTTTAAGACCCCCTCAGATCGAGATAACAGAAGCGGTTAGGGCAATGTCCCCAAGGGAAGCTTTTTTTGCGGCTCGGGAGACAGTTTCCGCAGAAAAAGCGTCGGGACGTATCGCCGCCGAGAGCATTACAGTGTGTCCTCCATGCATACCGATAGCAGCGGCGGGAGAAATTATTGACGAAAATATTATAAAAATTTTGAAAATGTATAGCATTTTTCATGTAAATGTGGTACAATAAAAATGTATACTTATGAACTTATACTGATTTATGTCTGCATTTTGATCAAAAATCAGAATTAACGGAGGTTCGGCATGAAACTTATCTATGCGATTGTAAATAACGACGACAGCCACGATGTTTCCTCTACGCTTACGAGAGCGGGATTTTTTGCCACCAAGCTCGCTTCGACCGGCGGATTCCTTATGGCGGGAAACACTACATTTCTCATTTGCGCCGAGGACGACAAGGTCGATGAGATAATCGGCATTATTAAAGAGCGTTCACGAAGAAGAAAGCAGTATATGCCTGCCGGCAACTTTGTCGGCTCGGAAATGCACGGCGCGACTTTTCCCGTGGAGGTATCCGTGGGCGGAGCTACTATTTTCGTCACCGACGTGGAACGGTTTGAAAAGGTATGATAAAGCTTTGGTCAAAGGACTCCTTTGTTTCGGCGCTTGAAGCTATGAAGAGAAACGGCAGAATGGCTCACGCCTTTCTGCTCGTCGGAGAAAAGGGCGTTGGAAAGAAAACCGCGGCGGACTACATTGCCATGACGCTGCTCTGTGAGAAAGGCGGGGACAGTCCCTGCGGGTTTTCTCACAACGGAGAGATGTGCCGCCAGTGCAGAAGGATACTTGAAAACACTCACCCCGACGTTATAAGACCCGAAAAGAGCGGCAAAAAGCAGATCTATAACCGCGAAACAATACGCGGTATCTGTTCGGACGCTTACGTCAAGCCAAACGACTGCGACTCAAAGGTCTATATATTCGCCGACTGCGAAAGCGTTGAGGAGGGTACGCAGAACCTTATGCTGAAGCTTATTGAGGAGCCTCCCGATACGGCGTACTTTATTTTTACCGCCGTAAGCAGGAGCGTGTTCCTGCCGACAATACTTTCGAGGGTGATAACCATAGGCATACCCGAGTGTACCGAGGAGGACTGCAAAAAAGCTTTGGCGGATATGGGATTCTCCCCTGAGGATATCGGCGGTGCGGTTGAACGCTTCCACGGAAACATCGGAAACTGTCTTGATTATTTAAAGGGCGGGGAAACTGCCGAAAACGCCGAAATATGCAGAGATATCGTCTCCGCTATAGCAGAGGGGGACGAATACGGTCTGCTGACCGCGCTGCACCGTATAGGCGAAAACAGAAACAGGATAAAGCTTGTACTGGAACTTGCGGACAAAACTGTACGGGACGCCTGCGTGCTTAGGCTTGGCACTGCTCCGCCCATAGGCTGTGACCCAAAGGGCGCGGAGCTGCTCTCACGGAAAATAAGCATGAAACGGGCTGAACTTATTCATGAGGCGATAGGGCGGGTCTCAATACATTGCGGAATGAATATGAACGTGCCGTCGGAGTTATCGGCGTTTGTCTGCGCCATTATGGGATAGAAAGGAATACAGTCTGTATGACCGAAATTATTGGAGTACGGTTCAAAAAGACCGGCAAAATTTATTATTTTTCCCCTGCAGGGGTAAAGGCGGAGGAGGGTACTCTCGTTATTGTGGAGACTGCCCGCGGCGTTGAATGCGGCGAGGTGGTGATGCCTAACAGAAATATTGAGGATTCTCAGATAACCGCTCCGCTGAAAGAGATAATCAGGATAGTCACTCCCCAGGATATGAAGATTCTTGAACAGAACAGGATCAAGGAAAAGAACGCTTTCAAGATATGCGAGGAAAAAATCCTTGCACACAAGCTTGATATGAGTCTTGTGGACGTTGAGTGCACTTTTGACAACAACAAACTGCTGTTTTATTTTACGGCGGAGACACGTGTGGATTTCCGCGAGCTTGTCAAAGACCTTGCTTCCGTTTTCAGGACGCGCATAGAGCTTCGGCAGATAGGAGTCCGCGACGAGGCGAAGATCCTCGGCGGTCTGGGAATATGCGGCAGGGAATTCTGCTGCAAGGGTTTTCTGGGTGAATTTCAGCCGGTGTCCATAAAAATGGCTAAGGAGCAGGGGCTTTCGCTGAATCCCACAAAAATTTCAGGTACCTGCGGCAGACTTATGTGCTGTCTTAAATACGAGCAGGACGCTTACGAGTTCCTGCAAAAAAATACTCCGAAGGTTGGAGCATATGTTAAAACTCCCGATTTCAGGGGATATGTTGAGGAAGTAAATCTGCTGACGGGCAAGCTGAAGGTCAAGCCCGAAAAATCCGAGGACGCGGCGGTCATTTTCAACAAGGAGGACGTGACCATTATACGCGACGGAAAGATAAGGATCGACAAGGACGAGCTTAAAGCTCTGAAAGAACTGGAGGACAAATAGCCTATGAAAACGAAAGAGTATGTTCGGGTACAGAAAAACTGCCCTGCCGCTTCGGCTGCGTTGGTTCTGGCAATAATGGCGGCAGTAATGTCCGCTGCCGCGCTTGCCGTTGGTATCATCGCATTTGTTAAAGGCTGCGCCGGAAACCGCGTTACCGCAGCAGAGTACAACAGCTTTATTCCGCCTGAAAGCGGAGATGACGGTGACGACAGTGATGATGAGGACAACATCGGCTGCGACACACTGGCTTTTTAAGCGCATAATTGCGCATTATCGAAAGGAGATACTAAATGACAAATAATAACAATGTAGTAAACGCAAGCAGCGGTACGGTGCGCAAGATCGTGATAACCGTTATCGTATTGCTGATCGCGGCAATTGTGGTAATGAACTCGTTTACCACCGTAAAGGCGGGTCACACGGGTGTTGTGACCACTTTCGGAAAGGTCTCCGACGGGGTGCTCTCGGAGGGACTTCACTTTAAGATACCGTTTATTCAGGACATCGTTCTGATCGACAACCGTGTAAAAAAAGCGGAGGCTGCCTGCACCGCCGCTTCAAAGGACTTGCAGACAGTTTCCTCCACAATTGCGGTGAACTACAAGGTGCTTAACGGCTACTCCGCAAGAGTCTATAAGGACATCGGTCTCGACTACGAATCGGTAATAATTACACCCGCCATTCAGGAGTGCGTAAAAGCCGTTACGGCAAAGTTTACCGCCGAGGAGCTTATCACCAACCGTCAGTCCATCGGTGATCAGATGATGGAACTCCTGAAAGATAAGATAGGTGCATACGGCATAGAGATACAGATATTCAACATTACGGCGTTTGATTTTACGGACGAGTACAACGCCGCTATCGAAGCAAAGCAGACTGCTCAGCAGAACGCTCTCAAAGCGGAGCAGGACTTGCAGCGGATCAAGGTAGAGGCTGAACAGAAGATAGCTCAGGCTCAGGCGGAGGCGGAAGCCTACAAGCTGAAATCCGAGCAGATAACTCCCGAGATACTCATAAGCAACTACATTGAAAAGTGGGACGGAAAGCTTCCCGCCGTTGTTTCGGGAGACGGAGGAACAATGATGATCGACCTTTCAAAGCTTCTTGAGGAAATAGGCGGCACATCGGGAGGTACCGCTTCATACAGACAGACCGCTCCGGCAACGCAGACACCTGCAGAGCAAAACGACGGTACATACGAATGACGAATAACCTAATACCAAAAAGGTCTCCGGATTTTCCGGAGACCTTTTTTATAGCTAAATTATATAAGTCCGCTGAGTTCGTTGACGTAACCGCCGTCAGGTTTCGCAGAGGGGCTTTCAGGCTGCTTCTGCGGGGACTTTGCGTATGCGTATGCGGATTTGCCGTACTTTTTGATGTTGTACATTGCCTCGTCGGCTGCGGCAATAACCTCTTCGGCATTTTTGCCGCTCTCGCGGAGGAACGCGATACCAACAGAGCAGTGAACGTTCAGCTTGAGTCCCGTGGACTCGGAAGTGAAGCCGTTTCCGAGAATGTCAATTATTTCCTGAGCGATCTTGCCCGAATCGCCGTAGAGGGTGAGATTGGTCAGGCAGATAACAAATTCGTCTCCGCCGAAGCGTCCTGCAAAGCCGCGCTCGAAGCTTATTTCCTTTAAGGTGTCAGCCACGAACTTAAGCACCTCGTCTCCGCAGGCGTGACCGTACTGGTCGTTAAAGAACTTGAAGTCGTCAAGGTCAATGAACATCATAGCGTCAAGGGATTTCTTAGCAGCAGATTCCTCGATTGCCGCGGTAAGTGACTTGATAAACGCTTCGCGGTTGAAAAGCTGCGTAAGGGCGTCGTTGCTTGCGCGCTGGATAAGGTACATCTCGCTTTTCTTTTCCTTGTCGATATCCATTATAACTCCGACGATCTTCGTGGGTATCTCGTCGCGGTTATAGAATTTCGTCGCTTTTATCATTATCCAGATAAAGTCGCCGTATATAGACTTTACGCGGTACTCGCCCTGCATGAAGTTGGCAGGTCCGAGAATTCGCTCAAGGTCGTTCATATAGCGTTCCTTGTCGTCCTTATGGACGTGTATCTTATAGAAAAAGCTTTCTTTCATGCTGTCGTCCTTGGGACGGTAGCTGAATTTTTTGTTGAAATTTTTAGAAACGAACACCGTACCCTTTTTAAAGCTTACCTCAAAAACTATGTTATTGGTGATCTCCACGATAGTCTTATAGCGCTGTTCGCTTTCAAAAACGTCGTCAAACAGAGTGTTAAAAGCGTTTCCTATCTGGCGGAACTCGTCGCTGCTCCTTATGTCAAACCTTGCGTACATATCGCCTTTTTTCTTCTTTTGGAGTATCCTTATGATCTCGTTTATCGGCTTTGCGAACCAATAAACAAAAGCAATTGCCAGTATGGACGAAATAATAATCACAATGACAGAAACATTGCGTATGGACTGTCCCGACTTATTCGCAGCCTTTTGCAGGCTTGCCTTATCCGTTACCGCAAGCATTGTCCAACGGCAGGAAGAAACGGGGGAAGCGTAGAGTATCCGTGAACTGCGTCCCGATCCGAACTCCGACGAAAAATCGGAAATATCTCCGTCTGCGGGATTAATAAGATTGACGATCAGGTCTCCGGCAGACTTATAGTTTTCACTTTCTGTATAGCCCTTGATGGTTTTATAGGGGTACTCAAGGAGGTTCCCGCTCGTATCCATAATAGCGTCTGTGGTATATTTATCCAGCTTGGCTGAATTGATTATTTCCTGCAAACGGCTTGTATTATAAAGCTGATAAACGATTCCCTGACATACGTTATCATAAGAAAAAACTGATTTTGCCACAATAAACACAGGTATATCGTTTTCGCCTCCGCTCATAAAGAAAGAAGACACTCCATTATTATTCTGGGCGAGAGTAAACAGTCCTTTATAGTTGGACATACGTCTGCCCGTATCAAACTCATCGGTGGAAGCGATTATCATGCCCGAATTATTGATGATCATGATTTTTTGCAGGGCAGAATCGTTTGATGCGACCGCAGAAAAACCGCTTGTTATTTCCCTGTATTTTTCCGATCCCTCCGGGATCTCAAAATTACTTTCATTGCTTTCCTTAGCGTAGCTTCTCACATTTTCGGACGAAGCCAGATTTTTGGCTGAAGCGACGGCTTCTTCAAAATAAAGATTTACATTGTCGGCCTGATTTGAAATAATTCCCGCAGTAGCGGCTGATATAAGCTCCATAGAGTTTCCGCTTATTCTTGAGGAGGAAAAAGCAATTACAATGATGATCGGAACTATAGCAAGAAGAAAAATAAATACAAGCAGTTTAAATTTTACTTTCACGGAATCCCCCCTTTTGATAAGACGCTTTTGTCTCCGGCAAAGTTGTCTGACGGCGGAAAATAAATTTATCCGCCGTATCAGAATTACCGATATATTAATGCGGTTATACTTATTTTAATATTTTTTCATGGATTTGTAAACAGATTATACAGAATTTTGTTGATAAATTACAATATTTTTTTATAAATTTAGGCACATTTACTTTTGCAATTTTTTTGAAAGCACTCTGTCCTGAACGATCACATATACCATTGTCAGAACCACTGCGGAGGTAAGAATGATTATTACTGCTTTAACTGCTTTCGGGACGGTCTTTTCCTCTTTTTCATTTGAGCCGTCCTCTTCGGCAGAGCGGCTCTCGTCCGTCAGAGCTGACGCCTCCGAGCTGTCTGATTCTTCGTCTGATACAGGAAGTTCCGCAGCGGAGCCTGCTGTATCTGCTGTACTGTCTGAGTTTTCCGAAGCCGGAACCGATGTGACTTCCGGTGCTGAAGTACCGGCAGTGGAATACGTTTCGGCTGCTACGTGCTCAGGAACGGATACTGTTGTGACTGTGTTCATTTCGGATACAGAGGTTTCAGTCGGGATATTCTGCTCGGTCGTGATATCGCTCACCTCAGCCGATGTTGTTTCCTCCGGGTCGTCGACGGAAATAATTTCCTTTTCGCCGCTGAAAACAAGCATATAGACGGTAAGAGGCTCCATATCAAAGCTGAGACGGTTATCTTCCACTGTTATCCCGTCGTCGGAAAGAACGATCTCCGGGCTGTCGGCATCAAAGCTGTAAACAGCCGCGCTTTCAAAAACAGCGTCAGACTCTATCGCTATATCCGTTGTTTTGGAGCTGTTTTGATTTTTGTTGATGAGAAGGACCTTGAGGGACGTTTCGTCTCCGCCGTTTATCGCGGCATAAACAGAACTCATGATATCTCCGCTGTTGTCCGATTTTACGAGAGTATCGCCGAAGCTTCCTCCGTTTCCGTCATAATTTGTGTAGATATTTATTCCGGATTTCTGATATTCCGTTTCACTTGAATTGGGTTTTAAGCACGCCATATGCACTCCGTATTCGGCAAAAATGCCCAAAGCGTCCGCAACTGCTATGCCTCCGCTGATATGACCGCCGCCGCCGAAATTGTATTCCGAAAATGATATCTTAGTGCCAGGATAATACATATTTACAGAAGCTTCAAGCGTAGGAATAAGCGGTATATGCTGATTGTGCATAATGGCGATAACGCTGTTTTCGGTATAGGTGCTGTCCCAAAGTATGCGGGGAGCCTGAAGCCTTGTGTTGTTGGAAAAATTGTCGGTGCCGTTGATGATCGGCTCAAGCAGACCGTTTGTTGCTTCAGTATGGTAATGGATATCCAGGACGTCGAGAAGCCTTGTTCCCGCCGCCTCGGACGCCTCGCGCATCCCGTTGAGGTAATAGTCTATGAACCAGCTGTAGTCCTGGGCGTGCTTATCCCAGTCGTCGGGATTTTTAAGATTGATGAACGCCTCGATTCCGCTTATTGACGGACCGTACACAAGGGCGGTGGGATCTATCCGCTTTACCGCTCCCGCAAGCTCGGCGGAACGCGCTATAAGCTCGTCGGAAGTTATCTGCCGCGTTACCGCGTAAGGATAAAGCTCGAACCAGTTTTCAGGCTCGTTGTCGAGGAAGTAGCCGTTTATGCCCCCGTCGACAGCGTAGCCGTACTTATTGGCAAGAAAGCTGACGTATTCGTCCATATAGACCGAATCGTCGGTAATATCAGGCTCCGAGAAAAAGCTGTCGTGCTTCTGGAAAAGCACCCTTTTCCACCTGACCGCGCCGTCGGACGGATAGACCGCTCCCGCAGAATCTGCGGCTGCCGCGCCCATCATCTGGAGGGTAACGTATCTTGAGGGTATCTCGTACCGCTTTGCCTTCGAGACAAGATTGTCCGTATAGAGGGCGGGTTCACGCTGTCTTTCGGCAGGATATGACTTAACAAGATCGTTGTTGTTGCTGCTGTTTTCCCCATCCGCACTGTTGGAAAAGTTTGTTTCCCAATTGTAGGAGGACAGCCTCGGATCGGACTGCTTCAAAGCGTTGACCGTAAGCCCCGACAGGCTCGTTTCAGAGTTTATTCCGTATATGTAGGGGCTTATGGCTTTGTGCTCCGCGGAAACGTCTATCTCCACTGAAATGCTGTCTGTGTCCCTGTAGCTGGAGCTGAACATAGCTGAGACCTTTCCGGCATTTGCAAACGGCAGGCTTACAAGAGCCGTAAACATACAGCACGCGAACAGAAACGCTGCCGGTCTTTTCAGCGATCTTTTATTTATAATCATCGGGATCTTTTAAAACCTCCGTATCATACAGTATCGTACCTTATATTATACATCAGTCCGGGGTCAAAAGCAAGCGAAAAAGTGATTTTCATATTATTGCATAAATTTCAGGCTGTAAACCCCAAGCTGACCGTTAAGGGTAATTTTGATGTTCATAATGCCGTTTACAGGCTCGAGGGGTATCCTGTATGTACTGAATCCGTCGGGACATGGAGATGGAAGAATATCGGTCTTTCCGATGATCTTTTCGTCCGCGCTTATTTCCAGAGAGCCTCCTCTGCACGGAGCGGAGCATATCACTTCCGCCGCGGTAAAGCCTTTCATGTCCGCGCCGTTGAAAATGAGTCCGCCGCCCCAGTCGCCCGACAGCGTATAGTGGTCGTTTACGTCAAAGCTGAAAGCAAGTGACGCGTTGTAGCAGCCGTCAATATTTTTTGCTTTGACAAAAGTCATATCCCGCGGAGGAACAGTTTCCGCCAAAATGTTCAGTTCTGCGGTGCAGCGGATATCCTCCGAAGAAGCCGCTGCCCAGAAGGTGTACGTACCGCTTTCAACACAAAGCTTTTCGCGGGTAACGTCGTAAAATTCCAGCGCGGAGAACGGTACCGCTATTTCGATAGGAACAGCTTCTCCTGCTTTGACATTAACGCGCTTAAAGCCGCAGAGCTGCTTTAAGGGACGCTTTACACGCGGGGCGTTTGCTTTGAAATATATCTGCACTACCTCGTCTCCGTCACGCTCCGAAACGTTTTTAACCGTCAGCGAAACGCGCACAGATTCGCCGCACTGAACGGCTTTGAAGTTCCCGTACTCAAAGGACGAGTAGGAAAGTCCGTGTCCGAACGGGAAAAGGGGCTTGCCCTTGTAGTACATATAGGTCATATCGTTGCCTATTATATCGTAGTCCATTATATCTGGCAGCTCGTGGACGGATTCGTACCATGTCAGCGGACATCTTGCCGCAGGGTTGAAGCTGCCGCTAAGTACAGCCGCTACCGCAGTTCCCAGTTCGGGTCCCGCGTGGGTCGTGTACACAATTGCGGGAAGATTTTCCTTTTCCCACTTAACGGCATAGGGATAGCTTGCCGCGATAAGCAGCGCCGTCTTCGGGTTGGCTTCAAACGCTGCTTTGACAAGTCCGCTCTGGTGCTTGGGCAGGACGATGTCCGGTCTGTCGTAGCACTCTCTTGCCACTTGCATGGGGTGATTTCCCGCGCAGACTATGGCGATATCCGCCTGCTTTGAAAGCTGTGCGGCTCTTTCCGCTCCGTTTGAGACAACGGTTATCTCAAACTGCTTGTCGGGAGTTATTCCCGAAGCTTTGCGCATTGCAAGTTCGCCCTTTTCGTTTACGTAAATGTCCATAGCCTTGTCGTGCCAGCTCTTGAAGCAATAAAGTCCCTCGTAGACTGTGGGCTTGAACCATTCGTGTATGAACCACTCATAGGGCGTATCGCTTGTTGCTTTATAGATACCTCCGTCCTCGGTGAGGTATTTCCCGTTCAGCTTTGACTTGAGGTTCATTGAGCCGAAGTCCCAGTCGTGAAGCTCGAAAAGACAGTTTTCGTTTATCTCGTCCGATTCCGCGTGTACAGTACCGTCGCTGCTCACGGTCAGGTACTTTCCGCTGCTCATTGATTTTATTGCAACAATATCATAGCCGTTGTCGAACAGCACGTTCTCTGCACCGAACTCCTTTTCAAGTCCCTGCCTGATGCTTACCGCATAGCTTGATTTTCCTGTGTACCAGTCGGCGTAATTCTCATCTGCAATGGGACCTGTCAAAGCTATTTTTGTACCCTTTTTCAGCGGCAGCAGGCTGTCGTTTTTCAGCAGGCATACCTGTTCCATAGCGGCGCGGCGGTTCAGGGTGCGGCTTTCTTCGCTTTCGGGGATAACGTTCATATTCTTATAGGGGTGGTTTTCGTCAAATTCGCCGAGGCGGAATCTGCCGTACAAAACGTTTCCTACAGCTTTGTCGATGTCCTCCATTGTTATAAGACCCTTTTCAAGCGCGTCGGCAGCGGCTGCGGTTACCATATCGGAAACGTCGGTCATGCTGTCCGCACCGTTTTTAAGGCAGAGAGCCATTGCCTCCGCATGGGTTTTTACACACTTGTGGGCAAGCACATTCTGGGAGAAATCGCCTCCGTCGGTAACAACGAAATCAAGTCCCCACTTGTTTTTGAGAAGCTTTTGCAGGTCGGGGTTCATCACTGCGGGAACTCCCGAAAGCTCGTTGTACGCGGCCATAATCGAATGCGCTCCGCCCTCGGTTATCGCTGCCTTAAACGCGCGGTAGTAGTACTCATGGAGCGTTCTCATATCAACATTTGCGGAGCATCTGTCTCTGTCCTTTTCGTTGTTGTCAGCGCAGAAATGCTTCAGAGTGGGCACGGTTTTCAGGTAGACCGGATCTTCTCCTGCCATGCCTTTGGTGTACGCCTTTGACATCTCGCCGGTCAGGAACGGGTCTTCACCGTAGGCTTCTTCCGTCCTGCCCCAACGGGGGTCGCGCTCCATATCCACTGTGGGTCCCCACAGCATGAGCTTTCCGTCGGGATTTTTCTGATAGTAGTAACGGGCTTCGTTTCCCGCTATTTCGCCCAGTTTATACATCAGTTCGGGGTCGAACATGGAAGCCATTCCCACAGGTTGGGGTAAAACCGTGGAATACTCTTCCTTGTCCCTGCCGACGTAGCCGCGGGCGACTTCGGTTCCCACGTGCCATTCGCCGATACCGAGGCGGGGCACTGCTTCCATAAAAGTGGAGAGCATATTCATTTTTTCTTCGGGCGTAAGTCTGCCGAGCAGGTCGGCAACGCGTTCCCTCATTGGCAGGGAACTGTCACGGAATGGATAATCGGACATATTTACACTCCCTTTTGTATATTTAATATAAATAATTACGATTTGTATTTTTATGTATGTCAAAGCACGCAAAAATACGCAAATGTAAACGTTACCGCAAGCAGCAAAACGTTGACCAGTGTGAAAACCGCCAGATACCTGAACGGTTTGGCTTCGTCGGTCTCAAGATATATTCGGAACGAAATAAGACTTGCAAGACTTGCGACAACCGTTCCCAGTCCGCCTATGTTAGTGCCGAGAACCATGGCGCGGGAGTTTTCTGTAAATTCAGAAAGCATCACCGCAGCCGGAACATTGCTGATGACCTGACTTGCAGCCGCGGAGGCAAGCATTTCCCTGCCGTCCATAAGCTTTGTGAGGAATTCGCTCACCGCTCCGATATTGCGGATATTTCCCACAAAAATGAAAAAGAAAGCGAACGTTGCCAGCAGACCGTAGTCCACCGAGGCAAAAATACGCACGTCAATTATCGCCGCAACAATACATACCGAGGCAAATGTGACCATTACGCTTACTTTTCCGAAAACAGCCGTCAGGCAAAGCAGGAACAGAACCGTATACAAGGCAAGATATCTCTTGTTGCGTATGGCGGCTCCGCTGCGGCTGTCGGTATTCATCGGCTCGTTCTTTATCAGCATACACAAAATAAAAATAAGTACCGCGCTTAAAAGCACGACAGGAACTGTAACAGCGAAAAATTCCCCTGCGTTCATTTTGTATCTGTCGTAAAGATACAAATTATGGGGATTCCCGAAAGGCGTGAGCATACTTCCCAGATTAGCCGCGGCGGTCTGGAGCGTTATCACATATATCATAGTTTTCGGGAGATTCTCGAACAGCGCGGCTGTAAGGGGTACAAAAGCTATAAGCGCAACGTCGTTGGTAAAAAACATTGCGGAGAAAAACGTTATGTACACAAGCACAGTGCCCGTTCGGCGCGAACCGGGTTCTTTTCCTCCGAGAAGCTTTCCCGAAAGGAAGGACAGCAGGCCGCAGTCCCGGAAGCCCGCAACGGCTATCATCAGGCAGAAAAGCAGCCCGATAGTGTCCGTGTTCACATAATCCACATAGTTTGTAACAGGTACGAACAAACAGGATATAAGCGCCGCCAAAAATGATATAACGACAGAAAATTCTCTCCTGCAAAAATCAATAAAGCCTTTCATCGCGGCGCCCCCGTTTTTAAATTTTAAAACAAATTAAGAATTATCCCGCAGGCTACTCCGGCGGCGTATACTGTTCCTGTGATGATCAGGTTTTCCTTGACGTTTTTATTTGCGCGGAAAAGAACTGCAAGACCTATTCCGGCTCCCGTGCAAAGTCCCGCTGCGGCTGTTCCGAAGCTTACCGCTCCCTCGGCGTAAAGCTCCGTTATGAGCACCGACGCCGCGCAGTTGGGGATCATTCCCACAAGTCCTGCGGCAAATGGCTGAAAGACTCCCATTCCGCCGATAAAGCGCGTTACTGCTTCGCTTCCCGCAAAAGCCATGACCGCGCCTATAACAAGGTTCACGATAAAAATAAATACGCCAACGCCTATGGTATGCTTCAGCGCGGAGTACCATATCCCATGGCTCCCGCAGCCGCAGCCGCTTTCGGTGCAGATATCCTCAATGCTTTCACCGTTTGTGTTGATCCTGAATGCTTTTACGATAAGATCGGCTGCTATGCCCGCGATAAGGGCGGCGATTATTTTTACGGCGATAAGCTTCCATATTGAGCTGAACATTTCGGGGTGAGCAAGAAGTACGGGTATAGCCTCGTCGGAGGTAGCTATAAATACTGAGATAAGCGTTCCGAGGGTAATGACGCGCCCCGCATAGAGGTTTGCGGCGGCAACGGAAAATCCGCACTGGGGAACGCAGCCCAAGACTGCTCCCGCAGCGGGACCTACGGCTGTTTTCTTTCCTGCTTTGCCGAGAGCCTCGGCAAGCCTGTCTCCGGTGCGGTGTTCGATAAATTCCATAAGCAGGAACGCCAGAAACAGGAACGGAAGCATTTTCACCGTATCGAGAACGGCGTCGAGGAGAACGTCCCAAAATACGAAGCTTCCGTGGCTGTGGGTATGGGCGAGACCGTACAAAAATATATGCATTAAAAAAGTCCTTTCAAAAAACGCGCATGAAATCAATTAATAAATTATTATACCACATTTATATATTTTTTTCAAGTTTTTCGGGAATAATTTTTACATAACGCTGTAGGCTTACAAAAGACTCGTAACAAAAGTAAAAAAAGAGTAGCGGAAAAGCAAAACCTGTGTTACAGTTAAGTTGCTAGAAATAAAAGGAACAGGAGGTCAGCAGATCCGCCATGAATACTGTAACACAAATTACCCGCCGCCGTCAAGCCATAATAGAATATTCTATGAAAAAAGGAGTAACGGCAGCAGCTCGCAGATACAATGTAAGCCGACAATTCATCTATCGCTGGAAAAAACGATATGACGGTACATTGGAGTCACTGAAAGACCGTTCGCATCGACCGCACAGTCACCCTAATCAGCACACTGCCGAAGAAATCAAGCTGATAAAGGATATGAGAAAACGCAATATGCACACAGGATTGGTAGTGTTTTGGGTAAAGCTTCGTCAAAAAGGATATACACGTTCGATAACGTCGCTGTGGCGAGTGCTGAAAAGACTAAATCTCACTCCGGTAAAGCCGCCAAATCCAAAGTATATACCAAAACCGTATGAGAAAATGCTTTATCCGGGTCAGCGCGTACAGATAGACGTAAAATTTGTTCCGGAAGCCTGCATTGTAGGCGACGCTAAGGCTGAAGACAAAAAGTTCTATCAGTATACAGCAATTGATAAGTACTCAAGGTTTATAGCAATCCTCCCAAATAACGCCCTCTTGACAAAAGTGATATAATAAAAAGGGATGGTGATTTAAATGTTAAGTAACGAAGTAAGAAAAACAATAATAGAAGCACACGAAAAAGGACACAAGTCAAAAGAACTTGCAGATATTTTCGGAGTTGATGTAAGCAATATAAATAAATTGATCCGGCAATATAAAAAAACAGGTTCATATAAACTTCGCACTCATGAACGGGGAAGAAAGCCGTCCTTGTCAGAAGAGGACAAGGAAAATATTGCTGCCCTTATCAGAGAAATGCGCAAAATTCTCAATTATCATCAGGTATTCAAATTGCAAAAATCATCAGTAACAATGATGGAACAATATCAATGACAAAACCTATTGCTACAATTAAGACACCACAAGTTGTAAATAAGGCTGAATCGGCAATCAAACGTGCAGCTCATTTTATTTCAGTTAGTGCAGCTGATATTGTTTCAAATATTAAGGATAAACTTAAAAGTGCTTTTTCAGAGCCAAATAATAAAGTTCCCGAAAGAAAGCCGACAAAAAATCAACCTGTTAAACCAAAGAGCAGAGCAGTACAATCAGACAAGCCTAAAAAGCCTGTTCAGGAACAACGGCAGGAAAAAGAAAAAGTTCCTATGTTCAGTATTTCCGAGCTTAAATCAGATAAGTATGCTCCTACGAGCAGTAAGAGCCTGTTCAGAATCTTTACAATTTTCCCCCAAAATGATATAATATAAAAAACATTGGGACTGGTGAAAAATGAGAAAAGAATATCCAAGTGATATAAGCCGTGAACAGTTTAAGCTGATAGAACCGGAGTTAAGGCAACACCGTACAATACCCCAAAACAAAAGGAGTTATGCGCCGAAAAG
>CAMUJF010000023.1 GCA_947089135.1 uncultured Clostridia bacterium
ATATATTTATTTATGGTTATTATTGGCATTTACACGGTTCTTTATTCAGACTCCGCTCCTGCACTGTTTTCAAGTCAGTGCCGTTGTACAACAGCAGTGTAGCTGATGTATGCCGTAAGCCTAAGCTTTCCCGCTGCACCTGTCATGGCTATTGTTGGGTTCTCTTTTCAGCTTGACAGTTATGTCCGCAGGATTTACGTCTGCAAGCTGCTCTAATGCACTTTGACGTCGGGACGTTCCCTTTACCTTTGTGCGGAGTGCAGTTGCCTTGACGATTATCCAGCATTTTACAAGCACAACAGACATTATGAACAGCATGAAGGAACTGTTCAGCGATGTGCTACAAACGGTAATGGAGGCGGAACTTGAAGAAAAGCTTGGTTACGAAAAAAGCGAACGTGTGTCGAATACAGACGAAAACGCAATGTCGAAAAATTACAGAAACGGATACTCGAAAAAGACGGTAAAAACGCAGCTTGGGGAGGTTGATGTCAAAATACCACGGGACAGAAACGGCAAATATGAGCCGCAAATTATCGAAAAATATAACCGAAACGCGGACGGAATGGAATAAAAAATTCTCGCGCTTTACTCCTGACATCTTTGTAATATTTGTAAAAAGTCGGTATTTTTTGAGATACCTACTTTTCGTGTCAGGCGTTTGTATTGGAAAGTTTTTCAAGAGCGTGCTTTATTTCGTAAACAATAGCAGTCGTTTCCCTGTCATAATCGGAATAAATATCGTCCTCGTCATCATCTTCGGGAACGTCCCCGATGTAGTCAAGCATTTCACTAAGGCATATGATTGAGTTTTAATAGGAACACTGTAATATCAAGACCTTTGGCTACTGGCTGTACAAATCTACAAACGACCTTGCGCTTGTACAGAAAATTTTCGGTCACAGAACGCAGCTTGATACTCTTCGTTACATCGGTATGGAACAGGAATATATTGCCAATGCTACGTCCGCGCTCGTTTTGTGATTTACCGAAATGTAACACACTTGGTGTTTGACCCACATTTTGACCCGTATATTTACGTTTGTTTGGTGATCTTTAACTTCTTTTACAATAATTTTTATAAGGAGAATGTGCAAATAAATTCCCCACAAACAGCGATACAACGCCATTTGCGGGGAATTGTCATCTGGAGCTGGTGAACGGACTCGAACCCCCGACCTGCGCATTACGAATGCGCTGCTCTACCGACTGAGCTACACCAGCATATTAAATTTTGCCAAAAGACTTAAACAGCCTTTCCCAAGAGGTCAACAAAACATTGTTGACCGGCGCATGCAATTAAATCGTAAGTACATAATAAGCCGTACAGCCGATACGGTTACAAACAAGCCGCTATGCCAATTAAGTTATTCCGGCAAACTGATACTTATAAATTATATACGCATATTTGAAAAAAGTCAAGAGAATTTTGAAAAATTGTTTGAAATTCAAAAAAAAGTATGGTATAATAAAAATAATATTATGAATTTTGTACCGCTCCAAAATTTAAAATACGATTTTACGCGCCGTACTGCGGTATGTCTCCAACGCTGCCGCAGGGTCACGCCCGTCCAGGAGGTTTGTTATGTCCCGTTCCAAAAACCCCGATAAAAAAATATCAGCCGCTTCGGTAATCGAAATAATCTTTATAGTAATTCTTGTTCTTGCCATGGCGGTAATGCTTGCATTTAATTTTCTCTTTAAAAAAGACAATTCAAGCGCAACATTTATGGGCTACAGCTTTTACAATACAAAGGCTGTAAATATGCTGCCTGATTTTCCTAAAAATACTGTAGTAATAGCAAAAGCGTCCGAGATAGAAAATATCAAGGAAAACTCCGTTATATTGTGTGAGATCGGAGAACGCACCGCGCTTATCCGCGTGGTAGGAATTCAGGAGGAAGACGGCAAAACCTATTATGTGGTAAAATTTGATACCGCTCCGTCCAACGAGACCTATCGCGTTGAATCCGGTTCGATTATTGCAAAAGCTATGTGGCAGATAAACGGTCTGGGATCGTTTCTTGAGTTTGCTACCTCGGCAGTGGGCATAGTGATTGCAGTGGTTATCCCGCTTATTTTCATCATTGCGATCCAAGTGTCAAGGATACTCGGCATCAGACGGCTTGAGGACGAAGCGGCTGCTCTGGGCGACATTGACGAATTTATTCAGTCGAGAGACGAAGAATCTCCCGCTGCCGTTACTTTTACGGAGCCTAAATTCATTGAAGACGTTACCGGAAAGCTCCCGCAGGTAGGACGCGAACGAATGCGCGAACCGGAACCCCGCCCCGAAAAGGTTCTGTCGTTTGACAACCGCGGACGCGCGGAGTATTCGGAACGGGCGGCGGAGGAAAAGAAAGAGTCCCCGCTGTTTACATACGACCGTCTTCCCGGCAAAAATGAAGCTGTCCGCAGGGAGCCTGTACACGCTGGAATGGACAGCGGCAAACCGGGACGCTCGCAGGCAGCGCCCGCAGACGAGCTGTATCTGAACCGTCCCACAAAGATAGAACCCGAAAAAAGAAAAACGGACGAGCTTTTTGAAAAGTACGCTTCCTCGGAAAAGGGCGAGCCTGTAGTATTTACGCCGCACCTCAGCAATATAATCCCAGACAGCATTGCCGCCGTTCAGGAGGAAACTGCCTCAGTCAGAAAGCCGAACTTCGACGACAGTGTAAAAGCATATTTTGAAAAAGAAAAAAGCGTTTCCCAAAGCGTACAAGAAACAGAGAATTTCTTAGCTGAGGAAAAGCCGGCGATACCCGAAAACGCTGTGCTTCCCAAAGAGACCATTGCTCCCCCCAAAAAGCAGAAAAGCAGCAAGGCTCTTGCCGAGCTTATGAGCATTATCGACGCGGAGGAGACCCGTCTGAAAAAATAAGCTTCGCAAAACGTCCCTGAGCCTCCGGTAATGCTCAGGGACGTTTTTAGTGAAATGATATATTGAAGCAATAAAATAATCGGAGGTATTGTTATGTCTAAAATTTATACGTCTGTCGACCGGCTGATCGGCAAAACGCCTCTTCTGGAGTTTACGCATATTGAAAAAGCGTACGGTCTGAAAGCAAAGATCATAGCAAAGCTTGAATATCTTAACCCCGCCGGCTCCATAAAGGATCGCGTCGCAAAAGCAATGATCGACGCTGCCGAAGAGAGCGGAGAACTCTCTTCCGATTCCGTTATTATCGAGCCTACTTCGGGCAACACGGGAATCGGTCTTGCAGCGGTAGCCGCCGCAAGAGGTTACAGAGTTATTATCGTAATGCCCGAAACAATGTCCGCAGAGCGCCGTCAGCTAATGAAAGCTTACGGAGCCGAGCTTGTGCTGACCGAAGGAGCACAAGGAATGAAAGGCGCTATTGCCAAAGCAGAGGAATTGTCAAAGGAAATACCCGGCAGCTATATTCCCGGACAGTTTGTAAATCCTGCCAACCCCAAAGCTCACCGTGAAACCACAGGTCCCGAAATATATGAAGATACCGACGGAAAAGTAGATATCCTGGTTGCCGGAGTCGGAACAGGAGGCACAATAACAGGCGTAGGCGAATATTTGAAATCCCAAAACCCCGAAGTGAAGATCGTTGCTGTAGAGCCCGCCGCTTCCCCAGTACTTTCAACTGGCGAAGCGGGTGCGCATAAAATTCAGGGCATAGGCGCAGGCTTTGTTCCCGACGTTCTGAATACAAGCGTTTATGACGAAGTAATTCCTGTAACCGACGAAGACGCGTTTGCAGCGGCAAAACTGATCGGAAGAAACGAAGGCATACTTGTGGGGATATCCTCCGGAGCAGCAGCTTTCGCCGCGGTCGAGCTTGCAAAGCGTCCCGAAAACAAGGGAAAAAATATTGTGGTAATACTCCCTGACACAGGCGACCGTTATTTATCAACACCGTCTTTTGCAGATTAGAGCGCGTTCACATAAACCGATAGATCAGCGCAACCGCGGGTTGCAAAAGTTCCACGCCTGGTTGGTGGATTTTTCTGCCGCAATGCTGTATAATATACTACACGCTATTTCAAACAATACAATTGTTTGAAATGCCGCCATTGGCGGCTTGCAAAGCTTTTAGCTTTGCGCGGGCAGTATGAACGGCGGCTCTACAGCGGCTTTGCCGCCGACCGGCAATTTTATTGCCGGTATTGCAAAATTGTAAATTTTGCAATAGAGCCTCGTATAAAATCACAGTAAAATGAAAGGCGGCGATAATATTGACAATAGGCGACCAAATACAAAAGCTGCGTACCGAAAAGGGTCTGACCCAAGAACGCTTTGCTGAACTTATGGAGGTATCAAGGCAGTCCGTTTCAAAATGGGAGCTGGGACAAGCCATTCCCGACGTGGAAAAAATCATACGCATGAGCGAGCTGTTTGACGTTTCCACGGACACAATTTTGCTCCGAAATCCCGACAGCGGGCAGGAGAACCCCAATCCCCTGCATTTGGGCAGCGTTTACCTTGTGGTAAAGAATTTTGAAAAGTCCGTGGAATTCTATGAAAAATTTCTCGGCGTAACGGCGGACGGACGCTGCCGCAGCGGAAACAAATTCGTGTCGTTCTATTTCGACAGCAAGTGCATTTCCCTGATGAACGAAAGCAATCTCTACGGGCACTGTACCGATCTTGACAGTCCCTACAAGTTTGTGCAGAACTACTGGGTGGAGGACCTAGCTATGGAGCATGAGCGGGTAAAGTACCTGAATATAGGCTATGTAACCGAAATTCTTGAAGCGTACCCCACTTATCATTATTTTCATCTTACCGACCCCGACAATAATATTATTGAAGTTACAGGAGGCTATCACATGGATACTTATGTATGTCAGAGCTGCGGAATGAATATGCAGCCGGAACTTTTCGGAAAAAACGCTGACGGAAGTCCCAACAACGAATACTGCAAATACTGCTTCCCCGACGGAAAATTCTCTAAAGACGAGACTATGGAAGAGATGATAGAAAGCAATTTGCAGTTCCTTGACGAGATGAACAGGGAGGACGGGACAAACCTTACCCCCGACGAAGCGAGGGCGGAAATGATGAAATATTTCCCGACCCTGAAACGCTGGAGGCGATAGGTCAGCCGATAAGACGGCATATAATTTCATTTGACACAAGGCAGCCCTCAGGCGTAAGCAGGAGAGCGCCTTGTTCTTTTTTTACCAGACCGCTTTTCAGCAGCGGCTCCGCACGGCTTTCCGCTTCGGGTAAGTCCGCAAGCCGCAGTCCCTCTTTGGTCAGCCGCAAAGCAAGCATGGCTTTTTCCTCTGTGTCTCCGCCCGTACCGAGAGAAACCCGCTCCTGCAAAGCGTCTGAAATAAATTTTTCCGTATCGGGAGGACAGTAAAACCTTTCGCCGTCCAAAAAGCTGTGCGCCGACGGACCTATTCCGAAATATTCCTCACACCGCCAGTATTTCAGATTATGACGACACTCGAACTCCTTTCGGGCAAAATTGGATATTTCGTACTGTTCAAAGCCTGCCGCCGAAAGTCTTTCCACAGTCATAAGGTACATATCCGCCGTTTCGTCCTCATTGGGAAGCTTTTCCGTCAAAGACTTGTCAAGCGAAAGCGGAGTACCCTTTTCAACCTTCAGCAGGTAAGCGGAAACGTGAGTAAGCGGCAGCTCCAAAAGCCGTTCAAGAGTATTGTTCAGACTTTCCGCAGTCTGCAATGGAGTTGCAAGCATAAGGTCTGCGCTGATATTTTCAAAGCCCGCGCGGTACGCCGAAAGGACGGCTTCACACGCCTTATCCGCGTTATGGAGCCGTCCCAGAGCAGCAAGCTCACCGTCGTTAAGGGACTGTATCCCGAAAGAAACACGGTTCACCCCCGCGGATTTCAGTCCGCAAAGATAGGAAAAATCCGCGCTTTCGGGATTGCATTCCATAGAAATTTCCGCACCGTCCGAGATATCGGCGGCTGACAGAATATCCGATATCTGTTCAGCCGTAAGCAACGAGGGAGTCCCTCCGCCGAAATAAACCGTGCCGTACGTCAGTCCCGCAGCCTTGATATTTCGTATTACCGCGCGGACATAAGCGTCTGTTCGGGACATATCCGCCGCAGAATAAAAATCGCAGTACAGACATTTCCTTTTGCAGAACGGCACATGAACGTAAAGACCGATGCTCTGCAAAGCGTCCGCCCCCTTAAAGCTTTGTTTTCATAAGACCGTGTTCAGAGCAGTAAAAGTACAGCTCCCCGCCGCCTATCCGCGGAAGACGTGCGGAAGCGTCCTGCTCTGGATAAAGCCTTTGCAGATATACCCTGTCGCAGCCCGTAACAGCTGCGAACGAAATGTAGTGCAGCTTTTTCATCTCATGTGGAAAAGTCACATAAAATTCGTCGTCAATAATTTCGGTTTTGGGAGAATGTCCCTCGTCGGGAGCCGCAGCTTCAAGCGGCGGGAGCTTTCTTCCGCAGCAGGATATATCTGCCGCAGTTGCCGCCGTAAAAATGTTTCCGCATTCGGGACACACATAAAATTTCATTCGTTTCATATTTCCTCCGTTCCGACCGCACAGGTTCAGTTCGCCGCTGAGAAGAGTTTCAACGGGTACTTCGAACAGTGAAGCGATGCTGTCGAGAACGGATATATCGGGACAGCCCAGTCCCCGTTCCCATTTTGACACAGCCTTGTCGCTGACGAAAAGCTGTTCGGCGATTTCTCGCTGGGTCATGCACCGTTCCGTTCTGAGCTGTTTCAGAAGCGCACCGACCTTTTTGCAGTCCATAAAAGATTTTCCTTTCTGTAGTTGGTAGGTCAATTATAGCATGAAACGAAAATACCGTCAATAAACGGAAAGTAGAGAAAGACCGGTAAATTGCCGGAGACGCTGCTTTTAATTCTGCCGCTGTTTCCGCAGAGTTACCGAAACGAGTTCGGGAGGGTTGTGCACTCTGAACCGTCCGAGGCCTCGGCTTGCGATAAGGAACGAATCTCCGATACGGTAAACGCCCTCCTTATATTTAGGCATAAGCTTTCTTTCCGGAGAAAGGATCCCCTGAACGAACGGGAGCCTTATAAGTCCGCCGTGAACGTGTCCGCCAAAGGAAAGATCGGCGCCCCATTCCGCGTGGACGTCGAAATCAAGCGGGTTATGAGCCAGCAGAACGGTATACTCGTCGGGCTGTTTTACACCAAGATAGTTTATCATATCCGTCAGCATAAACGCTTTCCAGCCGCGTTTGTATTCGCGGACTCCGCGGTAATATTCTGCGGAATAGCACAAGCCGCAAAGATGTATCTTTTCGTCCGCGCGGAAAATATCGGCAGAACTGTTGTCGAGGCATACCGCGCCGTATGAAGCCATTGTTTCCGCGATATAGGAAAACTCCTCCACGTCAAGGTCGGAAAGTTCATGGTTTCCGTTTACATAATAGACGGGACAAAGCTCCGCAAGTCGTTTGACCAGTCGCAAAAACTTGTCCGTGTTGGGAGCCTCGTGGCTTATCATATCACCTGTCATGATGATGACATCGGGCTTTTCCGCGGCGGCAAGCTCAAACAAAGGAGCATTGTCTTTGCCGAAGACCTTGTTGTGCAGATCGGAAAGGTGAACTATCCTGAATCCGTCGAAGCCCGACGGAAGCGCAGGAGCGCATATCTTATAGCGCGAGACCTCTATGCGGGACATTTCGCGGCAGACGTGTGGAATAGTCCCTCCAAGAAAAAAAGACGTAGTAAGCATTGAAGCGCGGCGGTCCATGGCGTTCGTCCTTTCAGCTCGTAATCTTGCAATACCGATTGCTGCATTCTCAGCAGACAATGTATGCTGAGAAAATGATAACGCAATACATATTAATTATACACTGTTTCTATAAAAATATCAATATAAAAAGTATTGAACGCAGAATTTAATTTTGTTTTGATATGCTTATCGCACCAATATAATAAATCTGCCAAAGTTCAGCCGATCAAACTTAGCCCGACCATTCTCCGCCGTTTTGGGTATTCGCGGACAAATATAAATTTACAATAATAAAATCAGCACCCATGAGAAATTTGCGGTTTTATGTTGAAAAACTTTTCCGCAGGTGCTATAATATGTCTATTAATATTTGGAGGAACAGTCGGTTATGGCAAGATCAAAAAGATATAAAAACCAAAGGAGAGTAATAATTTTGCGCGGAATAAAATACTTATTGATAATAACGGCGCTGCTTCTGGCGCTGGCTTTTGTGCTTACGAAATTTGTTTTCAAGGGCGATAAGGACGGTGAAACAGCCGAAAGCGAGACCGTTACGGTTACGGTTTCGGTAACGGAAACGACCCCGCCGCCCAAGGAAGAGGAGGACGAGAATATCGACAACAAATGGGCGATGTTCCTTGTGAACAAGAAAAATCCGCTTCCCGCCGATTACGACAGCCGCATCGAGACCAAGGTGGTCTTTGAAAGCTGGCGGGAATATTTCCTTGACGTGCGGGCGGCGGAATATCTTGAAAAAATGATCGAAGCCGCCGAAAAGGACGGCATAGAACTGTATGTTGTATCAGCGTACCGCACGATCGAGTACCAGCAGCAGAACTTTGACAACAGCGTGCAGGATCGTGTCGACAAGGGAATGAGCTACGACGACGCCTACGCCGATACCCTTGCGGAGGTCGCGCTGCCGGGCGAAAGCGAGCATAACGCGGGTCTGGCTCTGGATATAATGGTGGAGGAGTACCAGAGCATGGACGACGACGGCTTCGAGGACACCGAAGCCTTTGCATGGCTTGACAAGCACGCCGCCGAGTACGGATTCATACTCCGCTATCCCAAGGGCAAGCAGGACATTACGGGAATCATCTACGAACCGTGGCACTACCGCTTTGTTGGCGTGTACTACGCAAACGAAATAAAGAAAAGCGGTCTCTGCCTCGAGGAATACTACGAACAGCAGGGCTGGACGGACGGAAACGGCAAAGCCACGAAAATGCGCGGTCCCTGGGACGAAGACAATAAAAAGGACGATCCTGCGGAGACAACCGTTCCAAAAGAAACCGAACCCAAGAAAACCATGGCGACCACGCCCTACTCCGAACAAAAAGTCACCATTATCGTATAAGCCGCTGTTTATATCACGGAAAAATTGCTGTAAAATATTGATTTTTTTCGGCAGACGTGGTATAATTATATAATATTTTAATAATACAAAGGATGTTGCACTATGCTGGATATTAAATTTGTCCGCGAAAATCCCGACGCGGTAAAGGAAAATATCAAAAAGAAATTTCAGGATTCCAAGCTTCCGCTGGTGGACGAGGTCGTAGCCATAGACGCGGAGCTGAGAGCCGCCAAAACTGAGGCGGACGAGCTGAGAGCCAACCGCAACAAGGCTTCCAAGGAAATAGGCGGACTTATGGCCCAGGGCAAAAAAGACGAAGCCGAAGTCGCCAAAAAGCGCGTTACTGAATTTGCCGACCGCCTTGCAGCCCTTGAAGCAAAGGAAGCGGAGCTTACCGAAAAGCTTACCAAGGACATGATGGTCATTCCAAATATTATCGACCCCTCTGTTCCTATAGGAAAGGACGACTCCGAAAACGTGGAGCTTGAACGCTTCGGCGAACCTGTCGTACCCGATTTTGAAGTACCCTACCACACCGACATCATGGAAAGCCTTAACGGCATTGACCTTGACAGCGCAAGAAAGGTTGCGGGCAACGGCTTCTACTATCTTATGGGGGACATCGCCCGTCTCCACAGCGCGGTTATTTCATACGCCAGAGACTTTATGATAGACCGCGGCTTCACCTACTGCGTACCGCCGTTTATGATCCGCAGCAGCGTTGTTACGGGAGTTATGAGCTTTGCGGAAATGGACGCCATGATGTACAAAATAGAGGGCGAAGATCTGTATTTGATCGGTACATCCGAGCACTCCATGATAGGCAAATACATTGATACTATAGTACAGGAAAAGACTTTGCCGCACACCCTCACCAGTTATTCCCCATGTTTCCGAAAGGAAAAGGGAGCGCACGGCATAGAGGAGCGCGGCGTGTACCGCATACACCAGTTTGAAAAGCAGGAAATGATAGTAGTCTGCAAGCCGGAGGACAGCCCGGAATGGTTCCATAAGCTGTGGAGGAACACCGTCGATCTGTTCCGCAGCATGGATATACCCGTCCGTACTATCGAGTGCTGTTCGGGAGACCTTGCCGACCTGAAAGTCAAGTCCTACGACGTTGAGGCATGGTCGCCCCGTCAGAAAAAATACTTCGAGGTGGGAAGCTGCTCCAATCTGGGAGACGCCCAGGCAAGGCGTTTAAAAATACGCGTTAACGGTGAGGACGGCAAAAAGTATTTCGCCCATACACTCAACAACACCGTTGCCGCACCTCCGAGAATGCTTATCGCATTTTTAGAGAACAACCTCTGCGCCGACGGCTCGGTGAAAATCCCCGAAGCGCTCAGACCCTATATGGGCGGCAAAGAAAAGCTTGTCCCCGAAAAATGACGGTTTCAAAATAGAATTCCATAATTTGGCAGCAGAAGGCTGTACCCCAAAACCGCGGCGAACTTTCCCGCCGCCCCGCCGCTTTTGGCAGAACGACTAAATTTTTAACATTAAATTTTATAACTGTGCATTATTTTGTTATTGACAAAACCGTATTTTAGTAATATAATTATAATAAAATGTGTCGGATATTGTCCGAGTTCAAATCCGCACAAAAAATTGGAGGGAGTTTTTTTATGAAAAACTTGAAAATCGCCGCAAAACTTATTGTGGCTTTTGGAAGCGTGTTGGCGCTCATGGTCGTGATGGCAGTTATGTCTGTACTGTCCACGAATAAGATCAACAATCTCGTTTCATTATTTTACAACAAGTCTTACGTAAATACTCAGAAAGCGGAAAGGATCTCCGCCGACATCCATATCGGTGCAAAGAATATGCTTGTTGCAATCATTGACGGCGACCCTGCCGAAACCGAAAACAGACTCCGTATGGCTAACGAAAATCTTACGGACGCGCAGGAATCCGTGGAGTTCCTTAAAGGCAATTACCGCGGAGATATGAATGATGTTAACATTGTTGCCGAACAGCTCCAGATAGTTGTGGAAAGTTATATGGAGTTTAGCGAAGATGCATATGCAGGAAAAAGCGCGGAAGCATATGCTCTTTATGAAGAAAAGATCGTTGGCGCGCTCAAAACTGCAAGCGATCATGCGGATAATATTGTTGCATTTGCAACTTCCAATGCTGACTTAGAATATAACGGCGCGCGCACTACCGGTATAACCACTGAAATAGTTATTGCTGCTGCTGCCGTTGTCGCTGTTCTGATAGGTATAGCAATGGCTGCATACATAACAAAGATGATCGTTTCCGGCGTAAGCCAGGCGGAAAGAGCGGCTGTAAATATGTCGAAGGGCAACTTTGACAATGATATTACATATGACGCAGAGGACGAGGTCGGCATTCTTTGTAAGAGCATCAAGAACTTTTCCGACGGCAGCAAGCTTATCATTGAAGATATCAGCTACGTAACAGGCGAGCTTTCCGACGGTAACTTTACGGTACAGAGCCGCTGCGAAAATGCTTATGTAGGTGCGTTCTCAGCTATTCTTACCTCTTTTAACAGCCTTATCGACAAGCTTAATGAAATTATAGGCAGGATCAACGAGTCCGCAGATCAGGTATCCTCCGGCTCCGATCAGGTATCCGGCGGCGCACAGGCGCTTTCACAGGGTGCAACAGAGCAGGCTTCCTCTGTTGAAGAGCTTGCGGCTACTATCCACATTATTTCCGAGCAGATCAATGAAAACGCTGCAAACGCTCATGAAGCAAACGACAGAACCAACGTTGCTGTAAGCGAGATGGGCGATGCAAATGATAAGATGAAAGCTCTTGTCGGAGCTATGGACGAGATCAGTTCTTCTTCCGACGAGACTCAGAAGATCATCAAGACTATCGAGGATATCGCATTCCAGACCAATATCCTTGCTCTCAACGCCGCAGTTGAGGCCGCAAGAGCAGGCGCGGCAGGCAAGGGCTTCGCAGTAGTTGCCGATGAGGTAAGAAACCTTGCGGGAAAATCCGCCGAGGCTGCCAAGAATACCACATCTCTCATTGAGAATACCGTTGCAGCTATCAACAAGGGAACATCTTTGGTAACAGAGGTTGCTGACAAGATGTCCAACGCGATGGAAGCTTCCAATGTAGTTTTGGATCTCAACATGAAGATTTCCGACGCGTCCAAACAATCCGCAGACTCTGTTACACAGGTTACTGTGGGAATTGAGCAGATTTCCAGCGTAGTACAGACCAACTCCGCTACAGCAGAGGAGTCCGCAGCTGCTTCCGAGGAGCTCTCCGGACAGGCAAATATGCTCAAGGAAATGGTTTCCGACTTCAAATTCAGAGCATATTAATTCAGCAAAAAATATACGGACGTTCCCTGTTGGGAGCGTCCGTTTTTGCTTATGGTAAAAAACAGGGTGCATAATGCACCCTGTTTTTATGTAGTATCAAGCGGATTTAAGAACTGCAAATGTGTATACCGCAGGAAGCGCGGCGATGAACAAATCACCGATAGTAAAGTTCCTGCTGATAATAGCTGCGATCATGGAAATAAGACATATACCTGTCATGATAAGCCCGTAAATGAAGCCCTTGCGCTTAGCGTCCTGCGACCCTTTAAAGCCGCATACAGCAAGAATTCCAAATCCGAGACAGGATACCGCCGCACCGAGAAGATTGCCAATAAACCCAATAAACGTACCGTTTTCAGCCATGCTGAATATCCGCAGTCCCATAATAAAACTTTCCCCAGCAAGAACGCGGATACCCATAACAAGCGATAAAAGCGCTGTGATTCCGCAAAGAACCGAACAAACACTTATGACTTTTTTCATAAAATCCCCCCCCCGACAACATTAAGATTTCGCTGATTTAAACAAAACGCCGAGACTATTGCCTCGACGAATTTAGCGTAATTATGTATACTATAGGGAAAATGGAGCGGATTACGGGGCTCGAACCCGCTACCTCCACCTTGGCAAGGTGGCGCTCTACCAGATGAGCTAAATCCGCATAATGGCGGCGACAGTGAAAAATGCCGCATGACCGTGCATAAAAGTGGTGCCTCCGGACGGAATCGAACCATCGACACGGGGATTTTCAGTCCCCTGCTCTACCGACTGAGCTACAGAGGCGTCCTCGCCGCACAGCTGCCAATGCCGGCTGAAAAAGAACCGGCTGCCAACTCAAAAAGAACTGGCGACCCGAATGGGACTCGAACCCACGACCTCCGCCGTGACAGGGCGGCGTTCTAACCAACTGAACTATCGGGCCAAAACCGGGACTTTTAAAAGTCCCTATGGTGGGAACAATAGGGCTCGAACCTATGACCCTCTGCTTGTAAGGCAGATGCTCTCCCAGCTGAGCTATGCTCCCGTTTGAACGCCTTAATATCGGCGACTTAATTATATTACACCAAATCAAGCCAAAAGTCAATAGTTTTTTCCAAAAAAATATTAATATCGGCATATTGCATAATAAAATACATAATATTCTTAGCATATAATACAAATTTAAACAAAAAAGGATATTGCCGCATAAAACAGCAATATCCATAATTCTTATTTATTACAGTATTTGTCAAAATAACAAATATCTTTTGTAAAAATACCGCGCTTTGCGTTTCCGCATATTTCCACCGCGGAAATTTCATGCACCGCGCCGTTGGGAAAAGCTGCCTTGTCCCGCAATTCCTCGCCGTTATAGCCAATATACGACATAAATCTGCTTTTGCAGCCCCTTTCGGTGAATCCGAGACGATAGCGCATACCGTAATCGCTGAGTCCCACAAACTGCTTGTCGTATGCGATATATTTGTGACGGACGATACCCCGCGCGGTCGCAAAGCCGTCGGTGTAGTTGTAGCTGTAAGAACCGTTCACATCTTTCATGTGATAATGGCTCACCATTTTGGAATAATCCCCTGAGCTGCCCTCCTCAAAAATATTTTCGGGAACGACTGTTTTGGGATTTACGGGAGACAGCCGCACCTCGTTGACCGTGCCAATGTAAGGATAATCCTCATTCAATGCAAGAGAAAGACTGACAATAGCCGACCATTGGCTGTCGTGCTCGTTGACATAGATGTATCGCACCGTCTGGGAACTGTTCTGCCATGTCACATTGGGGACGATCATTTTCTCCGACATCAGCGAGTTCAGCGAAAGACCCGCCAGAAGCCCCGGAGCAAGCTCATTTTGAGCAAGCATTGATGAAAAGCCTCTTGAGGACAGCCTCATGACCGTTCTTCCGCCGCTTTTGGTAACGGTAAGACTGTCCATAATGCCCCTGTGCAGTATCTTGTTTCCTATGGACAACTTAGCCTCTACCACATCGGAAACGCCCTCGCCTCCGATAACGGTAGCGTCGAGAGTACTGTACGGGGTATACCGCTCCTTTCTGCACCTGAAGCCCGCAAGCTTGTTTGTGACAAAGGTTGTGCCGCCCGTGGTTTTCAAGGTAAGCTCCGCGTTTTCGATGTTCATTCGGTCTCCTCCTCTTCTGCGACCTCTGCGCCGCCGGAAAATTCCGCCTCAATTTTTTCTGAAAGACCGCTTTTTCCGCAGCATTTGTAATCGGTAAGGAAAACGTCCTCAAAAACCATTCCGGCGTAAGTAAGAGTAAGCTTCGTACCGTTCCGCAGAAGTCCGTCAAGAACGTCCGCGCACGGATCTTCGGAAGTACCCGAAAGCTTTATACGCACAGCCTTTGCGCCGCCGTTCCAAAGGTAAACAGCTCCGCTTGTGAGAACAGTCTCTCCCACGGCAGCGGAACGCGCTATGGAGTACTCCTCAACAAAAAGCCTTACCCCGCCGAACACAGCGGAATTTTTATCAGCCGCAAAGGTCATAGCCGTGCCTCCTTACCTCAAAAATCAGTTCGCACCAGACCCTGTCGGTCTTTATGTCGTAAAAATTTTCGGAAATTTCCACACCGTAGACCTCCGCTCCGCTGTCTATCACCGCCGGAATAACTGTTTTTTCAGCCGCCGTACGTACCGCTTCGCCCTCCGAGCCGAAAGCCTGAACGGTCACCCTTACATGGGCGATAACGTCCGAAACGCCGCAGCGAAGCCGTTCCAGCCTGATTTTTTTGATTCCCGCATAAGCGTGCACCTCACCGCGCTTTTTTTCAAAGCGGTCGGAGCTGTACTCGCCGCAGCAGGGAATTTCCGCCTCGGAGATCGCGGTAATGATAGGGTTCACAAAATCCATGCTCGCTCCTCCTTTCTTTCAGCCTATTCCATTCGCAGGAACAGAAATCCGTCGTCGCGTATAAGTCCCACGCACAGCGCCTCGTAGCTCCTGTAAAGCTTTTCGGCAAATTCCATTCTGCGCGGGTAATCACTTTCGGAAGCCACCGCTCCCGTCCTTGTGAGGGATAACCTTTCCCGCGCCGCCTTTATCTCCAGTACCCTGCACAGAGTCTCCGCCGCAGCAAGGTAATACAAGCGCGGATCGCTCAAATTTTCGTCGCCGATGATACGTCTGCCTGTGTACTCTGCCGCAAGCTCAGCCGCGGGAAGAAAGCTGTCCGCGTCCTCCTCGCAGTAAAAAAGCTTGAATACCGCAAACACCTTTTCAATATTAAGAATTCTTCCGGATTCCATTTTGTTTCCTCCTCTCAGACCCGCATAAGGTAATCTTCAAGACGTTCGGGTATTTTGGGGGACTTTCCAGCAGAAAGTATATTTCCGAGATCCTCCAGTTCGCTGTCGTCAAGCATATCGCATATGCGGTCAAATATTTTCTTTGCGCAGCCGTCGGGACACCTCAGCGCAAGAGCTTTCCTTATATTGGTTTCCAGCTCTCCGCGGCTGACCTTGTTCTCGGTATCCTCGGTAACTTCCTCCGCTTCGGGAATATCCTCCTCAAACTTTTTTGTTACTCCCGCCCTGACCTGTGCGGGAACGGCAACAAAGCTCCATTCGTACGCGTCGGAAATGTCCTCCAGCGAGAGGAAGCATTTTTTCCCGTCGTACCGTCTGCCCTTGACGTGATGACAAGCCTTAACGCGCCTGTCAGTACCGCAGATTGAGCAAACGTGCTTTTCGGCAGTGCAGGACACTGATACCTCCTTTTTGATGCCTCCGTCTATCTCGCGGATAAGGTCGGCGTTTGAATCCGTTCTGACCATGTAAGCATTTGCCTTGATGCAGGCGTAAGGCTCACCGAGGGAATTCTCGCGGCTTTCCTCCACTACTTCCGCGGAGAAAATACGCGCGGTCTGGTTGCCGCCCCTTGGGTCGTGATCAAAAATACCTGTAACACCCACAAATTTTTCCGCCATTTCGTCAAGGGACTTCCGCGAAAACCGTTCGTTGTCGCGGTCAACTTCGTTATCGCAAAGTATCACGGAAAAAATAAATACCTCGTCGGCGGTAAAATCACGGCGTGTGAATTGATTGAGCTGTTCAAGAGAAGCATTATCGTTAATATTTTCCATTTTATCGCTCCTTTTCAGTATCGGACGTGTTCCGTCCCCCGCTTTTTTTATTGCAGGGGGACGGATCCGTCCATAATGTTTACGCTATTGAAAGAGTCTTTACAGCGTCCGCGGAAATAACTGAGAAGCCCACGTTTACAGCCACAGCCGCACCGTCCGAAAGCTTGGAGATAAGCTTGTCCACGTCCACCGTGACCTCGCCTCCGCGTATCATTTCAAGAGCGCAGGTCTTATCCAGACCGATAAGCGTATTGTCGTCAACGGCAGGGGAAGCGATTATCTCTGCGCCGAACGGAGTAACGGTGTTGCCGCCGCCTGTTGTGACAGTCTTGTTCATTTCCTCAAAAGCGAGTATCTTAGCCGCCGCCGCAGGAGAGCAAAGGATCACGTTCATATCACTGCTTGTGAACGTGCCCCAGAAAGCCGCAAGCTCGGCGTAATTAAAAGTATTGCCGCCCATCGAAACAGAGTCCGCGCTGCCTGTGAGAGCTGTGACTGCGGCTTTCTCTATCGCCTTTGCAAGTTTAGCGCCCACAGCCCTGAGAGCAGCCGCGAAAACGTCCAGCCTCTGCTGCCTGATGACCTCGTAGGGAGCGTTGACAAGTCTGCCGTACTTTTCAAGCTTGATAGCGGTATCAGTGAGCTTAATGCTGCTTTCGGGCAGATCCGCGCCCACACCAACTGTTTTCGTGTACTTTTTGGTATCATTTGTATCGTCCTCGTCGCTTTCTCCATCGTCAAGAACTATTCCGCGGCAGTCGATACCGTCGGTAACGCTTACAGCCGCGGTTATTTTGTTAAGGCAGCCGCTGTTAAGACCGCTCTCAACAGCGCGTCTTACAAATTCGGGAAAGAGCAGCGCGCTCTCGGCGGTCTGGAAAAACTTGTCAACCTTGTCCGCATTAACGCCGCGTACCTTGATGTCAAAACGCTTGAGCTGACGTTCAAAAGCGTCCGCCTTGCGAAGAGCCTCGTCGGTGTAATTCTCGGAGGGATCAGTAGCCTCCAAAGCCTGCGAAAAAGTTTTGCCGGAAAGATTATAGAAACCCTTTTCAATTTTAACGTTATTATACATATTGTACTACTTCCTTTCTAAATTACAAATCGTTATTTTCAAGTCTACGTTCCAGAACAGCCGCCTGAGCGTTATGCAGCCTTGCTTCTGCAAGAACCGCCTCGTCCTGAAGATTGATGTTGTCCCACTCCACGGATACCGTACCGCTGCCGCCCAAAAGCTCCAACCAAACCTGACATATCTGCCGTATCACAGGGGTAAGCTGCCTGCGGTAATATTCAAGCTCCGAGGTGAGTATATCCGCCTGCTGAGAGGACATTCTCTCCGTTGAGGACCATGTAAGTCCCAACAGGAACGGCGGTACAGAAAGCTTTGCAATTATCTGCTCCATAAGCTGGCGGACGGGTATCTCCGTGTCGATTATCTGATTATCCGCGCCGATAACCTTGATATCCACATCGCCCACCGCCACAAAGTCCCGCACCTCACCGCAGCGCATGGCGTTCATTCCGTCGCTCCATTCCTTGGCGATCTGCTGAGCGCGTTCCTTTGCAAAAGCCATTTCGCCGCTGTCCGAAGGCTTGTAAGTAACGGCGTACCGCACGTTTCCCACGCGGTCAAAATTCTGACCTATGCACTCGTATACCCTCATCAGCACCGCCGAAATACATGGCAGACCCCGCAGCACCGACTGTCCGCCGGGACAGTGCGCCGAGGGGTTGAGCGCGCTGTACACCACAAGCCTTTGGTCGGAGACGGGTATCCATTTTTCGCCCTCGCGCCTGAAATAAAGCCTTTCACAGGGATTCGCCCCAGCCCTGCACAGAAATTTTTCCGTGCATATGGGAGCAAGTCCGAGAACGTTTCCCGTGTCGGTATCTGCAATAAGCTCTCCCGCCGCCGAACCGTATGTCAGCAGACTGTCCAGAAACGCGTCCGTAAATGCGTACAAGGACTTTCCGCCCGTACCCACGGGAACTTCCTCAACGAACCTGTCAAGCTCCTCCTGCCACCGCGCGTCTGAGCATACGACCTTGTAACCGCCGGTGAGACGTATTATTTTCTGCAAAGCCGCGTCCACAATGGGAACGGAGTACCGCAGATTGTCATAGAGCCTGTGCTCCTCAACGCACGAGGGCTGAAGCGTAAGCAGATTTACGCCGTCTGCGGAAAATCTTCCGCTTGATACCGCCGTCCCCCCCTTGTCGGAAAAGTTAAGACTTATATCCGACCTGCGGTTCATAAGTCTTTTTATCACGTTCATTTTATCTCTCCTTTCCGTAATATTTTAACAATTTTCAACTTCGGGTAACTGTACCCGCCCAAAATCTGCCGCCCTCGCCACGGAAGAAAGAGCTTGTTACAAAATAGCGCATATCGTCCATAGCATGGTCGTTTTCCTTGATGGGAACATCACCGCCGCGGCTTTCGTCCCAGCGGTACAAAGAAAACTCCCTCAAAATGTCGATGCAGCTTTCGGAAAACATCAGCCTTTTGTCCCGCAAAGCGTCGGAACAGCGCCTTATTCCCGAAACCACGTCGTTTTTCGCGGGTATAACGGGAAACTCACCGTGACGTCGGATACACTCAATGAACGAAGCCGCCGACGGATCGACAATAACGCCCCCGACCCGCCTGCCGCATATGAGCTGACGAAGTCCCTCGTAGTGCTCCTCGTCTGTTCGGGACATTCCCTCCCGCTTCGAGCTGTAGTAATATTCGCTTATTCTGTACCATACCTCTCCGCATTTTCCCCAAAGCCCGAAGGAGGACGGGTTCACCGTGCCGTAATCACAGGATACCGCATATCTTTCAAAGCTTTCGGGGAGAATTTTAGCAATGTGCTTTTCCTCCGAGAACATGGGATACACAAGTCCCTCCGCAGCCACCCATTTCCCGAGAATGAACCTCTCGTAGAAAACGCCTGAATAGAGCCGCCTGTACCGTTCTCTCACCGCTTCCGACAGAGAAGGGTTGTCGTCCATGGTAAAATGCAGGTACAGTGCGTTTTTTTCACGCGCCTTGAGTATCCATTCGCGGTAGAACCAGTGGTACGGATAGGAGGGGTTGCAGCTGAACCACAGCTTGGAGTTTTCGACTGAGCACCTTGCGATAGCCTGCTCCACAAAGGAGCGGGGCATGAGAGCGACCTCGTCCAGCAGCGCGCCGCAAAGGGTGATACCCTGAATGAGCGCGGCGGAGCTTTCGTCCCGACCTCCGAAAAAGTAGAAGCGGTTTGACCTGCCTCCAACGCTTATGTCGGCATAACCGCCGTTGATTTTTTCCTCGCAGGTGAAACCCAGTCCGCGCAGAGCGGATAAAAGCGGTACCGCAAGATTTCTTTTCACGGACGTGATAGTCTTTCCGCAGATCGCGAAATTTCCGCCGTTAAAGTTAGCCGTCGCCCAAGCCGCGAAAGAGAGGGACATACAAAGGGTCTTGCCGCTCCTTACAGCACCGTCGCAAATTATGGCATCGCATTTTTTGTACCGCTCCGTTTTCCACCATGTGAGAACGGTCTTCTGCTTTGCCGAAAAACGCTTAAATTTAGCCAAACAAACACTTCCTTTCAGAAATTGGGAAATAAAGCTTTACCCATTTACTCATTGGGCGGAGGCTCGCCGTTCTGCCCGGTATCCGCCGCATTGCCGATAGCGTCGAAAAAGCTTTGAGCGGCATTGTCCGAAGCCCTGCTGTTCCTTATTTCGCTGAGCTTTTCAGCAGCTTTGATCCTGTCCGTAAACTTGAATTCGCAAACACCCTTGCCAAATTTCAACTCGGAAACATTGTACAGATCCAGCTTGCGTATCTCCTCGTCGGTAAGGTTTTCCAAATCGGACTTGGCAAGTATCACCACATCGTTGATCCTGCCGCCCACAAGCCTGTCCAGCGTGTTGGTAACGCCGTCCACAGCAAACCGCTTCAAAGTCTCGGAGTACTTAGCGGCAAGCTCCTCCGCACGGGGATTTCCCAGAACCGTCATAGCGGTTTCGTAAGCCTTTTCGGGAGGGATACCGCAAATTGCCGCCGCCTCGGAAATATTTCCGCTTTTCATATAGTGATAGAGGAACTTTTTCTGACGGCGTGTCAGTTCACCGTTAATGCTCATAGAGTCACCTCCTTTCCGAAAGAGCTTCGCCGAAACGTCCGGCGCGGAACGGTTCACGGCGAAAACGTCTTTCACTATAAGGCTCAAAAACGCAAAAAGTTGCACGAGAACGTGCAACTTTGGAAAAAATATTTTTTATTTTTTTAGAAATTCGTCATTATGTTTAAATTCAATGTGCAACTTTTATTGACTTTCGTAAGCATCAGTTAGAAAATGCAAAAAAACAGCGGCGGAAAAAATCCGCCGCCGTTTGAATATTATTCGGTGATATCAGTTATAATTTGCGATCTCGGAATCAACAATGTTCATAACTTCTTCTCTTGCCTGCTCCCAGCTCTCGAACTGCTCGTTTACAAGACCCTCGTAAAGGAGAGTCATAACCTCGGAGTTCATGTAGTCGGAAAGACCGTAGCCGTAGTCGTACGCAAAAGCAAACTTGTCGTCGTCATAGTATGACATTACAACGTCATACATTTCTTCCGACCAGTTCTGATTGTTTGCAAGGAACTTCTGCTTAGTTATGTCCTTATACTGCTCTTCGTAATTTACGAGTCTGTTTACATTGAACCAAGCCTTTACACAGTCGGCGTTCTCGCTGCCCTTGACCCACATATGGGACTGAACCTTTTTGCTCATATAATACGTATCGGAATCGGGATCCTTAGGGAAAGGAACGATCTGAATAGTATCATCGGGAACAGCAGCAGCCGCGCCCTGATAAGCCCACGTGCCCATGGAATAGAACAGACAATCATCAGATACGAAAGCAGCTTCAGGTCCTACCCAGCCGCGCTTTACAAGACCGCTTGTCCAGATATCCTGAACAACATGCTGAGCACGTTCAACCTTAGCGCTGTAAAGATTGTTGGCAAAATTTGTTCCGTCATATGTAACAAGCGTGTCACCCGAAGTGTAGACCAAAGCGTTTGCCCACCAGCCGGAAATACCGTAAAGACTCTCGTCGCCGCCTGTAAAGGTCTTCATCATGTCAACAAAAACGTCCCAATCCCACTTGCCTTCTTCATAAAGCTCGTAAGGATCGTCCAGACCCATATTCTCAACAGTCGACTTATTGTACATAAGTATCTGGAAGTCGTTAAAGCCGTATCCGAAAGGAGCAACGTAATGCTCGCCTTTCCATGTTAACATATCCGCCTGATCCTTTACATCAGCCCACATGGGGTCGTTCCAGTCAACTATGGAATCTATGGGCTGGTACTGTCCCTTGTTTATATCGTAAGGGAACGAACGCCAGTCATAAACGAAGATATCGGGGGACTGTCCGCCGAGAATGGCTGTAGCAAGGTCGTCGAACTGAGTGGCGTTAGTGGTTTGAACATACTCTATCTTCGCTCCGTAGGTATCCTCAAAAAGAGCCACCTCTGTGGAACGCTCAGGGTTGTCGTTGGTAGGATTAAGGTCATAGAAGCCCATCCATTTCAAAGTCTTGCCTTCAATATTTATATCGTTGCTGACAGCGTCCTCGGCAACGGTCACCTCAATGTTGTCGCCCGTCCATTCGGTTTTGGCGGTGGTGGACTCGGTGGGTACGGTATCGGTGTTTCCGCTGCCCGGATCGTCAGAGCAGGCTGAAAGGGAGAACGCCGAAGCGGCGGCCATAACGCCCGCAAGAATTCTTGCATATGTTTTCTTCACAAAAAAACCTCCTTAAAAATTTTCGCTTTATGTTATGCAAACGTTTACAAAAATGCTTTCTCCATAATGCTATAATAATTACAACATATTTTGATTACATATGCAGACTATATATAGTCATCAAATTGCATATAATATCACCTAATATTTTATGCACCATTTTATGAACAATTACCAAAATACGACTTGACAGACGGCGCTAAACGTGATAAAATACTTATGTAATCGTTTACAAATTGCTTTTATATGCTATAGGACGGCAGCACACAGCGCCGTCCATGATAAACTATTGTGCAGTTTCTTAAGCGCGCGGCTGTCCGCTCTCTGCAGTCGCAGACTTTCGGCGCGGGGGTTGAAAAAAGTTCGGTACCGTGGTATAATATGCCTATATTTATACTATATTACGGTCGGAGGAACTTTTTATGTTTAACATTGCAGCGGCACAATCAGGCGGACCCACGTCCGCTATAAATTCATCTCTTGCGGGAATATTCACCGAGGCTCTGAAGCATTCCGAGATCGATACGGTCTACGGCTCAATAAACGGTATCGAGGGCGTTTTAGGGGACGAATTCGTCGATCTGGGCAAAATTCTCACGTCCGACTACGATATAGACCTGCTTATGAAAACACCGTCTACGGTGCTTGGCTCATGCCGCTTCAAGCTGAAAGACCCGGATGTGGATGACAGCGACTACCGCAGGGCAGTCGAAAATCTGCAAAAACACAATATAAAGGCTTTTTTCTACATCGGCGGAAACGACTCTATGGATACCGTGATGAAGCTGGACAAATGGTTCAGGGAAAACGGCGTTGACATAAGAGTCGTAGGAGTACCCAAAACTATCGACAACGACGTTGCCGAGACCGATCACACCCCCGGCTTCGGTTCGGCGGCAAAATACGTAGCCGCTTCATTGCAGGAAATAATCAGGGACAGCCGCGTTTACTCCATACCCTCTGTAACCATCGTTGAGATAATGGGACGGGAAGCAGGCTGGCTGGCAGCTTCCTCATGCGTTTTAAGAGCCAACGGAGAACCGGCCCCCCACATGATATATCTTCCCGAGGCGGACTTTTCCGCGGACAAGTTCATTGCAGATATCCGCGAGGCGCAGAAGCGGTACAAAGCCGTTATCATCGCCGTTTCTGAGGGTATCAATATGGGTGACGGCTTTTCCTCCGAGCTTACCGACGCTTTCGGGCACAAGTATCTTTCCGGGGTGGGCAAGCACCTCGAAAAGCTTGTGGGAGACGAGATCGGCTGCAAGGTGCGCTCCATAGAGCTTAACGTTATGCAGCGGTGCAGCTCCCATATTGCCTCCCTTACGGACATCACCGAAGCGCGGGAAATAGGCGAAGCTGCTGTCCGCGCGGCAATGTCGGGCGAAAGCGGAGTAATGATGATATTCCGCCGTATAAGCAACAATCCCTACCGGGTGGAGATAGTTTCCGCCTCCGTTGACGTCGTAGCCAACAAGGAAAAGCTTTTCCCCGCTGAGTGGATAAACGCTGAGGGGAACAATGTAACGGTAGACGCTCTCAACTACTTCCTGCCACTTATTCAGGGAGAAACCGAGGTCGAATACAGGAACGGCATACCCGTTCATTTCAGATTAAATCAATAATGTCAAGAAAGGACGTTGTCCAATGTATCCAATAAAAAAAATATCCGCAGTACTTTTATCTGCGGCGCTTTCGCTGGCGGTTTTCACCTCATGCGGAAACGGAAGCGGCGCTCAGAACGGCAGCTCTGCCGTATCGGGCGAAATGCGCGATATTACCTCTATGGAGCTTGTCAAAGACATGGGTATCGGCTGGAATTTAGGCAATACTCTCGATTCGTGCCAAGCTGACCGCGACGGCGACGGAAAGGTCAACGAGCACGTCGAAGAAGGCGAAAAGGTGGACGAAACGCTTTGGGGAAATCCCAAAGCCACAAAGGAGCTTTTCACCGCTCTTAAAGAAGACGGAATAAAATCCGTAAGAATACCCGTTACCTGGCGCGACCACATCGACGCAGATGGAAACGTTGACCGAGAGTGGATGGACAGAGTGCATGAAGTGGTGGATTACGCCTACAGCCAGGATATGTACGTTTTGCTGAACGTACACCACGACGGCGGCGGAGACCCCGATTTCGGCGCATGGATAATCGAGGGCGCAAAGAACGACAAGGAAAATACACTTAAAAAGTATAAAAACCTCTGGTCGCAGATAGCCGAGGAATTCAAGGACTACGGGGACAAGCTGGTGTTCGAGTCCATGAACGAGGTAGGCTTTGACGGAGTTGCGGAAAACGCCGCATACGGACTGCTGAACGAGTTCAATCAGGCATTTGTGGATCTTGTCCGCAGCAGCGGCGGAAACAACGGAAACCGTCACCTGCTTATAGCGGGCTACTGGACGGACATTGCAAGGACCTGCAGCGGCAGCTTTAAAATGCCCTCCGATCCTGCGGGAAGATGCATAGTTTCGGTACACTACTATACACCGTGGGAATTCTGCACAACCAATATACATAACACATGGGGAACCGCCGCGGAAGTAAAGCAGATGGAAGACCTTTACGGAATGATGAAAACAAACTTTGTCGATAAGGGTATTCCGGTTATTATCGGAGAGTACGCCGCCAGCGGAAACGACAAGGCAAGCTGTATTTTCTTTATTGAGAAAATGGTAAAGCTCTGCTCCGATTACGGCATGGCGCCATACTACTGGGACAACGGCGGTCAGGTGGACAGGAATACATACGAATGGCGTACGCCGGAATATCTTGAAGCCATGAAAAGAGCGTCGAGCGGGGAGGATTACGAGGTAACAAAGCAGTAAGCGAACAGTTCCGTGCCGTGCGTCTGACAGAAAAGGGGATATTATGGGAAACAGAAATTATAAAAATTTAGCATGGGGCTTTACTATACCGTCGATCATTGTTACAGCCCTTATGCTGCTCGGACTGAGCGCATCTGCATCAAACATTGGCACGCTTTTGGTTTTTTTCTTGATCTTTGCGCTGTTGGCGCCGTTTTTCGCGCTGATAGTATTTCTGACACTGGGGTTAAGCATCTGCGGAATGGTTTTCTCAATAATTGCCGCCAGAATTGGTTATCCTAAAAACTTCTTCCTGCCCCAACTTGTCCTGTCTGCAATATGCACGGGTCTTAACGGAATTATGCTCCTCAGTGCGGTGTTGTGGCTTTAATGCGGAGGTCTGCCGTTTCTTTTTACACGCCGGTAATGACTTCGTAAAAATTTATAGCCGTGCGCAGATGTTACGGAAAATGTTATGCTTTCTTTACAGACGCAATAATTTTTTTCGTCAAAACTTGACATTTTTCTTCCGTTATGATATACTTTACGTTGTATTATGATTATTGGAGGTATTTTAAATGGAAGGAAAAAATTTAGCTGTCGGAAGTCTTGTCTGCGGTATTCTTTCTCTGGTGCTGACATTCTTCGGATACGGCGCACTTGTGGGACTTATCCTCGGTATAGTTGCTATCGTTTTGGCTGTAAACGCCAAGAAAAACGGATTTGAAGAGGGTATGCAGAAAGCCGGTCTTATTCTCGGTATCATCGGCACTGTTCTCTGCGGTATAACATTTGTTGCCTGTGCGCTTTGCGCGGGAGCTATTGCCGCTGCTTCTTCAATGTATTGATCTGCAAATCAAGCTGTAAATGCTGTCGGTTTTAAACCGGCAGCGTTTGTTTTTGGGGTGGTTTATGTTTCCTTTTATTGAAGTTTTTGGCAGACAGGTACCTGTATACGCGCTTATGGCAATACTGGGAGCCGCCGCTCTTTGCGGAGTCTCTGTGGTTTTTGCAAAAATCCGCGGCAAGGTTCCCGCCGAGGATATTTTCTATATGCTTCTGTACGCGGGCATAGGCTGTCTTATAGGCTCAAAGCTGCTGTATCTTATTGTCAGCGTTGACGTTTACTGGCTCGAAGACAAGAGCCTGAAAGAAAATATCAGGTACTGGCTTGTCCTGCTTACGACCGGCGGACTTGTCTTTTACGGCGGACTTATCGGCGCGGCACTGGGTGCGCTTCGCTACTGCAAGCATTTTAAAATTCCTGCGGGAGAAGCCTTTGAGACTGTTGTCCCCGCCGTGCCGCTGTTTCACTTTTTCGGACGTCTCGGCTGCTTTGCGGCAGGGTGCTGCTACGGAATGGAGTACGAGGGGGTACTGTCCGTAACGTTTGAGCACGCCATAGGAGCTCCCAACGGAGTACCGCTGCTGCCGGTACAGCTTTTTGAAGCAGCGGGAAACCTGCTGCTGTTTGCGATACTGACAGTCCTGTACATGAAAGCTTTGCCGAGGCTGAGCCTGACAGGTCTGTATCTTGTCTGCTACGCTGTAATGAGGTTTGCGCTGGAATTTCTCCGCGGTGACGATATCCGCGGGAACGCGCTTTTCCTTTCCGTTTCACAGTGGATAAGCCTTGCGGTATTCGCTTTCGGAATGGTTTTGATAGTCGGAAAGTACCGAAAATGTAAAATACTGCCTGCATGAAATTCATAAAATATTAACACAATTATACAAAATCTATGATAAAATAATAAAAGTATTTGTTATTTTGCCGAGATATAAAATTTTGCGGTACTTTTTTAGATAAAATTACAAAAAACACTTGCAATGTCAACAAAAATTGTGTATAATAAATTACATGAACGTGTTTATATGCTTTACTATGATATACAATGTGTTCAGGCATGGTTCCTGATATTTTTCGGCGTAAAAAATTTGTTGCGGTATTTCGTATTCCGCCTTTTTCGTACTTTGTAATGCCGATCTGCTCAGGCTAAAATGAAAGGATGACCGTCTATATGTCAAACAGACTGTTTCAGGGCTTAATTCATCAGATGAGGGACGCGATGGACTGCATTATCGGCGTTGTGGACTCCACCGCTACGATCATTGCTTGCAGCGAGCTTTCAAAGATCGGTACTACCAACGAATTCGTTTCGCTCGACCTAAGCGATTCCCACGATATTTTTGTACGCGACGGCTATACATACAAGCCGTTCGGTTCCCACATAAAGCCCGATTACGCGGTTTTTGTTGAGGGTACAGACGAAAACGCGGCAAAATACGCCAACATTATGTCTATCACTTTGTCCTCCATAAAACAGTATTACGACGAGAAATACGACAGGACAAACTTTATAAAGAACGTCGTCCTTGATAACGTTCTTCCCGGCGATATCGTTGTAAAGGCGCGGGAGCTTCATTTCAACAGCGATGTGAGCAGAGTCGTCCTGCTTATAAGGATCATTTCCTCAAACGACGTTTCGGCTTTTGATGTTATACAGAATCTTTTCCCCGACAAGGCTAAGGATTTCGTACTGAATATTACGGAATCGGATATCGTCCTTGTAAAGGAAATAAAAAGCAATGTTGAATCAAAGGATCTGGAAAAGCTTGCAAGGTCTATTTCCGACACCCTTTCCAGCGAGTTCTATACACGCGTGAACGTGGGTATAGGTACTGTGGTCATGGGTATCAAGGACTTGGCGCGCTCCTTTAAGGAGGCTCAGATCGCCCTTGAAGTGGGCAAGGTTTTCGATACGGACAAGGTTATCGTTTCCTACGACAATCTCGGTATCGCAAGGCTGATATATCACCTCCCCACGACCCTTTGCGAAACGTTTTTGCAGGAGGTTTTCAAAAAAGGCTCTATTGAGTCCCTCGACCACGAGACTCTGTTTACCATTCAGAGATTCTTTGAAAACAACCTGAACGTGTCCGAGACTTCGAGAAAGCTGTTTGTACACAGAAATACCCTTGTTTACAGACTGGAAAAGATAAAGAAACTCACCGGTCTCGATTTGCGGGAATTCGACCACGCTATCGTTTTCAAGATCGCGCTTATGGTTAAGAAATACCTTTCGGCAAATCCCGTAAAATTCTGACAAAACGCGGGACAGCGGCAGCGCGGCTCTGAGCAGTTCGGCGAAGGAGTTGTCCCCGACCGGACGTGGGCGGAGTTTGCTGTTTTCTAAGCATTTTAATACGTTCAATTTATGGGGGCAGAGCTGTTCTGCTCCCATAAATATTTTATTTGGCAAATTTTGTTAATTTTAACTTTAGAGATAGGCGGTGCAAACCTTTTGGTTGAACTCAGAAATGTGAGCGTTACATATTCAAACGGCGTGGACGCTCTCCACGATGTAAGCTTAAGAATAAACGACGGAGAATTTGCCTTTGTTGTGGGCGAATCAGGCGCAGGAAAAAGTACTCTGATAAAGCTGCTTTTAAAGGAAATTACTCCCACAAGCGGCAGGATAATGGTAAACGGCTTCAATCTTGAAAAACTGAAAAAAAGCAAAGCGCACAAGCTGCGGCGCACTATCGGCTTCGTTTTTCAGGACTTCAAGCTGATAAACACTATGAACGTTTACGATAACGTTGCGTTTGTGCTTAGGAGCATTGACGCTCCCATAAAGTATATCCGCAACCGTGTGCCTTATGTTATCAGCCTTGTGGGACTCAAGGACAGGGCGAAAAGTTTCCCGACGGAGCTTTCTGGCGGCGAACAGCAGCGCGTTGCTCTGGCGAGGGCATTGGTGAACGACCCTCAGCTCATCATCGCGGACGAGCCTACGGGAAATCTTGATCCCAAAACGTCCCTTGAAATAGTGGAGCTTCTCAAGGGCATTAACGAGTGCGGCACTACGGTCATGATGGTAACTCACGAGCATGAGCTTGTGCGCCATTTCGGCGGCAGAACAATAACCATTAAGGACGGGCGCATTACCTTTGACGATTACATCGGGTAGAATTATTATTTAAATATACGATATGTTTTATGCACAAAGTGAGAGGAGGACGCATTTCCCCGCGTAAGGAAATGCTTAACAATAAATGAAGCTTAGCAGTATGAATTACCTGTTCGGGCAGGGAATGAAAAATATCTGGACAAACCGCATAATGTCGGTGGCGTCCTTTTGTATCCTGTCGGTATCCCTTTTGCTGATTGGGTTTACCCTGCTTTTTACGGCAAACATAAACCGCTTTGTAAGCGGCGTTGAAAACAAGAACGAGGTGGTTATCTTCCTTGACGAGGACGTGGACTCAACTATGGCGTCCGCAATGGAAAATACCATAAGAAATATACATAATGTAGAATCTGTGGTGTTCTACTCCAAGGACGAGGCTCTGGAGGACATGAAAAACAGCATGGAAAGCGACAACGCCGACGAGCTTTTCAGCTACGTTGGCGAGGAAAACCCGCTTCCCGACGCGTTCCGTATCAGGATAGCGGATATCGAGAAAATAAGTCCCACGCTTATGGATATAAACCGTTTGGACGGTATTGACTCTATCAAGTCCCCCACAGACTTCATTAACATTCTTACCGGTCTTAAACGCTTTATCGGGATAGTTTCAGCGGTCATTCTGCTGGCTTTGATACTGGTTTCTCTTGTAATTATTTCCAATGCAGCCCGCGCCAGCGTTGACATCAGAAAGCGTGAGATCGCCATTATGAAGCTTGTGGGAGCTACCAACACCTTTATAAAGGTACCGTTTTTTGTAGAGGGTATGTTCTTAGGCGCACTTGCGGGAATTTTTGCTTCGGCTGTGACCTGCTTCGGCTACTCGGAGCTTATCAAGGTTCTGTCACAGGATATGACGATCTGGAGCATTATGTCGGTAAACGGGTTCATTCCCATGAGCGAATTTGCGGTAAAGCTTGTTATCGGCTACGCTGCCGCCGGCATGATAATCAGCGGCTTCGGCACGGTTATGAGTACCCGCAAATACCTTAAAGTCTAACAAAAAATAACAAAACTTTTATACATTAACCCGCGAAAAATGTCGGAAAGGAGACATCGGCATGAAAAAAATATTCAGAAAAAGAATACTGCCCTTTGCGTTTGCGATGATAATTTCGGCAGGATGCCTTGCTTCGGGAGTTACGGCGGACACAATGTCCGACCTTGAAGCCAAGCAGGCGCAGCTTGAAAAGGATCGAAAAAACGTTGAGGCGGCTCTTGAGGACTACAAGGGAAAAGCCGAGGAGGAGGAGGAGTACCTTAAAGAATACGACAAAAAAATGGAGCTTCAGGAGGAACAGGTTGCTATCGTGGAGGAGCAGATAAAGCTTCTCAATGAGGAGATAGATGGTCTTGAAGCGGACATCGCCGCCAAGGAGGACGAACTTGACGTAGGCATTGAGCAGTTCCGCCAGCGGCTCCGCGCTCTCTATATGGCTGGAAACGACAGCCTTGCCTCGGTTATCGCCGGCTCCAACGATTTCTACGATATGCTTGCAAGAATGGAGTTTGTTGAACGGGTCTCCAAGCACGACAATGACCTGATAGACTCCCTGAACGGACAGGTTGCGGAGCTTGAAGCGGACAAAGCCGCTCTTAACGAAAAGCTTGAAGCTCAGGAGGCTAAGAAGGTACAGGAGGAGCAGTACTACAACGAACTTCGCGAGACATGGAACAACCACGCGGAAACCAAGAAAATGCAGGAGGATATGATATCCGACTACCGCAAGCGCGCCGACGAGATAGACGCGGAGCAGCAGCGGGTAGATGAAGAGCTTCAGGCGGAAATACTCCGTTTGCAGAGAGAAGCCGAACTTAAACGTCAGGAGGAAGAACGAAAGCGCAAGGAAGAAGAAGAACGTCTTAGAAAAGAAGAGGAAGAGCGGCGTCTTGCGGCGGAAGCCAACGGTCAGGAGTACGTTCCGCAGGAGATTGAAACCTACACACCGCCCGCAACCTACGAGGACACGGGATTTATTTGGCCCGTGCCCACAGTCCGCAACATGACCGACGGCTACGGAAACCGCTGGATAGTTGAGGAACAGCGCAACAATTTCCACAAGGGTATCGATATTACCAAGCCCGGCTGCGGGGGTACTCCCACTGTTGCTTCGGCAGGCGGAACTGTCATTCAGGCGGGAGATAACGGCAACGGATACGGAAAATGCGTTATCATCGATCACGGAAACGGCATTGCGACTCTTTACGCTCATCACCAGAGCCTTGCGGTAAGCGTGGGGCAGACAGTTAAGCAAGGCGACACTCTCGGCTACATAGGACATACGGGGTACGCTTACGGCGACCACTGCCACTTTGAGGTGCGCGTGGACGGACAGCACACCAATCCGTTGAATTATGTAAATATAAATAATTAAACCGTTTTATGGGGTAAGCTTATGAATAAGAAAATTTCTCTCGGGATAACTATAGGACTGATGGCTCTGGCTGCTGCGGTGACGTTTATCATTACCTACAACTTTTCTCTGAACGTGTTCAATTCAAAGGTAAAAAGCGTTTCCGAAAAGGAGAGCATTTACGCGAAGCTTTCCGAAATGGACAAATACGTCCGCGCGAACTTTATAAGCGATATTGACGAGGACGCGCTTACCAACAGTATTATGAGCGGCTACGCTTCGGGACTGAACGACAGGTACGCACAGTATTATTCCGCTGAGGAATACGCTCAGCAGACCCAGAAGGAATCGGGCGTTGCCATAGGTCTCGGCTTCAACTGGGACAAGGAGGAAAGCGGATACATAAAAATAATCTCCGTTATGACCAATTCATCAGCCGACAGGGCGGGTCTTGTGGCGGGGGACGTTATTACCGCCGTCAACAACACGGACGTTATCGCTTATGAAAACGGCTACGACGAGGCGGTATCCCTTTTCAACTGCGACGAGGGGATCAAGGTCAAGCTGCACATAAAACGCCTTAACGAAGAGGGCATTTCGGAGTTTTTTCCAGTTGAGGTGGTCTCCGAAAAGACTGAAATTATTTCGGTAACGGGTAGACTTATTGATAACATCGCGTACATAAAAATTTCCACATTCAATGAAAAAACGCCCGAACAGTTCGGCAATATGCTGAACCGTTTTATCAGCGACGGTGCTGAAATGGCTGTTTTCGACGTCCGCGATAATCTTGGCGGACTGACTACCTCGCTTCAGCAGACTTTGGACTGCATTCTCGGAGACTGCGATGTTGTAACGGCTTACTACAAAGATGCGTCGGAAACGGTTATCCACACAACGGAAGCAGAGCAGATCAAAATGCCGATGGTCGTTTTGGTAAACGGCGGCACGGCTTCCTGCTCTGAGCTGTTTGCATTTGCCCTCAGGGACGAAGCCAACGCGCAGATAGTCGGCACCCAAAGCTACGGAAAGGGCGTAATGCAGAAAACTCACAAGCTTATGGGAGGCGCGGCGATAAAGATCACTGTTGCGACCCTCCAGACCAAAAACAGCGGAGATTACAACGGAACGGGCATTAAGCCCAACTTTGAAGTTGCTCTTCCCGCAGACGTTGACCTCTCCGTGCTTTCTGAGGACGATCAGCTTCTGTACGACAATCAGCTTGTAAAAGCAATAGAGGTTGTTTCAACCATCAGATAGAAAATGAAAGGAGCGGTTTTGTGCTCGGAGATATAAACGCATTGCTCGCTATGCTTATAATTATGCTGTATTTTTCCGTTATCATGGACGGCTTTACGATTTTCAATATTTTGGCAAGACATTCTGATGATGCCATTGAGTACGCTTGTGTGGGTCTTAAATGGCCTAAAATAATTTTGGTGTACTTTTTCGGCGCGGTAATGCTCTTCTATTCCTTTACGGTAAAGAACACTCCCCTTGTGACTGTCGCCGAATTTGTTCTGGGACTTCTTCTGCTTGCGGACGGCGTTTTAAGCACCGTTGTGAAGAAAAAGTACGGTAAAAAGGGCGCGAAAAAATGAGACCGTTTAAAATATTCAAGAAAAAATGCAGGTTTGAAAAATCACTGCTGATACTTTCGGAGAAAGGTTTTTCAGAGGAGTATGCGGAGTCCCTGAAATCCGAGATTGCGGCTGCGGAACGGGAACAGGATATTGCAAAGGGAAAAAGCTTTCTTGCCAATGCCCTGCTGATACTGGGAAATATAACCGAAGCGTACCAAACCTTTGAGGAAATCGACCTGAAAAAACTGGAGCCGCATCTTGTGGGAAATCTTGTCAGCAATATGATCTTTGCCGATTTTGTCCGTGACAGATTCAAGCAAGCCGAGGAACTTTATCAGACGCACAATGCGGCTATTCTCGGAGAACACAGCGACGCTTCCAAACGAAGCCTTGCCATTCACGAGCATATAAAGGGCCGGTACGAGACTGCTGTGGAAATACTTGTAAACATGATGGACAGCGAATGCAGGTTTTTGGATATCTGCATGGTAAAGTCAATGCTGCGGCTTGATATGTTTGAGCAGGCTGCGGATTTTTCAGCCTATTTCATCAGATACAAGAACTGCGGTGAGCTTTCCGAAGAAGTAAAAAAGCTGAAAAGCAAAATTATCGGAGGACTTCCTCCGAAACGAAAAGCCGAATATATAAAAAACAACGCCAAAGGATAAATTCCCTTGGCGTTATTTTTAATGATTTTCAATTACCTTAGCTGTTTTCACCGCGTCTTTTTTTGTTTGCGATCATCAAAGCCATGAACGAAGCCATTGCCGCAGCCGCAGCTCCCATGGGTACAGTCATGTCAACTCCTGTCTTGGGGTTGACAGCGTAGGAATCAGCGTCGGTATCTCCGAACGGATCGTCCGCGAGAGGAACAGGTGCATCGTCAAATGTTTCATAGCTGTCCGCATCCGTATCTGTATCATATTCGCTGATTGTCTCAACAATATCCTCAAACGGAGTACTTGCAAGAGGAGTCTCGGTTTCGTCAAACATTTCAAAATCAATGATAGGAGTAACAGGTGAAACAGGGAAATTAGGTATCTCAGGCACATCAGGTGTTGCCGGCACGTAAGGTATATCGGGAGTATCCGGTGTGTCGGGCTCATCAGGAGTATCCGGTGTGTCAGGCTCGTCGGGAGTATCCGGTGTGTCCGGCTCATCAGGAGTATCCGGTGTATCGGGCTCGTCGGGAGTATCCGGTGTGTCGGGCTCGTCGGGAGTATCCGGTGTATCGGGCTCGTCGGGAGTATCCGGTGTGTCCGGCTCATCAGGAGTGTCCGGTGTATCGGGCTCATCAGGAGTGTCCGGTGTATCCGGCTCGTCGGGCTCGTCGGGAGTATCCGGTGTATCCGGCTCGTCAGGAGTATCCGGTGTGTCGGGCTCGTCAGGTGTATCCGGTGTGTCCGGCTCATCGGGTGTATCCGGTGTATCCGGCTCATCAGGAGTGTCCGGTGTGTCCGGCTCATCAGGAGTATCCGGTGTGTCCGGCTCATCGGGTGTATCCGGTGTGTCCGGCTCATCAGGAGTATCCGGTGTGTCGGGCTCGTCGGGAGTGTCCGGTGTGTCGGGCTCATCAGGAGTGTCCGGTGTATCCGGCTCGTCGGGCTCAT
>CAMUJF010000024.1 GCA_947089135.1 uncultured Clostridia bacterium
TCCAAATGTTCTCCATTGCTTTTATTCGTATTATTTTAAAAAGATTCTGAACAGGTTCTAATAAAAACAGCCTTTTCGGAATTTTGTGCCTATTAAATTCTGTTACAATTGTACAACTGTTGCGGTTTGTTGGAGAAAACAACAGTATGAAATATCGACGTGCAACATCAGCAAATTTAAAAAATTTGTGAGATAGAAATATTTCTGAACATCATGATGATGAATGCCGGATTAGCTGGGAAATATGAATATATTGGTTATAATCAATTAGGAAAAGCAGTAACTTTTTGCGTTGTTTTAAACGATCATTCTGTTGGTGAGGGTACATTGATTTTGTATTCCGAATGCAAGGCGGTATCGGAGAGAAAAGAACTGTGTGACGATAATGGCACGGCAAATATCAATGCCTTAAGGATACAAAAGGAATATGAGTGCAAAGGATATATGTCGAGGTTGGTCAAAGAGATGGAAAGATATGCTGTGTGCAACGGCATTTCAAAGTTGACAATAGGTATTAAAGGGAAGGAAACAAGAAATCCTGCGATTTATCTGCATTGGGGGTTTACGGAATTCTTATCATATTCATTAGAAGAGGCACTCCAAGGCACTCCAAAATATTTTGTGTAAAAGCAAATCCGATCAGGCAAAAGACGGCTTGTTTTTTGTTATTTTGCGGAATTGCCGGTTTAAGCCCTCGATAATATTCGTCATCTCCTATTTTCATTATACCTCTTTCGTCAAGTGTTAGGATGTTTTTATGGAGTGCTATAAATATAGTATACAAAATTTGCTCCGGAGCTGAACCGGGGTATATATGATTGTCAACGGAGCAATATTATTTATATTTACAGTTCAGACCGCCTAACTGGCTTATTATAGCCTGTGCAAGCTTTGGATTGTTGTTTTTAATATTTACAGGATATTGAAGTTTATTTTTATATTTATCATACACATATTGATCATAAAAAATCAACGTCAAGCGTAAGGTCTGAGTCGTTACTGTGACAGCATTGACGTTTGGTTTTTGAATATTCGATTTTTCTTATCACCGATCGCAGCATTTTGTTTTTTTCATTGGTATTTGCACTGCCAAAATCATTGATCAATTTTTCAATTCTGAATGTCAGTTCCTCGTCGCTAAGCTTGGAATCAGTTTTATTTTCGGAAATTTCTTTCAGCTGAGCTTCACCTCGTTTTATCTTTTCGGAAATTTCGGCGGAACGCTCTAAAAATACATCGGTGGAGTAAATGCCCTGCTCAAAGAAGTCGTAAATCTTGGACTGCTGTCCTTTAATCCGCGTCAGTTCGGCTTCTATTATGGAGCGCTTGTCGTGTACTATCTGTCTTACATTTAAGTTTCTGTCAGACTTATCATCGTACTGTGCTTTCTTTATTTTGGCAAGCTTTATCTTCATAGCGTTCAGTACTGCTTCGTCAATGCTGTCCATCGTACTCCCGACGACCTTTCCGCGGCAGGAGCGGTATCTGCATAAAATATGAGATTTTCCGGAAGCTTTTATATATCTGCGTATCATCTGGTGTCCGCAGCTTTTGCAGTACAGTATGCCGTGATAGTGATTTTTAAGTGTTTCGTCGGATTTGACATGAGCAATCGTATTATTTTTTATAAGTTCCTGAACTCGATAAAAGGTTTCCTCCGGAATTATCGCTTCATGTCTTCCGACGCAAACAATGTCGCCGTCATGCTTTGAGTACCAATGTATCTTTCCGGCATAGACCGGATTCTCAAGAATTTTCTTTACCGAAACTCTTTCCCAGTACCGGCTTTTTATCGGTGCTGCTCCTATGCGGTTAAGCTCTTCGGCAATAGCGCGGGGTCCGCTGCCTTTCAGCCTCATGTCGTAGATCATTTTGACGACTTCTGCCTGTTCGGGAATAATTTCTAAAGTGTACACCTTGGGTTCGGGGTGTATTTTTTTGTATCCAAATGGAGGGACGGGGGCTATATAGTTACCGTCCTTTATTGAGGCGATTCTGCCTGCGTTCATGCGGCGGCGAATGGTTTTATATTCCCGGCGGCTCATAAAGAGCGAGAATTCAAAATATTCTTCGTCAAACTCATTGCTGGGATCGTATGTTTTTATCGGAGTTATTATTTTTGTTCCAGACGTTTTGAAAGCCTGAGCAACAACGCCTTGATCTATGGTGTCGCCGCGGGCAAGCCGCTCTATCTCCATAACAAGAACTCCGTCGTATTTGCCGTCGTTCACATCCGCAAGGAGCGCCTGCATTTGAGGACGTGCGGCAATGTTTTCACCGCTTACGATCTCCCTGTACTGCTTCACGACGGCAAGTGACTGTCTTTTGGCAAGCTCCGTAAGAGCTTTTTCATGCTTGGCAAGTGTCTCTCCTTCGCCTCTTGCCTCAGCCTCCATATCGGCGCGTGATTTTCTTAAGTATATTGCATATGGCATATCAGGACTCCTTTCCGTTTTTCAAGCTGTTTGTATATATGATTTTAAGATGAAATATTATTCATAAATCAATTCAACTGTAATTATTTCTGTATTGTATATTATATTGCAGTCTGATTTATGTACGGTCTGAAATGTTCATCTGTTCGCAAAAAGCTGTTATGCTGAAAAAAAGAATTCGGACGTGCAACTGACAAGCAATGCTCAGAATAAATTTAACGGGGGTGATCTTATGAGCTTTTGGAATGAAGGCTATACAATACTTTCCGAAACCGGAACAGATACCGAGATCGCAACGGTTGCCCGCACTGACGGCGGCGCGACTATTATTTGCCGCGAACCAATACATACGCCGGATGAAGAAGCGGAAATACTGTCTGATTTTGCGCTGGCGTGCGCACAGATGATGTTTCCTAATAAAGATCTGTCACAGGTCAAGAAAATATGCGTGATATGCAATGAAAATCTTTAGAGCCTGTTCAGTATAGTTTATGTGAACATTCTCTAAATAAATATTTCATTAAACGCTTGACAATCATAACAATATGTGATATAATTCCACCTAATTGTTTATGACGTTTTAGGAAGCATGTACCATGAAATAGTTAAATATATACTAAAACGCACTGAATAACAGCCGTATTTACAATGGACTGTTATTTTGTGCGTTTGTTAGTACAGAAAATCAGGGTATCAATTTTTTAAACACATTTAACGCGCTTAAAATATTTTTTGTTCAAATGTGTTTTCGGTTTCAAAATTATTTTCTTCACCGTCGGCGTTTATATTATCTGCTTCAATATCCGAAGATATCTTTTTGATTTTGTGGTTGATATATAAATTACTCCACCGAAGAGGGTATTTCATTTTTTTATTATATGCAAGCAATATGGCTTCAGAGTATCCAAGCGCGCCTGCACGGCGTTCTTTTGCTGTACGGATAATTTCCTTTGCTGAGTATGCTCCTAATTTTTCCTTGAAAATATCGTCACGCATTTTTTCATCGAAGACCGCAATAAGTCTTGCAATGCCTTTAAGCATATTTGAGGAAAGAGAATTGGCTTCGCCTTCCCAAGTTCCTATGCAAAGGCGCAGCGTTCTGTCAAGAATATGAAATCCCCATGTATCGAAAATATATTCCAACGAAGCTATGGCGCATATGACGCCGTTAGATTTTGCGCGTCCTATATCTAATCCATATGATTCTACCAGAGATTTAATCATAAGCTGTTTGTCGTTGCCCGCTTCAATATTTGCATTGTATATTTCATAGGGTGTAAGCGTTTTTACATATTTCTGTTGATTGGCAAATACGTCGGCTTCAACGTTATAATCCATATCGTCATAAACCATGCACCAGACAGGAGTGTCCCGCGATTCGGATACCATCGCAACTATTTCAATCGTATGCTGTCCGTTAAACACATAATTAATGCCGTTACGCCTGCTTACCTTAACAGGGTTTATCTGATAAAGATCAAAATTATTTGCGGCGCGCTCTATGTGGAGCTGAGAAAGATTACGCTGATATTCCTGATTTGAGACAAGATTTTTTATTGGTATCTGTTCAAAATGAACGTTAGGAACATAACGGCTGAAATCTGATTCTTCCATTTTTAATCCTCCTTTAGTACGTCGAACATTTCAAAAATTGCGTTTCCGAGCTTTTCGAGTTCATCCAGCAATTTCTTTTTTGCATATGCGCTCACCTTGTTCATGTCGCATACATTGCAAACCCTCAGTAAGGAGCTTATCCATGACGGAATGGTGAGGGTAAGACTGGAGACCTCCGCATCCGGATCGTATTCCGGCATATCTTTAATTGACGCGTTTCCTGTAATGAGCCTTTTATTGGATTTTAGCGCCGCTGTCTTTGCTGTTTTCAATGAATTTGTAAGTGTCTCAATATCTTCTTTTCCGTGCAGAATATTCTCAGCAGTATTGCTTATTTCGTTTTCCGTCATTTTTGAAATAGCAACCGTATTTTCCTGCGATATCTTGATGATCCCGTTTAAAATTCCATTTGACAATTCTTCCGATATTTCATATATAGTATCTATAGCTGCTGCAAAAACACTGTATTTCAATACAGTTATTGGTGAAAGCTTATATTCTTTGCCCAATCGTTCCTGTGTTCTGACTGCACAGCCGTCATAGCGGAAGCTGTTTTTCACAGCTGAACCTTTCCGACTGCATGAAGCACGGTAATCGGCGGCGCTGTGAACGCCAAGTATTCTTTCGTACAGATAACGCTTTCCAATTAGATAACGTCTCATTTCCAACGTCAGATCTGTTCTTTCCAATTGTTTTTTGCAAAGCCACAACAGCGCTTCCTCGCTGTTCTTCGCATAAATCCCGGAAACTTTATACGGTATGCAATGCTTAAGGCATATTTCATATTTCTCGTATTCATAAAGAACGATGTTGCTCCATGTCCTTATTATAACCGTATCTGTTTGCTTGGTTATTTCCTGTTCAAGAGCCGTGTATTCATGTTCGGAAATTGGCTGATACAGCCGACGGTACTCAGCGCTGTGACGCAGCTTGGGATATATCCGTTCCATATTTATGCTTCACCTCGTCTGTATGTTTTTCTCTGTTTCAATACCCAAAACGGAATAACCGTCAAAAGTATTGATCTGCAAAAGCTTTTGATGCTCCTCCGCCGGTGATCCAAAATGATTTTCCGCATCTTTATTTTCATCAAAAACCTGAAAATACTGATGTTTGGGGTTTTTGCTTTCTTTTATTATCCTCCGGTATGCTTCGGCAGAGTTAAGGTCGAAAAGTATCAGGCGATCTGCTCCTGTTGTTATAGTTTTTCCAAACATTTTATAACGGTACTGCGGATCCCATTTCATAAGAGCCGCGATTTTGGCAAAAAAGATACTGCACGTGATTTTACGGGGCTTGCGTTTGACATTGCACCATGAAAAAGAATCTTTTTCATCTTCATGACATGCACGGACTGCCAGCTTTTGGGTTTCAGGATTTATAAGAAACTGAATGTAATTTACATCCGGAAATTTCCTCATGCAGATCGTATTTAATTTTACACTGCAATTATTGAAGTTTATAGACGGTTCTGAAGTATGTGAAAAAAACGTGCTTCTCACCGCTTGATAGCCGTCAAAGCTGAATGAGCTGTCGTTGACGGTGTTTGTTTTGTTATCATCAAGGGTATCAATCGAAAGCTGCGAAACAGCAGACTCACAGACAGACTGTATTTTACTCGTCATTGGATCCCTCCATATTCATATCTTTAATAATTGTTTGTATGCTGCGTTCCGCTTCATCTCTGTTTGTAACGTTCAGGTCAAAATAATCGGAAAAAGAAGTAGTTTCCTGTTTGAAATTCCAGTCAGTTTCATTTTTCAGTTTCTGTAATTCATCAGTCTGAGAACGTCGGCAGTAATTACTGCCGAAATTATGCGCCCATGCCGATGGAAAAGCAATAATTGATTTGCCCGTTGCAGCAAGCGGGATCAATCCGCAAGTATCGTTTAAATTTTTGTCCTTGGAAAGATACATCTCAGGTTCATTAAGGTCAAAAATAAGCAGACTTTCATCTCCGTTTTGTCTGCGTATGCCGCGAACGCGGTATTTGTAAAACTCATCCCAGCCAAGAAGTCTGTATATGGTTTTGAGATAAGCGGCTCCGCTTACGGGACGTGGTATATATTTTCCTTTTCCGTTTAAAAACAGCCATTTGACAGCGTTTTTGTTTTTTTCGTCAGTAGAACGAACAATAAAAAGTTTTTTCAGAGGATGGATAAGAAGCTCGATATACTGCGTGTTAGGAAGCTTTTTGATACAAGCAATACTGAATCTTATTGATTTTATTGAGAACGTTATGTAAAGCTTATTTGAGATGCTGAAGAATTGTTCTCTTGCAATTTCAAAGCCGCTGTAATCAAAATCGCTTTTTTTGTCTTCGCCGCCTGTATCATCATGCGTCGTTTCATTGCCGCATACGTATTTCGCAACGCTGATGTAATCGTCGGCTTTAAATCCCGCCCATCTTGGATTTATGGAGATAAAGCCTTTTAACGCGCCTTTCGGTATGACTTTCAGTTCGGGAAGAAAGCCTTTGTTTCCGTACTTTGCATTGTTTATAAGATGCTGAACGGCAATAAAATCGTCTTTGGAGATAATTGGTTCATGTTCGCCTTTCCAGCGATGCTGAGACCGTTCGCCTCTGTTTTTCTTTGATTTGTGATCTAAATAATTCGGCGTATATGTTTTTCGGGTAAGCACTTCGCCGCAGTACCGTTCATTCCTTAGTATCTGCAATACGCTTCCTGGATTCCAAGTTGTATTTCCTTTTTTTGTTTGTCTGCCAAGCTTAGTCAAAGCGTCGGAAATTTCATTGCAGGAATATCCGTATAGGTACATAAAAAATATAAGCCGTACTGTTCGGGTTTCCTTTTCATTTACGGTGAGCTTTCCGTCCTCGCTGCGGTCGTATCCGAGAAGAACGGGAGTCAGCACAATGCCTCTGCCAAAGCGCATTTCAATAGAGGCATTCATGATAGAACTTTTTATGTGGGACTCTTCCTGAGCCATTGTTGCGGTGAAACTGAGGCTCATATCGGTGTTGTCATTTAAAGTAAAAATATTTTCGGTCTCAAACATAACTGCCACAGGACTTTTCAGCGCTGTAAGCCGGCGGACAATACTTATACAGTCCACAATATTCCTTGCAAAGCGGGATACGCTCTTAGTCAGTATCATATCTATTTTTCCCGCTTCACAGTCTTCGATCATTTTATTAAAAGCGTCCCGGCGCCGAAGAGACGTCCCGGATATTCCTTCATCGGCGTATATACCTACCAAAGTCCACTGGGGATTTGTTCTTACTTTTTCCTCATAATAGTTTTTTTGAAGCTCATAGGAACTGGTTTGCTGCATATTATCAGTCGATACTCTTACGTAAACAGCTACGCGGCGGGCGATATTATCATAAAATCCGGCAGTTTTTTTGCCGGGGATAACTTCAAGCAATTCTGTTTTTGAGCCTTTGTACCGTTCACGTATTTTTGATTTGTGCAGCTCCTTGCCTGAAATTTTGGTTTCGTTTTCGGACATATATACCACCTCGTCGTTGTATTGTATCTTCAGTATAAACTGTTTTCACAGAAAAGGAAACTAACTGTAAGTATACCTCTATGCTTATAGTTATAAAATAAGTATTTTTTGTTAGTGCCATTGCAGTCTTTTGTGTGAGATTGCCTTAAAAGCGTCTCCGTGAGCAGAATGCGGAACGGAGGTGAGAATTGTGATCTTAAACTATAAAAGAATGGGTAAAATCATCAAGGATATTAGATCTGAACGCGGATTATCCCAGGCTGATTTAGCGGAATATACGGATTTATCGGTTCCGTATATCAGCCATATAGAAACCGGCAGAAGCAAGGCGAGCCTGGAAACAGTCGTAAATATTGCAAACACCTTGAATGTAACAGTTGACAGGCTTCTGAGAGGAAATCAAAATAATATATCATGTTATTATCCCGAACTGCATGAACTCTTATCAGATTGCAGCATTTATGAAAAAGAAGTAATTTATGACGCTGCAAGCGAAATTAAAAAGAGTCTTCGCAGAAACAAAGATATGATTTCCCGCGATAATAACACGTAACAGCGCTATTTGCCTTATTTTGAACAACATATATAGCCGTCTGAATGCTTATGGATCGCTTTGGTGCGGTTCAGTGCATTCGGACGGCTATGTTTTTTGTATTGCTTTGTCAATTTTAATTGTCTAAAGGGGTAAAGAGAAAATCAAAGCTTCCCTTTTCGGGTTTCAGGCAGGTTTCGAGTACGTTTGCGTACAGTCTAAGCTTGCGGTATATACTATCGGTATCGGCGGGAAAAAATGATTTATCCAACAGAAATGTAAGCATAGCGACTATCATTTCCGCGCTTTCTTTCGGAGCCTCGGTGCTGATCGAGCCGTCAGCTTGTCCTTCTGCAAGTATTTCGGTGAGGATCGGGGACACGGTCTTTATGGCTGTCATCATCATTTTATGGTGAAGCAAAAGATCGTCCTGAATATGAAGCGGAAGTATAACGTTTCGACGGCTGTCTCTGAATTCCTTTGTAAGCATTGAACGGAACAGGGTTTTCAGCTTCTCGGCGGTGGAGCTTTGTTTGCTTACGTTTTCAAAGTATTCACGTATTGCAAGGGAATAGCTTCTTTCGATAACGGCGTCAATTATTTCTTCCTTGCTTTTAAAATAATAGTATATGCTTCCTTTCCCTATTCCCGCGTTTTTGGCTATCATATCCACGGTTATATCCTGCACGGGATCGGTCATTCCGCACATAAGCTCCTCGGCGGAATTCAGGATTATATCGGTTTTGTTTTTCATTTTCGCTCTCCGTTTCTTATACTGATTCACGACATAAATGTGTACAAAAAATTCAAGCAAAACCTTGAAAAGCTTCAGCTTTTTTATATGGATTTTGCACAGAGTTTTTTGTCAGCATATAGTGTAGGCACAAAGGTGCAAACACAAAAGTGCACACACATATGGGAGTGAATTAGTATTATATAGCTATATAGCTCCTGTTTTCGTCTGTATAAACTGCACAGGTAAAATTATTTATATCATTATAGCACAAAATACTATTTATTTCAATAGAAAATTTAGTTAAAAAGCAAGTTGACCGTCGGTCGAAAATGTGTTATAATTAACCAAAGAAATTCGACCGATAGTCGAAATGACGCGTCTGAGTTTTTAAGCAGAATGTTAACGGTATTCTATTGCAGAAATACCGATTTTTCGGACAGTTTTTCGACCGGCAGTCGAATATAAGAAAAAGAGGTCGTAACAATATGAAAAAAATGGTTTTAGGAGCAGCCGCACTGGGAACGGCAGCCGTAGGAACAGCCTGCGCGGCGGGAGCGGTCACGCTTTTCAACAGGGTCATACCCAGACAGGACGTTCTGAGAGTAGACCTTGACGAAATGGCTGATATGGCAAAATGGGAAGAATACAAAAAAGTTATGGCACCCAACAAGGAATGGCTTTTTGCTCAGGAATTGGAGCATATTACGATCAGATCAAGGGACGGACTTACTCTTCACGGAGATTTTCTTCCTGCGGAATATCAAAGTAATAAGCTTGCCATATGCGGTCACGGATACACCGGCTGCGGGTTAAAAGACTGCGTTTCCATAGCCGTATTCTTCCACAGAATGGGTTACAACTGTCTTATTGTTGACCACAGAGCTCACGGTAAAAGCGAGGGAGACTACGTAGGCTTCGGTATACTTGACAGATTTGACATGAAAGCATGGGTAGACTGCATGGAAAAGCGTTTTGAGGGAAATGCCGAGATAGTTCTGTACGGAGTTTCTATGGGTGCAACGATCGCGGTTATGACTGCCGGGCTTACGAGCTTATCCTCCTCGGTAAAGGCTGTGGTTTCAGATTGCGCGTTTACCTCGCCTTATGACGTTTTTGCGCACATTCTAAAAAGGGACTATCACCTGCCGCCCTTTCCGATAATGAATATCAACGACATGATGTGCCGCAGGAAAGCAGGTTACGGCTTCAGAGATTATTCCACTCTTGACGCGGTTCAGGCAACGGGAGTACCCATTCTTTTCATACACGGCAGGGACGACGATTTTGTTCCTGTGTGGATGTCTGAAAAGAATTACAAAATGTGCCGTTCTCCGAAAGATATCCTTATCGTTGACAACGCGGCGCACGCGGCTTCGTACTACGAAAACAAGGAAGCTTACGAGGCAAAGGTCAAGGGTTTTCTTGAAAAATATGTCGGATAATTTTTTAGGCAAAGCTTGAAACAAACAAGGCCGGGACTGCAAACTGTCCCGCATTGAAAAGAAAATCGGAGGTTTGTCATGAAAGAGTTTAACATTAACGGAGCGGTAATGAAATGCTATCCGCTGTGCGCCGCGCAAAGGCTGCATAATTACACCATAAAATTTTGCCCCACACAGGTACTGTGCATAGGAACAGGTCTTTATGTTAAGCAGGACGTTGATTTTGCCCTGCTGAAAAAAGCGGTCTATAAAGCCTATGAAATGTTTGAGACTATGCGTCTGCGTTTTGTATGCGACGATGACGGAAACGTCTATCAGTACATAACACCGTTTGAGGAACGCGACGTTCCGTTCAAGGATTTTTCATCGTGGAATGAGGAGGACGCTCACAACGAAATGCGTAAATGGACAGCTGTTCCGTTTGAAAGGTACAATTCTCCCATGAACCAAGTTGTAATGATAAAGCTTTCTGACGGTTACAGCGGACTTTACCTTAAAGTTGACCATATGACAATGGATTCAAGCTCTATTATCGGTTTCAACAGGGCGGTGCTGGAAACCTACTGCTCTTTGAAATACGGCACGGAAATGCCTGCTCCCATGCAGCCCTATATCAAGCAGCTTGAAAAGGATCTGGCATACGAGGAGGACAGTCCTGCACGCAAAAAGGACGAAGAATTCTGGATGAATTCCATTAGGGAAAGCGAACCGATGTACACAGATTTTGCGGGACAAGGACGGCTTCTCACACAAAGGCGGGAAAACAACGATCCTAATCAGCGGTGTGCAATGATAATATCCAAAAGTCCCGTGGCCTCGATTTCTGTTTACCCTCTTGAAAAGGACTCCTCAATGCGGCTTATGAAGTTCTGCGAGCTGTACAATGTTCCGATGGCAAGCCTGCTCCTTATGGGACTCCGCACGGTGCTTTCCAAATTCAACGACAACGAAAAGGACGTTTCCATTAAGACCTGTATAGCCCGCCGCGGAACTCTTTTGGAAAAATACTCCGGAGGCACAAGGATACACTTTTTCCCAATGAGAACGGTTATGGAGCCTGAAATGACTTTCCTTGACGGCGTGAAAATGATACAGGCAGAACAGAATAAGATTTTCCGTCATGCAAATTACGATCCTATCGAAGTTAATATGAAGCGAGCCGAGCATTGGAAAAATATCCGCGGTACAAGCTACGAAAGTATTGCCTTGACATATCAGCCCCTTTCCTTGAAAAAGAACACCAAGGAAATGCCCGATATACCATACAAAAGCTTTTGGTATACCAACGGAGTGGCAGGACAGCCGCTGTACCTTACAGTCATGCACCGTCCCGAGGACAACGGTCTGAACTTCAACTTTGAGTACAGAGTAGACGCTGTTACGGAGTCCGAAATGCAGTATTTTTACTATTATCTATGCCGCGTCCTTTTCAGGGGTATTGAGGACGAAACCCGTACTATAGGCGAAATTTTGGAAATGATATAAAATTATGAAAGGAGGACTGCAATATGCTTGAAAAAATAAAAGAACTTATCTGCAATTATGTTGAGGTAAATACGGAGGATATTACCGAAGACTCCCGTTTTATCGAGGACTTAGGATTTAATTCCTACGACTTCATAAGTATGCTGGGAGACCTTGAGGAGGAATTCGGCGTTACGGTAGACGAAACCGAGGTAGTTGACGTTCACACTGTCGGGGAAGCGGTAAAATATCTCAGCGGTTTAAAGGAGAGACAGTAATATGAATAAAAACGAAATAAGATCGGTTGCCGATCTTGTAAAAAAATCGGCGGAGGAATTCGGCAGCAAAACGTTCCTCAAAGAGCTTGTAAAAGGCGACGTTTCGGAAAAATCATTTGATGAATTTTATACCGACGTCAGAAAGTTTTTCGGGTATGTCTGCAATAAGTACGGCAGCGGAAAACAAGTTCACACGGCGGTTATCGGTCCGTCGAGCTGCGGCTGGCTGGTAAGCTGGTTCGGCACGGTATGCGGCGGAAACACAGCAGTACCGCTTGACGCGCAGCTTTCCTGCGAAGATATCTGCGAGCTGCTAATAAGAAGCGATACGGACATTTTTTGCTACGATCCGCGGTATGAGAAAATGATTCCCGCGGTAAAGGCGAATTGTCCCGATGTTAAGGAGTACATTTCTTTTGCGGAACTTTCCGCGCTTATTGAAAATGTTGTCCCCGCAGATTTCCCCGACGTTCCCGCAGACAGGCTTGCGGCAATAGTTTATACCTCCGGAACAACGGGAAAAAGCAAGGGCGTTATGCTCCTGAACGGCAACTACATAGACAACGCAATGTGTCAGGATAACGAGGCTTCCATTGAGGACACGATCCTTTCAGTGCTGCCCATACACCACATTTACTGCTTTACCTGCGACATCATGCTATCGCTTCGGTACGGCACAACGCTTTGCTTCAACGATTCGATGATGCATATTCCTCAGAATCTTAAAAGGTTTGCTCCTACGATAATGCTTATTGTACCTATGATCGCGGAAACAATGTATAAGCAGATAAAAGCGGCAGCTGCTGCAAAGCCCGAAATACCTATCGCAATGATTGCCCAAAGCGTTTTCGGAGGACGGCTGAAAACCATTTACAGCGGCGGAGCGTATCTTCGTCCGGAGCTGCAAAAGGCGTATATAGACATGGGATTTAATATGGCGCAGGGTTACGGAATGACGGAGTGCTCCCCAAGGATTTCCACAGCCGATCCTGCCGACAAGGAATGCGCCGGAGATGTTGGCGTTATCGTAAACGGCTGCACAGTAAAAATTGCTGACGGCGAGATACTTGTAAAAAGTCCCTCGGTAATGGCGGGGTACTATAAGGACGAGGCGGAAACAGCAGAAGCTCTTACTCCGGACGGCTGGCTGAAAACAGGCGATCTCGGCTATGTGGACGAAAAGAACCGTATTTTTATTACCGGAAGAAAGAAAAATCTTATCATACTTTCAAACGGCGAGAACGTTTCTCCCGAAGAGCTGGAGAATAAATTTGCGGTATACGATATCGTCGGGGACGTTCTTGTTTACAGCGAAGACAATGTGATTACCGCAGAATTTTTCCCGGCTGCAGAGGCTGCAAAAGGTCTTTCCGCAGCAGAAACAGAGGAAAAACTTATTGAAGCGGTTGACAGCGTTAACAAGACTGTTTCTTCCGCAAAGGCAATAAGACGCGTCTTGTTAAGAGAATCGGAATTTGAAAAAACCACGTCCAAAAAAATAAAACGCAGCCAGTCCGCACAGGGCAGGCGCATAAGATAAGGAGAACGGATATGACTTACGAAGAAATTTTTGAAAAATCAAGAGAGCTCATTCTTGCCAACGATGCAAGCGGAATTGAGGGACACCTTGCAGTTGAAGTAGACATAACGGGCGAGGGTTCTGGAGCGTTTTACATTGAGCTTAAAGACGGAAATATTTATGTCGAGCCTTATGAATACTACGACCGCGACTGCAAGCTCATTATTTCGGGAGACGACTTTTTAAGCATATGCAGCGGTTCCTTAGACTCGGTAAAAGCTTTCACAAACGGGAAGCTCAAAATCGAGGGCGACATTGACAAAGCCCTGAAAATGTCGGAAATTTTCAACGCCGTCAAGGAAAACAATGCCGAAAAGACAGCTAAAGCTACCGGTCACGCAGCTAAAAGCACAAAAAAGAATACCAAGTAAGCGGCTGAGTGTATATGCGTATAAAAAATTGCCCGAATCATTAAGAGATTCGGGCAATTCTTATTTTAGTATGTATTTTTTCAAAATAGAAAGCACTTCGTCAAGGTTTATCGGTTTTGCGGTATGGGCGTTCATTCCGCTCTCAAGACACCGTTTGATGTCCTCAGAAAAAGCGTCTGCCGTCATGGCGATAATTGGGATATCTTTTGCGTCCGGGCGGTTCAGTGCACGGATAGAACGTGTAGCCTCATATCCGTCCATGATCGGCATACGGACGTCCATAAAAATGGCGTCATAGTATTCCGGATCCGATTTCTCGTATTTTTCCACGCACAATTGACCGTTTTCCGTCCAGTCGAGTTCCATTCCTATATCAGTCAGAAGTTCGTTTATGATCTCCCAGTTAAGCTCGTTATCCTCGGCAACCAGAATATGCCGTCCCGCCAGCTCATTTTCGTCAGCGATTGCACCGTTTAGTTCTTCGATATTCATGTATTTTTTAAGTCCGTAGAACAGCGTTGACTTAAACAACGGTTTAGAAATAAAACCATTTATACCTGCTTCTTTTGCTTCATTTTCAAATTCGCTCCAGTCATATGCGGAAATCAGGATTATAGGCATATCCGTGCTGACTATTTTGCGTATTTGCTTAGCAACTGCAAGTCCGTCCATTCCGGGAAGCTTCCAGTCGAGAAGAATGATTTGATAGTCGTCATGTGACTGATGATGCTTTGTAACCATTTCGATCGCTTTTTCTCCGCTCAGCGTCCAGTCTGACTGTATACCGATAGACTTCAGAGCCTCCACCGCAGTGCGGCAAAGTGTTTCATCATCGTCAACCACCAGCATTTTCCACGCGGGAAGTATCATATCTATATCCTGCACGTCTGCTTTTTCAAAGTCAATTGTCAGATGTATTTCAGTTCCCTTATTAAGTTCGCTTTTTATATCAATAGTACCCTCCATAGCGTCAACAATATATTTGGTGATCGCCATGCCGAGTCCGGCTCCCTCGGCTTTTTGGACGCGTTTGCTGTCCGCCCTTGTATAGGAATCATAAATATGATTCAGAAAGTCTTTTTCCATGCCCATACCGTTGTCCGCGACAATAATATGAGTTCTTACATAAGCGCTTCCTTTTTCGGGCGGGGGATCTTCCTGATAAATAGAGAGCTGTATAGTTCCGCTGTCCTGGGTATATTTAACAGCATTTGAGAGTATATTCAGAAGCACCTGATTAAGACGCACGCTGTCGCAGTAAACATCCTCCGATAAAATATTGTCAATGTGCACGTTAAAATTCTGATTTTTTGTCTTGACCTGTGTCTGGACAATACTTACGATACCCTCTACCACCTCTCTGAGAGATATCTGTTCCGAAGTCAGAGTCATCTTTCCGCTCTCTATCTTGGACATATCAAGTACATCGTTAATGAGTCCCAGCAGATGCTTACCGGATAAAGCGATCTTTCTAAGGCAGTTTTGAACCTGCTCCTTATCGTCAATATGGGTGGTGGCGATCGCCGTCATGCCTACTATAGCGTTCATGGGGGTACGGATATCATGACTCATATTGGAAAGGAAAAGACTTTTCGCTTTAGTAGCAGCTAAGGCGTCTTGACGGGCTTTTTCAAGCTCTTCAAGCTGTTGGCAGGTCATTTTGAAATAAACATAAAAAATAATCAGCAGTACAATTAAAATGATTGCGCATACAAGGACGGTAACTCCGATGCTGTTCTGATTAAGGGATGCTATGGTTTCATTCAGCGTACCGAAAGGAAGTATTGTAAGCAAATACCATTCCGAATACGGCAGCGACGTGCAGTATATTTGCTGGCTGGTACTTTCAAAGTTCATTATTGTAGAATAACTTTCCTTTTTTTCCATTGCCTCGGAAAGGCTGTTAATATATTTTTCGATATTTTGAGGGTCGTCATTAGGGTACCGCGAATACAAACTTGTAAAATAATCGGGATATTCGGCTCCCATGTCGCTGACTATAAAACTTCCGTCCTTTCGGATAATGTGTGAATATATCAGTGCATTTTCCTCGTCTGTACCGAGCATTGAGCTGATATATTCCACAGGAACGGCAGTAACTACAGCTATGGATTTTTCACCGCTGCTCATCATATAGTCAACGCTGATTCCGAACAGTACTATCTCATTTCCGGCAGTGTCGGTACCGATGGCAACCTTTTTCTCACCTTTTTTCAACGATTCAAAAAAGGGATCCGGATCGGTAAGCTGAATCTTTTCGCCGTAAAGCATTTCTATTTGTCCGTCCTCCGTGCAAAGAGCAAGATAGTTAAAATTTCTTATACGGACTCTGTTTATCAGTTCTTCATGCAAATCGGATACGTCCTGTATATCATCGGGAACAATTTTTGTTAAAGATTCCACCTGTTCAAGTTTCAAATCTATAAGCGTCTGGAAATGCGAAAAAATGTGACCGTTTATTCCGGACATATACAAGTCGCCGACTTTATCTATCGATTCTTCGCTTACTCTGTTCATATAGTGGCTCAAACTGACAAAAGCGCCGATACTTATAAGCAGAAGAAGAGTAAAGCTCCCAACCAGAAAACGTGTTGTACGTCTTGCGTTTTTATTTTGAAAATCCATATGTATATCCCCTCCGGAAAAGCTTTGTTTAGCAATATACTATGCTAAACCGGATTTCTTATATAAGCGTTATTCCATATTATTATAACAAACATAATCGGATAAGTCAACACATCTTTTTTTTATTTAATGAATTTTTTGCAGTGCGGCAATAGGAGCCGGATAAAAGAAAAAATGAGAGATAGTTCCAAAAACGATAGGATAAAGCTGCCGCACCAACTCACATAAACAAGGATGTCTTCACGGTAATAGCCGATTGCAGTGGCTAAGACAAAAAGAGAAAGGCTGCGCAGCAATTGCACAACCCTCCAAAATTTTTTGAAAATGCTTCTTTACTGTTATCAGCATTGCGGCTGCATCGTTTTATATCCTATTTTTTAAGGATATTCTCTATCCTGTCAAGCTCTTCGGTTGAAAAATCAAGTTTTTTGACCGCTTCCGCGTTTTCCGCAAGCTGTTCGGGACGGCTTGCTCCCACAAGGACGGTAGTTACCTTTCCTCCACGCAATACCCACGACAGAGCCATTTGAGACAGCTTCTGACCGCGCTCCGCGGCAAGCTCGTTAAGAGCGCGGAGCTTTTTCAGCATTGCTTCGTCAAGCTCGTTTCCTATCCATGTTTTGCCTCTGCCTACTCGCGAATCTTCGGGAACACCGTTAAGATAGCGGTCGGTGAGGAAGCCCTGGTACAGCGGAGAGAATACCGCAAGTCCGAAGCCCTCCTCGGCTGCAAAATCGTAAAGTCCGTCGTCCTCGATCCAGCGGTTCAGCATTGAGTAGGACGGCTGATTTACCACAAAGGGAGTTTTCAGCTCACGGAAAATTTTCAGCATTTCAGCAGTTTGTTTTTTGTTGTAGTTGGAAATTCCCACATAAAGCGCCTTTCCCTGACGGACAGCGTTGTCCAGCGCAAGGGCGGTCTCCTCAAGGGGAGTATCGGGGTCGAAAATATGGTGATAGTAAATGTCAACGTAGTCAAGTCCAAGACGTTTAAGACTCTGGTCGAGAGAAGCGGTCAGGTATTTGCGGGAGCCGTTTTTATCTCCGTAAGGTCCCTGCCACATATCGTAACCCGCTTTGGTTGTAATGATAAGCTCATCGCGGTACTCCCTGAGACCGCGGTCAAGAATGCGGCGGAAATTTTCCTCGGCAGAGCCGTTGTAGGGACTGCCGTAATTGTTGGCGATGTCAAATTGGGTGATACCTAAATTAAAGGCGGTGCGGCACATATTTTCCATGTTGTCAAATTTGTCCGTGAAGCCGAAATTGTGCCAAAGTCCCAGCGAAACTGCCGGAAGCTTCAGTCCGCTTTTCCCGCAGCGATTGTACACCATTGTATCGTAACGCTTATCGTCCGCAATAAACATGAAGAACACCCTTTCTTTAAAAATTTTTTCCAAGTTCGTAGGCTTTACGCGGATAATCCGTTTCGCCGAGCATTTTAATGTCTGCACAGTCTATTCCTATGACTGTACCTGCGATCTCCCAGTTCAGAAATTTTGCTGTACCCTCGAATGAAGCTACAGCACCATCGGCAGTGCCCTTGGAGTTATCAGCCATTGTGACCAAAAGCGCGGTTTTTTTACCGTTGTGTAGCGCCGCGTCGTTTGCATAAAATCGGTCGATAACCGCTTTTATCTGTGCTGTCATACCGTAATAGTAGATAGGAGATACGAATACAATACCGTCGCTTTCAAGAAGATGAGGGTTAATTTCCTCCATGTCGTCTTTAAAGGCGCAGCCGCCGTTAGTGTTGTGACATTTCTCACAGGCAACGCAGGGATGTACGTTTTTAAACGCTCCGTCAAAGCGGAATACCTCGTGTCCCGCAGATTCAGCGCCTTTGATGAATTCCTCCGCCAGTTTTGCGGAGGTTCCGTTTTTGTGCGGACTTCCTGTTATTACCGTAATTTTCATAAGTATTCCATTTTCTTCTACTAAGAAAATGTATCCTCCTTTCGTTTGTATAAACAATTCCGATGTATCTTAATATAACCAGTGCTTAAATTAAAGTTTAACGTACGGAGTTCATTGAACGCCGTACGTTAATTTTAAGGAAATATTGCTCGTGCGATTTATGCACCGTAGTAAGCTTTTCTGTAAAGCTCTTTAAGCTCGTCAATTCTGGGAAGTCTGGGGTTAGCGGTCGTACACTGATCGTCGAACGCCTTGTAAGCAAGACCCTCAAGAGCGTCGTTGTAGGTCTTTTCGTCGATATATGAACGCTTATCCTGCTCGCCTGCCTCCTTGATAGAGAGAGGAATTCCTACCTCTGTCATGAGCTTTCTTACCGCGTCGGCAAGAGCCTTAACTCCGTCAGCGTCGGAAGCGTTCTGAGGAACGAAGCCCATCATCTTAGCGATCTCCGCGTAACGCTCGGGAGCCATATAGTGATCGTACTTAGGCCATGCAGCAAACTTAGTAGGAGTTGACTGTCCGTTGTACTCGATAACATGAGGCAGCAGATATGCGTTTGCAAGTCCGTGAGGAATGTGGAACTCGCCGCCCAACTTGTGAGCCAGAGAGTGGTTTACGCCGAGGAACGCATTTGTGAACGCCATACCTGCGATACAGGAAGCGTTGTGCATCTTCTCTCTTGCAATGCGGTCAGCAGTGTTGTAGGAATCGGGCAGATACTTGAACACTAGCTTGATAGCCTGGAGAGCGAGTGCGTCGGTGTAATCGTTAGCGAGGATAGAAACATATGCCTCAATAGCGTGGGTGAGAACGTCCAGACCTGTGAATGCCGTTGAAGCCTTAGGTACGGTGTAAACGAACTGAGGATCTACGATAGCGATATCGGGAGTAAGCTCATAGTCGGCAAGAGGGTACTTCATGTTCTTGGACTTGTCGGAGATTACCGCAAAGGAAGTTACCTCGGAGCCTGTACCGGAAGTTGTGGGGATAGCTACCATCTTAGCCTTTTTACCCAGCTTGGGGAACTTGTAAACTCTCTTACGGATATCCATGAACTTCTGAGCCATTCCTACGAAGTCGGCGTCGGGATTCTCATAGAACAGCCACATAGCCTTGGCAGCGTCCATAGCCGAACCGCCGCCGAGAGCGATAACAACGTCGGGCTTGAAGGAGTTCATTACCTCGGCGCCCTTACGAACTGTTGTAAGATCGGGATCAGGCTCAACCTCGCTGAAAATTTCGATAGCGGGCTGAGTAGCGTTCTTTTCGAGCTGGTAAATAACTCTGTCAACGTAGCCGAACTGAACCATGCCGGGGTCGGCTACGATCATAGCCTTGTGGATATTGGGCATCTTAGCCAGGTACTGAACGGAACCGGGTTCAAAATAAATCTTCTCGGGAACCTTAAACCACTGCATATTCAATCTCCTCTTCGCAACTTTCTTTCTGTTTACAAGGTTCTTGGCGGTAACGTTCTCCGAAACGGAGTTCTTTCCGTAAGAGCCGCAGCCCAGCGTCAGGGACGGAGCCATGGAGTTGTATACGTCGCCGATAGCGCCGAAAGAGGCGGGAGAGTTAACTACGATACGGCTTGCCTGCATTGTGGAACCGTAACGCTCGATAATATCCTCGTCGGAGGAGTGAACGACAGCAGTGTGTCCTGCACCGTGTTTGAGCATTTCCTCGCACATTTCAAATGCGTGGTCTGTGGTATCCGCCTTAACAACAGCAAGAACAGGGGAGAGCTTTTCAAGAGCGAGAGGGTACTTCTCAGCGTCCGTACCGGGCAGCTCAACGCAGAGAACCTTTGTCTCCTTGGGAATGGTGATACCTGCTTTTTCAGCGATCTGCCAAGGATACTGACCAACGACCCAAGGCTGTACAGCCATTTTTTCAACGTTGATAACAACGTCCTGTATCTTCTGGATCTCGTCGGGCTTAGCGAAGTAGCAGCCGTGGTATTTCATGAAGCCTACAGCCTCGTCGTAAACCTCGGAATCAATGATCGCAGCCTGCTCGGAAGCGCAGATCATACCGTTATCAAAGGATTTGGAAAGAACCAGATCGTGAACAGCCTGCTTGATATTAGCGGTCTTTTCGATGTAGCAGGGTGTGTTTCCGGGACCAACGCCGAGAGCGGGCTTACCTGCGGAGTAAGCAGCCTTAACCATTCCGGGACCGCCTGTTGCAAGGATGGTAGCAACGTCGGGGTGGTTCATAAGGAGACCTGTAGCCTCAACAGAGGGGTACTCTATCCACTGTATGCAGTGCTTAGGAGCGCCCGCTTTAATTGCAGCTTCAAGAAGTATCTCAGCGGCTCTTTTGGAGCACTGCTGGGCAGAGGGGTGGAAACCGAAGATAATTGGGTTTCTCGTCTTGGCGCAGATGATAGCCTTGAACATTGCGGTGGAAGTAGGGTTCGTTGTTGGAGTTACGCCGCACACGATACCAACGGGCTCTGCGATCTCCATATAGCTTTCGTCAACGTTGTCCTCAATAACGCCGACAGTTTTCTCGTGCTTGATCGAGTGCCAGATGTACTCTGTGGAGAAGATGTTTTTGGTTACCTTGTCCTCGAAAATACCTCTGCCTGTTTCTTCAACAGCCATTTTGGCAAGCTCCATCTGAGCGGAAAGTCCAGCCAGAGCCATTGCCTCTGTGATCTTGTCTACCTGCTCCTGATCAAGAGCCATATACTCTTCGAGAGCTTTTTTGGCGTTGCTCACGAGAGTGTTGATCATCTCAGCAGTTTCGACCTTTGCTTCCTCGGTAACGGGAGCGTTCTTTTCCTTTGCCATGTTTGATTCCGCCTTTCATTTTTTCCCCTCTGGGGTAATTTTCATAACAGCGTCCGCCTAAAGTTAAAGCGGTTTCGCTGTGATTGCCATGATCGTTAAATTTATCACAATCTCATTGTACCATAACGTCATAAAAACGTCAATGAACATATTGTTAATTTTATAACAAACTTTTGGTATTAATTGTATACCAGGAATTACAGTTTTTGTAAAGTGAGGACAAGTCAAAATTTATTGCAGGCAATTATAGTATATACATATATAATTATAAATCATGCGGTAAAGTTTGTCAATACCGGAATACACCAAAAATACTGCATTATAGTTGGTTTGCAGAGCTGCAATTTCTATGAAAAAATTTCCTTGTTTTATATTGAAATACGTGGTTTTTTGTGGTATAATAATGTGGATAGTTTCATTGCGCACAATTGCTGCCGCATAATACGAAAGAGGTAAAGCCATGTTTGTTGATAAGGCGAAAATCAAAATAAAGGCGGGAGACGGCGGAGACGGCGCTGTATCCTTTCACCGTGAGAAATATGTGGCTGCCGGCGGTCCCGACGGCGGGGACGGCGGCAAGGGCGGCGATATCGTTTTTGTTGTGGACGACAATTTCTCTACACTGGAGGACTTCCGGTACAAAAGAAAATATATCGCCGAACGGGGCGGGAACGGTTCTTCGGGCAACAAGACCGGAAAAAACGCTCCCGACCTCATTATAAAAGTACCTCGGGGTACCATTATCCGCGAGCTGTCCACCGACAGGATAATGGCGGATATTTCGGGCAGTGAACCGAAAATCCTTGCCAGAGGAGGCAAAGGCGGCAAGGGAAACGCCCGTTTTGCCACTCCCACAAGGCAGATACCAAAGTTTGCCAAGCCGGGCTTTTTAGGCGAGGAATTTGAGGTCTCCCTTGAACTAAAGCTTATTGCGGACGTGGGTCTTGTAGGCTTTCCGAACGTGGGCAAATCCACGCTTATTTCCGTTGTATCGGCGGCTAAGCCGAAGATAGCCAACTACCACTTTACCACGCTTACTCCTGTTTTGGGCGTTGTAAAGGTCAACGAGGAAAAATCCTTTGTAATGGCTGATATACCCGGTCTTATCGAGGGCGCAGGAGACGGAATAGGTCTGGGACACGAATTTCTGAGGCACGTTGAACGGTGCAGGCTGATAGTACACGTTGTGGACGTTTCGGGAGTTGAGGGACGCGACCCCGCCGAGGATTTCGGTATAATCAACCGTGAGCTGAAAAAATTCAGCGAGGAGCTTTCAGAGAGACCGCAGATAGTCGCCGCAAACAAGTGCGACATGGCTTCTCCGGAACAGATAAAGGAATTCAGAAAATTTATTGAGGAACAGGGATACGGCTTTTATGAGATATCCGCGGCGACCACTCAGGGTACAAAAGAACTTGTGAACGCAATTGCCGCCGAGCTTGACAAGCTTCCTCCCGTAAAGGAATACGAAGCGGAGCCGCTTACTCCGAAAGAGCTTGACGAGCGTGCGGGCATAGGGGAGAGATTTGAGATAACGCGCGGCGACGACGGTGTGTTCTACGTTGAAGCTCCATGGCTTGAAAACATTATGCGTACTATTGATATGGATGACTATTCTTCGCTCCAGTACTTCCAGAGGGTTCTGCGCTCAAGCGGCATAATTGACGAACTGGAAAGAAAAGGCATTGACGAGGGAGACACGGTCAACATCTTCGGCTTTGAGTTTGATTTTGTATTTTAACGTCTTTGAGGAGAAATTAATATGGAAACTATTGACAAGACTTCCGAAAAAATCAGCATAGTCTGCGAATCAATCGGTTCAGCGCTTGACTCGGAGGGCTACAAGGCAGATTATACCCTTGAAAGCATGAAAGAGATCGATCGTTTTTTTGACGAACAAAGCGGAAAAAACAAAACAATTCCGTGGCGCAGAGACCAAATTATTTTTTTCTTGGGCTGTTACATCGGTGAGACTGTTATCCGTCTTTACGGGGGAAAATGGAATATCGACGATAACGACTCGCGGGGCGATACAAACGCGTCGGTAACGCTTGATAACGGTATGGTCATTTTTCCGATGCAAAGGGTAATAAAAAGGTATCAAAACGGCAGCGAAGACGGCATATATGCTTATGTTTATGCGCCTACTTTGTAATCATTGCTTTAAGGAGAAAGACAAATATGGAACTTTTTGACTTGTACGACAGCGAAAGAAACAAAACAGGCAGAACAATGGAGAAAGGTACACCCGTACCGAAAGGGTACTACAGAATGGTGGTTCACGTCTGCATTTTCGACAACGACGGCAGAATGCTGATACAGCAGCGGCAGCCTTTCAAACACAGTTGGAGCGGTATGTGGGACGTGTCCGTGGGCGGTTCTTCCGTTTCGGGTGATACAAGTCTTGCCGCCGCTATGCGGGAGACCTCCGAGGAACTTGGAGTACAGCTTGCCCCCGATGAGCTTCGCAGGGTGCTGACGGTACAGAGGGAAAGCGTTTTCGATGATATTTATATTATACAAAAGGATTTGGACGAGCCTGCTCTGAAATTGCAGGAGAAAGAAGTCGCACAGGTCAAATGGGCTGATGCTGCCGAAATAAAGTCAATGCTGAGGGACGGCGTTTTTATCCCGTACCATGAATCGCTGATAGACCTGCTATTCTTTATGAGAAACCACGACGGTGTAAGGACTGCGGAGGATAAAACGTAACTGTAACGGTTCGACTTTGCATTTTAGGAGATGTACAAAATGGAACTTTTTGACTTATACGACAGCGAAAGAAACAAAACGGACAAGACAATGGAGCGTGGTACGCCCATACCGAAAGGGTACTACAGAGCGGTGGTACACATCTGCATTTTCGGCAGCGACGGAAAAATGCTGATACAGCAGCGGCAGCCTTTCAAGCACGGTTGGAGCGGTATGTGGGACGTGACTGTCGGCGGTTCTTCCATTGCAGGGGAAACAAGTCTTGACGCCGCGATCCGCGAGGTTGGAGAGGAAATAGGCGTACAGCTTGCTCCCGACGAGCTTCGCAGGGTGATAACATTACAGACAGATGAGGTTTTCGATGATTTTTACATTGTGCAAAAGGATTTGAACATACAAAATCTGACTTTGCAGGAAACGGAAGTTGCCGAAGTCAAATGGGCGGATATGTCCGAAATATTTTCTATGATAGATGAAAAAAAGTTTATTCCGCACCATAAAGCGATCATTGAGCTTTTGTTTTTTAGGCGTGACCATGAGGGCGATTTTACAGCTGACGATACGTCTGTACCGCATAAATAAAAGACCGGGAGTGATAATTATAGACAGGAAAGACGTAAATCAATACAGTCCACTTACCCTTGCTTTTCTGGGAGACGCGGTCTACGAACGGCTTGTGCGGGAACGGCTGGTGCTGACCGCTAATATGCCTGTGAAAAAGCTTCATGCCGATACCGTTGAAAGAGTCCGCGCGGCTTATCAGTCGAGGGCGGCAGACGTGATACTCCCGCTTCTCACCGAGGACGAGGAAGCCGTTTTCAAGCGCGGACGGAACGCTGCGGGAAACACCGTCCCCAAAAGCTCAAATCCAGTGGAGTACAGGCGGGCGACTGCATTTGAGGCTTTGTTCGGATATTTGCAGCTTACCGAAAATTTTGAAAGAATGGTTGAATTATTCGATATAATATGGTATAATACGGAGTTGTGACGTTTCCGCTTTAAACAAAAGGAAAGGACTGTCCCGAATGAATTATGACGGAGTAAACATGATAACCTGCGGCTTCGGAAACTGCTATGTCGTTCGCGGCAACAGGGGAGATATCCTCATAGACACCTGCACTAAGGAGTACCGCGACGAGATCGAGGTATGGCTTCATAATTACAACATCAGGCTGATAGTCCTTACACACGGACACAACGACCATATCGGAAACGCGGCGTACTTCTCAAAGCTTTTCGGTGCGAAAATTGCCATGTGCGTTTACGACATGAAGCTCGCGCGCGACAACGGCATACATAAGCTTTACTCTATAGGCGCGGCGGGAAAGCTTCTTGCGGCGGCTTCCGTATCGCAAAAAACGCTGAGGAAAACACGCGCTGAAAGCTTCGGTACAGATATTTTCCTTGACGACGGAATGGCTCTCGGAGAGGATCTCGGCGCGGACTGCACCGCGGTAAAGCTTGACGGTCACACCAAAGGCTCATATGGTGTACTCTGCGGCAGCGATCTCTATGTGGGAGACGCGGCTATGAATTTTGTCAGACCCTCATTTCCGCTGATATGCGAAAGTCCGAAAGCTGCAAGGAAATCATTGGAAAGGATTCGCGCCATAAAGCCAAAACGAATATTTTTCGGTCACGGAAAGCCTGTGGAGGCGGGTACGAATGAGTACCGCAAATTGTTTGCCGGGTAGTCAAATGACTGCTTTCATATATTTACATAACTTTAGTTAAGGAGAGATATTTATGTCGGGACATTCCAAATGGAATAACATCAAAAGAAAGAAAGAGGCCACAGATGGCGCGAAAGCAAAGATATTCACTAAAATAGGACGTGAGATAACCGTCTGCGTAAAAGATGGCGGCGCCGATCCCAACAATAACGCGAAGCTCCGCGACCTTATCGCTAAGGCCAAGGCGAACAACGTCCCCAACGACAACATTGACCGCGTTATCAAAAAAGCTGCGGGCGGCGGAGACAAGACCAATTACGAAGCTAACGTTTACGAGGGCTACGGTCCTAATGGAGTTGCAGTTATCGTCGAGACCCTTACCGATAACAAAAACCGTACTGCCGGAGATATCCGCCACTACTTTGACAAGTTCGGAGGAAATTTGGGTACTACAGGCTGTGTTTCGTTCATGTTCACAAGCAAAGGCATTATCGTTGCCGAAGCTAACGGAATGGACGAGGACAAGGTAATGGAGGACGTTTTCGATTTGGGCGCGTCCGATTTTTCCATGGAGGACGATATCATTGAGATCGAAACTGAACCCGGTGATTTTGCCGCGGTGCGCGACGGTCTTACCGAAAAGGGCTATAAGCTTATTTCTGCGGACGTTGAAATGATACCGTCTACTTATACAGCTCTTACCGACGAGGAGTCCGTCAAAAAAATGAATCTGCTCCTTGAACATCTTGAGGACAACGACGACGTGCAGAACGTTTACCACAACTGGGATATGCCCGACGAAGAAGAGGAATACTGATCTGATACCGGCAGCAAAGCCGTCCGCGGATTTATTTCTGCGGACGGCTTTTTTAGATGATGTCTGCTGAATCAGGCGGCAAGATAACGCCGTATTCAAGGTGGCTACTGCTTCTTTTCCTCTGTTACTGTCAGAGCATTTCCGTCGAAGTCCACTTTCAGTGTGGAGTAGGGTTCTGCGCTGTCGCTAATTATCTTGCGCGCTATCATTGTTTCCAGACTGCGCTGGATAAACCGCTTCAGCGGACGGGCTCCATAAACTGGGTCATAGCCCTCCTTGACGATGTAGTCCTTAGCCGCGTCGGTAACGGCAACGTCAAGCTGCTTGTTTTTGAGACGGCTTCTCAGGTCACCCAGCATAAGGTCGATAATGGGGTAAATTTCCTTTTTCGTCAGCGGCTTGTAGAATACGATCTCGTCCAGTCTGTTCAGGAACTCTGGACGGAAATGTCCTTTCAGCACGCGGTTTACTTGTTCCCGTGCCTCGTCGGATATAACGCCGTTTTCGTCGATACCGTCAAGAATGTAGTCAGAACCGAGGTTTGAGGTGAGTATGATTATAGTGTTCTTGAAATCCACAGCCCTGCCCTGAGAATCGGTAACACGACCGTCGTCAAGAATTTGCAGCAGTACGTTGAACACGTCAGGGTGAGCCTTTTCCACCTCGTCGAACAGTACTACCGCATACGGCTTTCTGCGCACCGCCTCGGTGAGCTGTCCGCCCTCATCGTAGCCCACATAGCCCGGAGGAGCTCCAATAAGACGGCTCACGCTGTGCTTCTCCATGTATTCCGTCATGTCTATGCGTACTATGTTGTGCTCATCGTCGAACAGTGACTGCGCCAAAGCCTTTGCAAGTTCGGTCTTGCCCACGCCCGTAGGTCCCATGAACAGGAAAGACCCGATGGGACGGTTTGGATCCTGAATTCCCGCGCGGGAACGGAGTATAGCTTCGCTGACCTTTTGTACAGCCTCGTCCTGACCGATGACACGTTTGTGCAGGATATTTTCCAGATTCAGCAGCTTTTCCCGCTCGCCCTCCATAAGCTTGGAAACGGGAATACCCGTCCACCTGCCGACGATTCGGGCTATCTCCTCGTCCGTTACCTTGTCGCGGAGCAGGCTGTTTGCTTTTTCCTTTTGCTTTTCGGCAGCGTCCTCCGCTTCGTCAAGCTCCTTTTTCAGAGCGGGCAGCTTGCCGTATTTCAGTTCCGCAGCCTTGTTCAGGTCGTAATTCCTTTCAGCAGCGGAAATGTCCGCATTGGTCTGCTCAATGTCCTCCCTGAGCTTCTGCAAACGGGTTATGGAGGTTTTTTCATTCTCCCAGCGTGCTTTCATTTCATTGAACTCAGAGCGCATTTCCGAAAGTTCTTTTTGAATTTCCGCAAGCTCCTCGGCAGCAAGCTTTCCCTCTTCTTTTTTAAGAGCGGTTTCGGCAATTTCCTGCTGCATTATTTTTCTTGCAAGGTCGTCCATTTCCGCAGGCATGGAGTCCATTTCGGTGCGGATAAGGGCGCAGGCTTCGTCTACAAGGTCGATAGCCTTATCGGGGAGAAAACGGTCGGAAATGTACCGGTTTGACAGCACTGCCGCTGTGATAAGGGCAGAGTCCTGAATCTTTACGCCGTGGAAAACCTCGTAACGCTCTTTCAGTCCGCGAAGGATCGAAATAGTGTCCTCAACCGTAGGCTCGTCCGCCATAACGGGCTGGAAACGCCGCTCCAGAGCCGGGTCTTTTTCAATATATTTCCTGTACTCGTTGAGAGTGGTCGCACCGATACAGTGCAGTTCTCCACGGGCAAGCATAGGTTTGAGCAGGTTTCCCGCGTCCATTGCGCCGTCGGTTTTGCCTGCGCCTACAATGGTGTGCAGCTCGTCTATGAACAGGATTATCCGTCCGTCGGATTTTTTTACCTCGTTCAGAACGGCTTTGAGGCGTTCCTCGAATTCGCCGCGGAACTTTGCGCCCGAAATAAGGCTGCCCATGTCAAGGCTGAAAAGCTTGCGGTCTTTAAGGTTGTCGGGAACGTCTCCGCGAACGATACGCAGTGCGAGACCCTCCACAATAGCGGTCTTGCCGACGCCCGGCTCGCCGATGATAACGGGATTGTTTTTGGTTTTCCGGGACAGTATACGAATAACGTTTCTTATCTCCGCGTCACGTCCTATAACGGGATCAAGCTTGTTCTGACGTGCAAGCTCGACCAAGTCCTGACCGTACTTTTTCAGTACGTCGTAGGTGTCTTCGGGAGTGTCGCTTGTGACCCGCTGATTGCCGCGGACGTCCTTTAAAATATCAAGAAATTTGTCCTTGGAAATATCAAAGGTTTTGAAAAATCTTTTTAGCTTTTCATTTGCGGTATCGAAAAGCGCGAGCATGATGTGCTCTACGGAAACGAAATCGTCACGCATATTTTTGGCGGTCTCCTCGGCTCTGTTGAGACACTTGTCAACGTCCTGTGAAATATAGACGGTGTTTGCTTCCCTGCCGCTTCCCGTAACTTTAGGTATTTCGCCGATAAGCTTGGAAAGGTAGTTTGTTACCTGTTCCGCGTCCGCACCCATTCTTGTCATGAGCTGGGGGATAAGTCCGTTTTCCTGAGCCGTAAGCGCGTAAAGCAGATGTTCCTGCTCAACGTTCATGTTTTGGAAGTCAATGGCGGCGCTCTGCGCTTCGTTAATGGCTTCAATGGATTTTTTGGTAAATTTCTGAGGATTCATAAATATACACCCTTTCCGAAAAAAACTTTGAATCTCGGTATTTTTGCATGATACAGAGATAAACAAAAGCCGGATTTATTTAACCTGAATAAATATATTTTAACACAGCAAATGTGCTAAAAACATTAAAAGAAATTTATAAAATTTACACATATAGTAAATTTTGACAAATTTTTATAAAAGTAAAAGAATTATTTTACATTTCGTATAAATAATTGTCGAATTATGCAGAATTATGACGATTTTTCCCGAAAAATTTTTATTGCCAAAACAAGGAAAAAACAATATAATTTTACTTGCAGGCAGAAAAACAGAAATGCCGAAAAGTACAAATGAACAGGAGATTTTAAAATGAAAGTGATCACACAAATTGAAACAGCACGCGGAAAAGTTGTCTACGAGCTTTTCAGCGAAACAGCGGAGAGTACGGTAAGATACGGTATCAAGGTCAGATCCGGTCTTTTTGACGGAGCGGAAGAAGCTGTGATAAAGGACATTACCTCGGAGCTTGACTTTGCAAGAAAACTTCTTTTTACTCTGGCGGACAATCTTGTCCTGCCGTCGACTGCCGACGAGGTAATAGAGGAATATCTTGCCGCTTCGGTTACTGTAAATAATTAGATCTGATTTTTAATAATTGATGACCGGTAATTCAGACGCCGTGAATTTCCGGTTATCAATTTTTTATTTTCGCTTGACAAAACGCATAAAATGCTGTATAATAAATTACCGCTTGGAGAAAGGGACGTTTGCCATGGACAAGACTTCTTTTAAAACCATAGCCGAAAACCGTAAGGCAAGGCATGAATATTTTATTCTTGACAGCTTTGAAGCGGGCGTCGAGCTGGTGGGCACCGAGGTCAAGTCAATACGCCGTGGCGGCGTTAACCTCAAGGACAGTTGGTGCTCCGTTGACGACGGAGAGCTTTGGGTCAAAGGTATGCATATTTCTCCGTACGATCACGGAAACATTTTTAACCGCGATCCAATGAGAGTCCGCAGACTGCTTATGCATAAAAAGCAGATCATGCAGCTTCTTGGCAAGGTCAAGCAGGAGGGACTTACACTAATACCGATATCTGTGTACTTCAAAGGGTCTATGGTAAAGGTGCAGGTGGGTTTGTGCAAGGGTAAAAAGCTTCACGACAAGCGGGATGACATGGCGGCTAAAGCTGCTCAGAGAGATATTGAACGCGCCGTAAAGGAGCGGAATCATTAATTTTATCGGTCATTTAATTCTAACTTATAAACGGGGATGTAAAGGTTTCGACGGGGATTTTGAAACATGATAAGCGAGCAGAGGATTGTGCCATCTCTTTAAACGGCACCGTTTTAAAATTAGACGACAACAATAATTTTGAATTAGCAGCCGCTTAAGTGCTGCTCGTCTGACCGCCGAGTACCGCGGCGGCGGATCAGGCGTCGATTAGCGGTGAACGCGTTGGGAAAGTGCCTGCGTTCCTGACGTGTATTGCAGGCTACCGAACCTTGCGGGGTGTTTGTCCCCGGCAGGGCAAGGGAATGTCAATGACAAACTACGCTCGTAGAAAGTTGTGCGGATAGGTTTTCGGACACGGGTTCGATTCCCGTCATCTCCACCAGCCAAACCCACATACAAATTTGTGGTGCCGCAGGCATTATGCCTGCGGTTTTTTCTGTCATTGATTATAGTATAACTGTATGATGTGTATTTTTTGTGATATTTATTTGTATATAAAATAAAAATTAGCACTCTTGAAATAAGAGTGCTAATTTTTATTTTATGTTTAGGAGGTCGCAGTCTAAGACAAGGACGCGGTATTTTTTCCGCCAATCGTATGTTCATAATCATAACGCTCAACATTTGTAGTTTGGCTTGCAATACGAGGTACAATGATACCATTTGCTTTCAAAATATCGCGATTAAAAGCTCTTTTGCTGAGTCTTATATGTTCACCACGCTCAATTAAATATTTTGTGAATTTTCCATAAAAATCCTTGTCACGGGCATTATCAAGATAAATTTTCTTTACCTTGCGATCTATCCAGCCAATGTCGGAATCCGTACCCAATTCAGTGTCAAATGCGCTCCATAACGCGGGTATATTTGTTTCCGTAGTCAATGCAATTTTAGT
>CAMUJF010000025.1 GCA_947089135.1 uncultured Clostridia bacterium
CAAATTGAATATTATGTTTGCATTGGCAAACCTTTACATGGCTGACAGATTTTCCTTGTCGGTCTGATTTAGGCTGCCTTTGCTAAGAATTTATGCGGTTATGCGCCTTTCGGCGTATAATCGCTTTTGTTTTGGGTTATTATACGGTGTTGCCTTAAAATTATATAAATTTGGGAGAGTTAATGCTCTCCCAAATACTGATTTTTAAATTTTTCCGTAATATGCGCAGCGAAAGCCTACATTAGGAAAAAATCCGGTTCTCCTGGAATTTATTAGAACTGAAAATATACCACTTCTTGAACCGCCGTTAAAACAGTTTCCTCTCAATGGTATTCTTTCACCATTTAAATGTAACCATATTCCAGCATTACCATAGTCGGAGTCTGACGCCCCGAATTCCGGAATTATTGCGAGTGACATTGCTAAATTAGCTCCAACGGAATTTGTTTCGGCATTTGATTTGATTTTTGAAAATGCAGTTTCTGTAGAATCTATATATTTTAATGCATTTGCCGCTTTTGGTTCTGAAAGAGTTCCGTTCTGTAAAATTGTTTTCCACAATATACTGTTTGCCGATATTGAATTATTAAAATCAGCGGCATCGTTATTTGCAAGTATTTGAAATTCACCGTCAACAATGCAAAAACCACTGCACCATTCCCAAACGTTTCCGTTTAAATCCGCAATACCTGCAAACGTTCTGTCGTGATACCAATCGACATTTCCGCTTCCTGTAAGCACTTTATTAATTTTTCCGTCATTTTCGTAAGAAACATGAATAGCTTTTTGCAATTTCTCGGAAACATCTTTGCCGAAATTATTGTTGCCTTTAGGCATTGTACCATTTTTTTTGCACCAAAGTGCAATAGCTGCCCACTCTGCATTGGTCATCAAATGCCAGCCTGCGCCTTTATTTTTGCAATAATTCCAAGCTTGGTCAAAAGTCATATTTGTCTGCGGGGGTTTCATAGGCAGACTGTATGCCCGTTCGTTTTCAACAATGTTTTGGTATTTTGAAATATAGATAACGTCCTGTTCAACACCATTGATAATAAACGCGGGGTGAACGGTGTGACTTGCACCGTCAATAACCTCGTCCAAATAAAATTTCGGTATTGCGACCATTACCGAAGGTTTATACATATCATCGTAAATTAGATAATTGTTAGGATAAGCAATGTATTTATTGAACTCATTTACTGAATTGGCGGCCTTTTGTGCAGCATTGTCGCTTTTAATGGCATTTTCTTCGGCTGTTCGAGAAAAATCTTGTGCATTTTGTGCTGATTCGTCAGCAAGTAAAGCTGCATTTTTCGCTGTCTGTGCAATATCCTTTGCTTCCAGAGCTATATCCTTTGCCTCCTGTGCCGTATGCTGAAAAATGCTTAAAATTTGCTGCAGATCGTTCCCGGCCGGAAATCTATCCTCATCGGTATTATTATTTATATTAATCGGCATACTGCACTCGGTAATGTCAATAAAATCATTTGAACCTACAGAAGTGACTTTGAAAAAAGCTGTTTTTCCAACGGAAGTAATTTCTGCAGTGACCGGACATGTGAGACATATTTTATTACTGCTCAATTCCTCTTTTGTAAGAATAGCCACAACTGCAATCTCACTATTTTCAATAGATGTGACGGTTAAACGGTGGCTCAGGCTCATATAGTCCATTCCTGTACCTTTCGGATACCGCGGCATTTCAATTGTGATGAGCTCGTTGTTATTTTCGCCTTTTATAAGATTGTAACCCTCGTCAATATAAATCAATCTTTTGCAAACAACTTTAAATTTCATAAAATCTTTCCTTTCAAAAATAAATTTTCCCGCATGGTCTTATCGGACTTACGGAATCCGATTTAACCATACGGAAAGCTTGTTCCCATAATTTAAGTATAGCGGAGAACGATCGTGTTGGCAATATTTTAGAAAGAATATTAGATACAGAAACAATAGTTGCATTGATTAATGGAGCATATATTCATTTAGTAAAAATTATAGTGATTTATTACAATTTATATTTTCCCGCTTTTGCCGTTTCTGCTCCACAAGCTTTGAAATATAGTCACCCTGCGAAATTTCATAATAGGTCTTGACGATTTCGGAATAAGTGGTATACCGTTTCTCCCAATCTGCTTTTAAGGCACGAAGGCGCTCAATATCGCTTTCACCGGAAACTTGAATATGTTCCACAGTCTGCGAAAGGGTTTTAAGCTTTAGCTGTTCGGCGGCGTAATCTCCAATTTGGCTTTATGCTAAAAATATTTTTCACAATGTACGATAACCGTTTGCAACTGCTTTCCGTTTTAGATAAGCTTGTTAAGCTCGGTTTTGGCATTTTGATAAGCTTCATTTGCGTATTTTAATTTCCCTCCGGTTATCCGATTGAGGAGATATGTTCGCGGTTTATAACCGCAAACTGAGCGGTCATAGTTTAGAGAGTAAAAGCGTTCTGCACCGAATAGAGTAGCTTGCGGCTGTATTTTCTCTGAGTTTTCCTGTTTATCTTAACAAGCTCGCTCGGAATGGGAAATATAAATTGAAAATTTAAGCTTTGTCTGATCGGAAGTGCTTTATTCATTTTACACAAAATTTGGTGGGACCTCGATAAAAGTAATTTTACGAAAACTGAAAGTCAGAGTGCTTTCCGAATTACCTTCTGCTATTGATCTCGCTTTTTCCTTTGTTTCTCAATCGGATTGCTTGGGCTGGTTTTCTGCTGCTTGCTTGTAAATGTATTTTTATGGAGTGCTATAATTTAAGTTCATAACTAAAAAAATTGAACATTTTCGATGGTATCAAACCATACACGCCAAGACATAACGGCAAGGTAGAGCGTTCCCACAGAAAAGATAACGAATATTTTTACGCCACTCACACTTTTTATTCGTTTGAGGATTTTAAAAAGCAGCTTGCTGTTCACAGCAGAATTTACAATAATTTCCCTATGTGTCCTCTTAAGTGGAAATCTCCTGCCGATTTTATTTATGCTTTCTTATCTTTCGGCGAACTTTTCTAAATTATTTGTTACCCTTCATTGACAAACCTACAACAATCCTGAATTCATCGGGGTTTTCAGTACTTGTATTTCGGAGAAAAATATGGTATAATATTTTTATACAAAATTAAACAGATAAGGAAAATTTTATATGGAAGATGTAAACAAAATACGGCTGTTTGAAGAAACGCCTGTCCCGAAAGCGGTAATGAAGCTTGCTATTCCGACGATAATAGGCTGTCTTGTGACCATGCTGTATAATCTTGCGGATACCTATTTTGTGGGAATGCTGAACGATCCGATACAAAACGCTGCTGTGACTCTTTCCGCGCCTGTTCTGCTTGCGTTCAACGCAGTGAATAATCTTTTCGGCGTTGGAGCTTCAAGCATGATGAGCCGAGCTTTGGGAAGAAAGGATTTTGATACCGCAAGGAAAAGCTCAGCGTTTGGATTTTACAGCGCGCTTTTGTGCGGTTTGTTGTTTTCTTTTTTCTGTACGGTATTAAAAACGCCGCTGATGTCGCTTCTCGGAACGTCTCCCGAAAATACCGCGCAGACCGATTCATATATGTTCTGGACTGTCACTTGCGGAGCCGCTCCTGCTATCCTCAACGTTGTCATGGCATATCTTGTCCGTGCGGAGGGCTCTGCTTTTCATGCCAGTATAGGTACCATGAGCGGCTGCATACTCAATATTATTCTCGACCCGCTGTTTATTTTGCCGTTTGGATTGAATATGGGATCGGCAGGCGCAGGCTGTGCTACGTTTATTTCAAACTGTGCTGCGTGTGCGTATTTCTTTGTACTTTTGTACATAAAAAGAAAACGCACCTATGTAAGCATAAGTCCTAAGTATATGAATGTAAGCAAAAAAATCATATCCGGAATATGCGGGGTGGGGATTCCTGCCGCGATACAGAATCTTCTGAATGTGACAGGAATGACTATACTGAATAATTTTACGGCGGATTTTTCTTCAGAAGCAGTTGCGGCAATGGGTATATCGCAGAAAATAAGCATGATACCGATGTATGCCGCTATGGGACTTTCACAGGGAATAATGCCGCTGATAAGCTATAACTATGCTTCGGAAAATTACGGGCGCATGAAAAAAACGCTGATTTTTTCAGCAAAGCTTTCAGTGATATTTTTGGCTGCTGCATCGATCGGATACTACATTGGAGCTGAAAGCCTTATATCCATGTTTATGGAAAACGATATTATAATAGAATACGGTTCACGCTTTTTAAGGGGGTTCTGCATAGCTACACCGTTTCTTGCTGTGGATTTTCTTGCAGTCGGAGTTTTTCAGGCGTGCGGCATGGGAAAAAAGTCGTTTATATTTGCAGTAATGAGAAAAATTGTGCTGGAAATACCTGCGCTCTATATTCTTAATTATTTGTTTCCTCTTTACGGACTGGCTTACGCTCAGTTCGCTGCGGAACTTATACTTGCAATTGCAGCAGTGGTTTTTCTTGTGCGTATGTTTTACGAGCTTGACAGGTCGGTCGGAACGTCCGTCAGAAACAATAATTAAACTTATGCAAATTCCTGCTTTAATTGTTCGCAGTTTCCTGAAAAATACCTGCTTAAAATCCTTGCAAAACAACAATTATATCCGCAGATACCGTTTATACCTGCTTTATTCAGGCAATCCTGCGCTTTTGAGAAAATTGCTTCCGATAAAGGAAATTCCAATAACATTCCCATATATTGTGGGTTGAAATTCTCCTAAATACAAGATATAATATATACAGAAAGCAGAGAAATTAAATGGCTTTCAAATCACTGAAAAACATTGAAATGCTGACAAAGATTTTAGGACTTATCTGAAAATAAGGAAATCTGTACATTTCCGCCGTTAATTAACATACTTTGGAAAAGCGCTGTTTCAGACGGACCTCTGTCTGACGAGTCGGAGGATCCAAAAATATTTGCGGCAATCCAATGGTTTTCAGGAAAACTTGTTTTAGGAGGTATAACAAAATGAAAAGGACTTTAAAATGCGCTATAGCAGCGGTTGGAGCAGCGGCAATTGCCGTAGGAACAGCGGTTCCCGCCAGCGCTGTGAACTTCAAGACATACATTACATCGAATTCAGGTTCGTGCGGAAATTTCGGAGGCGCAGACCTTGACAGTCTGTTGAAGAAATATCCTTCATGCCTTGACTTTTTGAAAAATTACGGAATAAAATTTCCCGGAAATGACTGCACTCAGAAGCCCGGTGAAAATTGTCCCGGAGGCGACTGCACTCAGAAACCCGGCAACAACTGTCCCGGAGGCGACTGTACCCAAAAGCCCGGCGACAACTGCACCGGAGATGACTGTATCCAAAAGCCCGGCAATAACGATACTGTTCAGAAGCCGGGAAACGATGATACCGTTCAAAAGCCCGGCAACAACGATACTGTTCAGAAGCCGGGAAACGATGATACCGTTCAAAAGCCCGGCAACAACGATACCGTCCAGAAGCCCGAGATCCCCGATACAAGCGTTGACGCCTCTGTTTCCGATTATGAAAAAAAGGTAGTCGAGCTTGTAAACGAGATAAGAAAAGAATACGGTCTTTCCGAACTTAAGCTTAACACTAAGCTTTGCGCCGTTGCGAAAGCAAAGTCCCAGGACATGAAGGACAACAACTACTTCAGCCACACGTCGCCTACATACGGAAGTCCCTTTGATATGATTAAAAGCTTCGGCATAAGCTACAGAACCGCAGGTGAAAATATTGCAATGGGCTACCGTACTCCCGAGGAGGTCGTTGACGGCTGGATGAATTCCGAGGGACACAGAGCAAATATTCTCAACGGTTCTTTCAAGGAGATCGGAATGGGTCATGTTGCAAACGGAAATTACTGGACTCAGATGTTTATCGGATAACCTGTCCCGTATTTTGCTTGTCTCGAACTGATGACCTTTTAGAAAGTTCTGAAAAAGATTCTCGACGATAACGGTTTGAAAATGAATTTTAAGCAGTATGTCCTTATTTAAGGAAAACAGACTTTTGCGGGGGATTATATAACTAAAAAACGCGGACGTTTTGTGTCCGCGTTTTTGTTTATTTATGGTATTTCCCGCCGTTCAGTATCTGAAACGCGCGGTATATCTGTTCAAGGATCATGACTCTCGCAAGCATATGCGGAAAGGTCATTTCCGACATTGACAGCCTGAGTCCGCACATTTTCTTTATTTCCTCGTCTATACCGAAAGAACTGCCGATAACAAAGTTCAGCGTGCTTTTTCCCTCCACGGAAATCCTGCTGATTTTTTCCGCAAGCTTTTCGGAGGACAGCTTCGTTCCTTCAATACACAGAGCGATATTAAAGCAATCCTTACCCCAAAGCAAATTCTGCATAGCTTTGGCTTCGGTGAAAAGAGCAGTCTTTATCTCTTTTTCGGAGGGATCATCAGGAAGTCTGCTCTCGGCAAGCTCGATGACGGTCAGTCTGCAAAAGGCTTTCAGACGCTTTGAATACTCTGCGCACGCCTCGCGGAAATAGCTTTCTTTAAGCTTTCCAACGACTATCAGATTAACGTTCATCATCAGTACGATTCCTCACACAGCCACAAAGCCGCCGCTTGTTTCAACGGGGGCAACCGAAAGCAGATAATCCGCGTTTCGCCTGAATTCGTTCAAATATGAAACGACGGTATTTTCGGCAATTTCGGGACGGTTGTTCTCCTGGGAAAGGTGTCCTAGTATGATTTTCTCCGTGCCGCTCCCCACAAGCTTTGCGGCAAACTTGCCGCTGTCAATATTGGAAAGATGTCCGTCTCCGCTTAAAATGCGCATTTTGAGATAATACGGATACGCACCGTTTCTGAGCATTTCCACATCGTAATTGGACTCCAAAAGCACGCAGTTCGTACCCAGCAAAGCCGCTTCTATCTCGTCGGTAACATGACCTAAATCTGTGCAGACAGCCACAGTTTTCCCGTCGGAAAAGGATACCTTATAGCCGCAGGATTCCCTTGCGTCATGAGGAGTACGGAAACATTCTATCTTCATTCCGCAGACGTCTTCTCCGTTCACCATTTCGCGTAATTCGCTGTTTACAGAGCCCGACTTGATAAGATACTCCAGCGTAAGACCTCTTGCAAAAACCGGTGCTTTGATTTTTTTTGTAAGTATGGGAAGTCCCTTTATGTGGTCGCTGTGCTCGTGAGTAATAAATACGGCTTTTATCGAGTCCGCAGACAAACCGTTAAGCTCCAGTGCGTTTTTCAGTCTGCTGAACGATACTCCGTCGTCAATAAGTATTCCCTCGGTTTTTGTGCCTATGTATATGCTGTTACCCTTGCTTGATGAAAACAGCGGATATATCCTTGCCAATTCAAAACTCCTTGGTATGCGTTATGCCGCACGAAGCGGCATACACATTGTTTAAATGTACTTATGCTTTTGCGTTAACATCGGAAAGCTTAAGCAGTTCTTCCTCGTCAACGATAAGTATTTCCAGATTAATTTTATCATTCTGAACGACTCTTTTGAAGAATCTTGACTGGGACAGCAGATTCATACTTCCGCCTCCTATAACAGGTTCTACCTTATCAACTGCCAGCACTTCGTCCACAAGAAGTCCGAGCATCTGTTTTTCGTCGGAAAGAACAACAACAGTCTCACGGTATGTACTTCTGTACACAGCTTTTACTTCGTCAAGAACGGCGATAACTCTGGGGTAATATTCATTTCTCAGCTTTTTGAAAAGAGCCTCCGCCTTTTTATCCTCGCCGCGGTTCATCGCATTTATGATCGTTGCGGCGGTCTCATGGAGAAGTTTGTGCGGTTCCTCTATTTTTTTTATGTGAAAAGTTATCGAATGGGTACTCTTGCTGAACTGGTCGTACCACTTGCCGAATGCGCATTTGTGCGGATCGACTGCAAGAGTAAATTTTTCCTTGGTACGGTAGCATCGTTCAAAGGTTTCTATCCACCTGATATGATCGTTTTTGCGCTGTTCGATCATTTTACCGAACTCTTCCGCCTCATCGTCTACAGACGGAAAATGAAATGTTTTGCGCATATTAAGAAGAGGATAAACGTCTCCCATACGCTCAACAAGACCGCAATAGATATCAGGCGCGTCAGGAAGCGTGGTAACGGTATCCGGCTTCATTGCGATTCCGTTTACGTATTTGCTGTTGACAGCATAAGCCTGTTCGTTCAGCGTAAAGATAAGCCAAGGCAATTCAGCGCGTTCCTCCGCGGCGGGGGTATAATTTTTATCCATAATAATCCTCCTGTAAAGACCACGGTATTGCACCGTTTTTAAATCTGCCGTACGGCGTATTTCGGAGAGCAGCACTTATTATAAGCAAACATACTACTCCACAAATCATTATAACATATTTATTTTGAATTATCAAGATATTTTTTACATTTTTAAAATAATATGGTTTTTGGCAATTAAACTTTGTGCAAAATGCCCAAAGTTTAATTGAAATAAAGTATATCTGCTGACACTCTACAAATTTTCCTCACTCCACTTCTGCATTTCAAGCAGTATGGGTACAAAGCTTTCTCCTATTTCTGTCAACGAATATTCCACCTTCGGAGGCACCTGCGGATATATCCTGCGCAAAATAAACCCGTCCGATTCCAGCTCGCGGAGCTGTTTTGTCAAAGTGGACTGGGTTATTCCGTCAAGCCGCCTTTGAAGTTCGCCGAACCGCTGAACCTTGTATACGGATATATACCAGATTATCAATATTTTCCACTTTCCGCTTATTACCGATTGCAGTCTGCTCATTGATTCGCATCTGGCAAGCTGTTCCTTTTGATTGTGTTTGTTTTCAGACATCGGCTGCCACTTCCTTCCGTTTGATTATACCTCTTACTCATATAACTGTCAAGGTACTAAGTATTAAAAATAATAGTACATATTAAAAATAATTCTAATTGCAAAATAATACTAAGCATATTATAATAAAATCGGACGAAAAAGTCCGCCTAAAAAAATATCGGAGGTGTTGATATGCACTTTACAGGAACTGTCTGGAGACCGCCCTACGAAGCGTGGTCTGCTTTGGTGCAGGTCACGGAGGGCTGTACCCACAACAAATGCAAATTCTGTACGCTCTATAATGACGTCCCGCGTTTCAGGGTTTCGCCTATAGTGGAAATTGAAGAGGATCTGCGTGAGCTGTACACAGCCGCTCCGGACGTCACACGTATTTTTCTTGTAGGAGCAAATCCGTTTGCTTTAAGCGTTGAAAGACTGAAAGAGATCGCCAACATTTCAAAGCAATATCTGCAAAGACTTGACTCTGTCGGCTGTTTTGCGCGGGTAACGGACGTGTCCTCAAAAAGCGTCGGCGAACTGAAAGACCTGCGTGCTCTCGGCTTCAACAGGATCACTATAGGAGTTGAGACCGCAGATAACACCGCGCTGGAATTTATGAGCAAGGGCTACAGTGCAGATGATATTATTACCGAATGCGGAAAGCTCGACGCTGCGAATATGGAGTATAATTTTTTCTACCTCACCGGCATAAGCGGTTCCGGAAACGGTTTGGCAGGAGCGGAAAAAAGCGCGGAGGTATTTAACAAGCTGAATCCGAAGATAGTGGGAGCCTCTATGCTGACAATTTTTCCGGATTCAGACTTGTACGGAGAAATACTGTCGGGAAACTGGCGCGAGGAAAGCGAGACCGAAAAACTGCTTGAAATGAAAAAACTTATAGAAAAGCTTGAAATACGCACACATTTTGCCGCTCTCGGAGCTTCAAATATGTTTAATCTTCACGGTGAACTTCCCTGCGAAAAGGAAGAACTGACAAAACAAATAGACGAAATACTAAACAGGCTCAGCGAATCGGAATTGAGAAGCTACAGAGCAAATCTGACTCACTTATAAAAAGTGACAATGCAATAAAAATACAAAAGTATTTTTTACAAAGTACAGCATATACTAATCAAAACTTTTCCGAAAGGACAGTGCGAAATGGAAAAAATAGCGTTCTTCGATACAAAGCAGTATGACAAGATATGGTTCAACAAGCTGAACACAAATTACGACATAAAGTATATACGCTACAAGCTTACGCCGGACACCGCCGCAGCGGCAAGGGGCTGCAAGGCTGCGGTGGCTTTTGTTAACGATACTATTACCGCCGAAACTATTGACGAGCTTTGCGCCGCAGGAGTAAAAATTCTTGCAATGCGCTGTTCGGGTTACAACAACGTTGATCTGAAATACGCCAAGGACAAGCTCCATGTGGTGAGAGTACCGACTTATTCTCCATACGCTGTGGCAGAGCATACAATGGCTCTGCTTCTGACGCTGAACAGAAAGATACACAAAGCATTCATCAGGACCCGCGATTTTAATTTCAGCCTCAGCGGACTTACCGGCTTTGACCTTTACGGCAAGACAGCGGGTGTTATCGGTACGGGGCAGATCGGCAGAATTTTTATCGACATCTGCAAGGGCTTCGGAATGAAAGTCATTGCCTATGATCCGTACCCTGTCGACGGATACGGCATAGACTACGTTCCACTTGACAAACTTTTCGAGGAAAGTGATATAATCTCTCTGCACTGTCCTTTGACCGAGGACACTGAGTATATCGTAAACGAAACTGCTATCGCTAAAATGAAGGACGGCGCAGTGATACTGAACACCTCCCGCGGAAAGCTTATCGACAGCGACGCTCTGCTGCAGGCGTTAAAGGATAAAAAGCTTGGCGGCGCGTGTCTTGATGTTTACGAAGACGAGAACGCTATCTTTTTCGAGGATTACTCCAGCACAGTTGTAAACGACGACGTTCTTTCTTTGCTGCTGTCGCTGCCAAACGTTATTGTTACTTCGCATCAGGCGTTCCTTACGGACGAAGCATTACAAAAGATCGCCGAGGTGACGCTTTTCAATCTTGATCAGTTCTTCAAGGGAGAATCCCTGAAAAACGCAGTCGTATATCAGGAACAGGAATAAAAATCGGCTGTATTAAGCATATCGTCAATATATTGTTTTCTATAATATTCTTTAAAATTAAAACGCAGGATTTTCTGTTTAGCACGATCCTGCGTTTTAATTTTTTTAAAATATTCTGTTACCTTTCTGTCATTTTACAAAACCACATTATTTTTTCGGCAATTTATACAACTTTAGAAAGCAGAAACTTGTGACGCAATTCCCTGCACGGATACCGGCCGCAGAGAAAAGACAACTCCGGTATAGGGTACTCCGTGAAGTCCCGCTCTGCGCCTATTTTCGCAGGACAGTTTATACAGCAATTGTTTGTGCCTGCCTGTTCAAGCTCTCACATTATCAGTTTCTGCGTTATCAGCCGATCTCAATGGAGTACGCAAAAACGTACTTATTTTCGGGAGCAAGTTTTATAGCGTGAGACATTTTAGTTATATCCTCTTCCTTGTCGCAGTAAACCGGAACGCTGCTCCATGGTTCAAGGCAGACAAATTTTGCCTGTTCGGTTACAGCCTTGTCCTCAAAATAGGAGGACCATACGGCTATACAGCCTTTCGGGTCGTAATTCAGTTTGATTTTTCTTCCCGACTTTTTGCTGACTAAAGCTATCCATGAGGAGACCGGAGCGTCTTTCATGAAAACATCGTCCGCAAAAATTTCGTGGCTCAGCGGTACTTTTGCGGTATTGTCCGCAATTATCTCGGTCTTGCCTTTAAATTCACGCACTATGGTTTCGGACTTTTCGTACTCAACAAAATAATCGCCGTAGCTTTCGCAGCCCATAGGCACATTGAATGCAGAGTGTCCTCCGATGAAAAAGTACATATCTTTAGTGTCGGTATTTTTAACGGTGTAGGATACATCAAGCTTGTTGCCAGCCAGCTTGTAGCCTATCCGAAGCTCGAACTCAAATGGGTACAGCTTTAAAGTCTCCTCAACCGACCTGAGCAGAAATTCTGCACTGCTGCCGTCAGAGGAAACAAGTTCAAATTCGCTGTCGCGGGCAAAGCCGTGATTTGCAAGACTGTAGACCTGTCCCTCATAAGTGTATTTCTTTGAATCGGTGTTGCAGATAAACGGAAACAGAACAGGAGCATGGCGCTTCCAAACAGCAGGGTCAGCCTGCCAAAGGTATTCCGTTTCCGCACTGTCTTTCAGCGAATGAAGTTCCGCACCGAAGCTGTCTATGACTGCTTTTGCATTTTCAGTTGTTAATGTGATCTTCATAAGAAACGATTCCTTTCTTAGTCAATATAGCAATAAGATAAATGTTTTCGGCGGAAAAGCCGTAAAATCTTTGTGCAACTGTCTTTATTCCGAGTTTGTTACGCCGCGGTTTGCGGAATTATCTTCAATTGTTACGTTCATGCCAAGCGATCTTAATTTATCGAAGAACAGCTCTTCAAGCTCGCTTTCTTTTATATTTCTTATCATATTTATATACAGACGGTCGCGATATGATATAATACCGCAGTTATTGTGGGTTTTTGACTGCACGCCAAGGGTGAAATCAAGCCTGTCCACAAACTTCTCCATTTGCTCGGGAAGCTTTACCCTGCCGAGATTTGACATTGTAATGCAGAATTTTTTCTCGCCCACCATTGAATATACCGCTTTCATGCCGATATTCTTCATAAACAGCGGCATTATCCTCAAAAGCTTGTTCTGTTCGGCCTTTACATTGGTGGTGACCCTTGCTTTCATCTGCTTTTCGGTAAGCTGTATCTTCATCTGATGATGGATTATCTGTATGATCTCCTCCAATGTATAGTCACCCATGCATGCGTTTATTCCGGGGGAAATATACAGAACGAAGTTACGGAACGACGAGCTTTTGAAGTATTTCCGCAGATTTACGGGTACCAGAACTTTTACCGGCTTTTGCTTAGACTTGTCGGCGACCTCATTGTTCTGGATCTGCATAATTGAACAGATCATGACAGAGACTAACAGTGTTGTCATGCTTACGCCGCGCGATTTTGCGGCAGACAGTGCGCTGTTCAAATCTACAATTCCCGTGACAACGTTATGAAATCCGTTCGGTTCCGTTGTACCCCGTATGCGGTACGCGGTATCCTCACGCCTCGAAGCCGCCACGGTTCCGTTGTATTTCAGAAAACTGTCCTCCGACTCCTTTTTATCGGGCTTTTCCTTTCGGTCAAGGATTCCGTCGATAAAAGGTATATTGACGTGTTCCTTTTGCAGAAGATATTCAGCGGTCAATGTTTTCAGAAAGACAAGTCCGCCGTTTCCGTCTGTTATGGAATGAAAAAACTCCGCTGCAATACAGTTTTTGCCATATAGAACACGGAAAGCGCATGTCTTTATTTCAGACAGCGGCATTATGGTGCACGGTGACGGCGTATCGGGTATGACCTTAGGTACAACGCTTATTTCTTCAAGATAATACCAAAAGAAATTTTTATCAAGCTTCATTGCCATTGACGGAAAACGTTTTATTGTCACAGCCAGCGCGGACTGTAAGACTATCGGATCGATCTCGTCTTTAAGCGTTGCCGATAATCTGAAAACATTGCTCCATTTTTTATTTCGGACTGCGGGGTATATTTTCGCCGCGTTGTCAAGCGGCAGTCGAAAACGTTTATTTTTGTCCATTAAAAACCGCCTCCAGAAAAACGTTGATTTTTTCAAAGCCGATCTTAGCTTCGGCAATATTATACATAAGGTAAACGTGCCACATTCCGGGAGCTATATCCAATTTTGAGCTGCATCCGCATGAGATCAGCTTTTTATGAAGAGCCACGGAATCGCTTAACATTATCTCGTGTCCTCCGACAAGTATCAGCGACGGAGGCAGACCTTTCAGATCGCCGAACAGCGGCGAAACGTAATGATCCTCAAAACGATCGGTGTAGCTTTCCGCATATGAACGCAGGCGTTTTTCCGTCATAGAGGGGTCGATGCCTCGGTTTTCCGTATATGAAGAGCCTGATGACGTAAGATCGGTCCACGGGGATACCGCTATCAGTCCGCGCGGCAGCGGACAACCCTTTGCTTTCAGGCAGAGAGCCAAAGAATAGACCAGACCGCCTCCCGCGGATTCGCCGCACAATACGATTTTTTCCGGAGGATAGCCGCTTTTCAGTAAAAACCGATATGCATTATACGCATCTGAGAGCGCCGCGGGAAACTTATGCTCCGGTGCAAGACGGTATGCAAGGCAGCACACAGTGATCCCTGTCTGCACCGCAAGAAGTGTTCCGAAGCCCTTGGCGTAATCCATGCCGCCGAGAACATAGCCTCCGCCGTGAAGATACAGAATTATTCCTTTGTGCTTTATATCATGTGGGATAATATATTTTGCTTTGAATTCGGCGGAATCAACATTTTTATAGTCTGCGCCGAATCCGTGACGAAGTGTCATCGTAGCTCCTATCTTATCCATTATGGCACGGCTCTTATCAATCGGACAAGAGTCCGATATCTTATTGACTGCGGAAAGCTCCGTCTTTAGCAATTTTGTGTAAAATTTCATTTATTTTCCAATCTGTTTAAATTTGTTAGGCATTCATTATATACATTATATCACATTAAAAAGCAAAAATCTATATTTTTGTAAAAAAGAACAAAAACAATTTTTCTTGAAATTTTAATGCGGCGTCATCGTTCTTCTCTGCCGTAATCCGCAAAGCATATGTTCATATCGACTTCGCCCTCGATACCGTCCACTTTGCCGTCGCTGGCGTACTGCCATATCTGGAAGCTGTATGGATAAGACGGCTCGTTGTGACCGTCTTTGTATTCCGCAAACCAAAAATCATAGTCCGCAAGCTTGCTCATGTTAAGCTTTAAAAGAGCAAAACGTCTGCTGCTGTAGACCATTGGACGATATCCTCCGTCGGCAACCGTATCGCAGAACGCCGCAGCGCATTCGGTAACGGTATAAGGCTCGATACCGTGAGTACGGGCGTTTTCATCGTCCATAAATTCCCAGTCAAATATAACAGGAAAAGTTATGTCGTAGCCGCGTATCTGTTCCATTACAAAGTTAGCTTCCTCAATGGCTTCTTCGGCATTCACCGCCTGTGAAAAGAAGTATACGCCCACGTCAAGTCCCGCGTCCAGCGCGCCTTTTACGTATTCATGAAACCGTCCGTCAACGTTGAGTACGCCGCTTTCGTAGCCGCGGTAGCCCACGCGCATGATAACAAAGTCTATGCCGTCGGCGGCAACTTTAGTCCAGTCCACGTCCCCTTGATGATAGGACACGTCAATGCCCGTCCTTGATATCTGCTCGCCGTTTTCACTATATGTATACCTGCCGTTTTCTTCAAGCTTCAGGCCGCTGTAGTCGTAGCCGTGGCGCGGTACATTAGTGAACGCCTGTAACCATATTCTGCCGTAATCGTAATCGTCCATAAGAATGATGTCGTCCTCCGAATAGAAGTCGTAAACGCGCTCGTTTACAACAGGGACATACGGCTCAAGCACAGGTTCATCGTCGGCTTTGCCGAGCTTTGAAGCCAGCACGGCAACCGATACCGCAAGAATTATTATTACGCCCAGCATCGAAAAGAAAACCGCCGCTGCCGTCCCGAAAGGCATACGAAGCATTTTCCGCCGCTGTTTTGCAGGTGATGAATAACGCGGTGCCGTCTGTTCCGCATCCTGCGGAGAAGTATTTTTCAGTTCGTTCATTTTAAACCTCCTGTCCCAGCAATTATGATCCGCCGCAAAGCATGGGGTTTCTTACTAAATTATAGCACATTATCCCGATTTATGCAAGTAAATTTTACATTGGCAGCTTAAAGCGCCTGCAAAATTTTTTGAATAAACGCGTATTAAGAAAATGTTCACATTCAAATTTAAGCAAGGCTATTGCTATTTATATAAAATTGCTGTATAATGATATAGTATCATGCTGCCTGAATAAAGCAAAGCATAACAACCGACAATGAGGTGATTCTTTGAGCTGGGAGGAAATTCTGCAGTGTACCGAGGTCATAGCGCGGTATCTTCTGCCCACCCTTAAAATATTCGGCTTTACTCTGATTTTTTCCATACCGCTCGGCATGGTTGTGGCGCTGCTGAAAATGTGCCGCTTCAAGCCGGTGTCATGGCTTATAAACGTATACATACTTATAATGCGCGGAACTCCGCTGATGCTCCAGATCATAACGATCTACTATGCGATACCTATGCTGAAAATGGCGGATTCCCCGTTCCTGCAAAACCTTTTCGCGGGAGTGGACACCCGGAGCGACAGCTATCAGTTCACGGCTCTTATAACGGCGTTCGCGCTTAACTATGCAGCATATTTCGCGGAAATTTTCCGCGGAGGCATAGAATCCATTCCGAGAGGACAGTACGAAGCCGCCGCAACACTGGGCTTTACAAAGCTTCAGACATTTTTCAGGATAATCCTGCCGCAGGTGGTGAAAAGGATAGTTCCAGCCAGCTCCAACGAGGTCATCACGCTGGTCAAGGATACTTCTCTCGCTTCCGTAATTGCCTATGCCGAAATATTCCGCAAGGCAAGAGAGCAAATGGTCACATACAGTAATCTTACCCCTCTTTTTATCGCGGGAATTTTCTATTTTATAATGAATGCGCTGCTGACCGTGCTTTTCTCGGCGATAGAGAAAAAGTTGGACTACTATAAATAAAAGTACGGCATTACGGTTTGTTTCCGTATTATGCCGATCTGCCTCTGATTTCTGAAAAAGGAGCTTTAAAATGGCAATATTGGAAGTGCGCAATCTCTCCAAAAGCTTCGGCGGACTGGAGGTTTTAAAGGATATTTCATTCGATGTGGAAAAGGGCTGCGTGACGGCGATAATAGGACCGTCGGGAAGCGGAAAATCCACTTTGCTGCGCTGCGTGAATCAACTTGAAAGAGCGGGCGGCGGAACGGTCAGCGTATGCGGAATGGAGCTTATTGATGACTACAAGAACGGAAAGCCTGTTTACGCTTCTCCCGATACTCTGAGGGCGATACGACTGAAAATCGGGCTTGTTTTCCAGAATTTTAATCTGTTTCCTCATATGAGCGTAATGCGCAATATAACGGAAGCGCCTATGTGCGTACTGAAAAAATCCAAACAGGAAGCCGAAAAAACGGCCATTGGGCTGTTGGAAAAAATGGGTCTGTCGGGAAAGGCGGACTCCTATCCCTGTGAGCTTTCGGGCGGTCAGCAGCAGAGAGTGTCTATCGCCCGTGCGCTGGCTCTGAATCCGGAGGTGCTGTTCTTCGACGAGCCTACCTCGGCTCTCGACCCAGAACTGACCGGTGAGATACTGAAAGTCATCAAAGAACTTGCAAAGGAAAAAATGACAATGGTGATAGTCACCCACGAAATGGCTTTTGCCCGTGACGTCGCAGATCATGTGATCTTCATGGACGGAGGCGTTATCGTCGAAGAGGGCGCTCCCGAACAGCTTTTCGGCGAGACCCGCAACGAACGTACAAAGCAGTTTTTGCAGCGGTATAACAATAACTGACACGGCTCGTTAGCCGAAAAAACGGATTTTATCAAAAAAATTGCCGTTTCTCTTGCATTTTCCGCAAAAAAAATGTATAATAATTACAAGCATTTTTGTATCCGTATTTTATACGGCTGAAAATTCTTACACAATTATGGACAGCTTTCCGCCGTAAGCGTCCGTCTTTAATTTTTAACGGCGGGGAAAGGTCGATTTTTATGTTTAAGGAATTTACCGAGACCGCCGTCGCCAAAGCGAAAGAGGATATCTCCGTCCCTCAGGGAATAATCGTTCTTATTGCGGTCGCTTCTTTTGTGACGGGTCTCATAATAGGAATAATATGCGCTTCCGGAGCAAAGGCGTCCAAGTCGAAAAAAATAAAAAAATCCTCGTTCAGGGCTGAGGATTATGCAAGAGATATTGATTTTGACGACGAGGATGACGGCGAGGGATATGAGTATTCGTTCTGATCATAAACGTTAACGCAATAAATTTTATCGGTAAAGGATCGTCAACAATATGAAGCTTGGTATGGTTGGTCTTCCCAACGTGGGAAAAAGCACTCTTTTCAACGCGCTTACAAACGCGGGCGCGGAATCCGCAAACTATCCGTTCTGCACTATCGAGCCGAACGTGGGCATCGTTTCTGTCCCCGACGAAAGGCTGGATAAGCTGAGGGATATATATAAGCCCGAAAAATTCACTCCCGCTACTCTCGAATTTGTGGACATCGCCGGTCTTGTCAAGGGCGCGTCTAAGGGCGAGGGACTGGGAAACAAGTTCCTTGCGGACATTCGGGAGGTGGACGCTATAGTCCATGTTGTCCGCTGTTTTGAGAATATAGATATCATTCATGTGGACGGCGAGATAAATCCCGCACGCGACATAGAGACTATTGATCTGGAGCTTATCTTTTCGGACATCGAGCTCATTGAGCGTCGTATCGACCGCGCTAAAAAAGCAGCGAAGGGCGATAAAAAGTTCCTCGCGGAGGCAGAGTTCCTTGAGGATCTGAAAAAACATCTTGAGGAGGGGCATTCCGCCCGCTCATACGGTTTTACCGAGGAGCAGGAGGAGATTATAAAAAGTACTCCGCTGCTGTCCGCAAAGCCTGTTATCTATGCCGCAAACCTCAGCGAAGAAGATTTCAAGAACAATATTGAGACATCGGTACACTATAAGACCGTGTGCGATATTGCAAAGCGTGAAAACGCTGCCGTACTGCCTATATGCGCTCAGCTTGAAGCGGAAATTTCCGATATGGACGGAGATGATAAAGCCATGTTCCTGTCCGAACTGGGTCTGGAGGTGTCGGGTCTCGACCGTATAATCAAGGAGGGTTACGCACTTCTGGGGCTTATTTCCTATCTCACAGCGGGACAGCCGGAGGTTCGCGCATGGACTATTAAAAAGGGCACAAAGGCTCCGCAGGCGGCGGGAAAGATACATTCCGACTTTGAAAAAGGATTTATTCGTGCCGAGGTGGTAAGCTTCGGTGATCTTATGAACTGCGGCTCCATGACTGCTGCAAAGGAAAAAGGACTCGTTCGCTCAGAAGGCAAGGAGTATGTCATGAACGACGGAGATGTAGTTCTGTTCAGGTTCAACGTCTGAATTTGAATTAAAAGGCTCGGTCTGTTCCGCGAAGAACATTCAGGATAAGTTTTTCGTCGTAGCCTATAGCTTTGTCCGCCACAAGGCTTGCAAGTCCGTGTATCATTAGGTACTTTTCAAAAAAGTATTCCTTTGCGCGGTTAACGTCAGACTTTAAAGACGCGGCAAGATTTTCAAGAACCGGTTGGAAAGCTTCCTCGTTTATAAGTTCCTCAACGCTTATGACTGAAAATTTTTCTGTTTGGAACAAAAGTCTGAACAGGTGGGGTTCCTCTGCGGCAAATCTGACATAGGACGCGGCTATCTCAAGAAGCGGCTGTCCTAAGCGTCCGGTGGGCTTCATTATGTATTTCATATGGAACTCGTCAGCTTTTCGATAAACGTCTCTGCGTATACTGTCAACGGACGGGTAATTGTACATTATAGGCTGAGTGGAACACTCCAGCGCTTTTGAAATGGTTCTTGCGCTCAGGTTTGAGATACCGCTGCTGCGGGTTATCTCAAAGGCTGCGTCAAGGATCATTTCTTTTGTTATTCTTGTTTTCGGCGGCATATCAAGCGCCCCTTTCATTGCATTATTAATATTATATAACGTGTGTAATATTATGTCAAGAGGTATGCGTAATTTTTTTAGAAAACAATTTTATAAATAACATATGTTATATATCTGCTAAAACGAATTTGAATTGTTTCCCCGAAGTGGCTGTACTGCAATTATTAACTGAATATTCATACATTAAAAGGAAAAATATAGTATAATAAAAAAGTATTTTATTCATGAAAGGAGCATGATTATGGGATTTTTTGCGAATGCCGACGTTTCGGTGCTGATCGCTTTTGCGGCGTATCTGCTTGTAATGCTTGGCATAGGTTTTTATTTTTCAAATAAAAGCAAAAAAATGAGCGACTATTTTCTTGCGGGAAGAGGTCTGAACAGTTGGGTAACGGCAATGTCCGCACAGGCTTCGGATATGAGCGGCTGGCTTCTTATGGGACTTCCCGGAGCGGCTTATGCAACAGGTATGGGAAACTACTGGATCGCAATAGGTCTTGCCATAGGTACTATACTTAACTGGGCGTTTGTGGCAAAGCCTCTGCGCCGGTTTACCGAGGCGGCGGGAGATTCAATCACCATACCTCAATATTTACAAAACCGCTTTAAAACCGAAAGTCCGATAGTCCGTCTGGTATGTGCTGTTGTAATTTTTATTTTCTTTCTGGTCTATACCACGTCGGCATTTGTTTCCGGAGGAAAGCTTTTTCAGGTCGTATTTAATATAGACAGCAGCAATGAGCTGTACACTAAAGCTGCGGTTATAATTTCTGCGCTTATAATTATTGCATACACATTTATGGGCGGATTCAGTGCAGTTGCATGGACGGACTTTATTCAGGGACTCTTAATGTTCTTTGCAATAGTTGCGCTTCCCATAGCGCTTATCAGCGGTACGGAAAATTTCAGTGCGGAAATGATCGCAAATACACAGAAAATGGTTGCTGAGGGTTCAGATGCAGGCGGTTTTGCTTCTATGTTCCAAGGACGCAGCGCGAACAGTATTATCAGCGATCTTGCATGGGCGCTCGGCTATTTCGGAATGCCTCATATTCTGGTGCGCTTTATGGCAATAAAGGACGCTAAAAGCGTTAAGAAGTCTGCAATAATCGCAATCATTTGGGTAATAATTTCTCTCGGAGCGGCAGTTCTTATAGGCATTCTTGGCAGGGTCTATTTGGATTCACAGGGAATTATCCTTTCTGCTGCGGATCAGGAACTTATTTTTATTCGTGCGGTAAAAATGCTGTTCCCTGGGCTTATCGCGGGAATATTCCTGTCAGCGGTTCTGGCTTCTATCATGAGCACGGCGGACAGTCAGCTTCTGGTAACGGCTTCGGCTGTAGCAAACGATTTCTTCAAGGTAGTGGTGAAAAAGGAAGTTTCCGACAAGACCCTTATGTGGATAAGCCGCGGTTCGGTTATGGTGATTTCCGTTATTGCCTGCATACTTGCCCTCGACCCCAAGGATTCCATAATGGGCATCGTTTCCAACGCATGGGCCGGCTTCGGAGCGGCTTTCGGACCTGCGATACTTCTCTCGCTGTACTGGAAACGTCTTACTCTTAAAGGCACGGTTGCGGGAATAATCGCCGGCGCGGGTACAGTGCTTCTGTGGGACAACATTCTTAAGCTCGGCGGGGTCATGTACTCAATAGTACCGGGATTTGTACTTTCAATAATTGTTACGGTTATCGTTTCTCTTATTGACAAGGAACCCTCCGCCGAGGTCAAGGAAATATTTGAAAAAGCCAAAACAATTGAATAATTTAAATCCTGTTCGTTTCAAAGCGGACAGGATTTTTTTATGGAAAAATTTACAACATAGGTATTGACAAATTATAATATACATGGTATAATATAGCAAAATAATTACTATGAAAGGATCGTTTTATATGAGTCTTAAAAAAATTTCTGCAATATTTTTTGTACTTATTTTTACCTTAACATCAGCTCTGCCCGTAATGTCGGTAAGCGCAATATCCGAAAAGGACTGGGCGGGGTACAGTTACTCACAACAAGCCTTTTACGCAAAGCCTTGTATTTTTGAGATAGCTTGGAATATTTCCGACAAGACAGCTAAGTCTTACGGAAACAAAAAGATTGCTCTTTCTGACAAGATATCAATGAATGTCTGGTATGAGGACGGTCTTAAAAAGAATATGTCCGATAAAGATGTTACAGCCGCTCTTGCCGACGCTCTGAACCGCATCAAGTCGGAAAACCCAAACCTGAAAAAGCCGATAGTGTTAAACATTGAAAACGTGGGGGACGCTTCTGCCGAAGAGCTGACAAAGCAATACTATAAAGATGAAAATATTATGTACTATGCCGCGGTACTGCCCTTTGCGGACGGCAAAATGAAGCAGACATATCTGAAAAAGGCTTATAACGATGATGATGAAGCGTTTTTCTCTGTATCTCTTGAAATTGTCAATAACAGCAGTACTGCAAAAAGATACTTGGACAAAGCGTATAAAGATGACAATATAGCGCCTTTTTCCAAATGTCTTGACAAGCTTGAGGACATTCTGAACGATAGGGATTTCAGCGCGGTTGTAAATACATACGCCGAAAAAGCTTATAAGGACGACAGGATAGATTTTTTTTCAGTCCTTGTGGACGAAATGGACAGCGATATTGCAGAAGCGTGGTTTGACAGAGCGAAAAAGGACAAAGAGATAGCTTTTGCGTCAATTTTTGACGATTATTGGGACGAATTTGACGACGCTTGGGAGAAGTTCGATGACGATTGGGATTGGGACTATTGGGACAAATTTGATGATGCTTGGGACAAAATCGACGAATATTGGGACGATTTCGATGATAAACGGAACAACTACGAAAACTACGTAAATTCGTCCGATTATGTGAAGTACGGCGTTACCTATAAGGACGGACACTATTACTACAACGGCGAGCCTGTACGGTATTTTCTCGACGTGCAGCGCAGCGATTCCTCGGCCCAAATAGCAACGGTGGAAACTAATCCCAACGGCAAGACAAGCATTAAAATAGTACGCGATAAAAACGGAAATATCACCGGTGTGAAGAAGCTTACCGAAAAGGAAATAAAAAAGTATTTCGGAGATGCCGATGATTAATAAAAGGGGTGTTCGATATGACAAATGCAAGACTGGAACTTGTCCCGCCAACGGAGGAATACGAAAGAGAAGTGATGTCCTACAGAACCGAAATGCTTGAAAACGGCGACAGCTTCGACGGTTGTGCGGGACTTGAAAATGTGAAAAGTTACTCAGAATGGCTGAAATTTAAGGAACGTCTTAAAAAGATGTACGGAGAAAGCTACGTTCCCTCGGAAGTATATTTGGCAATTCGGAAAAACGACGGCATGGTGGTGGGTATTATGGACTACCGTCACCCGCTGTCGGATTTCCTGTTTAATTTCGGCGGAAATATCGGCTACTGTGTCCGACCGAGTGAGCGGCGCAAGGGCTACGCAAAGGAAATGTTGGGTCTGCTCCTTGAAATTTGCAGGGAATCGGGGGAAGAAAAGGTACTTGTCTGCTGTGAAAATTACAACGAAGCTTCCATGAAAACAATTATCCGAAACGGCGGCGTGTTGGAAAACGAAGTCCCCGATACCGTGGGGCTGACTAAGTACGGCGGAGCTATCCAAAGATATTGGATAAATTTATTTTGAAAAATGATTGACATTCGTAAAATTATATGGTAAAGTTAATTCATGTGGAAACGATTACTCTTGAAAGGACTTTTTACTATGAGCGAGAAAATTTACGGCATTCATATGGGGGCTGCAAAATGCTCTCTCGATCTTGGGGACGGCTCCGAGCGCGGCGAGTATGTTAATCAGGACTACATTCTTCAAACTCTCGGCAGACCTCACCGCAGCATAAGCCTGATGTACTGCTACTATCCCCTTGACAAGGAGTGGCCCGGCAGGATATCAGAGGTCATGAAGGACGCTGATGTGTCTTTCCAGTGGGACTATCCATATGACGATTACTTTACTTACAAGGGCGGTCTGAACGGTACTACCGACGACGAGCCTTTCACCTGCATGAGGGACGTGCGCCGTCACGGCCAGGATGTTATCCTTACTTTGACGGTCGACCCTAACGTCTCCGACGAGCATCTTATTGCCATTGCAAAAGACCTGCGTCCTTTCGGCAGAATGATGATACGCATTAATCATGAGGCTACGGGAGACTGGTTCTCCTATACAAAGCGTGCTTCCTATCAGGGCATTGCGGATTTTTTTGTAAGGTTCAGCAAGATAATCCATGAGTATGCGCCAAACGTCAAGACCATTATCTGCGCAGGCTGCGCCGAAAAAGACGAGCCTGGCAGCAGTATTGAAATGGAAAAGGAGTTCGCACAGTGCTACCCGGAGGCGGATATCTGGTCGATAGACAAATATATGTCTCTTCACTGGGGCTGGCCTTTTGACGTTGCGGAACGGGGCGGAAACAGTCACAGCAGAAGCAAGGTACGAGACGTATACAACATAACAAAGCGCAGCTTTGAGCGTTTTAAGGAGCTTAACGGAGGCGAGGCAAAGCCTATGGTAATGTCCGAGTTTAACTCCGACGGCGACGTTACGGGGCCTTACGATCAGGCTGAAATGGTAAAGGAATTCTGCGATATACTGGAAGAGGACAACGCCGACTGGTTCAGCGGCTTCACGTTCTATCAGTTCCGCGACAGGGGACGTCTCGGTCTGGAGATCCAAGACCCCAATAACGAGAACGTGGGCATTCCTCAGCCTGTTATGAAGACTTACAAGGAAATACTTCACAGTGAGCGTTTTCTTCCCGCGCTGAAGCAGTCCGGAGAAATATCCCTGCCGGTAACGCTCCGTTGGGGCGGTTCGGAGGACGCTGAGGGTATTGCAATTCCCGTGAAGTTTGAGAAAAACCCTCACTTCTGTGAGCTTTACTTTGACGAGGACGACGAAAGCAACTACATGATCGAAATTAACGGCAGATGGTTCTACAAGTCCCCGAAAGCAAAGGTTATAGACCTGATGAGCGCGTTTTATGAGAAGCCTCTTGACGGCGCAGCGGAAATGACCATAAAGCTTTTTGCTCCTCCCGCAAGCGGCGAGAACGATCCGTCTCAGGGTGACGATTGGGCGGAAAATTATTACTATACAGTAAAGAAGCTGCCCAAAATCCGCATTTTCTGCGAGCCTGTGGAGTTATAAAAATACTGCACTGTGTTTTGGGCTGCCTGCGTTTCAGTATCTTTAACATAATTGTCGGTATTAAACCGGACGTACTTGAAACATTTGCTTTTGCGGCAGGGTAATGATGATTTTGTAATGTTAAAATTTATATTTTTTTAAATGCCCGAACTGCGGCGGTCTTTATTGGTAAAACTATTGAATAAAGATCGCCGCATCGGTTTATACGGACTTGAAGTGTCATGTGAATAACTGAGTGTATGATACTCTTGTAATATCTTCCGTGAAAGTATATACTTTAGAAAAACTTTGTTGGAGGTAATAACAATGTACGATATGTCGCCTTATCTCAAAAAAATCAATGATGTAATAAACAAAGGTCCTTACAGTGACGACTGGAGCTCCATGTCGGCATATAAAGTCCCCGAATGGTACAGAAAGGCAAAATTTGGTATCTTCATTCACTGGGGAATATTCAGCGTTCCCGCGTTCGGAAACGAATGGTATTCGCGGAATATGTACGTAAAGGACAGCAACGAATATCTGCACCATATTGATACGTATGGTAAGCATACAGAATTCGGCTACAAGGATTTTATTCCGATGTTTGTGGCGGAAAAATTTGATCCGAATGAGTGGGCAAAGCTTTTTGCCGATTCGGGAGCAAAATATGTTGTTCCCGTTGCTGAGCACCACGACGGTTTCCAGATGTATAAAAGTGAAATTTCGCATTGGAATTCGTACGAAAAAGGACCTTGCCGCGATGTTCTTGGGGAACTGAAAAGCTGCTGCAATGCTCTTGGAATGGAAGTGGGAGCGTCCTCCCACCGCGCGGAGCATTGGTTTTTCATGGGCTGCGGAAAGGATTTCGACAGCGACATCAAGGAGCCATTGCAGCGCGGTGATCTGTACTGGCCCGCAATGCCGTCGGCTGAACTGCACGATATTTTCAGCAAGCCCGAACCGTCCGAGGAATATTTGCAGGACTGGCTTGTGCGTACCTGCGAAATAGTCGATAATTACCGTCCTAAAATAATTTATTTCGACTGGTGGATACAGCATTGCGCGTTCAAGCCTTATCTGAGAAAATTTGCGGCTTACTATTACAACCGCGCACACGAATGGGGTACGGAAGCCGTTATAAACTATAAGCATGACGCGTTTATGTTCGGCGCGGCTGTGCCCGATGTTGAAAGGGGTCAGTTTGCTGAAAGAAAGCCTTTTTTCTGGCAGACAGATACGGCTGTGGCGCTTAATTCATGGTGCTATACGGAAAATAATTCCTACCGCAAAGCCGAGGAAATAGTGTGCGATCTGGTCGATATCGTCAGCAAGAACGGCTGCCTGCTTCTGAATATCGGTCCTAAAGCTGACGGAACTATTCCGGACGAGGATAAAAAAATCCTGCTTGATATCGGAAGGTGGCTGAAAATAAACGGCGAGGCAATATACGGCTCAGACTTATGGAGAAGATCGGGTGAGGGTCCTACGGAGATTCCGGAGGGACAGTTCACAGATGGAATAAAGAAAAATTTCACGCCTAAGGATATACGCTTTACCACGGCAAACGGATTTTTGTACGCGGCGGTACTGAGGTGCAGCGAAAACGGCGAATACATTATTACTTCACTGGATATGCAGGACGCTTCAAGCCGAGACAATTTCAGCGGTATTATCAAAGGCGTAACGGTACTGGGTTCGGATAAAAAACCCGTCTGGGAAAGACGTGCGGACGGACTTCATATAAATACCGATTACCGTAACGGAAACTATCCGATCGTGTTTAAAATAGAAATTGATTAAGTCTGGAGAAAAATAAAATGCTTACAATGACAGCAGTCGTAGCAATGTACACGATATGCTCGCTGAACGATAAATACGCCGTAAGCAAGGCAAAGCTTAACGGCTCTCAGCTCACGTTTTTAATGGCTGCGGGAACTATACCTTTCCTTGCGTTATTGCTGCCTTTTTCCGACAGGACGTTTACCTTTTCGCTTCCAACGTTTATTTTTATAATCCTGATAACAGCGAGCAAATTCCTTGAATTCTCCATGAGCGCGAAGATACTTGCGGAAATGTCCGTTTTTGAATTAAAGGCATGGTTGGGACTTACGCTGTTCATGTCATACGGTACGGATATAATCATGTACAGCCAGAATATCAGCATACTGAAGATCCTGTGTATAATAGTTACCGCCGCGGGACTTGTGATGATAGCAAGGTCGGGGAGAAAAAAAGTGAATTACCCCAAGATCGCAATTCCGCTGGTAGTTTATATCGCTGCAAAATTCGGGTACGGCTTTGTAATGAAAGCTGCCGAAAAGTACATATCCTCAACGCTTACATTGTTCTTTGCGCTGATAATTCTTGCGGTAATAATGATACCATCCGCAAAGCCGCTGTCGATAGCGGCGGAGAGTCCCGAGGGAAAAAAGGGCGTGATTACCGTTATTTTATGCAAGCTTCCAAACGCATTGGGACTTCTGGGTGAAAATGCAGTTGCGGCTCAAAGCCTTACAAATTATTCCTTTATACAGCCGATGATACTGGTGGTCGTGCTTATTCTTGATTTTCTGAAAAAAAGTACCCGTCCCACGGGCTGGAATCTTGCCGGAAGCGTGATATGCGTGCTCGGAATATTAGGCTTTCAGGCGGCGGGGATTTTGCCTTTAAACTGAATACCGGTATAAAAATCAGCAAAAGGAGCTTTCAAAATGAGTTTTAAGAAAATATTAGCGGCGGTAACCGCAATTCTGGCTGCTTTTTCAATGGGACAGTCCGCTTTTGCGGAGCAATCAGCCGCGCCCGCTTCCAAGATAACGGTAACTCCATCTGAGCAGCTCGGGAAAATATCGCCATATATTTACGGAGTGAACAGCGGAGCTGATCTGAACGCTGTTTCCGCAAAATCCATACGTTTGGGCGGCAACAGAATGTCCGCCTATAACTGGGAAAACAATATGTCCAATGCGGGCTCGGACTATTACCACACGTCGGATATGTATTTGATAACCGATATTCCCGACGAATTCAAACGCGTCCCGGGCGGACCTGCCCTTGCGCTTTCAAGCGAAGCGCAGACGCATAATATTCCGTATACCCTGCTTACCTTGCAGATGCTGGGATATGTCACATCAAGCAAACGGGGCAGAGTTACGGAGGAAAACGCCGCTCCGTCAGATTACTGGGTAGAGGTCAGGAACAAAAAAGACGGGGAGCTTTCCCTTGAACCTGACAAAAAGGACGGCGCGGTCTATACCGACGAATATTTGAATTACCTTTTTGACAAGCTTGGAAAATCGGACAGTGAAACGGGTATCAGGGCGTTTGCTCTCGACAATGAGCCTGCTCTCTGGAAACATACTCACAGTCTTGTTCAGCACGGCGATCTGTCCTGCGCGGAGCTTGTTGAAAAATCAAAAGAGCTTGCCTCCGTCGTCAAGGAGGCAGATCCGGGGGCAGAGGTATTCGGGCCGTCTCTTTTCGGATATTCCGCGTTTGACAGCTTTGCGGGAGCTCCCGACTGGCAGCAGCTTAAAGCGGACAACGGCTACCGCTGGTTCATAGATTACTATCTGGACGAAATGAAAAAAGCCGGGGACAGCAGTGGAAAGCGGCTTCTTGACGTGCTTGACATACATTATTACACCGAAGCTAAGGGCGAATGCGGAGAGCGTTCATGCAGCCACTACGACAACGACGGCTGTATCAAAGCGCGCCTTGACAGCGTAAGGTCTCTTTACGACGGAAATTACCGCGAGAACAGCTGGATAACCGATACAGGAGCGGAATTTTTCCCGCTGCTCCCGAATATTAAGCAGTCCATAGACAAATATTATCCCGGTACAAAGCTTGCATTTACCGAGTACAATTTCGGAGGAGGAGACCATATTTCCGGAGCAGTCGCGGAAGCGGATATGCTTGGTATCTTTGCTGAATACGGCGTTTATTTTGCGACGATATGGTCTTTTGAAAATAATCAGTATCAGCTTTCCGCAATAAATATGTTTACAAATTACGACGGAAACGGAAGCGGCTTCGGAGATACATTAGTAAAAAGCGAGAACAGTAACGATAATATATCAGTGTATTCCTCAACGGACAGCGAGAATAGCAATACTGTGAAAATTATTGTCACAAACCGTTCTATCCATGATGATGCGCCCGTTGAAATAAGTATTTCTTCGGAGAACGCATATGAAAACGCGGAGGTGTACTCCCTTTACGGCGACAGCGCGGAAATCAGGGCTATGCCCGCCGTGGAAAAGATAGAGGGCAACAGCTTTGGTTACGTGATGCCGCCGCTTTCGGTTACGGAATTTGTAGTAAAAAAGTCCTCTGAAAATGTTCAGGAAAACGACGGCGAGAAAGCGTCCGGTACCAAAAAGGCGCTGCCGATAATCGCAGGAATAGCGGGAGCAGGCGCGATCGCAGCCGCCGCAGCAATTTTTATCGGAAAGAAACGCAAATAAAATGCTTTTGCTTGCAAATTCCAATGCGATATGATATAATGCAGTAAAATAGAGATGAGCAAAACGCATATCCAAAGTCTGAAAGGGATAGAAAGAAAAAGCC
>CAMUJF010000026.1 GCA_947089135.1 uncultured Clostridia bacterium
ATTGTTTACATCTCCTCAGCGTGCCTCTGACGGACACGAAAAATGGGTTGATTTTATACTTAAGTTCTGGCATATTGACTGTGTTTCAAAGCTTTTCTTAGGTCGCATAAATTTTATTGTATATTTTTTTTGCAGGCATATAAAAAATCCTTGCTTTTCTGGGTGCGGAATTGACGAATTTATTTATACATACCATTGTCGCTAAGCGACAAAAATGTCCCCGAAAGTTTGTCCGGTAAGGTGATTGCTATCCTCCGCGAACAGAGTTATACTGTCACACACAGTAACAAAAACGAACAGTTTTACGGAGGTAATTAAAATGAAAAATCAGAATTTCGGCGTTGAGATCGAACTTACGGGGATCACAAGAAAAAGAGCCGCGGAGGTGATCGCGGATTATTTCGGAACCCATGCGGGAAAGCTTAAAGCGTACATACAGTTCTGCCTAGCGGTGAACAATCAGGCTCTTACCTAGCGGTCGGCTTCACCGAGAATAACGGTTTCGGGAAATGAGCGGTACACCTTCAGGACTTGGCTGCTCCGCCTCGGACTTATCGGTGACGAATTTAAAACGGCTCGCAAGCACCTTCTCGCAAATCTCGACGGCGATATCGCTTGGCGGTATTCAGCATAATCAGCATAAAATAACGGGCGGAAAGTACCTCGGTTTTCCGCCCGAAGAAAGGATTTTTATTATGGAAAAGAAAATTTATTTTGCATACGGAAGCAACCTTAATCACAGACAAATGGCATACAGATGTCCCGGTGCGGAGTTCGTCGGGACGGGAGTTCTAAAGGATTTTACGCTGACCTTTAAGGGTGATAATTCGGGTGTGGCTGATATTATACCCTGTGTTGGCGGACGCGTTCCGGTCGGCGTGTGGAGAATTTCTCCCGCCGATGAGAGACGGCTTGATATTTATGAGGGATTTCCAAGGCTTTACGGAAAACGCACTGTACGCGCCCTGTGCGGCGGAAAGCCTGTCGATGGTATGGTTTATATAATGTCCGCGCGAAAGCCCGTAAAACTGCCGTCAGAAACGTATTTCAACGCGATCCTCGAGGCACTCCAAAATATTTTGTGTAAAAGCAAAACCGATCAGGCAAGTGACAGCTTGCAAAGGCAAGCATGTTTTGGTATTCCCTCTTGTTGGGTTATTCCCGCAGAGTGGAACGGTATGCGCGCCGCAGGCGTGAATACCGTTTCAGTCTGCGGGAATAATATTAAGAGAGGAAATCAAATTATGCGGTCCGGTTATCAGCAAACATTATCGAAAGCTGGTTTGAAACAATATCCCAGTTCCGACATACTGTGCTCCAATGTGACACGATGTTTTTCGACGCAAGATACAAAATTTTTCTCAGGCTGTCGTCATTGGTAAACGACGGCTTGTTTTTTGCAATTTTGCGGAACTGCCGGTTCAATCCCTCGATAATATTTGTGTCCGTCCATCTGAATACCCAATACAACGTACGCCGCTTTTGTAATATACTGATGATTTTCTTTGACCTTGTAATGGATAGCGTCCATGAAAACGAACGGATAAACCGTGTCCAAGGGACGGTTCTGCCATGCCGTTATTTCGGGAGTTATTTTATCAACAATTTTGCTGACCAAGCCGTCAGAGATGTCAACATTGTATAGATTTTTTATCTGCTCGGAGATGTCCCGCTGACTCATTCCGCAGGAGTAAAGCGCTAGGATTTTTTCTTCCATTCCGTCTGCGTTTCGATTATATTTTTCGATTATTTGCGGCTCATATTCACCGTTTCTGTCCCGGGGTATTTTGACATCAACCTCCCCAAGCTGCGTTTTTACTGTCTTTTTCGAGTATCCGTTCCGGTAGTTTTTCGACATACCGTTTTCGTCTGCATTCGACACACGTTCGCTTTTTTCGTAACCGAGTTTTTCTTCAAGTTCCGCCTCCATTACCGTCTGAAGCACGTCGCTGAACAGTTCCTTCATGCTGTTCATAATGTCTGTTGTGCTTGTAAAATGCTGACTGTTTACAAATTCCTTAAGCAGTTCTTTTGATGTTTTTTCCATAACGAAAAATACTTCCTTTCAGATTTTTCCTCACTCTGAGTCTTGTCCGATCGGAAGTGCTTTATTCTTTTTACACAAAATTTGGTGGGGTCTCCGGAAACTCTGAAAATCCCACTCCCACACTGTTTGAGGCGCGCCTCAAACAGTGTGGGATAAGACACAAGCTCATCAAACCCTACACGCCAAGACATAACGGCAAGGTAGAGCGTTCCCACAGAAAAGATAACGAATATTTTTATGCTACTCATACTTTTTATTCGTTTGAGGATTTTAAAAAGCAGCTTGCTGTTCACAGCAGAAATTACAATAATTTCCCTATGTGTCCTCTTAATTGGAAATCTCCTGCCGATTTTATTAATGCTTTCCTATCTTTCGGCGAACTTTTCTAAAATATTTGTTACCCTTCATTGACAAACCTACAATCCCTTTTCTATTCTTAAAACTGAGTGTATTTACAGAGTCAAGCTCAAAACATTTGATGACGCTCGGCAGCTCATTGATGAGTACATTTACTTCTACAATTATCAGCGTATTCAATCTAAAACAAAACTGACTCCGATTGAGTTTCGGAATCAGTTTGTTGCGTAATATTATTTTTTACCATAGGGTGCTTTTTTGTGCTGTTCGCACTATGTGGGGCGGGTCATCACTGAGAAGCAGGGCTTTTGTGGTTTTTACTTCATTTTGGTGTTGCTTTTGTGTTTTGCTTGTCAAATCACATACGAGAACGCTTAATATTTTCCACCGCTGATTTCGGTCGGTGGGGGATAAATTTTGTACATTTTGTCGTAGTGATGTTGTAGTCATAGCATTTTACAATAAATTACAAATAATATCAAATAAAAACAAACCTCACAAATCCAACATACAAAAGGATTTGCGAGGTTTGCTCTTTGGCGGAAGCGGTGGGATTCGAACCCACGAGCCCTTGCGGACTACTTGATTTCGAGTCAAGCCCGTTATGACCACTTCGATACGCTTCCTAAAATCCAACGAAAGATATTATACCATACTTCGCCGGAAAATGCAAGTGCTTTTTCAAAAATTTTACGGACTGTTTTCCGTACCGTTTTCTGGCAGCGCAATTTTCTCCTCGGAAACAGGAGCAAATTGGTTCAGTTCCTTGCTGTAAGCATATCCGATCTTTTCGAGAGCGGCTGAAATTTCCTCGGGATTTTCGTTCATATCCTCGCAAAGCTCGTCAAGGAACTTGTAATTATCCCGAAGCTTCATATTTACCACACTCAAGAGCATATAAGGATCTTTGGGCAGTATCATTTCATTTTCCTCCAATTTAGATATTTTTATTATAACGGTATCGCCTCCGTTTTCACTTTCGCAAACGCTTGCAGAATACTTTGCAAAAAGTAATGACAGTTCTCTGAATATCCCGTACTCTCTGGAATCTATTTCAAGCATATCAAGATTTGTCATAATGGTAAGCAGATACCTTTTTTCACCGTATACAACCGCCATATCATGGAAAAACCCCTCGTACCAACCGTATTTGCGGACAACATCCGAATTTTCCCCGCCGTATATCATGGCGTTGCGGCTTTTGGTCATATGTATAAATAAATTTTCAGAGTATGGATTTTTTTCCTCGATAAAGTCGTATATTGCACGAGAAAACCCCAAAGCCGATTCGCAGCATATCTGCGGGCTGCCTTTTGCTTTGGCGTCCTCTGCATGAACGTTTCCCAATGATGCGGCAAACTGTTCATATCCGTCCTCAGGAAAAATTTCTTTAAGCATCGCAAATGCCGAGTTATCACTTTCCTCAAGGCAAAATCCAATAAGCTCCTCTATTGTGTAGGTCTTGCCATACTCTGTATTTTTCAGCACCCCAGTACCTTCGCGCTTGTATTTTTCCGTATAGGTAACTTTTTGTTCAAGATCAGCTTTTCCGGCAAGAGCAAGGCGATAAATGTAAAGCATATAGGGAGCTTTTATAACTGAGGCTGAATAGTAGTGCGTGTCCGGATTGATCATTATCCTGAAGCCTGTTTCAAGATCGCAGTAAGCTAATGAAATGTCATAGTAATCAAAATGCTGTATACTGCCGATTACAGAGTACAAGCTGCTATAGAATTCTGGAGGCATATCATATGTGCTATTTACCGGATTTGCTGCAAAAATTTCCGTTACTGCAGAAATATTTGCATCGCCGGCAGTTTCAGCTACGAACTCCTTAGAAGATACGTCTGTCTGCAAAGATGTACAAGCACTTTCGGTGTAGCTTGCCGAGGCGGTTTGCGTGACTGACGTATCCTGCCGGATATCCATATTACAGCCGCAAGAGATGACAGCTATCAGAAAAATAATACACAAATATTTTCTTTTCGTAGTCTGCACCCTCTCTCACCGCATTTACTGTAATATTATACCACAAAGCTGAGAAAATGTCTATACTAAGTTTTGTACAGTATATGATTTTGCATTTCAGTGGGTCGGTCTGCTTGCTGTTCGGAAAATTTTATTTATAGTGCTGAAATAAATATCTTTAAAATCCGGTTGAAATAATTGCGCAGATATGATATAATTTTTACATATTATTTTTAATAAAGCTAAATAATGGTGATAATTATGAAGACCGACCTGACATCGGGAAATATAACAAGGACACTGCTTGTTTTTGCGGTACCGATGATAGCGGGAAACCTGCTTCAGCAGATATACAACATTGCCGATACCCTTATAGTTGGACGTTACCTCGGAGAAAACGCTCTTGCAGCCGTTGGCAGCACCTATACTCTCACAACCTTTCTGTATTCTATTATAATAGGACTCTGTATGGGCAGCGGTGCGCTTGTTTCCTATTACTGCGGAAAAAATGCTCGTCAAAAACAGAAAAACGCAATTGCAGCTTCTTTTATTATAATAGGATTTGTTTCCGCGGCTGCAGAAGTCATAACGCTTTGTTCGGCGGACAAAATAACCGCTTTGCTGAAAATTCCGCCGGAAATTACAGCTGATACTGTGGATTATGTGAGAATAATCCTGGTTGGAATTTTTTTTGTTTTTTTGTACAACTACTATGCATATATGCTCCGTGCTTTTGGAAATTCCGTTGCGCCGCTGATTTTTCTCGGTGCAGCTTCGGTGATAAATATTGTGTTGGACATAATTTTTGTCGTACACTTTGATTACGGCGTAAAGGGAGCGGCATATGCAACACTGATTGCACAGGCTGTTTCGGGTATCGGGCTTGCAGCGTATTCCCTTATCAGCGAACAAAATCTGCGTATAAGATTTTCGGAGCTTAATTTTAATAAAGGAGAGATTTTTGAAACGCTTCGTATGTCGTTTTCTGCATCGGTGCAGCAATCGGTAATGAATTTCGGAATACTGATGATACAAGGACTTGTCAATAGCTTCGGAACGACTGTTATGGCAGCATTTGCCGTTGCAGTAAAAATTGATACCCTTGCATATATGCCTGCGCAGGAATTCGGAAATGCGTTTTCTCTTTTTGTTTCAAGAAATTACGGCGCCAACGAATATGAAAGGATACGCAAATGCGTTAAAAAAGCATTTTTGATCTCAGCGTTATTCTGCATGGCTGTGTCCGTATCTGTGGTTATTTTTTCGGAAAATCTTATGAAAATATTTGTAAGCGCCGAGGAATACGGAATAATAAAAACAGGGGCGAAATATCTTGTTACAGAGGGAGCGTTCTACGTGGGAATCGGCATACTTTTTCTTTTGTATGGCTACTACCGTGGAATAAACAAACCGGAAATGTCGCTTATCCTTACTGTTATTTCTCTCGGAACAAGAGTTGCACTGGCATATCTCTTGTCCGGATTTGATGCCATAGGCGTGATCGGAATATGGATATCTATTCCAATAGGCTGGTTTTTAGCAGATATTGTTGGTATTGTTTATATAAAAGTTTTCGGAAGAAACCTTTTTAATGAAGCAGTACAAATACGGTAACATATAATTTCGGAGGAATCCCGCTGCAATTGGAATATCAGATAGTTACGCTGACGATGTCTGCTGTAAAAATCGGCGATGAATTAACGGAGGCTGTCGTTGTATTGATATACCGCAAAAAATATCCCTGTTTCTCTGTGAAAACGAGAAACAGGGATATCATACTTTATCTCTTTTTGGTGTTGTTTTTGTTATTTTATTTGTCAAATAACAAAACAAATATAACTGTATCTTGTCTTATTGGAGTTTGTATTTGTTAATTTTTGCTTTTGATATACTCGTTCATGGCCTTTGCAGCAGTTTTGCCTGCACCCATAGCAAGAATTACCGTAGCTGCACCGGTTACAGCGTCGCCGCCCGCATAAACACCTTCTCTTGAAGTAAGACCGTTCTCGTCGGCAACAAAGCAGCCCTTACGGTTAGTTTCCAGTCCCTTTGTGGTGTTTCTGATGAGCGGGTTAGGGGACGTGCCTATAGACATAACAACGCAGTCAACGTCCAGAACAAACTCAGAACCTTTCTTCTCCACTGGACTTCTTCTTCCGCTTTCGTCCGGTTCACCTAATTCCATTTCGATACACTTCATTCCCGTAACAAGCTTGTGCTCGTCACCGAGAATTTCCACAGGATTGTTGAGAGTCTTGAAGATGATGCCCTCCTCCTTGGCGTGCTCGATCTCCTCGTTACGTGCGGGCATTTCCGCTTCGCCGCGGCGGTATACTATGTACACATTCTCGGCTCCGAGACGCTTAGCGCATCTTGCTGCGTCCATAGCAACGTTTCCTCCGCCTACCACAGCAACGTTTTTGGCGTGCTGGATAGGAGTGTCAGAATTTTCCGTGTAGGCTTTCATAAGATTTGTACGGGTCAGGAACTCGTTTGCCGAGTACACACCCTTGAGGTTCTCGCCCGGAATACCCATAAATCTTGGCAAACCTGCACCCGAACCGATAAATATTGCTTCAAAGCCCTGCTCGAAAAGCTCGTCAACAGTAATTGTTCTTCCTATAACGGTATTGGTGTTTATAGTTACGCCCAACGCTTTAAGACCGTCAATTTCCTTCTGAACAATAGCCTTTGGCAGACGGAATTCGGGAATACCGTACACCAGAACGCCTCCCGCAAGATGGAGAGCCTCAAATACAGTTACCTCATAGCCGAGGCGTGCAAGGTCTCCTGCGCAGGTAAGACCCGCAGGACCCGCTCCTATAACAGCCGCCTTGTGACCGTTGGGCTCAGGCTTTTTGACTTCGGCAGTGCTGTGCTCGTTGTGCCAGTCGGCAACAAAACGCTCCAGTCTGCCTATGCCGACAGGATCGCCTTTGATACCGCGGACGCACTTGCCCTCGCACTGAGTTTCCTGAGGACATACACGTCCGCAGACTGCGGGCAGAGAGCTTGACGTGCTTATGATATCGTAAGCTCCGTCAAAATCCTCGTCCTTAACTTTTTGGATAAATGCGGGAATATCAATATTTACGGGACAGCCGTTTACGCAGGGCTTGTTTTTGCAGTTAAGGCATCTGTTAGCCTCGTCTACCGCAGTCTCCTTTGAGTAGCCGAGAGCGACCTCTTTAAAGTTTTTATTGCGCACGTTAGGCTCCTGCGCGGGCATTTCATTCTTTTTCAAAGACATATTAGGCATTTTACTTTACCCCCTTAAAGAGATTGCAGACTTCCTCGTGCTTCTGACGCTCGAAGGATTTGTACATAGCGCTGCGCTCCATTGCTTCGTCGAAGTCAACGAGATGTCCGTCAAAGTCGGGACCGTCAACGCAGGCAAATTTGGTCTCGCCTCCGACGGTAAGACGGCAGCCGCCGCACATTCCCGTACCGTCTATCATGATCGGATTCATGGAAACAACGGTCTTTATGTCGTACTGCTTTGTCAGAGCGCAAACAAATTTCATCATTATCAGCGGACCGATAGCAATTACCTCGTCGTACTTTTCGCCGCTCTCGATAAGCTGCTTCAAAGCGTCCGTAACAAGACCCTTTGTGCCGTGAGAACCGTCGTCGGTCATCATGCAGAGCTTATCGGAAGCCGCATTGAACTCGTCCTCAAGGATAACAAGGTCTTTATTTCTGAATCCGACAATTGAATGTACCTCGCAGCCGTTATTGTGAAGCTTCTTAGCGATAGGGTACGCAATAGCGCAGCCCACGCCGCCGCCAACGACTGCAACCTTTTTAAGTCCCTCCGTATGAGAGGGAACGCCCAGAGGTCCCACAAAATCCTGAATGGATTCGCCCTCATTTTTTTGATTGAGCTTTTCGGTAGTAGCTCCCACTATCTGGAATATAATGGTTACCGTACCCTTTTCTCTGTCAAAATCCGCAACGGTAAGGGGGATACGTTCGCCGTTCTCATCAACTCTCAGGATTATGAACTGACCCGGTTCAGCCTTTTTGGCTACCATGGGAGCGTCTATATCCATAAGCGTGACTGTAGGATTAAGAACCTTTTTTCTGACAATTTTATACATTATCTCATTCCTTTGCTATTAGTTTATTAGATTCAAAAATCAAGAGAAAGCAGCTGCTTCGCTCATGTTCAGACGATTTTACGGTCTCAGACCCATACCGCCCTCGAGAGTAATGGTTTCACCGGTCATATACTTGAAATCGGGAGAAGCAAGCTGTACGCATACTCTGCCTATTTCAAGCTCGGAGTTTCCGTAGTGACCCATGGGAGGCATATGTACGTTTGCTTTGAAAGCGTCGGGGTAAGCGTCCTGGAATTGTTCAAGCTGCGCTGTCCATGCAAGAGGACAAACTATGTTCACATTGATGCCGTCCTTGCCCCATTCTGTAGCCGCAACTCTTGTAAGACCGCGGATACCTTCCTTTGCGGCAGCGTAAGAACACTGACCGAAGTTTCCGAAAAGACCCGCTCCGGAAGCAAAGTTGATGACCGAGCCTTTAGTCTCTTTAAGATAAGGATAGCAGGCTTTCATATAGTAAAATGTAGCGTAAAGTCCCGAGAACATAGCAAGGTTGAACTGCTCTGTGGTATGCTCCGCAAGAGGAACTCCCGAAGCGGAAGCCTGCGCGTTATTTATGAGCACGTCGATATGTCCGAAAGTTTCAATGGTCTTGTCAATAACGTTTTTTACTACAGCTTCGTTGTCGCTGCCGTCGCTTACGTCGGCCTGAACCGTCAGCACTTTAATGCCGTACAGTCTTTCAAGCTCTTCCTTGGCGTCCTCAAGTTTTTTCACGTTACGGCCCGTAATAACAAGATTCGCGCCCTCCTTGGCATAGGCGGTAGCAATACCGTAGCCGATAGAACCGCAGCTTCCGTCTTTAAGGACAGCTCTTCCGGCTCCTGTGACGATCGCGGTTTTACCTGTGAGATGACCCATTTAATACCATTCCTTTCTATGCTTTAAGCAGGAAAGATTCCCGCAAAATTTAACATTTTTGACAAAAAATCGGAGGCATACCCTCGTCAATTCATACAATGTATATTATAACTCTATTAAATGAGATTGTCAAGAGATAAACAATATAAAAAACTGTTTCCTTTTTTTCCGACTTTCCTGACTGCTCCGACAGCAGTCAGCACGTTCAGCATATAGGATGCATAGTTTCTCCCGACGCCGCTCAGATAACCGAAATCCGCCGATGTGAACTCTTCGGGAAGCCCTTTCGGAATGAAATATTCCCAATCCCTCAGACATTCAATATGTATCTCGTCAACAAGCTCCAGCGGTATCCTGTCATACCTGACGTAGCCACGCCGCCTGCCGCGCTTCAAGCCCTCGGTCTCCGGAGGTCTGCGGTATTCCTCAACGTCCAGCATAACAATACACAAACGAAAGTTTTCATGGTTCAGGAACTGTTTTATCTTGTAAAGTTCGGGAAAAACGTCCCACGGTCTGCCTTTTGCGGGAGATTTGCGCTTTCTTCCCTGCTCGCCTGTTTCCGGATCTATTGGGATTATCCATTTCTGTCTTGCTATAGGGTAAACCACCGTTACGCTGCTTACTGCCAAAAAGGCTTCGAGTTTTTTTCTCAGCCTTGCAAAATCTCCCGTTTGTATCTCAATAATGCCGTCCTCGCCGACAATGTCCGCCACAAAGCCGCCAACTTTGCTTTCATGGCTGTCCGCATAGGGTTCAAAATAATTTTTAAGCACCGCGTGCACGGTCTTTTCGCTGTATGTACCTATTCCCGCACGGACGTGTTCTCCGCTCAGTACCTTGCTTCTCGCTTCATAAAATCTTTGCCTGTCCATCTGATTACCTCCGGTTTTTTACATTATATCACATTTTCCGTCTCCAATCAAGAAAAAAAGCAGTCCCCGTCCGTACGGAGACTGCTTCGGTCAAGAAAGAAACAAGACTTACTTGTTATCCTGATTATTGTTGCGGCTGTTGTTCTGCTGGTTCTGGTTGCTGCGGTTGTTCTGCTGATTCTGGTTGTTCTGGTTATTCTGCTGGTTCTGATTGCTGCGGTTGTTCTGCTGGTTCTGGTTATTGTTCTGATTGCTCATTTTTTTAGCTCTCCTTTTATTTTTTCTCCGTATATTTTAATTTTACGGAGCCAAATTATACACAACGCTTGAAAATCAAGAAAACATGGTGTATAATGATATTAATTATTTGCAAAGGAATGATGTTTATGCATAGCAGCGGAATTTTGCTTCATATTTCCAGTTTGCCCGGCAGATACGGCATAGGTACTCTCGGATTTCAGGCAAAAAAATTTGTGGATTTCCTTGTTAAAAGCGGTCAGGAATATTGGCAGATACTTCCTATCGGACCTACGGGCTTCGGCGATTCCCCATACCAAAGCTATTCGGCGTTTGCGGGGAATCCTCTGCTTATCGACCTGGACGCTCTCATTGCCGAGGGTCTGATAAGCGCGGACGACCACGACCTTCAGGTCATCGAAAAAAAGCGTGATTTTATCGACTACGCCCAACTCGACAGCTTTAAACAGATAGTACTGAAAAAAGCCTGCACTTCATTTTTTGCAGTATCCGACAGTGAAAAGCTTCGCAGTTTTGAAAAATTCTGCGCCGACAACGCTTTCTGGCTGGAGGACTACGCTCTTTTCACCGCGCTGAAAAAGAACTTCCGCAATGTAATGTGGACGGAATGGGACGACGATATACGCTTGCGCTTGCCCGAATCCATGAAGCGATACTCCGAAGAGCTTGCGGAGGAGGTAAAGTGCGTAAAATTCATTCAGTACAAATTTTTCGAGCAGTACTTTGAGCTTAAACGCTATGCTAATTCAAAGGGCGTGAAGCTGTACGGTGATATGCCCATTTACGTTTCCATGGACAGCGCGGACATCTGGTCGGCTCCTGAGCTTTTCATGCTGGACGTTAACAGACGTCCAACAAAGGTAGCGGGCTGTCCCCCCGACGATTTTGCGCCTACGGGACAGCTTTGGGGCAATCCCTTGTACGACTGGGACTATATGGAGCTGACAAACTACAAGTGGTGGATATCCCGCGTCAAATATTCCGGAGAACTTTTCGACCTGACCCGTATCGACCATTTCCGAGGCTTTGAAAGCTTCTACGCAATACCATACGGAAACGAGACAGCGGAGATCGGAGAATGGCTGCCCGGGCCGTCTATGAAACTATTTAAAGCTATAAAGTCCGCCCTTGGAAACGTTAAACTTGTAGCGGAGGACTTAGGCTTCCTTACCGCGGACGTGAGAAAAATGCTCAGGGAATCGGGATTTCCCGGAATGAACGTGCTTGAATTTGCTTTCGGCGGAGAGGACAGCAGCTATCTTCCCCATAACTATGTGAAAAACAGCGTTACCTATATCGGAACTCACGACAACGACACCGCTCTTGGCTGGTACAACAGTGCGGATAAGTCCACCAGAAAGAACGCAAAAAAATATATGTCTCTTTCCAAAAAGGAAGGCGCAAACTGGGGTATGATAAGAACTGCCTACGCAAGCGTTTCCGACCTTGCCGTGATCCAGATGCAGGACTTTTTGGGTCTCGGCTCGGAAGCAAGAATGAACATTCCCTCCACTATCGGCAACGGCAACTGGGCTTGGCGGCTGAACGAGGACGACCTTACCGGAAAGTTGGCGGAAAAGATACTGAAATATACAAAGCGGTATTTCCGCGCTCCGGTCAGAAGAAAAGTAAAGGTCAGAGTAAAAGCAAAATCCAACTGAAATAATGAACCGGAACTGTCAGAAAGGAACTTTTGCAGATGAGCAGCATTGTGACATACGAGTATATCTGCCGTAATCCCGACATACGCACATATATAAAAAACGCCGACGCCGCAGTTGAGGCGCAGGGTTATACGGAGCACTCCTTTGCCCATGTCGAAAAATCCGCGGCTACGGTGGAAATGATACTGTCAACGCTGAATTATCCCTCCCGCACCATTGAATTGGGAAAAATCGCCGCCTATCTTCACGATATCGGGAATGTTGTGAACCGTATCGACCACGCCCAAAGCGGCGCGGTAATGGCTTTCCGTCTGTTGGACAATCTGAATATGCCCGCTGAGGAAATATGCGCGATAATATCGGCAATCGGAAACCATGACGAGTCCACTGCACAGCCGCTGAACGCAGTCTCCGCTGCGCTTATCATCGCCGACAAGACCGACGTGCGCCGAAGCCGCGTGAGGAATGCCGACATGAAAAGCTTCGATATCCACGACCGCGTAAATTACGCCGTGGAAAGGTCAGACCTGTTTTTCGGAGCGGACAAAACCTCGCTGATACTTGAGCTGGAAATAGACACGAACATCGCTTCGGTAATGGAATATTTCGAGATATTCCTCCAGAGAATGATGCTGTGCAAACGCTCGGCAGAGTTTCTCGGCGTAAAATTTCGTCTGCGAATAAACGGAGGAGAGATAATTTAAAGTATCCTGAGAATTTCAGCGCTATAAGTTTGTACAGCCGTATCGTGAACATTTTCCCATTACGGAGAATGCGTTCCCATTATGGCGGAGATAATGGGATTTTAATTCCTTTTCAATCTTTTTTGTACAGAAGCAATAACATTTGCCTTTACGGCGAATCGGCATTACCTGTATCTTCCTCAAAATGAAAGCATATAATGAAACAGCGGGTATTTCCGCATTCATTAACCACATTGCAGACAAGGAGGATCGCGCGCTGCCCCGATGTGGGACTGCGTGCGTACAGAATATTATGCCAAGTGTTTTTTTAAGTCCTTCCACGCAGGAGTGGAATCCGTATGTAAACGGAGGAAACGAAGAACAATATATGAATCTGATTGCCGATAAAATGGAGCCATACCTCCGTTCGTCGGGAATTGAGTACACAAGGAACGACCCTAACCGCGACGTACGCGGAGCAATAAGCGACTCCAACGGCGGGAACTACGATGTACATCTTGCACTTCACTCGAACGCGGGCGGCGGTCAGTTCGCAGGCAAGCTCAGGGGAGTCGACATTTACTATTCTCCCTATTCGAGCTACAGCAGACAGCTTGCGACGATAGTTGCAAACAATATGAAAAGCGTATATCCGGATCCTTCAAAGGTAAATACACGTCCCACAACGTCCCTCGGGGAGGTTACAAGGACAAAGGCGGTTGCTGTTCTTGCAGAACTGGGATATCACGACAATCCTGCCGACGCGGAATGGATCAAGTCCAACCTCGACGCTATCGCGAGAAATCTTGTTCAGTCGCTGTGCGACTATTTCGGAATACCTTTTGTTGAGGCTACGCCTGTAAGACGCGGTATTGTTTCCACAGACGGATCAAACCTTAACATAAGGAAGTATCCGTCCGTTGACTCGGCGATCATAGGGGTAATTCCAAACGGAGCGACTATGTCCGTTTACGGTCAGACCGGCAACTGGTATGTTATTCGTTACGGCAACACCTACGGTTACGCGGCTGCTGATTTTATTACATTTGAATAATTTGTGCGGTGTCATAAAAAGGCATAGCCTTTCGGTACGGGAATATTTTCTCCCGTACCGAAAAAATATTTTTGCAACAGTTGCAGTTTGACAAAATGTATGATATAATTTATATGTATATTTATATTCATTCAGTTTTAGTCACAGTAAGGAGCATCTTATGTCAAAGATCAAAGTAGCCGTTTTGTTCGGCGGCGTATCCAACGAACATGAAATCTCACTGATCTCGGCGTCGAATATTATATCGGCGATTCCAAAGGATAAGTATGAGATCATTCCCATAGGCATTACCAAAAAGGGCAGGTGGCTATTTTATCCCGGAGACGTCAGTCTTATCCAGTCGGGGCAGTGGGAATCCCACCCGGACTGCGTTCCGGCGGTAATACTTCCGGATCCCGTCTATAAGGGGATAATGAAGATATCGGACGGAGACTGTACAGTTAAAAAGATAGACGCGGTATTTCCCGCTCTGCACGGTCAGAACGGCGAAGACGGAGCTGTTCAGGGACTTTTAAAGCTTTCGGGAATACCTTATGTTGGCTGCGATATAATTTCCTCGGCAAACTGTATGGATAAGACCGCCGCTCATAAGATACTTGAGTCGGACGGTATCAAAATGGCAAAGTGGAAAAGCGTTTCCGTCTCGGAGCTTGGCAAGCTTGACGAGGTATGCGAAAATACTGCCGCGGAGCTTGAATATCCGCTTTTTGTAAAGCCTGCAAACAGCGGCTCGTCGGTAGGAGTGAATAAGGCAAATTCCTTTGAGGAACTGAAAAATGCGGTAAAGCTTGCGTTCAGCCACGACAGAAAGGTCGTCATAGAGGAGTTTATAAAGGGCAGGGAAGTGGAGTGCGCCGTTTTCGGCAAGGATAATCCGTTTGCTTCGGCAGTTGGAGAGATCAATTCCTGCAACGAGTTTTACGACTATGAAGCCAAGTACATACTGGGTACGTCGGGACTGTCCATTCCTGCGGATATCCCTGAAGCCGCCGCAAAGGAAATACGTGAGACTGCAGTAAGAGCTTTCAGGCTTATGGGCTGTTCGGGGCTTGCCCGCGTGGATTTTTTCCTAAAAGAGGACGGTACGGTGATCCTCAACGAGATGAATACCATGCCCGGCTTTACGCAGATAAGTATGTATCCCAAGCTTATGGAAGATATGGGAATTTCACAGTCGGAGCTTGTTGATAAGCTTATTTCCCTTGCGATCGAGGGATAATATACATAAGGTTATTTTGGAGGCTGCTATGAACAATAACGCAATCGGCGTGTTCGATTCGGGTCTGGGGGGACTTACCTGTCTGAAAGAGCTGAATAAGCTTATCCCGAACGAAAATGTTATATACTTCGGAGACACGGCGAGACTTCCATACGGAACGCGGAGCCGTGAGACGATTCTGGAGTACGCCCGTCAGGATATCGCTTTCGTGAAAAAACAAAACGTGAAAATGATAATCGCAGCCTGCGGAACGGTTTCTTCCGTTCTCGGCAGCGGAAAGACCTTTGACGGCGATACTCCTTTTACGGGGGTACTGCTTCCCGCGGCTCAGGCGGCGTGCGGAATAACGCGGAACGGAAAAATAGGCGTTATCGGTACGGAAGCTACGATTAAATCCGGTTCTTACGGAAAAGCTATAAGAGGGATACGTCCCGATGTGTCTGTAATAGGAGTTGCCTGTCCGCTGTTTGTGCCTCTTGTGGAAAGCGGTTTTACCGCACGTGACAATAAGGTGGCGCAGCTTGTTGCAGAGCAGTATCTTGCTCCGATAAAAAATGAGGGAGTCGATACGCTTATTTTAGGCTGTACCCATTATCCAATTATAAAGGACGTTATTTCAGACTTTATGGGAGAGTCGGTAACGCTTATATCCTCAGGCGAGGAAGCCGCAAAGTACGCATATAATATGCTTATGAGCAGGGAGATGCTTTCCGGCCGCGAGGAGCAGGGTACAAACACATACTATACCTCCGACAGCATAGAGCTTTTCGGGGAAAACGCGCGTGCTTTTTTGGGAAGCTCCATAAACGGGGACGTTTTTAAGGTGGGGATAGACGAGCTGATCTCCGCTGCAAATCAATAATTAAAGAGGAATAAAATGGAAAAGAACGTTTTGATCAATCTGACGAGTATTAATACCGTGGACGATGACAGCTCCAAAATTGAGCTTACCACATCGGGTACTTTAAGGAGCCTTAAAAACGGAGGCTTTGAGCTGAAATACGAGGAATCAGAGGTAACGGGCTTCGGCGGTTCTACTACGAGTCTGACGCTTCTCGGAAATAACCTTGTGAATCTGAACCGTACCGGTACCGCGCCGTCCGACCTGATACTGGAAAGGAATAAAAAGCACCATTGTCACTATGGTACGCCATACGGCGATTTTACAATGGGAATTTTTACCCACTGTATCGACAACAATATCGGAGAGGACGGCGGCGACCTGTACCTCAAGTATACTGTGGACATAAACTCCAGCTATGTGTCCGACAACGAGATATACATTAAGATCAACTGATAATGTAACCGAAAGGAAGATAAAAATGTCAAACCCTATAAAATCCGCCTCCGCGGAGCTTCGCGAGATATTGATGTCCGCTTTGGGACGGCTTGTTTCCGATGGAAAGATAGAATCCGTTCCATTGCCCTCCTTTAATGTGGAAATACCGCAGGATAAGTCACACGGAGATTTTGCTTCAAATATCGCTCTTGCCTGCGCTAAGCCGCTTAAATCAGCTCCGAGAAAGATAGCCGAGCTTATCTGTGAAGCTCTTATTCTTGAAGGTACTTCCTTTGAGCGGGTGGAGATAGCGGGTCCCGGTTTTATTAACTTTTTCCTGTCAAGAAATTGGTTTTCCGGAGTCGTTTCAGCGGTTCTTTTTGAAAAGGAGAAATACGGCAGGACAGATACGGGAGCGGGAAAAAGCGTTCTCGTTGAATTTGTTTCGGCAAATCCCACAGGTCCAATGCATATCGGCAACGCACGGGGCGGAGCTATAGGCGACGGACTTTCTTCGGTGCTTGACTGGGCGGGCTATAGGGTTGAAAGAGAATTTTACGTAAACGACGCGGGAAACCAGATCGAGAAGTTCGGAAAATCCCTTGATCTTCGGTACTGCCAGCTCTGCTCTGACGACGGACAGGCTATGATGAAGCAGTATTCCGATACCGAGGAGCTAAGTCAGGCTGTCTATAATGATGTGGAAAAATTTCCTATGCCCGAAGACGTTTATCTCGGCGCAGATATTATAGTGCACGCAAAGAATTTTTACGATGAAAACGGCGTCGTCTTTATGGACAAGTCAGAGGAGGAGCGCAAGGAAGCTCTTGTTGCGTTTGCACTGCCGAAAAATATCCAAAAGCTTGAAGACGATCTCCGCAAGTACCGCATAGAATACGACACATGGTTCAGGGAAAGCACGCTCCATAACAGCGGTGCGGTAAGCGAAGTCATTGAGCTGCTGAAAAAAAGCGGTCATACCTATGAGCAAGAGGGTGCACTATGGTTTAAATCTTCTGATTTCGGCGATGAAAAAGACAGGGTGCTTGTCCGCGCAAACGGCGTACCAACGTACTTTGTGCCTGATATTGCGTACCATTACAATAAGCTTGTTACCCGCGGCTTTGATACTGCGATAGATATTCTCGGAGCCGATCATCACGGTTATGTCCCAAGAATGAAAGCCGCTATGGAGGCTTTGGGGATAGATTCCAGCCGCTTCAACGCGATAATCATGCAGATGGTTCGACTTGTCAAGAACGGCGAGACCTATAAGCTGTCAAAGCGTTCGGGAAAAGCCGTTACTCTTGAAACGCTGCTTGATGAAGTTCCCATTGATGCGGCGCGGTACTTTTTCAACCTCCGCGAAGCAAACTCGCACTTTGAATTCGATCTTGACCTTGCAATAGAGCAGTCCTCGAAAAATCCCGTGTATTATGTTCAGTACGCTCATGCGCGTATTTGTTCTATTATAAGAAATCTTGCTGCGGAGGGTTTTTCTGTTAAGGAACTGTCCGCAGATCAGCTAAGCGTTCTGGACTCTCCCGAAGAAGTGGAGCTTATCCGTCATATTGCGTCGCTGCCAAATACGGTGGATTCTGCTGCAAGAGATTACGATCCGTCCAGGATAACCCGCTACAGTCAGGAGCTTGCTACACTGTTCCATAAATTTTATGACAAGTGCCGCATAAAGGGCGCGGAGGAGCCGCTTCTGTACGCCCGTCTCAGCCTCTGCGACGCTGTTAGGATCACACTCAGAAATACGTTTGAAATACTAAAGATCGACTGTCCCGAAAAGATGTAAAAACTTCTCAGGAGGAAACTATGTCTATAAACATCGAATGCGAATACTGCGGTTCGGTATACGACTTTGGGGAGCACCGTACTTGTCCGAGCTGTGCCGCCGTACCGTCAAGGGAGCAGGTGTCGGCTGCAAGAGCCGCCGCAAAGGCAGAAACAAGTCATAGTACAGAAACAGTCCGCGTTGTCTATACGAGCCGTTTTATGAATATCGCCGTAAAGCTTATTCCGGTCAGTATTGCGGTGATATTGATTTCGGCGCTGATACCGGTCATTACCGAGATCGGCATAAACAATTCCATAGCGAAGAACTACCAGACTGTTGACGAACCTAACTATATAGACCATCAGCTGAACAAAGCCTTTGAATTTGACGGAGCTATGACGCTTACGATAACGGAAGCGTTCATTTCCGACAGCGAGCGGGTAAATACGCTTATTCCCGATGATACGGAGCTGCTTGTGGTTCATGTTGAGTGTTCGTCGTTTGGAAATGATTCATCATTTGGAGACTACTACAACCGTTTCCCATACATAAGCAGCGGTTCTTACTGCCGTACTGCGCTTTCGGGTTCAGCGCTTAATTCGTGCTCCGAGGTCTACGCTCAGAATACCTTTTATCTTTCATCAGCTAACTATACAAAAGAAACCGACGGTTATATGTGCTTTCTTATAGACAGGGGAGACAGGCAGTTTGATCTGTGCTTTGATGATATATCCGTAAAAGGATACGCCAAACAGCTTGACGGTATAGACAGGATAAAGCTTGATGTTTCAGAGGGAGGCAGTGTGCATGAATAAGGCTGAAGCAGTGAATGCTAAGCAGTACAGTACAACTGCCAAGGTCGTGGCGGTCATACTTTTGATACTTGCGCCTATCGTTCTGATAATATCCGTTTCCGAAGCCGTTATGAAAAAGGATATGGTTAAATACGGTCTTTATTACAGGTGGGAGATAACCGGCGCAGAAGCCGAGAAGCAGCCTGACGGAAAGTATCTTATTACGGCGCATATAAAAAATACAAGCGCATACCGTGCGACGCTCAGCGATTATTCGGTAAATGTCAGATACGGAAACAATGCAATTGCGGAGAATGAATTGTCCTCAGGCAACTATCCGATAGGGGAGTTTTACGACATATTCAAGCACCCGATAGTGCCCGCCGGACAAACTATCAGCTATAATCTGCTTGTCAGCCTGCCCGAGGGTACGAATACTGTTCGCCTGCAATATGACGGTACTTCTTACGATATGGATGATATTTTCGGGGAACAGGAAGATAAGGTCTATACGCTGAAGCTTCAGTAGCTATATGATTTCCAAATTTTTTGAATTATAAAGAATAAATTCACCAAAGCTGTCAAAACTATGCTTGAGGTGAATTTTATGAGCAATGAAAAATTCAAAATAGGCAATCTTTCAGGCAAAGGACTTATTATTGCGGCAGCGGCAAGTATCGCAGTCGTGGCGGCGGCCGGGTTTTACTCCTACAGTAAAATTTCCGATAAGCTCAATGCGGAGATCATAGGAGAAAACAGGGATACATTGTCAGCTGACGGAGCGGACAAGGACGGCTCTCCTTCCGACGGAAACGGAGCGGTTCTCAACGCTCCTGTGGACGCCGCGCAGACGGACGTTTCCAAACCTGAGCCGGTAGTTACTCTTGATGAAAGGGAACCTGCCGAATCTGCGGTAGTCACAACGGAAGCTGACAAGGCGGAAACCTCCGCTGTTCAGACTGAACCGTTTCCGACAACTATGGTAAGACCCCTCAACGGCGAGGTACTCAACGATTTTTCCGCAGGCGAGCTTGTTAAGTCCAAAACTCTTAATGTGTGGAAAACTCACGACGGAGTAGATATTGCCGGTGCAATGGACGAAAAGGTCAAGAGCATGACAGGCGGTACGGTGATAAAGGTATATGAGGATCAGATGTTGGGAGCGTGCGTTATAATCGACCACGGAAACGGATTTGAAGGGTATTATTGCAATCTCAGCAAGGATATCCCTGTCGCAGAAGGTCAGAGCGTTTCTGCGGGAACCGTTATCGGAGCTGTGGGAAATACCGCTCAGAATGAGATAAGCGAGGAACCTCATCTGCACTTTGCTATCAAGAAAAACGGCGAATGGATAGACCCTATCGCTCTTATTTCCGGAGAGGGAAGTTAACATGAGAAAAACGCCGCAGGCGGGATAATATCCTGTCTGCGGCGTTTTTGGGGGGGGACGTTTATTTGCGGTTGTTTATTGCGTTTACTATGCGGTCGTTGTCGCTGATAAGCCTGTCGGTCTGCTGACGGGCGTTGGTGTCGTCTATTCTTTCGGAAATGAGCTTGTTGATGTCGTATGCTGCCTGTACAGCCTTTGATTTTTCAAAAACCACAAATGACAGAGTGATTGATCGTCCAGAGGTAAGATCAATAAGCAGGATAGTCTGAAATGAGTTTATAGCTGTAAGCACGCCTATAATCAGCATAATAAATCCGAAAGGCAAGGAACTTTCAAAGCACGCAAGTCCTATGAATGCAAGTATAACTCTAAGCAGAAACCGTCCGATAAGCAGGTGGAAGCTGGAGCCTACCATTGATATTTGGTTTATGGGAAGATTTTCTCCATGGGAACCGAGCGGAATAAGTCCGAAAATGGTGTTTGGTATTTTCAGCTTGATAAAGTTATCTTGCTGTCCGATCTCACCTTTCAGATAAAATGTCAGCAGCGACGTCATAAATTTAATCTTTTCCATAATTGCTATCCCCTTTTTAATTAATTTTATCTGCTTATTACACAGATTTTTTAACATATTTCTTATTATAAAGCAGAAAAAACTATTTGTCAAGCAGAAATTCTGTCTGACAAATAGTTTTATTTTTTTGTATAAACGGTAGAATATATTCAGAGGTGATTTTATGAATATTGACTATAGGGAAGTAGGCCGCAGAATGTCGAAGCGGCGCAAGGAACTGGGTCTGAAGCAGTATCAGGTCTGCGAGATGATCGACGTAAACTATAAATATATTTCAAATCTTGAAACCGGACGTTCCGCTCCGAGCCTTGACGTGATAATGAGGCTCTGCGAGGCGCTGCAAACTACCCCCGATTATTTTCTTATTGGCTCGGACAGGAGAGAGGCGGCTGTGTCCGATAAAACGCTTATCGAAAAAATAAACGGTCTTGACACTAAAAGCAAGGCTATCGTAAACGGAATGATAGATTTGCTCAACGATTACAGATAGGCTTTGCGTAAGCAGGATTACGCTGCTTGTCACGGCAGAAAATACGTTTGTCAAGCTCGTACAGCATTATGAAAATAATTCCCGCTGTACAGAGATAAATTACCGTTTCAAAAAGTACGGAGGAGCAGACTATAAGCTTTGTCAGCGCAGATGTCAGTTGGCAGCAGAAAAAGCACATTGCAAAGGGTTTAATAATGTAGGTGAACGCCTCGAACCGTATATGCGCGGCATGAAATACAAATATTACGCGTACAATATTGCTGTATATATTGCTGGCATAGTATGATATAAGTACTCCGGTGAAGCCGTAAAGATGCACAAAAACTATTACGCATACTATTCTTATCGCATACTCGCAGAGACTGTTTATCGTGGAGAAATTCTGTTTACCGAGACCCTTTATAATTCCCTCCAGAACTATTTCAAGGTAAATAAACGGCACAACGGGGAACATTTTTACAAGAGTTTCGCTTACAAGGCTGTCAGAGGGACACAGAAGCTGTCCGATGTTTTTTCCCATAACAAGGAGCATACCCGAAATGAAAAACGAGTACGCAAAGGCTCTTGTAAGGCTTTTCTTTATAAGACTTTGCACCCTTTCGACGTTTTCTGAGGATTTAGCCCGTGCGATTTCTGATATAATAATGTTTGACAGACTTGTGAGGATAACCGCAGGATAGAAAACGGTCGGAATTATCATTGCCTCGAACATACCGTATTCGCTCATGGCGCGCTCTGCGGAGGCGTTGTATTTCAGCAAAGCCACGGGCACAAGTGCTTCGTTCAGCGAGGACATAATCATCTGGACGTATCCTCCCGCTACGATTGGTAGCGAAAGCTTCAGATAGGAGGAAACTTTTTCTATTCGCGGCCGTCCGTTTGGCAATGCGGAAAAACGGCGGTATTCGGGCAGATATTTTACTATGTAGTATATAAAGCTTACGGTTTCTCCGATGAGTATCGAGACGGAGATAAGAATGTAAACGCTCAGACCCCGGTCAAGCAGGAACACCACGCCTACAGTAAGTGATATCCATTTTGAAGCAAATTCTATGACATCCCCATTGCACGGAATGCGGACGTCGCGCATGGCATTAAAATACCCTCTTATGCAGGAACCGAATGCTGCCGGAGGCAGGGACAGGGCAATTATCCTGACCGATACTGCAAGCTCAGGCGCGGCGGAAACTCGGTCGGCAATGATACGGGCAAGTCCGAACGAAGCCAAAGCGAAAGCGGAGGAAAGTATCATGGCAAATCCAAGGGACAGCTTCATTATTTTTCGGACATTTCCGTTTCCCGCGCCTAATTCCTCCGAAACAAAGCGGCTGGTGGAGATAAAAATATTTCCGTTGGCAAGCACCATGATAAAGCTGAACAGCGAAGTAATAAGGGTCATTACCCCCACGGAGGCTGTTCCCAGCTTGTTTGATATAAAAATATTCAGCCAAAGCCCCAGTCCTTGTAAAATAATTGAGACTGCGGTAAGCCGCGCAGTGTCTTTGGCAATACGGTTCATAGAAATTTTCAACGTTTATCCCTCATTTCTTAGTAATAATTATGAAAATACTTAAATTTCTATGTCTTTTGTTGCTATTTTCGGAAAAATTGGATATAATAAGATATGTGCGCAAAAACAGAATTGGAGATGAACAACAGAATGACAAAAGCCGAAAAGTTTTTTAACGAAATAAAGGATAAAAAAATCGCCTTTATCGGTATGGGCGTTACAAATAACGATGTCATAAGACTTTTCCTGAAAAAGGGGATAGACGTTACAGTCTGCGACCGAAAAGACAGAACCTCAGCGGGAGATATTGCTTCAGAGCTTGAGGCGGCGGGAGCAAGGCTTTCACTTGGCGAAAACTACCTTGACCATATATATGAAAGCGATATTGTTTTTCGTGCTCCGGGAGTGTACTGGAACATTCCCGAACTGAAAAAAGCACGGGATATGGGCGTGACTGTTACTTCCGAAATGGAGGTGTTTTTTGACCTGTGTCCATGTAAGCTGTACGCAATAACTGGTACCGACGGAAAAACAACAACGACAACTATAACGGCGGAAACTCTTGCGCGGAGCGGCAAGACCGTACATAAAGGCGGAAACATCGGCCGTGCGCTTCTGCCTATAATCGAGGAAATAAACGAAAGCGACGCCGCGGTTGTTGAACTTTCAAGCTTTCAGCTTATCAGTATGCGCAGGTCTCCCCACAGTGCGGCGATAACCAATATTTACCCCGACCACCTTAACGTTCACAGCTCAATGGAAGAGTATGTAAGCGCAAAGCTTAACATTTTGCTGCACCAGAACGCTTTCTCCCGCGCGGTCCTCAATATGGACAACGCCGATACCGAAAGGCTTTCGGAGTATGTCCGCGGCGACCTCTACAGGTTCAGCAGGACACAGATGCCGAAGCGCGGTTCTTTCCTGAACAGCGACGGCTGGCTCTGTTGGACAGACGGAAATTCCATCGAAAAAATAGTTCATAAGGACGAAATAAAGATCCCCGGTCTGCACAATGTTGAAAATTATCTGACAGCTATATCTCTGCTGCACGGAGACGTTCCTAACGAAGCCTTTGCGGAGACTGCAAGGGAATTTGGCGGCGTGGAGCACCGCATAGAATTTGTCCGCGAACTGAACGGTGTAAAGTATTACAACGATAGTATTGCTACAAGCCCTGTAAGCGTTATCGCAGGTCTGAACGCTTTCGGAAGGAGAATAATTGTCATTGCGGGAGGCTCCGACAAAAAGCTTGACTACGGTCAGCTTGCAGAGCCGATAAACACCTATGTCAAGACGCTGGTGCTTCTGGGGGAGACTGCTGACAGTATTGAAGCAGCAGTTAAGGCGTATCCCCACTACAGCGCAGAAAAGTGCGGGATAATAAGGGTAAAGACCATGGAGGAAGCTGTAAAGACCGCACAGGAAAGTGCGCAGAACGGCGATGTTGTAACTCTTTCCCCTGCAAGCGCAAGCTTTGATATGTACAAAAATTTCGAGGAGCGGGGACGGCACTACAAGAGTATTGTCAATTCGCTGAAATAAGAAAGGACGCTAACGCTGAAATGGATTTAGAAAAAATTATAATGTCACTTGCGGACGCGAGGGGCGTTTCAGGGGACGAAACGAACGCCGCCGAGCTTGCGCTGTCCATGCTTAAAAACTATACGGACGACTGTTTTATCAAAAACGGCAACGTTATCGGTCGGCTTGGGTGCAAAGGATCAAAGCCTCACATTCTGATAGACGCGCATATCGACCAGATAGGTTTTACGGTCACGCACATCACCGACGACGGATTCCTGAAAATAGCAGGCTGCGGAGGGATAGACCGCAGGCTGCTGCTTGCTCAGCCTGTTACAGTTCTTGCTAAGAAGCCGCTTAACGGAGTGATATGCGCTATACCGCCTCACCTTGAAACGGATGAAAGCAAGGTTCCTGAGATGGAGGACATATGCGTGGATGTGGGTCTTACTAAAGCCTGCGCGGAAGAACTTATTTCTCTCGGAGATAAAATTGTGTTTACGTCACATTGTGCAAAATTGCAGGGAGACAGGATAACAGGCGCAGCTTTGGACGACCGATGTGGCGTGGCTGCTATTCTACGCGCCTTGGAGCTTGTAAGTGACAAACCTTTACACAGCGAGATAACCGTGATGTTTTCAACTCAGGAGGAGGTCGGCGAACGGGGTGCAAAGATAGGTGTATTTGATATTGAGCCAGATATTGCAATTGCTGTGGACGTAAGCTTTGCTTTAACAGCCGGCGATTCCGAAATAAAATGCGGCGCTATGGGCGGAGGCTGTATGATAGGGTTTTCTCCTGTACTTGACAGGGAACTGTCTCAAACGTTTAAGACTATAGCCGAAAAGCGCTGTCTGCCCTATCAAATCGAGGTAATGAGCGGCACAACAGGTACTAATGCCGACAGGTTTTCGGTGAATAAAAGCGGCGTAAAGGCAGTTACCTTGTCGATACCGTTGAAGTATATGCACACACCGGTTGAGATAATATCTCTTTCCGATGTTGAAAATACGGCGCAGCTTATTGCCGCCTATATTACGGAGGTGTCGGCATGACTGTAGAACTGCTCAAAAAACTTTGCTTGGTTAACGGCGCGTCTGGAAACGAAAGCAGAGTCAGGGACTTTATCCTGTCCGAGATATCGGGATACTGCGAGTACCGCGTAGATCCTATCGGAAACATTATTGCCGAGAAGAAAGGTAAGTCCGTCGCCAAGAATAAGGTTATGGTTTCCGCCCACATGGACGAGGTGGGAATGGTCGTTACATCTGTCAAATCCGACGGGACGCTGACAGTCTCTCCCGTTGGAGGCATTGATCCCCGTGTTGCTGTCGGCAGACCAGTTTTTGTCGGAGACAGTGACATATACGGCGTTATCGGTGCAAAGGCAGTGCACAATCTGTCCGCTGACGAAAAAAAGACCGCACCGAAATTTGACGCGCTGTATGTTGATATCGGAGCTGAGGACAAGGCAGCTGCCGAACAGCTTGTTGCTCCCGGAGATTTTGTACACTTTGCATCGGAATTTATTTCTTTCGGTGACGATTTTATCAAGGGCAAAGCAATAGACGACCGCTTCGGCTGTGCGGTCATGATAGATCTGATAAAGTCCGAATTGCCGTATGACTGCACGTTTACATTTGTAGTTCAGGAGGAAGTGGGACTTCGCGGTTCTCGGACTGCTGCTTTCAGCGTCGATCCCGATTTTGCAATAGTTCTTGAAGCCACAACTGCTGCGGATATTCCTCTTGCTTCGGGGGAAAAACGCTGCTGCGAGCTTGGCAGGGGAGCGGTGGTATCCTACATGGACCGCTCCACTATTTACGACAAGGAGCTGTATGGAATCTCGCGGGAGATCGCTTCAGAAAACGAAATTAAATGGCAGACCAAAACTATGGTCGCAGGAGGCAACGACAGCGGAGCAATCCATATCTCCCGCGGCGGAGTGCGTACAATAGCCATTTCTGCACCGTGCCGATATCTGCATTCACCGTCCTGCGTGGTCAAGCTTTCCGATTTGGAGGACTGCGAAAGGCTTGCAGGGCTTATGCTCGAAAAGATGTGTATGATGTGATAAAACAGATTTTTGACGTAACGCCGGAAATGGTTACCGATTCCTATTATGGCAGAAAAATTTTAGCGGCATTTTATGCCTACGGCGGAGATTACGATTTTTGCAGGTTCTATAGCTGCGGCAGCGGACTTATACACACCTACAACGCATGTATGGTTATAGACGGCGGTCCCGATATTAATGAAGCGGAAATGTTTATACGCATGATAAAGCCGGTTGCTGTTGAAGCGAAAAGCAATGTAGCTTTACAACTTGGCTCAGCATATGAAAATGTGCATAGAACGTTGTTTCGCGTAAAATCAGCAGAAAGCGGTATAATTCCTAATGCTGTAAAGGTAAATAGTTGTATAGATAAATGCTTTGCCGTACTGAAAGAAAGCTTTGATAAAATGATTTTTTATGATGATTGGTACGTGGATATATCCCACAGAATAAGGCATAATGTTTCAAAATTATATTGGTACGACAGTACTACGGTGACACAGCAGTTTAATATTAATGGATTTGTTTTCTTATCGCATATTGCCACCGCACCATATGCAAGAGGCAGGGGAACGGCAAGAAAGCTGCTTTGGCTGTTGGGTTCAGAAGCAGAAAGACGCGGCGAAAACGCGTACCTGTTTGCACTTGACCACAGACGCTCATTTTATGAAACGATAGGCTTTGAGTCTGTCGGTGAAGATATACTATACGAAATGAAAGGTTGATACTAATGGCGGAAATTTTTGATCCTAAGCCCGTTGAGGAAAAGGGCTTTGAGATAGATGAAAGAATCATTAAGCTCGCTGAAAAGGCGGAGGAAAACTGTTCGGCGGTGTTTGCCGAGACAGACAGGATAGCACGCCTGAACGGCGAAAAGGTACTGAAAGCGTTTATAAACAACAAGGTAAGCGCGGCTTGCATGACCGGTACTACCGGGTACGGCTACGGCGATGTGGGCAGAGATACGCTTGATAAGGTTTATGCCGACGTTTTCGGAGCGGAGGACGCTCTTGTACGGCACACTTTTGTTTCCGGTACTCACGCGCTTACCTGCGCGCTTTTCGGGATACTTAGAGCAGGTGACAAGCTTGTGAGCCTTACAGGCACGCCATATGACACGCTTGAAGAGGTCATTGGTTTGCGCGGAAGCGGAAACGGTTCTCTTAAAGACTTCGGCGTTCAGTACGATCAGGTTGATCTTCTTCCTGACGGAAAGCCTGACGTAGGCGAGATATTTAAAAAGGTAAAGGATGCTAAGGTAGCTTACATACAGCGTTCGCGAGGATATTCTCTCAGACCTACTCTTACGCTGAATGGAATTGCCGAAATAGTTAAGGCGGCTAAGGGGGCAAATCCTGATATTGTAGTAATGGTGGACAATTGCTACGGCGAATTTGTGGAAAGTAAAGAGCCTTTACAGTCTGGCGCGGATCTTATTATCGGTTCGCTCATAAAGAATCCGGGGGCTGGCATAGCCGAAACAGGTGGTTATATTGCCGGAAACAAAAAGCTTGTGGAGCAGTGTGCATATCGTCTTACCTGCGTAGGTATGGGCAAGGAAGTTGGCTGTACTCTAAATCAGAACAAGCTTATGTATCAGGGGCTTTTCTTTGCTCCGGAGGTAGTCGCCAATGCTGTTAAGATCTCTGCATTTACATCTGAAATAATGACTTTGCTGGGATTTGAGTGTTTTCCAAAAAGGGACGACAAGCGCGGGGACATTATCACGGCGGTGCTGATGAAAAATGCGGCGAATCTTACTGCGTTCTGTCAGGGTATCCAGAAGGGTTCGCCTGTTGACAGCTTTGTTACGCCGGAGCCATGGGACATGCCCGGTTACGATTCCCAAGTAATCATGGCTGCCGGAGCGTTTAATATGGGTGCGTCGATAGAGCTTTCGGCAGATGCTCCTTTGCGCGAGCCGTTTGCTGCATTTGTTCAGGGAGGTTTGACTTATCCGACTGGCAGAATGGGAATACTTATCGCGCTTCAGGAAATGTTTGACAGACATTGTTTGAGATTGTTTTAATAAAAACCCTCCAAGCTTTTTGAACCGAACCAGTAAAAACGTACAGTGACAAAAACCACCTCCTATGGTATAATAAATAGCCTTGAGCAAAACCACACAAACGCAATAAACAAGCTGATTTGCAAGACATA
>CAMUJF010000027.1 GCA_947089135.1 uncultured Clostridia bacterium
ACAATCCACAGGATTGTTTTCAATTCACCCCTTTGCGGAGCTCTTAAACGATAGGAATTTCGCCGTCTGAGGACGGCGACCAGGGGCTCTGCCCCATGGACCCCGCAGCCTTGAAAGGCTGGCGAACTTTTTAGTCGCGGCTTCGTCGATTAATGTGTCATGATAATTTTATGGTTTGCTATAAAATATGAATTGACCGGGTGTGAATACGATCTGATTATACCGCTTGTATAATTATGTCGAAATATAAAAATTACAAAAAATATTTTTGCCGATAAAAAAATTTTTTTGTGTTTTTGTTAAAGTTTTTTAAGTTTCTGCCGATAAGATATATAGAGAGATTTTTACAGAGTAATTATGCCCGCTCTTAAACGGCGGGTCGGAAAGGACGGGATCGCTTTTATGAAAATCGAAAAATACGGCTCGGTAATGTCCGCTTACATGAAAAACAGCTATGAGCCTGCGGGTAAAAAACAGCGTGTTTCCGCTGAAAAAAATGTTGATAAAGCCGTGTTTTCTTCCTCTTCGGGAGCGCTCAGCGGGTTGAAAGCTTCGGCGGCAAGGTCGGTTGAAAGCTTTGCTTCTCCGGAAAGGATAGCCGCGCTTAAAGCTATGATCTCCGACGGCTCCTATAACATTTCCGCTGAAACTGTGGCTGCTTCAATATTTGAAGGCTGAAGCCCGCGCACGCAGTAAAGGAAACATGAGCGATTATACAAGTTGTAATAATTTTGTATAACTATACGAAAGGAATATATTATGCCCGACTACAAAAAACTGATCGTTTTCTTTGACGAGTATATCGTTCATTACAGAGAATTCCTGAGCTTTGAATATCAAAAGGCGGATATGCTCAATAAAAATCAGATCGAAAAACTCAGCGATTCGCTGTCGATCGAGCAGGCTCTGATAATGAAAACCAATTCCATGGAGGGAAAACGGGAACGGCTTCTGGCGGATACGGACGGAAAAACCTTTGCGGAGCTTATCGAAAATGCTCCCGAAGAATTTAGGGAAAAGCTTTCCTCACAGCACGAGGAGCTTTCCGCTTTGATCTTCAAGATCAAAGAAATAAATGACGCGGCAAATATCATAGTGTCGGAACGGCTGAAAAAAATACAGCGCAGAACTGCCGAGCTTGACGTTTATGACGGCAAGGGCTCTGTAAGACGCGAGCACGCTTCAAGGTCTGCGATATCAAAAAATGTCTGATGAAAGGATTGATATAATATGGCATCAAGTTTTATGGGTCTTTATGTTCAGAGGGAGGCTATTCTTCTTGCTCAGAAAGCTCTGGACGTTACAGGAAACAATATCTCAAACATTAACACTCCGGGCTATACAAGACAGCGGCTTGATATATGCTCGATCGCAAACGCAAAAAGCAGCCGCGGTTACAATACCGCCGTTTCCCTTGCGGGACGCGGTTCAAGAGCTATCGGCGTGTCGCAGATACGCGACAGAATGGTAGACAGGAAAGTCAGAACTTACAGCGGTGACCTTTGCAATGTCGGCATAAAGCTTGAAACTCTTTCCGACGTTGAGGACGTTTTCGACAGCATTGAAGCCGACGAGCTGGGAGCAAGCTTTGCTTCGATCGTAAGCCAGTTCAAGGCGTCTCTCCAGGGCTTCTCGGCGGAAAACGCCGACAGGACGGAGCTTGCCAATGTTGCTAAAAATACCGCAGACAGCCTTGTTAAATGCATTGTTACGTATAATTCCAAGCTTAACAATATTTCCGAGCAGACTTTAAGTGATGCTGATAAAACTGTCGACAGGATCAACGAAATATTCATGGAAATGGGCAACCTTAACAAGCAGATCAAGGAAGCCTACATCTCCATGGGATACATTACCCCCACGATGACCAACTACGAGGTAATGAGCGATTACGGTCCGCTTGAACTCAAGGACAGCATGAACAGTCTTCTTGACGAGCTTTCCCAGTACGGAAATATTGAAGTCAATGAAGAAACCGACGGCTCGTTTACAGTTAAGTTTGCCGATCAGGTGGTAGTCCAGGGCAAGAAATTTGCTCAGATGGCCATTACAAAAGAACAACCGATCCCGACAGAACTTGAATTCGAGATCACAGAGACTCTCCTTGACAGCAAGGATTGGTACGATCTGCATATGGAGCATAAGACCGGAGGTGCCGCAGATCTTCTGATAAGAGGAGGCAACGCGGGAGATACCGTTAATATTACCGGAAAAAGAGCTGACGGTTCATATTATCTCGACAGCGGTTCGCTCAGAGGCTATCTTGACGTTTACAACGGCAGAGGACGTTATGCTCACGAGGAGGTACATACCGGCGCGGACGTTGTTCCCGACGCTGATATCAGCAATCAGGAAAAAGGTATCGAATATTATCGTGATATGCTCAACTCCTTTGTTAAAACAGCTACCGAGCAGTTTAACGCTGTTTTCAAGGATTTTGCCGAAAAGGAAGTCGACGCGGACGGAAACGATGTGCTTGACGCCGACGGCAACCCTGTATATAAGGATCCGATATTTACCTATAAGAACAAGGACGGTGTTTCCGACTTCAGAACTGCAGCTGAGAATTTCAGAGTTGCGGAAACGTGGAACAATAATCCTGAGTTCATCTCAAATCCTACCGGCGACAAGGAGTTTGAAGAACTGGACAATATTTATATCAACAAAATGCTCGGCGTTCTTTCGGTAGAGCATGAATACGGCGACGGTGTAATTAAAAATCCGGCGAAAGAAAAGATCGGTCTTGAAAAGTTTGTTACAGAAATATGCGACGATTTGGGCGTTAACCTCAGCACTCTGAAAAGTCTGTACAATGCCACCGATATCTCGCTGACAACCGAAGAGACCGCAAGAAGCGAGATAATGGACGTAAGCATGGACGAAGAGGGCGTCAATATGATGAACTATCAGAAATGGTACAACGCTATCGCAAGAATGATAACCACTATGGACGAAGCTCTTGAAAAGCTTATCAACGGCACCGGCATAGTCGGTCTGAGATAACCTTTAAACACGGGAAAGGATGAATTCCAATGAGAGTTACAAATAATATAACCACAAGACAGTTCCTGTCAAATAACAACCGCCTGCTGACCCGCCGTCTGCAAAGCGAAAACAGAATAGCAACTCAGCGCAGATTCAACCGTGTTTCCGAGGACGTTATCAACGGAAGCAAGGCTATGATCCTACGCCGTCAGCTCCGAGATCTGGCAATGTACAACGATAACCTCGGATCGGCAAAGGCTATATTCAACGCTGCCGAAACAAATCTTACCTCTATTGCTCACGATAACTATATTGCTGTTGAGGAACGTCTTGTTGCTTCCTCAAACGGCACATATTCGCAGGAAGAGCTTGATATCTTTGCCACAGAGCTCGATGAGATCGCAGACGAAATGGTCAAGACCCTTAACGCTGATTTCTCCGAAAGACAGCTTTTCGGCGGCGCAAGCAATCAGAAAGCTCCTTTCCGCATTGAGAGAGTTATGATCAAGGACGCAAACGGTCAGGTGGTTTTCCCTCCCGATTATAACAAATACTACGACGAAAACGGCATGAAAGAGGACGTTAAACTCAGCGATATTCCCCGCACGGTTACATATAACGGCATTCCTCTTGATTTCGATGTTACAAGCGATATGATACTTCCTGATGGAACAGTAACAAAAGCATCCGGCGAATATACCGTTACTGTTCTTGATGAAAAATCCAAAAAGTGGTTGGACAATGACGACGACAACCGTACAATCTCCGCCGAGCAAGTTGCAAGAGCTCAGGACGAAAAGGACAATTCCGTTCTTTATCCCGGTTCAAAGCCTATTTATATAGATATAGGTCTCGGAATTAAGTACAATGACGACCTCACGGTTGATCCCCAGACAGCCCTTGACCTTGCTATAAACGGTGCAAAAACTACCGGAAGCGGCATTGATATATCAGGAGTTCCCATTAATGGAACTGCTTCCTGTACGATAGCCGATTCAATGGCGGCAGATTTGTCAAACGGTTATGCGGCGGGAGCAGGAAAAATACCGCTCAGCCTTACGGTGGACGGCAAAAAATACGATCTTGAGCTTGATATGGGCGCAGCTCTCCCCGAAAAGACAGACGGCACGACCTATACCGACGACGAGGTTTCCACAGCACTCAATAACGCTCTTAAAACAGCATATAAAGCTGTTGCCAAAAAGAGTTTGCCTAAAGGCATTGCTTTGAATTACAGCAATAAAGAGCTCACACTCAATACCGGATCGAACAGTGTTGAGGTAGGCGCAAACGACTTCGGCATCCCTGAGGGCGAGATCGCAAGAAAGGCAGAGACGCAGTATGCTACGATCTCTGAAAATTACGAGGAAAAATTAGATACTGCACTGTTTGAAAATGGGCTTGCTGCTGGAGACCTTACCAAAACGCTTACATTAAAGGTAAACGGTACTGATTATGCGCTCTCCCTTGACCTTTCAAAGCTTGACAGTTCCAAGCTTACAGGCACAAAGACGTCTTTCACTAAGGACGAAATAGTAAGCGCCGTAAGCGACGCTCTGGAAAAAGCCGTAAAGGATGCTGTGCCTTCTTTGCCTGCCGGCGTTTCAATAGGCTGCAGCCCCAAGGGTGCGATAGTTATGAAAGCGGACGAAGGAGTTACTGCCGAAGTAGTTGCTCCTAATGACCTTAAGATTCCGTCAGGCTACGCTTCCACCATAATAGACGCTTCGCAGCCTCAGTCCCCGGTAATCAATGAAAGATTCAGCAGAAATCTTATGCAGCTGGTTCTTGATGCGGCGTCCGCTCTCAGAAAAGGAGATCAGGATACTGTAAACGCTATCATTGACCGCGCAAACGAGGCGAATAACCACATTCTTACCGAGATAACCACCCTCGGAACAAAATACAACAGCATTGAATTCTATCAGAATAAAAACAAGGATTACGAATTCAACCTTAAGGAACGTCAGAACCTTGTCGAGGGTACTGATATGGAAAATGAAATTATTGAATACGAGGCGGTCAAGGCTGCATATGACGCTACTCTTAAAATGGGTACGCAGATACTTCCTCACAGCATTTTTGATTTTATTTAATATTTTAAAGGTTCAAAGGATATTTTCAGCATGGACGGCCGCATGGGGCTGCTGTCCGAGAAAGGCGGGTTATTGATATATGGAGCAGCTGCTAAGCATTAAGCATATTCCGATCAAGGTTGAAGTTAACGTTACAAGAGGAGAGTTCAAACGCGTTGAAAACAGTGTTCCCAAAGCTCCCTCTGTCAAGGTCTCGTCTAAAAAGGGCGGCGGTCTTCGTCTTCAGGCGGAACCGTACAGAATGGAGATACCTGAAAGCCGCAATTATGACGCGTATATACCTTCCGGCAATTATGACAACGGCTTTACGCTTACATACGAAGCCGTTGCAAAGCTTGCGGACGGTGGAAATTCTGCGGCAGGTATAAAGCAGTCGGGTGAAATGAGACAGTTTTCAGCAAAAAGAGCTTCCAGAAGCATTGAATCGGTTCTTCAGTCTCTGCCTAAAAGCAAAAACAGCGCGGTAAGCTACGCCGACGGCGTGCTGAGCGTGAACTACCAAATGACCGGAACCGAATCGGTTGCCGAGCTTACTTCATCGCATCCGGAATTTGAATTTATTCCCGGCAGCATTGAGTTTATAATCAGTCAGATGCCGGAGTTGGATATCGAATATCTCGGAGACCCGATATATTTCCCCAGAAGCGCAGACCCCAACTATGAGCCTATTGTGGACGTTCTTGTTTAACGTCCAAGTCTGTGAGGAAGTTTGCATATGATAATTAAAACAAGGGATTTCGGCGAACAGGAAGTTTCCGAAGATAAAATCATCAGCTTTCCCAACGGAATATTCGCTTTTGAGGACGAGCGCCGTTTTATAATGCTCTCCCCTCTCGGAGACGATGTGTACCCCGCATGGCTCCAGAGCGTCGATAACGAAAATCTCTGCTTTATTGTTTTTGACCCGTGCCAGATCGTCTCTGACTATTCTGTGACAGCCGATGAGGAAAGCTTGTCGACGGCGATGTTCGGAAAAGATCCGAAGCCGCACTATCTTACTCTTGCGGTAGTTCCGGAGGACTATAAGGATACCACGGTGAACCTTAAAAGCCCGATACTGGTAAACAGCGAGAAGATGCTGGCGGTGCAGACGATCGCTGCGGAAAATTATCCCATAAAGTTTCCTATCTTCAAAAAGGAGGGAGACTGATGCTTGTTATAACCCGTAAAAACGGCGAGGGACTTCATATAGGCGACAGCATTCGGGTGACTGTCGTGGAAACTTCCAAGGACAGGGTGAAAATAGGTATAGACGCTCCCTATGATGTGAGGATAATCCGCGACGAGCTTTTCGATACCGAAAGGTTTAATATTCAGGCTGCTGTGCATAAGCCCGCGGCGGACCTGCTTTCGATGATAAAAAATCAGCAAAATAAATGACCAAAATGATTAATGCGAAAGGATGATCGTTATGTCGACAATTTCAAACAATTCAAACCGTGCTGTAAGCAGCCGCAACAGAATGGCGGGTCTTATGTCCGGTCTGGAGACGGAAGATATTGTAAAGGCGATGACCGCCAATACCAAAAGCAGAATAAATTCCAGGCAGCAGAAGCTTCAGACCTTGCAGTGGAAGCAGGACGGATACCGTTCGATAATTTCAAAGATAAAGGATTTTCAGGATAAGTATCTTAATTTGACAAGCCCTACGTCCGTTAAGGCTAATGCGATCCTGAAAAAGCGCATTTCAACTTCTTCAAATGAGAAGATCACAGCTACCGCAGCTGCGGGTGCGTCCCCTGCTAAATATACTATCCGTGAGGCAGCAGCTGCCAAGACAGCTTCTGTTACTTCCGGTGGAGCTGTTGCGGGTGGAAGCATAAAGCTTGATTTTTCTGACGCTAAAAAAGACAAGAACTACGAGGTAAAGATCAAGTTGGACGGCGCTCAAAAGACTATCGTTTTCACCGGAGGCAAGAACGCCGCCGAAACGCAGCAGAACTTCCTTGATGCTGCCAACAACGCAATAAGCGATATCGTTCACACCGGTCAGAAGTTTGGAATAAACGACGAGTCCAGAATGGTATTCAACGGCGCAGGCGACGGTATTTATCACGTTTTTGAAGTAACCGACGGCGGCGCAAATATGAAAGAGGGTCTGGGTCTTGACGGCGACAGAATAAGCCGTATTTCTAACTCCGCCAAGCTGGGCGATATAGGCTTCAATAATAAGCTTGTTTCCGAGGACGGAAAGTATAACATCAACATTAACGGCGTTTCCTTTGAATTTACCGAGGACACTACCGTTTCCGAAATGGTGAACAAGATCAATGCCTCCGATGCGGGCGTTAAGATGACGTTCAGCAACGTATCTCAGTCATTTACGCTTGAGACTAAGGATACCGGCGCAGGTCAGGAGCTTAATATGTACCAGACCGGCGGAAATCTTCTCAACTCGCTGTTCAATATCAGCAGCGATAAGCTCGGCACATCTTCTGCGGATTCCGCCAAGATAGAATATGCTATCAACGGCAGCTATACTCAGAAAATTGACGATACAAAGCTTAAGAACGGTTTTGACGACGGAGAAAAATTCACTTTCACTCTTAATATCGACGGCAAGGATCGTAAGTTTGAATGGGATCTGAGTAAAGTTCTCAAAAAGAGAAACGACGGTGAGACATACTCGGCTACGGAAATAAACGAGGCTATTCAGAGTGAGTTGAAGATGGAGCTTGCTGTTGACGATGTAACCGGAAAGGGAAAGCTTGACCTTGAGATCAAGTATGATTCCAACGGTTTGACTCTTACTTCCAACGACCACAAGTTCACCGTTGTGGACAGTAACTTCGCTCTTGAAGTCGGCAAGACCAATGAGAAAATGGTTACAGGCGATGAGATGTATGTTATCGCTCCGGGCGTTGAAAGCATGAAGTTCAAAGTCGGCGATGAGGAGATCGAAGTTACCGCAAGTAAAAAAGCGGGCATTTCCATAAAGGACTTGGCTGACAAGGGTCTTTTCAATATCAGAAGCGACGGAACTTTGGTGGCTACGGGCGAGATAACAGCTGTTGACACGAACGCCAAGGCTATGTTCGAAAAGTATTTCGGCGGAAAGGAAACTCTTTCTCCTGCAACTGATAATGATGTATTCACGGCTTACGGTTCAAACAGCACCCTTGAAGTAAGCACTGACGGAGAGAATTTCACCAAGTACACAAGCGCCACAAACCTCTTTACTTTCGACGGTACAACTATCAATCTTACCGATGTTAAGGAATTCAAGGCGGAGACTGACGAGGATCTTATTACTGTTGAGACTAAAAAGGATACAAGCGGCATCAAGGACGTTATCAAGGGCTTTGTTGAGGATTACAATAAGCTTATCGAGGATCTTTACAAGGAAACAAGCACAAAGCGGCCTCAGAAGAATAAAGCGTATTTCGACCCGCTGACCGACGAACAGAAGGACGAAATGGACGCTGACGAGATAGAAAAGTGGGAGGAGCAGGCTAAGCAGGGTCTGCTGTACCGTGACAATAATATCCAGAAGTTCCTTTCCGAGATAAGAGGCGTTATGTCAAGAGGCATTAACGGTTTTACTCTCAAAGACATGGGCGTTCAGCTTACCGAAAATTGGCGTGACAACGGCAAGCTTGAGATCAAGGAAGATAAGCTTGACAGCGCTATTGAGGCTTACGGCGACAAGATCGCGGACTTCTTTACAGGTTCTGACGGTCTTGCTGCAAGACTTGAAAGTACAATTGACAAGGCAATTTCCACAAAAACCAAGAAGTATGGCTATCTGACTTCTCTGGCAGGTATGGAGAACACCAAGACCGATACAGACAATCAGATATACAAGGAAATGCAGTCTATACAAAGCATTATTGACAAGCTGAACGAAAAGTACGAAAAGGAACAGGACCGCTACTGGAATCAGTTTACTGCACTTGAAAAATATATGGCTCAAATGCAGCAGCAGGCGTCCTATTTCATGCAGGAATAACCGAAAATATTATAGCAAGAGGCAGGATATTTCCTGCTTCCTGCTTGTGTAAGCTTATATCTGTATAAGCAGGCGTATGCTATTGAAAGGAATGAAGTCATAATGCAGCAGAATCCATATCAGAAGTTTATGCAGCAGAGTGTTACGACAATGACGCCCGGACAGTTGGTGGTTGCACTTTATGACAAAGCCATAACAGAGCTTAACAAGGCTGTTTATTATATCGAAGAGGAACCAAGCATTCCCAAAGCGCACAACTCAATAATCCGTGTTCTGGATATTGTGGACACTCTTGATTCTCATCTCAAGGAAAAGTATGAAATTTCCAAAAGCCTTGCGGCGATGTATCAGTACTTCCGCGAAAGTCTTACAAAGGCAAACGTCAAAAAGGACGCGGGTATACTGAAAGAGCTTATACCGTTTTTTCAGGAGATACGCGATGCTTTTGCTGAGGCTTCAAAAGGCTTTTAACACTTTCGGGGAGGCGCTGTAATGAATAGTAAGCCGCTTTTAAATCTCGTTGACAGAAAGATACACGAAATGGAACGTTACAGCGAAATAACTAATCGTATGCTGTACGAGGACATTGACGGCGTGGGTGAACTTCTTGCTGAAAGACAAAGCATTATTACTGCTATGGACGGCATTTCGTTGGATATAAAGCAATACATAAGCGAACAGTCCATGGAGCATCAGGATAAGCTGAATAAACTGATGAAATTTGAGGACATAGACGGACTTAACGGAGAGCTGTTGGAGCTTCAGGAAAAAATCGGTCACGTACATGAGCTGAGAGAAAAAATACTCAAGGATGATGCGGCAGCATACGACAGATTTGAGAAAATGCGTGACGAACTTCGCGAAAAGCTTGAACAGTCTGCAAAGGGTAAACAGGTAATCAATTATTTTTCCGGCACAAATACTAATGTTAATAAAGGAAAAAAGTTGAATATTTCAAATTAATATGTTATAATATTACTGTCGGACTGTTTGGGCAGTCCGACAGCGATTTGCGTCTGTAGCTCAGTTGGATAGAGTGTCAGACTCCGACTCTGAAGGTCGCAGGTTCGACTCCTGTCAGGCGCACCACGTAGTTAAGCCGTTTGAGGATTATCAAGCGGCTTATTTTTATGCTTATAAACATGACTTTGTGCGCTATTTGTGCGCCATTGAGAAAATATTAGCCCGTTATCCCTGCTTTTTTCTAAGTATCACATCGGCAATACATTCCGCAGACTGCTTGTCTGCTTCTTTGATGATATGGGAATATATGTCACTTGTCGTGCTTGCCTTTGAATGTCCTAACCTGCTCGAAATACTTATGCCGTCAACGCCGTTGAAATACAAAATACTTGCCATTGTGTGACGGAAAGCGTGAGGGTTAATATGCGGCAGACCGTTCCGCTTGGAAAAATCACTGCACCACTTTGTAATACTGTCGGGGCGCATGGGATAGCCGATCTTGTTTCCTTGCTCCTGAATGAAAAGATAGTCCGCGCGCTCGTTCTTAGCGTTGCCGTTCTTGTCGGATATTGTTACAAAGTTATTCCAGGCAGTACCGCAGTTCAGGCGATAGCTTACCCAATACGCACGATATTCCCGCAAAAGGCTCATTGTTTCCGCAGGAAGCGTTATATAACGGTCTGACTGCTCTGTTTTGGGAGTGTCCTCATAAATGCCTATGTCGGTACGGTTAAGCAGGGTAACGTTTATGTGTATTCGGCTGTTGTTCCAATCCACAGCAGACCATTTAAGCCCTGCAATTTCGCCCCGTCTTGCTCCCGTTATCAAGAGCAGGTGTACAATGGTTTTCCACTTTATAGGCTCTTTTTCGAGAGCTTCCCGTATATTGTCAATGTCCGCAGGCTGAAAGTAATTTGGCTGCGGCTTTTCTTTTTTCGGCGGCGTGGCTTTTGCGGCAGGATTGAACGGTATCAGCATTTCCTTTTCAGCTTGCGCAAGTATGGCGGAAATACAGCGGTGATACCCCGAAATTGTGGACTGCGACAAAGCGGCGGTATCCTCTGTAAGGTCGAAAACCGATTTTACCTTGCAGTTCAGCTCATTAGCTATCTTTTGGGCTGTATCAAATGAAACGGCATTGCCCTCACAGCAGCTTGCCAACGTCCGAACCGACACCCCCGCCGCCTTTGCAAATTCCACCTTTGTACGTCCGGAAGATTTTAAAACAGCCGACAAATCCATTTTACATACGGCTTTCTTGCCGTTCTCCCTTAGCCCCTTTGCGGAAAGCTGCTCATATAGAGCGTTGAGGTGTTGGGGGTGTATCTCGCATAGCTTCAGATGTCCTATGCCCGCATTGACCCGCTCCAACTGCGCCTTATACCAACATATGACCGAGTGCTTGACACCTGCTCGTTCTTTCAAGGAAACAACATAGGCGGCGTACTCCGCAAAGGTCTGACGGTTGTCGAGGCTGTAACCTTGTCTGCATTGTTCCTCAAACTGTACAGCCTGACGGTTCAGCTCCTTTTCAATCTGCCTTGCGGTCATATTGGGAGCGGGTTTATAACTCATTGTATAAGGCTTTAGGCGTTTACCCGCTCCGTCATAGCCGTGATATACCCGTATTGTGTAGGAGGTTATAACGCCGTCCTTATTCTTTCGGGGGATTATGTTCGCCATTGTTTTTCACCTGCTCTCTTAAATCATAATAATTTGCCATTTCCTCAACTGTTTTTATAAGGCGGTATCTGTAAACATCGGTTTTATAGTGGTCGTCAAGAGTAAATTCAAAACAGTTTTCCAGCTTATCCAATTCTATGAATAAACCCGATTTTTTTAAATTTTTGACATCTTCATGCAATATAAAATAATTTAGCGTGATTTCCTCCAACATTGCAAGTGTTTCCGAAATATCATCTAAATAGTTGTTTTCAATTATCCAGTTTTTTATTTCTTGAACACGCGAATGATAAACAGTGTCGTTAATACATTCACCGTGAGCCTCATAATTCAAATTTATTACAGCTTTTTCACTCAGCCCGATATACTCACAAATTGCCTTTAAATCGGTATTAGTCGTTTTATTATCTGTAAAGCCGAGCAAGTAATCGGCAGAAATATTTCCGTATTCGCATATTTTATAAATAATTTCTGCATCTGGTTTTCGTTCTCCGTTTTCATAAAAACTTAATGCACCTCTTGATATACCTAATTCAGTAGCAAATACATCTTGTGATTTTTTTCCTCTGGTTTCTCGTATTCTTTCGCCCAACAAATTTTCGTTAAACATATTTTTTACCTCAACTTTGCATACGTTTGTAAAATGATTAAAATAATTTTTCACATATCGAAATTTATTTCGTTATTAAAAAATAAATTTCATATATAAAAAGTTTCTGCATATTTTTGTAACATTTTAAAAATACCGCATATATATATTGACAAATATAAATGTCTGCGGTATAATAGAATTGTAGACAAAAATAATCATCACACTAATGATACCACATAGCAATGATGATTTCAAGAACTTTTAAAAAATTTTTAGGAGGTTTTTCTATGGCAAACAGAGTAAAAGCCAATACAGACGTACGGGAACAGGCTAAAAAGGCAGGTATATACCTGTGGCAGATTGCGGCGGCAATAGGCGTATCAGAGCCGACATTTAACCGTTGGCTTAGAACTGAAATGTCTGCCGACAAAAAGGCTTGTGTTAAAAGCACAATTCGCCGCCTCGAAGCGGAGCAGAAAAGAGGTGCAACCACGTGAACAATGCCGCTTCTGTAGTTGGGTGTAATCCCGAAATCACAATCAGCAGACCCGTCCCGCGAATGGTCGGGGTGAAAGAGGCTCACGATATAACGGGACTGTCAGAGCCTTTTCTTAGGCGCGGCTTCAAGTCGGGTGAGCTTGTTGGGGTACGCTGCGGCGCAACTTGCAATGGGCGGATTTTATTGAACCTCGATAAGCTCATCGACTATCTCAACTCTCATACTGAACAAGTTGAACCCGATTACAACGAATGCAAGACGGGTATTCGCCCTATTTCTGCAAATTTATAAGAGGTTATTATGACTGACAAAAAAAGTTTTATTTTTTATCACGAATGGTCGGAAATCCTTAAAAAGCTGCCCGTTGATGAAGTCGGGAATATAATCCTTGCCTTACTCGAATATTCTGAAACTGGCACAGTTGCCGAACTTTCACCAATAGCCGATATTGCTTTCACAGCTTTTAGACAGGCTATCGACAAGGACAACGAGGGTGACGTGCCACAAAATGTCGAAAGCAGGTGAAAAAGTTGCCCGATAAGCGTTATTTTTGGTTGAAATTAAAAGAGGACTTTTTCGATGAGAAGTACATAAAGGCTTTACGCAAACTGCCGCAAGGGGATAGCCAAGTTATAGTTTACCTAAAAATGCAGTTGAAAAGCCTTAAGACTGAGGGTATCATAAAATACGAGGGCATATTGCCCGACTGTGTAAGCGAACTTGCATTAGCACTTGACGAGGACGAGAATGTTGTAAAACTAACCGTTGAAGCCCTTATCCGTTTTGGCGTTGTGGAACGCTTGGAAAACGATACGCTCTATATGTTGGCAATGCAGCAGCTAATCGGTTCAGAGACACAAACAGCGGCACGTGTCAGAAAACACAGAGAAAGCGTAGCGTTACAATGTAACGCTGATGTAACAAAATGTAACACAGAGAAAGAGATAAGAGATAGAGATAAGAGAAAAGAGATAGATACACCCCCTACCCCCTCAAAGGGGGAGGCGGCGAAAATTCCGAAAAAGAAATCCAAAAAAGCAGAACCCCTAAAGACCCAATTTGCCGAATTTGTCAGCATGACCAATGACGAATACACGTCACTCGTTGCGAAAGTCAGTGAACAAGGGGCTAAACGGTGCATTGAAATTTTGGATAACTATAAGGGTTCCAGTGGCAAGAAGTACAGCAGTGATTATAGGGCAATTCTCAATTGGGTTGTGACAAGGTATGAGGAAGAAAAGGCTAAGCAAACAAAGAACACCGCCCCCAAGTGCGACGATTACGACGATTACGACCCTAACGACCCTTACAAGTACTGGGGGTGCGGATAATGGACGGTATTACAAACGCATTCGAAAACCTTGTGAAGCAGTCATCCCAAAGCGTACCCCGAAACAGCGAGGACTACATAAACCCCGAGGACGGGCTTTTATACTGCGGTCGATGTCACGCTCCCAAACAATGCAGGGTAACGGCTTTCGGCAGAGAATACGCGCCATTCTGCCCCTGCAAATGCGTTCGAAACAATGTCAAACGCCGATAAGCTGAAATCAATTTACTTTTACGAACGGGTCATTAATTAAGAGACACAATCGAGAAGTTCATCTTGGTTTCATCTTGCTTCAACCGTCATTTTTAGCAAGCGCGAACAGAGCAGGTGTGTTGACCTGCTCTGTGTCGGCAAAGAAATTAATAGAGGTTATTTTGAATTGCATTTTATCATTGTTATATTAGGTGTACAAATTGTAGTGTGAGACGGCTTATAGTTTACTTGGCAGTGTGATAACTTTTCTGCCATAGCGGAAAACTTCCCGACCAAACAGTAACAATCGTCCCGTGAAAGATTTCCCTCGTTAGTAATAGCGATAATTCTGTCATATGCTGTACTTTTGTCGTGCATAAAAATTTCATTTCCTTTCTCTATTGATGTTTCGGAACAGGTCGGTTATACCGTAGTTAATTTTTATCAACTCGTTCATTACTGCACTCTCCCTCCGTCAATTCCATAGAGAAAGTTGTACAAAATGAAACCCAGTGATTCAGCTTCAAATTCTGCTTGAGCATAGGGTACTTTAAATCGGTCGTCGTCAAAACCCAGAAAATGACCCAAGAAAATATGGGACAGTTCATGTGTCAGAGTTATGCGCTGTGCTTCTATGGGAAGATCGTCTGCAATAAAAATATATGCCTTTTTATTTTGAATGTAAGTCATGCCCTTACAACCCTCTAACGCTTCGGAATTGCGGTTTATGGTTCCCACCTCTATCCCTAAACTGTCCGCTATCTTGTTAGCCGGTCTAATTTTGCCATTCATTGGCTCAATCAAATATGACAAATAAAAAACTCCTTTTCAATTACTTGACAAAGAGTTTCCGTCTGTGATATAATTATTTCAGAGACGGAAACGTCTTTGTGTGCGGCTCTTACATAATCGCTGTAGTGGGTGGATTATGTAAGGGCTTTTCCTTATGCGATTGAAAAACGCTTGCTTGTAGTCTTTTTGCAGTACTGCTCGTAAAGCTCCGAATGGGTTTTCTTAAAGGCAGTGCTGTCAAAACGGCTTGATGTCACATTCTTGTAGCGAACCTTGAAGCAGCTCACTATCATTTCATCAACGCCGCGTGCAGTCATTTCTGCTTTGATTTCGTCCTTTACCGCTTCCATTTCGGCGGTCAGCTCGTCAATCATGGTTTGCAGTGTCTTGATGTCCTCGATTTTGCTTGTGATTTCTGTGGTACTCATAAATTTTTACCTCCGTGTGTTTTATTGGGGTTTCTTTCTTAACCCTGTGATTATATTATATCACTTAATTTTAGTGATGTATATTGACATTATCACCAAATTTCAGTGAATATTTTTTGTCAATTTATCACTTGTATTTAGTGATATAATAATGTATAATAAAATCAGAAGGTGATACAATGCCAATTAAATATAAAATTGATATTCTCGCAGCATTAAAAGAAAAAGGTTACTCGCAGAATAGAATCAGAAATGAAAAACTAATAGGTCAGTCTTATTTAACGCAGCTCCGTCATGGTGAACTTGTTTCGTGGAAAACCATTGAAATAATTTGCAGTCTTTTGAACTGTCAACCTGGAGATATTATCGAATACATTGAACCTGCTCCCGACGGGGCGGAACGGGAGGAAAACGAAAATTAAAGACATTAAACAGTATTGAAAAATAGAGCGCAAACGAGTAAAACAGAGCAAAATAGAATAAAGTACACCAAATTATGAAAAATTAAATTTGACATATTGAGAAGAATTGTGTATAATATAATCAGTAAGCTTTATGCTCAACTATTTAAAAGTGAACCTGCAAAAGTGTTTCATACTTCAAAGTGCTTAAAATAAAATCGGATTGGAAATAATATGACAAGAAATTTTGTAATGACTTCGGATTTTGATAATGCTTGGAAAAACTTAGGCTTAAATGATGAGGAATTAAGGCAACTTCAGAACAGCTTGACACAGAACCCAACTGCGGGAGATATGATACAAGGCACACATGGCTGCCGAAAATACAGAATTTCTCTTGAAAGCCGAGGCAAGAGCGGCGGTGCAAGAGTGATATATGTAGATTTTATTACATTTGAAAAAGTTTACCTTATTACTGCATATGCCAAAAATGAACAAGAAAATCTTTCAAAACGGCAATGTGATGGCATTAAACAATTAGTTAAAGAAATTGAAGCTGTTGAACGTGCAAAATTTGAAAGGAGGAATTGACTATGGGTGTATACGAAAGCATTATGAACGGTTTGGGTGAAGCTTTGGAGTATGCAAAAGGCGATACCTCAAAGGCAAGAGAAACAACAGTCACAGTTACACAAACACAAGAACCATCAAGTTTTGGACTGTCGGCATTTGACGTTGCGAAATGGCTTATTGTTTATAATAATTCCCGTGCAAACACTGATTTGCTTACCAGCTTGAAACTGCAAAAGTTACTTTATTATGCACAGGGAATAGCGATAAAGTACACTGGTAAGTCTCTTTTCAACGAAAATCTTGTTGCTTGGGATTTGGGTCCCGTTGTACCCGAAGTATATAATAGGTACAAGAAATATGGAAAAAATCCCATTAATGAGTCAATCACAATGCCTAATTTTGGTGATAATAATGATATTGAGGTTATTTTAAAGGACGTTTATGAGGATTATGGTCAATATTCTGCTTTTAAACTTGTAGAAATGACACATAACGAAACTCCTTGGAAAGAAACCCCGAAAAACAATGTTATTTCAATTGATAAAATGAGAAATTTTTTTGCAAGATAACTATAATACATCTTTTTAAGGGTCACGCAACGGGAGTGGGTTCGCCTGCTCCTGTTTTTTTGTTATATGTTCCCAAATTTTTAAAGGGGGTCGAAATCGACGAGTTTAGACATGCTCGAAAATACGATACCATCTAAGAGCGACTACAAAGCCGTTTTTGGAGGGTTTATATTTTATGCGGTAAACCTCATTACAAATACGCTTGCGTTGATTATATGGCGTTCTGATAGCCTTACGGCACGTTTTACAGTCCGATATGAAAAAGTGTGTACTTTTTCTGCGCTTGCTGTACCTCAACCGTCTATTTTTTCAACTGGTTGCAGATTTTGGAGCAGGTCACGCGGTACACTTTCCCCCGAAAGTTCTAAAGTTCTAACACACTAAGACTATTTCCGCTGTAAATAGTCTGTGTGGCAGCGTTCCCCTGCACCCTTTTTACTTGGGACTTTGCCCTAAGTAACGCCATAATCCTTACGACAACCCCGCAAGCTGCGTTATCATAAGGATAGGCGCTCTCCGAGGGGCGCGGTTCCTATATACCCCTACTCGTTCCAAATAAAATAGCCCGCTCATTTTTGAGCAGGTCAAAATCCTATTTTTTGTGCGCCGTTTGTGCGCCAAAGTTACGATTGTGCGCTATAAGTTATTAAAAGATATGAAAAGCAAGCGTGCGTAAAATGGCTTAAAATAGGCGTTTGCGGCAAGTTGTAACAAGAGGTGAAAAGTTAAAATTATACCTCCGACTCTGAAGGTCGCAGGTTCGACTCCTGTCAGGCGCACCATAGCAAATCCCATAGATACGTTGTTTGAGGCAATTCAAGCAGCGTATTTATTTTTGGAAAAACAACGATTTCTAACACTTTTTTAACATTCACTTTTTTGTTAGAAGCTCATTGAAACGGTTTGCCATATTGACTTTAGCCGAATACTGCAAATGGGAATAAATGTTACCCGTTGTTGAAATGTCGCTATGTCCTAACCATTCTTGAATTTCCTTTAGGTTAAAGCCTGAATTAATAAGCAATGAAGCAGCGGAATGTCTCAAATCGTGAAATCGTATTTTAGGCAAATCACTTTTGGCAAGTATCTTAGCAAACTTATGTGTAACGTAATCGGGAGGTATTTCACGTCCGTCATCATAAGTACAAACATACTCGCTTTTATGATAGCAGTCACCGAATTGTCGTTCCATAGTCTCTTGATGTGCTTTTAACTGCAAAAGGTATTCCCTTACGCTGCCCGTAAGCGGTAATGTTCTAAGACTTGCCTTTGTCTTTGTTGTATCTGCATAAATTACACCGCCAACATTGGAAACAGCTGTATGATTTATAGTAATGGTATTTTCTGTGAAACTTACAGCACTCCATTTTAATCCTAAAACCTCGCTGCGCCTAAGTCCATAGTTGATTGTAAGAAATACACAGCTTTCTATTGGAGTATTTGTGCATATCTCCATAAGCTGTTTTAATTGACTTTCATCATAAAACTTACCCGTGTAATGTTCTCGCTTTGGAAGCGTAATACGGTCAGCAGGATTGTAAGGAATGATGTTCATTTTCAAAGCATAATCAAGAGCCTTATGTATATTAGCGTGGTGTCTTTTAACGGAACTTGCAGATAGTCCCGATTCAATCTTGTCATTGTAGTAATTTTGAATATGTATAGGGGTTAAATCCACAACAGCAACGCCAAGTTTGCTGAAATAAGGTTTAATGTGCTTTCGATAAATAAGCTCATAATTGTTGTATGTATTGCTTTTAACGCTTGACTTTATCACTTTAAGCCATTCACCCATAAAGTCAGAAAATGATTGCTTATTGATTATGTTAATCTTTTTTGTCTCATACTCCGCTACAAGCTTTTTCAACGCTTGTTCGGCTTTTCGCTTGTTGTTTTTGACTTCCATATCAAGAGAAATCCATTTTTGTCGTCTGTTACCATCATTGTCCTTAAGATTCAGTACAGCATAATATTTATTATTTTTAATTTGCAGACTGCCTGTCATGTACCACAACCTCCTAAATAACAAACCGTCTGCTGTTTGACAGTATAATTATATCACAGCAGACGGACAACTATAAATTAAAATTTATTTAACATTCTGCAAAAATTCTATTACTCTGAATTTTGGAATAATATGTTTTTTGCCTATCTTTATACTTTGAATTTCACCATTATTTACAAGTTCATACGCTTTGTTTTTACCTATTCCAAGCATATGAGTTAAATCATCAACTTTTACAACATCGGGATAATCAGAAAATATATTTTTATATTCCATATTTTTACTTAAAACTATATCCTTTCTCTTACAATTGTTATTATTTAACATTAATCCCACGTCTCTTTAGCCCGCTCTTAAGTGCATTTTTAGCGTCACCAGAATATTCCAAATTATCCAAAGCATCAGCATAGAAATCACGCCCAAAAGGGTGATTGCCATAACCATGTACAACAATGTCATCAAGAGCATAATCAGTCCGACCATTGTCAAGAGGGGCGACATCTCGCACCTCAATACCATTTTCTACCTCTGTAACCTCCATATTGCGAATATCACCCAAACCGCCGTTTGAATATCTGCGAACATATTTAGTAGGTTTATATGCGTCATAGACGGTTGTTTTAACAGAGTTTCCCAATTGTTCAACAGCAACATCGGCTACTTCTTTACACATGGTATCTTGTATCTGCGTTTCCATAAATTTCATTAAGTCATTCAGATTGTTAAATGTCATTTCGCACCGCCTCCAAATCCTTAATAACTTTACTCAACTGATTTTTTGCGTTATCAATCCGTTTATCTGTCTGTGTGTAACTGAGTATATTGTTATGTAATAGACCTTTCTCGAAATCATCGGGATTGTTCTGTATTAAATTCAACTGTCGGATATAATATCCAATTCCCTGCTTATCTCCAAGACTATCATAAATATATTTATAAAATGCAATATCCAAATAATGACAGCACACTACTATTGCAACAAGTTTTTCATGCTGGGCGCATATTTCCTCATATTTTTTCTTGATACAAGATGAACAAATAAGTACACCCCGATTTACACAGCACTTAAAAAATTTATCTTCAGTTTTTTCAGCCTTGCACCATTTGCAAGTGTATTTATGTAATTGCTCTTTTTTCTCTTGTTTGGCTCTTATTCCTTTTTTCCTTCTCAAATTTTTAAACATCTCCCAAAAATGAAACAATAATTTTATTTAGGTATTCCAATTTTCAAAATTGATAATGTGTCCATCTGGTAATTCCATTTTTGTAACCTCTTGACCGTCATCATTATCAATTTCCGTTAATTTATATTCTTGTTTAGTTTCATAAATTTTACCGTTTGTTTGAGTTCGTCTATATTCAATATATTTATTTTCCTTATCGTCATATTTTATTTTACAAGGCGGCATACGTTTAATAACAGGTTCAACAACAATATGGTTAGGATTATTTTCATAAATATAAACTTCGACCCGCTCTCCAATTTCGTGTACAAAGTTATCACTTAATCTTACTATCTTTTCTTTAGTGCCGTATCTAATTTTATACGTACCAAATTTAGAACTATCCATTGGAGTATCAGGTTCAAACAATATATCGCTTATCAATCCGCTGTATGATTTATCAAAGGGAGCTTGTTCAATTCTGCGTTCAATCAATTGATTTGCATAATAAGCTAATGTTTCAAATACGCCTCTTTGCATTGATTATTTGCAATACCTTATAATCGTCAACAAATTTTACGGTTGCTGTTCCTGCTTCTGT
>CAMUJF010000028.1 GCA_947089135.1 uncultured Clostridia bacterium
AATAACAAATTATTACATGATAATTTGTAGTTATCTTGCGTTGACTTATAACTATTTATATTACATTATACATCATAATCGTAAATTTGTCAATATATTTCTACAATTTTTTCATCACATTTCCAGTATTATTCTACATAATTCGACAAAAGCAACGTTTTGGTATATAATGGATTTACAAACTAACAGGGAGGAACATATAATGTTTGATTTGAAAATACAAATTTCTGACTTCCTTTGCTACTGCAAGGACAGAAAGGTTCTCAGCGAAAAAACTTTAAAGGCTTACTCTATTGACTTAAAGCAGTTTGTTCAGTTTTCACAGCAAAAATTCGACAAAGATGTTATATGTAGTTACATCTCGTTTTTACATAATACATACAAACCTAAAACAGCAAAGCGTAAAATTGCAACACTTAAAGCGTTTACACATTTTTTAATGATTGAAGACATTATTGAAATCAATCCGTTTGACAAAATTGAAACCTCGTTCCGCGAACCGCTGCTTTTGCCCAAAACAATCCCGCTTAACATAATCAACAACATTCTTCACGCTGCATATACGGAAAAATCCTCTGCCGAAACAGATTATTCTAAAAGAATATGTATCAGAAACATAGCTGTTCTGGAAATTCTGTTTGCAACTGGCGCAAGGGTATCAGAAATTTGTTGCCTCACTCCCGATAATATTGATCTGTCAAATCATTTTATCAAAATATTCGGTAAAGGCTCAAAGGAACGCATTATTCATATTGAAAATTCAGACGTTCTTCAAATTCTTACAGAATACTATGAAATGTTTCGGGATAATATTGAAAATTGCGGATTTTTCTTTGTAAACAAGCTTCACAAGCGATTGTCGGAACAGTCTGTGCGAGAAATTGTAAACAAGTACGCCGCCTTATGCAACAGCAACATACATATTACTCCCCATATGTTCAGACATTCCTTTGCCACTCTTTTACTTGAAGAAGATGTAGATATCCGCTACATACAAAAAATCCTAGGTCACAGTTCCATAACAACAACTCAGATTTATACTCATGTTGCAATGTCAAAGCAAAAGGAAATTTTGTTAGTTAAACATCCTCGTAATAAAATCAATATATAAAAATTTTATTTTTATAATAACACATTTTTTGTTATATTTCAACAAAAATCTGACAAATGGTAATTTTTGGTATGAACGGTAATTTTTTAGTTTATAGCACAAAATGTTTTTAGTTTAGCTAATATTTATTAATGATTTTAAGTAATACAAAAGAACCTTGAAAAAAATTTATCAAGGCTCTTGCAGTTAATTTTTTCAATGGAATAACCTCTTGAATAATTATAAAATTGGAATATGCCGTTGGTCTTTATTTGGTACTTAAATCAGCAAAAATATGCTGAAATTTACTAAAAGCTAATATAATGTAACTCGTATGAAACCACGTAATATAGGGATTTGCTGTAACTTTTGATAAATTACCAAAAGTTGTTTATTCAATTCAAATCCCTTAAAAATCTTTTTTCTTACAGATTGTTGAATACCGACAATATTTCATGATTTTTACCACTAATTTTCTACTGTCGCTATTCGGATCGGATTTCTGCACGTTTTCCATATGTTCCTTTTAATTTTGTCATTATATACAATATTAAACGGAAAATTTTTACGAAAAGGGTTCAAATCCTGTTTGCCCCTAAAAACCCCTTAAAAATATCTACGGATTTTTACTTCGTTTTTTGGCAAAAGAATTGCCCTCAAACCGCCTACCTAAGCCATTTGAGAGCTAAATATCTTTTTTCCTAAGGAAAGATGGTGCGGGTAACAGGACTTGAACCTGCACGTCGGGGACACCAGATCCTAAGTCTGGCGCGTCTGCCAATTTCGCCATACCCGCATATGATTAGTCGTACCGCTGTTCCACTAATAGTATAAACATAATATATTATATATCATTTCAAGAAGTTTGTCAAGCAAAACTTTCCTGCAGGTGTGGGCATACAGCGCATATTATAAAAAGTCAAGGATAGAAAAAGGAAGTTCGCGGGAATTTGAATTACGATTTTGTCTGAAAGTCATTTTTGCAATACCAAAATCATTATAGGCTTTTACAAAAAGCTCAAGTACTGCACGAAGAGATTCAAGCTTTTTGGCGAAACAGCGGCTCTTTCGGCGTAAAATAGGAATATAATGTCGCCTCAAATCCTACTACCTGACGCGGCAAACGGCTTACCATAGTTATCACATAGATATTTTCACGTGTTTCAGTGTTGTACTTTTTACCTACAAACCAGTACAATTCATCTAATTCTAAAAATTGGAAATTATTTTTTGGTTTTGAGGTGTCTTTTTAACCCAGTTAAGCATATTCGTAATGCTCATGATAAAAGCGATAGGGATATTTCATAATTTTAAAAACTTTGATTTTGGCATTAATATTTTCGACAAGAATGCGTTCATGAGAGATACGATGATTTTCTCTTTTTTCAGCATCAGTCAGTTTACCGCCCTTTGGCTTTTCCTTGGGCGTTTCACTATTCTTATGAAACGCAGATATACCTTGATATCCACTATCGGTCTGTGCCTTAATACAGTCAAGTATGTGACTTCCTATGGTTCTTTTATATAGTGTAAAATCATGTGTTTTGCTATGATCTTCAGCAGTACATATGATTATTCCGTTTGTCTTATTAACAACTATTTGTGCTTTTATTATGTGGCTTTTCTTTCTTCCTGAATACCATTTTCTTTGTTTTTTTTGAGGGCGCTATACAGGACATTCTGTAGCATCAATCACCTGCCTATCTCTATTATACATAACAGAAAATATCAATAGGGTGTTGCTCAAATTCAAAGTAAAGTTATTTTGATATGTAAAAAGCGGTACAGGTTATCCCCATACCGCTTATGCTAAAAAAATTTAATTTACAGTGCCCCGACCTTTTTCAAATATGGAATGCGGTCGATATGTTCTCTGAAGTAAATATGCTCCCGTTCCATGCTTTCGCTCCTTAATTGCAGCTGGAAAAACTTTGTGAGAATCCCATGTTTCTACTCTCTATAGTTTATGAGACTTTAAGTTTCATTTCAACAATAATGGGCAATTTGCTCCGTTGCCGGTTATCTGCATTAAAACTATACTCAGGCGTCCGAAAACGGGCTTTTATCTTTCCTTTAGAACAAATTTGCTTGTAAGATCCTGAAGCGCGGCAGCTTGACCGTTGAGCTCCTCGGAGGAAGCTGCGGACTGCTCGGCGGTAGCCGCGTTGGTTTGAACAACAGACGAAATCTGATTTACGCCCGTGTGTACCTGTTCGATCATTATTGCCTGCTCGGCGGAAGCCGCCGAAATATCGTTGATCAGCTTAATCGTCTGATTTGTAACGTCAACGGACGCGTTAAGCGCCTCCGCGGTTTCGTCAACAATATGCGAACCCTTTTCAACTGCCTCAATGGTTTGCTGGATCAGTTGGGTCGTATCGGCGGCAGCTCCTGCCGACTTGGACGCAAGGTTTCTGACCTCGTCCGCGACAACCGCAAAGCCCTTGCCCGCAGTACCCGCCCTTGCAGCCTCAACGGCGGCGTTAAGTGCGAGAATGTTGGTTTGGAACGCGATATCCTCGATCGTCTTGATAATATTCGAAATTTTGTGTGACTTATCGGAAATGTTGTTCATCGCATTGACCATTTCCTTCATATGCTCATTGGAAAGCGACATCTTTTCACCCGCCCGATTTGCCTTCCGGTCAGCGTCTTCGGCATTTTTGGCGTTAATATCAACTTTATCTTTAAGCGATCCGATAATGCCCGCAAGCTCCTGGATAGAAGAAGCCTGTTCGGTCGTTCCGGAGGAAAGCGAAGTAGCTCCGTCAGAAATCTGTGCAGCGCCCTGATTGACCTGTTCGGCGGAAACATCGATCTGCTGCATAGTATCGGACAGTCCGTATGCAAGGCTGTTCAGCGCATTGATTATGCTTGCGAAATCGCCGCTGAAATCGATCTGCTGCTGAATGTTAAAGTTACCGTCCGCAAGCTGCTTGCAAAGACGCGAAATTTCCCCCATATAATTGTTCAGCGATGTTACTGTTTGGTTGATCGAATCCGCAAGCTGACCTGTTTCATCGTCGGAGGTGTACTCAACGCTGACGTTAAGGTTTCCTGCAGCCACAGCATTCATAACGTTAACGGTTTTCTTGATAGGGTTTGAAATGCTGTTCGCAGTGATAGTGCAGACAATAGACGCATTTGTAATAAAGAAAAGACCTAAAATAATCGTAATAATAATAGCGAATGTAGTTCCGTCCATCCACTCACTGACCTCGGTTGTAACGCCGATCACCCAACCGTCCGTACCGCCGACACGGGCGTAAGCAAGGAATCTTTCAATACCGCCGCCGCCGACTTGACCGAATACTGTACTGCCTGTATCGGTTATTGAAAGAGCCTGATTTTCAAGATCGCTGCGGCAGTCGAGTTCGACGTTGTCCTTGTGAGTGTGATTTATGTTGTTTAATCCCTCGTCAACGTATTTCTGATCCATGCAGGCGATATATGTACCGTTTTCGTCCATAATGTAAGTTCTGCCGGTTTGACCGACGCGTATCTCGTCTACAATTTCATGCAGCATGGAACTTTCGATACCGAAATAAACAACGCCGATAAGCTCACCGTTGTTAACGCCGCCTTCTTTAATGGGCGCGCAAAAGTATATGATCGGTCTGTCGCCGACGAGCTGAGGACCAAAAACAAATTCCTCGTTGCCCATACCTTTTATGTAGCAATGGTCTTCTCTGTAATCAATTACATCGTCAAGAGTTTCGTATCCCCAACCGTCCTTGTCGATATAGCCGCGTTCGGAGAAGCCGTAAGTATCGGCTCTTTCCTGCAAAAGCTCAAGCTTTTCTTCCACGGTGTAATCCTCGCCCATACGCGGATCCATACCGACCTCCTTGACGATAGCGACATAACGGGACAAGCGGTTTTCCAAGCGCACGCTCGTCTGAAGCGCAAGCTCAGAGAGTGTGGTCTCAAGTGTTGACTGAGTGTTGCGGAAGTTCAGATAGCTGCTTAAAATACCTACTGCAAAAAAGCCGATAACAACTACCGACAAAATTCGTCTAAGCAGCTTGCCTTTAACAGTCTTTAAGATTTTCATATTGTGCCCTCTTTCCTTTGAGTTTTGGTCATACCGTTTTTGTACGGTGTCGCCTGATTCTTATAAGTCTGCACTCTCACCTCGTCAAACGGGGCTTGACATTCGTCAAATAAAAATAAGACTGCCAAAATTTTGACCATGTTTTTAACAATTTTGTCATATTTTCCGTTAAAATATCAATAGAAATCACTTAAACGACGGATTTTTCACTTAAACGCCGAAAAAACGGAAAATATTTACAAAAATGTAATTATACCCGTGAAATATCATTTAAGGTGTGTTAACGCTGTCTGAGCATATCGGGCAGCATCAACACACCTTAGTTTTAAGTTTAGTTATTGCAAATTTTCAAGCCAGAGCTTTACACAGGCGTCGGAGGGCATTCGCCAGTCGCCCCGAGGCGAAAGGGTAACGCTGCCGATCTTTGGACCGTCCGGCAGGCACGACCGCTTGAACTGCTGTGAGAAAAAGCGTTTCAGGAAAATAGCCAGCCATTTTTTTACAGTATCCCTGTCAAACCGTCCCGCAAAGGACTGCTCTGCTATCCGCAGTATTTTTTGCGGAGGAAAACCGCACCGCACCATATAGTACAGGAAAAAGTCGTGCAGCTCGTAGGGACCAACAATGTCCTCGGTTTTCTGGGAAATTTCCCCCTCGGACGGCGGCAGCAGTTCGGGTGACACAGGAGTTGCAAGAATGTCGTTCAGAACCTCCGAAAGCTTTTTATCGTCAGTATTTGCGCTCTCATATGAAACCAGATGCCGCACCAGCGTTTTCGGTACGCCCGCGTTTACGCCGTACATAGACATATGGTCGCCGTTGTAGGTAGCCCAGCCAAGCGCAAGCTCTGACAGGTCTCCCGTACCCACAACAATGCCGCCCTGTTGGTTGGCAATATCCATAAGCACCTGCGTGCGCTCCCGCGCCTGACTGTTTTCAAAGGTAACGTCGGTCACGCTTTCACTCTGTCCGATGTCGGCAAAATGCTGTCTCACCGCGGCGGTTATGTCTATTTCTTTCAGTGTAACGCTGTACGCCTCGGCAAGATAGCAGGCGTTGCTTTTGGTACGCTTTGTAGTACCGAAGCAGGGCATTGTAACGGTCACTATCCCTTTGCGGTCGAGTCCCAGCATATCGAAAGCGTGTACCGCAGCGATAAGGGCAAGAGTGCTGTCAAGTCCCCCCGAAAGCCCGATGACGGCGGTCTTGCAGCCGATGTGCCGCAGCCGTGTGGCAAGTCCCGCCGCCTGCATTGTGAGTATCTCCTCGCAGCGGTTGTTAAGGTCGTCCCTGTCTGTCGGCACAAAGGGCATGGGCGGGAAACGGCGTTTCAGCTCTAGATTTTTTGGGGTAATATAAAAGTGTCCTATGTCAAGTTCTTTTGTACGTCCGGGACTGACTGCGGGGAACGTGTTCATTTTTCTCCGTTCGGCAATAAGGCGGTGCAGGTCTATTTCTCCGAAAGTCAGTCCCGTGGTGAACTTTCTGCTTTCGCCGACAATTGTGCCGTTTTCCGCGATAAGATTATGTCCGCTGAAGATCAGGTCTTGGGTGGATTCTCCCATACCCGCGTCGGCGTAGATATAGCCGCATACGCACCGAGCGGACTGGCTTTTAACAAGCTGTTCGCGGTACTCGCTTTTTCCGACGATCTCATCGGAGGCGGAAAGATTGCATATGACTGTTGCGCCTGCCGTTGCAAGTCCTCCGGAGGGCGGTTCCGGCGTCCAAAAATCTTCGCAGATCTCTACGCCTATAACAAGTTCGGGTATCTCATCACACCAAAAAAGCATATCCCCAAAGCAAGTGTACGAACTGTGTTTTTCGTCATTGTCGCTTTCGTCAACGTCTTTAACGGCAATGTTTCCTCCCTGCCATGGGGTAAAGTGCCTTGTTTCGTAAAATTCCGAATAGGCGGGAATATTTTTTTTCGGAACAAATCCGATTATATTTCCCTTGTTTACCGCCGCGGCGCAGTTGTAAAGCTTGCCGTCCACCTCAAAGGGAAGTCCCACAAAGGCAAGCAGATCGCAGTCCGCGGTTTCCCTTGCAATTTTAACAAGAGCCTTTTTCGCGCCGTCCAAAAGCACCTTTTGCAGGAACAAGTCCCCGCAGGTGTACCCCGTAATGCAAAGCTCGGGGAACACCGCAATGGACGCGTCCTCCGCAGCGGCTTGTTTTATCAGCTCGATTATTCTGTCCGCGTTGTAATCGCAGTCCGCAACCTTTATGTCGGGAGTCACGGCGGCGACTCTGATAAATCCGTCTTTCATAAAAAACAGTCCTTTCGGAAAAATATATATTTTATATTTATTATACCTTATTTTGCCGAAATAAGCAACGCTTGGCAAAAATTTTTTAACACCGCTCCCTTATTAGAATTATGAGCAAGCTTTGATATATGCGGTTTTGCGGCGTATTTTTATTTTGTCTGACCTTAATTTTTGTTTAGCTGATCGAGCTGAGCACAGCTCGTCAGAAGTCCAGAGTGCGGAAGCCCTTTGGTCGCTCACCGCAGGGAGCGAAATCTTTTTCGTTCAAAACGGTGAAAGGGGTGAGGAATGCGACATCTTGCCCTTGCTTCGCGAGTGCTCCGAGGGGGAGCGGACACGACCGCTCTCCCTTCTAACTGTACGAAGCAAACTATAGTTGTTTAAACCTCGGCAAAAGCTGATTAACCCAAACAAAATTTGTTCGTTGAAAACAATCCTCTGCTTATAGCAGAGGATTGTTTTCAAGATTCATTCAGCTGCGTGACAAGGGGGCCGCTCTCTATCGCAGAGCGTCCCCCTCTTGCGGCTATGCCGAATAAATTCGGCTGCCGCAATTCACCCCCTTGCAGAGCTCTTGAACGATAAGGAATTTCGCTCCCTGCGGGGAGCGACGATGGGGCTCTGCCCCCTCGACCCTCGCGAGCTGTGCTCAGCTCGACCAGCTGAATATCGTACCAATACTTACTGCGCTAAACAACAATTTATAAAGGAATTGATTTCCGCGGGTCGGCAAAAGTTTTCATTGACAACATATCCGAAATTGTGTATAATAAAAATATATTAATGAAATAAAAGGAGTGAACTGTATGGACGCCGGTAACGGTAAGGGCATAAAACCGCGAAGTTGCTGCTTTGATATCGGCGCATACGGTGCGCTTGTTTCATTGCTTTGCTGCCGTCAGCCGCATGGAGGTTTCCTCAGGCTGGATTCGGCAGAGTAGTTTTTAGTTTTGTGCCTTCTGTTCATTTTTGAATTAGGAGGTTTTTTTATGGAAAAAGAGCTTGCTGTTGAACTTATAGACAGCAAATGTTTTGTCAAGCTCAAATCGGAGCTTCAGGAAATGAATCCTGCGGATATAGCGTTCCTTGTGGAGGAGCTGAACGGCGACGGTGAGATCGGCGAAAAGGAGCTTATCCTGATGTACCGCATACTTCCTAAGGAGCTTGCGGCAGAGGCGTTCACCTACATGGACAGCGACACCCAGATGACGCTGATAAACGCTTTCTCCGACCGCGAGCTGCGGTATGTTCTGGACGAGCTTTACATTGACGATACCGTTGATATCATTGAGGAAATGCCCGCCAACGTTGTTTCCCGAATACTCAGGAACACCGACAGTGACACGAGAAAGCAGATAAATCAGCTCCTCAACTATCCCAAGGACAGCGCCGGTTCGGTCATGACTACAGAGTTCGTTTACCTGAAAAAAGAACTGACCGTCAGCGAAGCCTTTGAGCAGATACGGAAGATAGGTCTTGTAAAGGAAACGGTCTATACCTGCTATGTCACTGAAAACCGCAGGCTTCTGGGAATAGTTACCGTTCTGGATATGCTCGTCGCCGACAGCGATACGGCGGTGGAGGACATTATGGAGACTAACGTTATCTCCGTAAATACTCACGACGACCGTGAATATGTTGCGCGTACAATGTCAAAGTACGACTTTGCGGCAATGCCCGTTGTGGACAACGAAAACCGTATTGTGGGCATAGTGACCTTCGACGACGCTATGGACGTCCTCCAGGAGGAAAACACCGAGGACTTCGCTAAAATGGCGGCGGTAGTTCCCGCCGAGGACAGCTACTTTAAAACATCGGTATGGTCTCACGCCAAAAGCCGTATCCCATGGCTGCTTATACTTATGCTTTCGGCGACACTGACGGGCATGATATCTGCGAGATTCGAGCCGCAGATAGCGGTGATACCAATGCTTGTTTCCTTTATGCCGATGGTAATGGGTACTGGAGGAAACTGCGGCTCCCAAAGCTCAACGCTGATAATCCGCGGAATGGCTCTGGAGGAAATACGCCTCCGCGACTTTTTCAAGGTGGTTTTCAAGGAACTCAGGATCGCGCTTATATGCGCAGCCGTACTCTCGGTGGTAAACGGTCTGAGGGTGCTTATTACCTATAAAGACCCCGCTCTTGCGCTGGTGATAGGGTTGTCCCTTATAGGAACCGTGGTCATCGCCAAGCTTGTGGGAGCTATGCTTCCCATGGGCGCAAAGGCTTTGAAGCTCGACCCTGCCATAATGGCTAACCCGCTTATCACGACCGTGGTGGACTCCTGCTCGCTGCTGATATATTTTACGATTGCTACCAATATCCTGAGCGGCAGACTTTAAATCATCAGAATTACAATGTAAAATCCTATGAAGCTCTGAATCGTGCAGTTTATAAAATTTTCCCTAAACCTCTTGAAATTTATAGTAAAATAGTGTATAATGTTTTTATATTATCGTATCTTTATTTATACTATATAAAATTGTTAGGAGTTGTATTGGAATGAGACTTGTTACCCGTTCGGATTTTGACGGACTTGCCTGCGGCGCACTGCTTAAAGACGTGGGAATAATAGACCACTGGAAATTTGCTCACCCCAAGGACCTGCAGGACGGTCTTATAGAGATCACCGAGGACGACTGCCTCGCCAACGTTCCCTTTGTGGAGGGCTGCGGACTTTGGTTCGATCACCATTCCAGCGAATTCGAGAGAAATCAGCTTGAGGGAAAATATAAGGGAGAAAGCCGTATTGCTCCCTCATGTGCAAGAATTATCTACGATTATTACGGCGGAAAAGAACGCTTCGGTCATTACGACGACATGATGATCGCCGTTGACAAGGTGGACAGCGGAAATCTTACAAGAGACGAGATACTTAATCCTGAGGGCTGGATACTTGTGGGCTTTCTTATGGATCCCAGAACCGGTCTGGGACGGTGGAGAAATTTCACAATTTCAAATTATCAGCTCATGGAAAAGCTTATCGACTGCTGCCGCACAATGAATACGGACGAGATACTTGCCATGCCCGACGTAAGGGAGCGCATCGACGTTTACTTCGAGCAGGCGGAAAAGTTCAAGGAAATGGTAAAGGCTCATACCCGCGTGGAAAAGGACGTTATCATCAGCGACCTCCGCGGCGTAGACCCTATTTATTCGGGAAACCGTTTCCTCATCTACAGCCTGTATCCGGAGCAGAATATTTCCGTGTGGATAGTAAACGGCAAGGGCGGCAAGGGCTGCAGCGCGGCTGTGGGATACTCTATACTTAACCGCACCTCCAACGTTAACGTGGGCAGACTTATGCTCAAATACGGCGGCGGCGGACACAAGGCTGTGGGTACCTGCCAGTTCTCCGATGAGAACATGGATACCGATCTGCCGAAAATGCTTGACGAGCTTATCAATTACAAAGAGTAAAATTACATATAAAATATACAAAAAGAAAAGCTTTCGGATATTGCTCCGAAAGCTTTTTCGCTATTTAATTTCCTGCGGTACTCTGATTGCCTGCTGAAGTTTTTTTCTGATTTCTGTAGTGCGACAGTACGATATAGTAGAGAGGTATGGTCAGTCCGATAGGAGCCCACATGAACGCGAACCATCTTTCGCTTATCCACCATCCGATCCCGCTGAGCAGGATACCCATGCCGATATAAACGATAACGCACAGAACGGGATAACAGAATATAAGCGGATTGCGCTTTTTAATGGCGGGAAACACTGTATAGTACAGCGGGATAGTCAGGAAAAGCAGCCACATAAGCGAGTACCATGCTTCCGCCGCGCCGTTCCATAAATGGTCGAGGAATCCGCCTATGGTAAAATACACAAATGCACAGAAAACAGGGTAGCAGAATATCATGGGATTGCGTTTTCTTATTGCTTCTTTGCCTGTGTAGTAAAGAGGGATAAGCAGGAAAACCGTCCAGCCCGGGTGCGCGAGACCGATAGTGCACATAAGGAAAAAGAATCCCGTGATAAATATAGGCAGAGTTTTATCCAGCAAAGTCATTGATTTTCCGCCTCCTTTTCCGCTTCCGGCGTTTTTTTTCGCTTTCTTGGATCTACCGCCGCTTTGGCTGCCGGTACTGCTATAGTTATAGCTGTAATTATAGTTGTACTTATTGTCCTTTTCGTCCATTTTCTTTTCAAGCTTGTCAATGGATCTTTCGATAGCGCGTCCCGCTTTGTCAATGCCCTTGTTAAGCCCCTCGCAGAAAGTTTCAACGCTGCTTTCCCAGTCCTTGCCGTTTGCCGAGCCTGCCTTTTTCAGACCGTCCTCGATCTTTTTGCCTGCGGAATTTAATATGTCCCCGATAGCAAGACCTGCTTTTTCCACTGTATCACCGAAGCCGCCGGAGGCCTTTTGTTCGTCCTCCTCTATGTCCGCTCCGAAAGGCGAGCCTTGGGGTATGGACGTACTTTCATGTACAGACGCTCCGGGATAGATTTCCTGCTCGGTATAGTTTTCGGGTACGGCTTCTCTTACTGGTTCGCTTTGGTAACCGTAGTCGTCCTTTTTAAGGGATATTCCCGAACTCGACGACTGAGGGCTGACTGAGCTGTCCGTGTTAAGCAGCTCGTCAATGGAGATCCCGTACAGCTTTGCAAGCAGGATAAGATTTTCAGTATCGGGTGAAGCTTCCGCCCGTTCCCACTTTGATACCGCCTGCCGTGACACGCCCATTTTTGCGGCAAGCTCTTCCTGCGAAAGATTGTTTTTATTTCTCATCTGTCGAAGTCTGTTTGCAATTTCAATATTCATAGTATCGTCCTTTCTTTGGTTTGGTGTATCTTATGGCAATATTATACCACATATATTATTATAATGCAAGCGATTTTTGGTTGCATTTTAAAAAAATTTTTTATGCAACCAATAGTTGCTTTAAGACTTCTGTTTATATGCAGAGCGGTACGCCGATTTGACAAAACATACGAAATATGCTAAAATAATTTGATACAAAAAACAATAAAAACACATAGACAAACAATATCCTAACTCTGAAAGGAATTTCCAAAATGAAAGAACTTATTATTTTCAAAGAAGGAGAGATCGCTCTCAAAGGTCTCAATAAGCGCAGCTTCGAGGACGCTTTTATCCGCAACTTAAAGCACCGTCTTGCTCCTCTGGGAAAGTTTGACTATACAAGATCCCAGTCTACAATATGCGCCGAGCCGATGTCCGAGGATATCGACCTGGATGAAGCCGTAAGCCGCGGCTCAAAGGTTTTCGGAGCCGCCGCTCTATGCCGCGCTTTAGTGGTTGAAAAGGACTTTGAGGTAATATGCCGCGAGACGGTAGACCATATCCGTGAGACCGCGGAGCTGTCCCGCACCTTTAAGGTAGAGGCAAAGCGGTCGGACAAGAAATTTCCCATGAAGTCCCCCGAAATATGCATGGAGCTTGGCGGACGTATTCTCGAAGCCTACCCTCATCTTACCGTGGACGTGAAAAATCCCCAGATGACCGTTACCGTAGAAATTCGTGACAACGGCGCCTATATCCATTCTGGCAATATCAAGGGGGCGGGAGGTATCCCCGTGGGTACGTCGGGTTCTGCAATGCTGCTCCTGTCGGGTGGAATAGACAGTCCTGTCGCCGCCTATATGATGGCAAAGCGGGGTGTAAGGCTGTCAGCGATACATTATGTTTCTCCGCCCTATACCTCCGAAAGAGCCCGTCTTAAGGTGGAACGCCTCTGTGAAAAGCTTGCCCCATGGTGCGGAGATATCGCTTTCTACTGCGTACCCTTTACCGAGATACAAGAAGCTTTGCGGGATAACTGTCCCGAAGAGCTGTTTACTATTATAATGCGCCGCCTTATGATGGAGATAGCCCAGCGGATCGCCGGGGAAAAGGGTATTCAGGCTCTTGTAACAGGCGAAAGCGTGGGACAGGTTGCAAGCCAGACTATGGGAGCTATAGTCTGCACGGACGCGGCTTGCAGAATGCCCGTATTCCGTCCCGTTATCGGCATGGATAAGACCGAAATTGTTGAAATAGCACGGAAGATAGACACCTTTGATATTTCCATAGAGCCGTACGAGGACTGCTGTACGGTGTTTACCCCAAAGCACCCCAAGACGCGTCCCTCCGTCGCTGAGGTGGAGAAGGCTCAGGCTTCCTATGATTTCGAGCCGCTTATCGCAAAGGCTGTGACAGAAACGGAGTTAAAGGTCATCAAGCTTTGACTGCCGTTCCGTCTGCGTGGGGAAGCGTTGGGGGTGTGGGGCAATGCGTACTCTATAAGCTTGTCAAGATCGTGGGAATGATTTTCATTAATTGTTTTTTGTCTGCTCTTTGGCAGGAGCAGTTTGTTACCCCAAAAGAGCGTTTTGTTCCGCCCGCGGCGGAATGCCTACCTTTCGGAGGCTATTTTTCTTTATTTATATCTATATCTTTATCATACGTATTTGTTTTATTTTGCTTGTCAAATAACACCTGACCTATCAACGGACAATCGGGTTTGTTTATTTCATTTTCCATTTTAATACCTCCATAAATTTTAGCAATAAAAAGCCATGTTAAATGCTTTTACACTTAACATGGCTAATTTTTATATTATTCAATTTACTGCATTGTCATTCCAAAGTTCGGTTCATCCGACAGAGCTTCGGTTTCATCAAGTTCAAATATTTGCTCCAATCTTGAAATTCTCGCAGTCACAACCTCAATAATTTTTTCCTGTCTTGCCTTGTCGATGTACGCAGCGGCTCTTTCGTCGTCAAATATTTCCGCAATATCTTTTTCAATGCCTGCAAGTCTGTTAAAATCAAAGGCTTGAGGATTTGAAACAAACTGTATCTGCTCATCGTGAAAGCTTGCAAAGGGCTGTGATTCAACATTCAAATCGGGATCGATATATACCGACCGGGGTATCGTATCTGAGACTTGTTCCGCAGTCAAAAACAGGCGCAAGCCCCATATACTCAAGGGTATCGGTATTACGCATAACTCCGAAATTTCCCATATGCCTATCCTGATTTGCAATGATAAAATCCAATGTCAGCATTTCGTCAAGACTTTTTGTGATATTCGGAATGTTAAGAAATTCGCAGCACCTTACAAAATGCTCGTACTTGCTCTCGTTATGAACAATCGGGAGTACCTTATTTACCGCGCTCGCCGAGATTAGTTCGGTACTGCCGTCACAAAAATCCTCGCATATGCACACGGGACTTTGATTTCTTCCCTCAAAGCCTATGGAATAGGTGACATAATCAATTCCGAGACGGGCGGCAATTTTGCTTGCTATGACTTCATTGAACGGTTCCTGAAAAAAGTTTGAGCCGCCCTTGACAAGCCATCTTTTTCCGTCAATAATTTCCCACTTTTTCTTCAGCCAGCCATCGGAAGAACAGTCTGGGGACATCATGTTTATTGAATCCGAAGCAGGCTTTTCTCCGAACAGGATATTTCCAACATCGTCCGAAAAATCGTTATCGAAAAAGTTGATGGTTTCCCAAGCGAGGTCGGTATTTTCGGGTTTTACCCAATAGGCGTCGGACAAGCTAAGTCCCATACATTTGATGAGCAGCTCGCTTGTGGTATTGATGTGCATAGCTCCCAATGCCTTGCCTATTCCGCTGCGGCTTATGGGGATCGAACGGTGTGACCACCATGCTTTAAGCTCCTATCAGCAAATCAAAATCATTCGAATAAATATAATAATGTATGCTGAATTTCCTGCATTATTCCGAAAGTACTATATTTCCGTTTTCAGCTTTGATAAGCTTTCCTTTTAATATCCCGCTTCTTACAGAATATTCCACTGAACTTTCAATAACGCCGCCTATTCTGGAATAGCCGAATTTCTTTGCCGTTTCTCTTATAAGATCGGTTTCGGAAAGACTTATTTGTTCGCGCAGAACCTCAGTTACTGCGTTTATTATTTCCTGTGATGCAATATCGTCCATACTTCTCTTACCGCACTCGGAATCATCAACGCGATAGCCCTCATAGTTATCGGGATCTTGGTCGTTTCTCCAATAAAACATTCTGTCGCTGTCTGCGGTTGTATTTGCGGATATGCCGCTTACCGCATCAGCAAAAATACTCTCGACCTTTGAACCCGATCGGGTTATGGACCATTCGGTCAAAACCTTTTTCATAAGCTGTTTACGGCTGATCGGAGCTTCGACAGAGATAATTTCCTCCGCCGCCCTTTTTACAGCAGCCTTATTTTGGGGCAGATAAAAGGCTTCGGCGGTTCCCCTGATAATAATGGGCGCGTTTATGTATGGCTTTGCAGCTGCAGCCGATGCTGACGGTTCTTCTTTTTCAAACTGTATATTTGCAAAGGAAAACGGTTTTACCTCTTCCTTTTGGGATATGTTTTCAATTGCCGTTTTGATATTTTTGAGAACACGCTCCCTGTCGTCAAGCCAGTCAAGAGTCCATATTCGTATAATATTCCAGCCAAGCCCACTCAGTACACTCGGTTGTAAAACAAATCTGTCGCGCACATTGGAGCAGCGGCTGTTGTTCCTGCCGTCAAGAAGAATTCCGAGAAGATATTCTTTCTCATTTTTGGGATCGACAATTCCTATATCTACTTTAAATTCCGAGCAGCCGATATTGCATCTGACTTTATACCCCATTGCCGAAACGGCGTCGGCTATTTCGGCAGGAAGATGATCGGGAACAGTGTTTTCAGATTCCGTTCCCTGCGTTGCGCTGACAATGGGCAATTTTCCCTTTTCGGCAAATTCGAGAAAGCCTTTTAATCCAGCAACGCCCTCGGAACCCGACTATATGTTTACGGCAAGGATAATCTGAACATTGCCGCTTACCGCTAATGGTACAGCTGCAGCACAAGTTACTTTTATTTTCGACCATCCAAATTTACAAAAAGGAGAGACATATACATTTGGGTTGCCAAGTCCCTCAGTTCAAAGTGTAGGCATGGCAATAGAAAATGGTAACAGTCCTTGGAATGCGTGCGCATGGCAGAACCTTGAAGACAGCCGCTGCAACTGGACTTGCGCCGACGGAACGTGTCCGGGAAATATGCAGACGATCGCGATTGAGCGCATAATGTCCGGAACGACCGGGACGGAAAACGTTAAAGCCCGTGACAACGCTGCCCGTCTTGCTGCATATATTCTGCACAGTAACGGTCTGACCGCGGACAACCTGTACACCCACACCTACTGGCTGCACGTTAAGGACGGACGCACTAAGCCCTCCGATACCGCCAACATCGACAAGTGGTGTACCGCGCCTCACACTTACAAAAACTGTCCGCTGTACATAATACCCGACTGGATCGGTTTCAAAAAGCTTGTGGACGGTTACATTAAAAAGCTCGGAGGAAGCTCCGTTGTTTCCGGCGGTACGTTTATGGTTCGGGTACTTGATCCCGCGCTGAATATGCTGTATTTTGCAGCGCAGCATTTTACAGTTTGCTGTAAGTATTTTCCATTTTGCTGCCGTTTAAGTGAAATTCATGTCGTTTAAGTGATTTCCGTTGAAATTATGCAGGGCTTATGGTAAACTTTGACGTAAAAGTCTGATTTGATACCCAAATAGGACTTTTGCAGAGAATACCTGTTTAGCCATTGCAGAATAAGCCTTTTAATTGCAAAGCAATAATTATAAGGAGGATCATAATGATCAAAAGATTTGTTTCATTTTTTACGGCGTTAAGCATGACTTTTATGTTTTTCGGTACGCTGAATATGTCGGCGGAAGACGTTCATATACATAAAGCGTGCGCCGATTCAAGCCACGCAGATTGTACTCATTCCGAGATCGAATATGAACCGTTTCCGTCGTCCCCTATTGCCATAGACTCTGACAAAAATTATTATTTAACCGGGGATCTGGATAACGATGCTCTGAAGAAAGATTACATATATATTCAAAACGCAACCGTTAATTTTTGCCTTAACGGATATTCGATCGACACAAAAGGCTTTAAGATCAATAATAACGGCGTATTGAATATCTGTGATTGTAAAACCGGCGGCTGCATGAAAAACACTTTATATACCGGCGGCGTTGTCCTCGCTGAAAACGGAGGAACACTCAATGTATACAGCGGCAAGCTTTACGCTGAAAACGGCAGAACCATTTACGACAACGAAAACGGAATTGTCAACATTTACGGCGGCGAAATGTCCTCGGCAAACGGCGACAGCATATCCGTGGGAAACGAAAGCGCTCTTTCAATTTATGGAGGCACAATCACAGCTATGGGAAATTATTCCAATGGAATAAGTACCGTTAACAACAATGTAATAAACATAAACGGCGGAACAATAACCGGCGGAGAATGCGGTATTATGATCAACTATGCAAATAATGTCGTCAATATCAATGGCGGTACTGTTACCGGTACGGAAAGCAACGGCGTTTATGTTTATGAGAAAAATACAGCCAATATAAAAAACGGTACTGTTGCCAGTATAAATAATGCTGCTGTTTATGCTGTTGACGGCGGTATTGTCAATATAAGCGGCGGTTCTGTTGAAGCTTCTAAATTTCCTACTGTCTGGGTCAACGATGAAAGTACTGCCAATATAAGCGGCGGCAGAATTTCAAACACAAATTACAGCAGCTATATTTGGAATAACGGAACACTTAATATTTCCGGCGGTACATTTTCCAAAAGCAGCGAACGCGGTTACATCAAAAACTACGGAAACTTAAGACTTGCGGGCAGTCCTGTGCTTGAAAATACAAGTATATGGCTTTGCAGCGATGATAATATTGCGATCAACGGAGCTTTGACATATACCGATCCGTATGCGGTATATGTAGACGGTGATTTGCCGAGAACATTAACAAACGGCTGGGATATGCATATGCCGGACAAAAACACGTCCAAATATTTTAAAAGTCCGTACAGTGACGCAAGCATAAAAGTTGTTTACAGAAACAATGAAGCGGTAATGGCGTATTACTATAATATAACCTATGACGCAAACGGCGGAATTTGTGAGCTGCAAACGGTACGCACAGACGCTTCGGACAAGCTTGCAAGCCTTGCCGTACCTACAAGAGACGGCTATAGCTTTGACGGTTGGTTTACTGAAGAAAACGGCGGCGAGCAAATTACCACGGATACGGTGTTTGATAACGATACCACTATTTATGCTCACTGGACGTGCAGCGATCATGTTTGGAGAGATACCTACGAAAAAGATGAAGATCAGCATTGGAAAATATGTACGAGATGTAACGCGGAAAGCGAAAAGTCCGGCCATACATGGAACGAGGGGACTGTTACAACGCCTCCAACCGAAACCGCCGAGGGCGTGACGACCTATAAATGTACAGTATGCGATGCGGAGAAAACGGAACCTATTGAAATGCTTGGACATACCCATACATTTTCCGAAGCTTGGACAAGCGACGATATTTACCACTGGCACGAAGCGACCTGCGGTCATGATGATGAGATCAGCGGTAAAGCTCCCCATACCTTTGTTGATGGCAAATGTACGATTTGTCAGAAGACCGACCCGAGCTATACTCAGCCGACCGAGCCCACCGAAACAGAACCGACAGGCACAGAGCCAAGCGATACCGAGCCGCCTGTTACGGAGCCGAGCGATACCGAACCAACTGTAACACAGCCTCCCGTTACAGAACCGCCGATTACCGAACCCACAGTGACAGCGCCGTCTTATATTCCAAGTTTTCCGTCAGGTAATACACCCGCGCCCTCAATACCCGTTTTAAGAGAACCCTATCTGCAAAATGAAGCCGGAAAGATCGGCTGGGCAGTCATTTCGGACGACATATGGGCGACTTCCGACGGTGAAGCTGTTTTGGTAAACATGAACGGAACTACCGAGCTGCCTAAAAATATAGTTTCCGACATTTCGGGCAGGGATATCGACCTCGTGCTTATTATGAACGGCGGTTTTATCTGGACGATAAACGGAATGAGCGTTGACAAGGCAAAGACTGTTGATATGAGAGTACGAAAGCTTTCCGTGATACCCAGAAGTACCGTTCAGGAATTCTTCGGAGATTCAAAGACGGTACAGATAGACCTGCGGCACAACGGAGACTTCGGGTTTACCGCGGAGCTTACAATAAACCTTGGAGACAGATACAGCGGAAAGTATGCAAATTCTTATTGCTACAAGTCGAGAAAATTTGAGATAGGCGACAGTGCGGAGATCGTGGACGGTCAGGCGAAGCTGCGGTTTACTCACGCTTCAAGCTGGCTGATAAAGATAGGCGATTTTCCCGATTTGGAGGACGTTTCCTCGGCTGCGGGCTGCACACTGCCCGGACGTTATTTGACGCGCAAAACACAAAAAATTGACAGGCAAAACGAGAAAACCAACACCGAAATGAAATAAAAACACAAATCCCCTGCTTTTCAGCTATACAGAAAAGCAGGGGATTTTTTACAGCTTATTATTGCAATATACGTCCTGTATAATTTTGTCAAAATATGAAAAAATTGAATTTTAATTTCGCTAAAGCATACTTTAGCGAAA
>CAMUJF010000029.1 GCA_947089135.1 uncultured Clostridia bacterium
AGACGGACGGCAGGCTTTACCGCTTCACCGACTGCTTTACGGTCTACACCGTTATAGGCAAGACATCAATATTCGGCGACAAAATGGGTATCACAGTTGAAAGGCTGAACGAGATCGCGGCGGCAAGACCTCCCGAAGCGGAAATGTTCGCAGGCTTCACCAAAACGGACATACTCACCTATGCAATGGAAATGTCGGGCAGCGAGTTTATAGACTTCAAAAACGGAAAGTGCAATTTCAACTCCGAAAGCTTTATAAAAATACTGGAATTCGCAAACGGCTATATGAGCGATATCGACTTTGCAACCTATTTCGACGACGCTTTCTGGGGACGTTTTGAGACCATGTTCTCCGACGAAAGCGCATTGCTCATGGTTTGCTATCTGACGGACTACTCGGGCGTTTATCGCTATGAACGCACCAAGTTTGACGATTCCGTAACGGCTGTGGGATTCCCCTGCAAGGACAGGATAGGTACGTCCTTTGTGGTTGATTCAGGCTTTTCCATAGCGGAAAAATCCCCCAACAAGGAGGGCGCATGGGAATTTGTCAGAACGTTGCTGCTGCCCGGATATCAGGACTGCGCCGACAAGTTCCCTGTAAGAAAGGATTCTCTTGACAAGTACGCCTCTGCGGCAATGAAGAACGATTCCGACCGCGTTGTCAATGATATCGTTATGATGGGCGGCATGGCTTTGGGTCTTTCATATCATACTGCTGAACTTGGCGAACCCAAGCAGGCGGACATCGACCGCATGAACGAAATAATTGCCTCGGCAAACGGTATCATGTCCTACAACAGCAGCGTGCTTGAGATAATCACCGAGGAGGCAGGCTCTTATTTCAGCGGCTCCAAGTCCCCGGAGGACGTTGCCGCGCTGATACAGACGAGAGTCCAGCTTTATCTTGATGAAAACGCATAATATTGGAATTACAGCGTACACAGTATAAGACTATAAAAAGCCTTGTAAACACAGTTTACAAGGCTTTTCTTTACCAATTGAATTCGGTCTGCACATATTATTTGATCGTCTGCGCCGTTTTTATTTACCGCTTATGAGATTGGAGAACAGCTCGTATTCGCTTTCGGTGCCAAACTGGAGGAACAGAATGTGCTTCAAGGCTTCGTAATCAGAGCTGTTGGCGGCATATGTCTCGCGCACTTGACCGTTTGTATCGTGCTTTGTTATAACGACGGCGTTAAGATCGGTGACGTAAATGCTGTAAAAGGTCACGCCTATGTTTTCGTCCGATATCTGAAGAGAGAAGATCGAAGTAAACGAATAATTGCTTATCTCGCGGGAGGTCTCGGTAAGTCCCGCAATAAATTCAATGATCGGTTTGCAGTCCTCGCCTGTTTTTTTCACGGGATTTTCCCCCGACTTTATTGAACCCATGTCAAAATACGGAGTTATCTCGACCGTAACGTGTTCGTAGCTTATATCCCTGAGAAGCGGTACTGTCTCGGCTGCTTCGGACTGCGCTTCGGCGGTATGATTTTCCGAAGTGTTAACCGGTGCGGTCGTAACGGCGGGATCCGAAACCGCAGAGGGATTTACGTTAACAGGAGCAGGTGACTGAACTTTTAAGGGAGCCTGCGTTTGCGTCGGCTGCGTATCCTTTGTTTCAATATCTGATTGGGACGCTCCCGCCGCAGCTCCCTCGCTGTTGGGCAGACTCTGCGCGTCGCTGTCAGCCGCAACTCCGACCATATCGCCATGCTCTGATTCGGAAAACTCGTTTATAACGGGAGGAGCGGTTTCTGTGACCTCGGTCACCTCAGTTACCTCTGAAGTCTCGGTCAGTACTTCTGTAATATCGTCGTTTCTTTCAATTGCAAATTTTACTCCGAAAGCCAGAATAAAGCAGGCAGCCGCAGCGGAAAGCACGGCGGTAATTTTTCCCGCGGACATAACAGGCTTTTTGTCAAGCTTTATTTCGGGTATTTCGGTCAGCAGGGATTCCGTCCGCTTATAGAAGCTGTCGGAGATTTTGATGTTATCCATAGCGTCCTTGTAATCCTTTATTGATTTACTCATCTTCATCAAAACCTCCTATCATCATTTCTTTCAGCAGATTTCGTCCGCGTGCGAGAAGCGTGCCCACGGTGGCGGGCTTTTTACCAACTATTGCCGATATTTCGTTTATTGAATAGCTGTTGTAGTAAAACAGGTGAATGACGGTCCTGTACTTTTCCGGAAGTGAAAGCACAGCCTCCATTACCTGATTTTTCTCGGAAGCGTCGGCTGCCTCTGCGCCGTCCGCGAAGCTGTCACGCTCCTCCAGAGGGACAGTGCGTTTTACCCAGCCCGATCTGAGGTGATTTTTGCTTTTGTTCATGGCAGTCCTCAGCAGCCATGCCTTTTCATGTTCGGGACTGTCAAAGGGTCTGCCTCTTTTTAAAAGCGCAACAAGCACGTCCTGGGTAATATCTTCAGCATCGCAGATGTTATGCACATAGGTGTAGCATAATCGTATCAGCGTTTGAGAATATGTATCCAGGATATAGTGAATATAGCTGTCAGTTCCGTATTCGGCAGCCGTTTCGGAATACATCTTATTTCCCCCAGTTGCGCGCGGACGGGGGTATCCGCGCGGAAATAATATTATTTTCTGTATAGAATACAATTGGAAAGCGCAGTTTTTTTCAAAACAATAAAAAATATTTTTAAAACTTTTTATGAACAAATGCAGTTACAGGGAAACGCGGCGGCGCTTTCGTGAAAAAAATTGCGCCGGCGGAACAGATCGATCCGTCTGCACAGCGCAGGAAAAAGGTATTGAACTTATAAATTTGTGTTTGAATAGTCCTATCCAAATAAACGATGTATAAGACCGTAATCCGTTATCTCGTAATAAAGCATACCCGCCGTACCCAAAAGCAGCGCCGTTGGTATTGCCGCAAGCAGTACAGCCTGTACAAGAGTGCGTAAAAAATGATAAACCGTGGTAAATCCGCCGTTTTCGTCAACGAAAACAATTACATTACGCCCCTTGCGAAGCAAATTTTTGCCGTAGCTGAAAAAGTCCTCTTTGCGGAGAATACACGTATGCTCTCCGCTTTCGTCCTCATACACGGCAGTAGGCACATAAGCTATCGACACGCCGTTTTTGTCGGGGATAGGAACATTAACTATCTCCGCGCGGATCTTTCGGCTTCTGCAAATATAAATAAGCGTTTTAAACGGTTTGCTGAAAATATAAAGTACCAGCGCGGCGAGAGCGAGACTGAACGCCGCGTATATCGCCGCCTCAATCATATATCATATCGCACTTGCGTATCGCCTTTGTGGGACAAGCTTCGGCGCAGGCTCCGCAGGCGGTGCATTTGGAATAATCTATGCGTGCAAGGTTGTTTTCAACGTGTATTGCGTCATGCTCACATTTTTTCTCGCATATTTTGCAGCCTATGCAGCCGCTTTTGCACACGCTCCGTACGATTTTTCCTATGTCCGTTGAGGAACAGCAAACGTCGATCTTTTTGTCAATATCCCGAAGTACTATAAGATGATCGGGACAAACCTTTGTGCAGAGTCCGCAGCCTATGCACTTGGACTTATCCACACGTGCAAGACCGTCCCGCACGATTATCGCGTTCTGGGGACATACCTTTGCGCAGTCCCCAAAGCCGAGGCAACCGTGTGTGCAGACCTCCGAGCCGTTGTAGAAACGGTTCGCTGCCTTGCAGGACTGTACTCCGTTAAAAATAAACTTAATTTCGGTTGCGTTGCAGTCGCCGTTGCACAAAACCACCGCTACCTGAGGGGTAACGGTCATCTCGTCGATACCCATTATCTCAGATATTTTTTTGGAGCACTCCGCTCCGCCCGGCTTGCACATATTTGTGGGAACGCCGTTATGTACCACCGCCGCGGCGTAATCCGCGCAGCCGGAAAATCCGCATGAGCCGCAGTTTACCTGCGGGAGAGCCTCGTTTACCGCTTCGACCCTTTCATCGGTCTTGACCTCAAATATTTTCGAGCAGACGGTAAGCAGGACTCCCGCCGCCAGACCTATCGCGCCGAAAACAAGCATGGGCAGAATATATGTTGACATTTCAATCAATCCTTTCTTCTAAAGGGTCGGGAACAGAGGGACATTCTTCTATTGTACACGGGTCAATGTCTATACAGTCAGACGGGTCGCGCACTCCTGACATATCCCAAGCAACGGTGCCGTTCATAACCGTTACCGAATTAAAAAAATCCGTATCACGAAGCCTTTCAAAAATGCCTCCCCTTGCTATAAGAGGCTTAACGTCCACAAGCCGCACTCTTCCGTCATTCATGTACGCATAAACAGTAAAATCGACACCCGGAACAGCTTGAAAAACTTCCGGCATCAAATCGGGATTAGACATAAAAGACTCCTTTCTTACACAAGAGGATTTATGCGGTTAAGAGGCTTTCCGCTTTTGGACAGCTCCCAGTTCTGCATTAATTCGTCTCTGTGCAGATTGCACCATGCAAGTACAAAACCAAGCTGACGTTTCGGCAGAGCGCCGCGGATAACTACGCCCTCCTGAATATCCACCATAGCTTTTTTCCCTGCATATTCCGCGTGAAAATGCGGAGGATTGTGGTCATCGCCGTACATTGTAATTTTTATTCCGTAAAACAAGCTTATTTCAGGCATTTTATTTCTCCTCAAAAATTATCAACTGTCAATTATCCGAACATTCCCGAAAATCCCATAAAGCTTACCGAAACTATGGAGGCGGCAATAAGCGTTGCGGGAACTCCCTTAAACATTTCGGGAACATTTGCCGCATTTACGCGTGAGCGTACTCCGCTGAATATCAGCAGCGCGAGCGTGAAGCCCAAACCTGCTCCAAGCGCGTTGAACACCGACTGGATTATGGTGTAGCCGCTGTCGATATTGAGAATGGTAACGCCAAGTACCGCGCAGTTTGTGGTGATAAGGGGCAGGAAAACTCCCAATGCGCTGTACAGCGAGGGGACTTTCTTTTTCAGCACCATCTCCACAAGCTGAACGAACAGCGCGATTATAAGTATGAACGCAATGGTTTTAAGGTACTCCAGACCCATAGGCACAAGCACGAACATATAGATAGGATATGTACAGAGCGTTGCGCAGACCATTACAAAGGTAACCGCAGCTCCCATGCCCGCCGCGCTGTCAAGCTTTTTGGATACGCCTAAAAACGGACAGATACCCATGAATTTTGACAGCACGAAGTTATCCACAAAAATCGCGCTCAAAAGGATTACAAGCAAGCTTTTCATTGTGCGGCAGCCTCCTTACCGTTTGAATTATCCTTGTTAAAGGTGGGACAGCTCGCTGCGTTGGGACAGTTGGCGCAGCCGATCTCCTGCGGCGGCTTTTTCTTTGTAAGCTTATTTACCAGCGCGATGACTACTCCCAGTGTAAAGAAGCCTCCCGCGGGCATTATGAACATCGTCATTGTAACGGGCAGATGCAGATCGATACCCAACCACTGTCCTGTACCGATTATTTCACGTATGCTTCCCATTGTGAACAGGGACAGCGTAAAACCAAGTCCCATGCCGAGACCGTCAAGTATGGAGTGGAAAACGCCGTTCTTTGAAGCGAACGCCTCGGCGCGTCCCAGAATAATACAGTTTACCGTAATGAGCGAAAGGAAAAGTCCCAGACTGTCGTACAGAGCAGGGATATAGCCTTTCAGGATAAACTCGATAAGAGTAACGAAGCTTGCGATAACTACGATAAAGCAGGGCAGGCGCACCGCCTTTGGTATAACGTTTTTCAGCAGCGATATTACCGCGTTGGAGCAGACCAGCACAAAGGTGGTGGCAAGACCCATGCCTATACCGTTTGAAGCCATTGTGGTAACGGCGAGCGTGGGACACATTCCCAGCAGAGTTACCAGTGTGGGGTTTTCCTTTATAAGTCCCTTGGTAAGCTCGTAAAGACCGCTTTTCTTTTCAGCCATTACTCCTCAGCTCCTTCCTGTACCGCTGTCGTTTCAATACTATTTACGGGATTTTCACTATGTCCCAATTCGGGAGAAAAATACGTATCAATATCCATTTGACCGTATGCCGCAAGGGCGGTCTTTACCGCGCTGTACATTCCGTTTGAGGAATATGTCGCGCCTGTTACCGCGTCAAGCGTAAAGCCGCTTTCCGAGCCTCCGCTTATCTGTTTTTCTATTTCAAGGGACTTTATTTCCGCCCTTGTTCCCCAAACTGCTTTTGCCTTTACGGGAGCAGCCTCTTCGGTAACGGTGTCCTCATAGCGAACGCCCCTGAACTGTCCGAGAAAATCCGGATTCTGCACCTTTGTGCCGAGACCGGGAGTCTCCCCGATAGTCATTATGGAAACGCCGCTTACCGTGCCGCCCTTGTCAATGCCTACCAGAACGTGAAGTCCTCCTGTGGAGTAACCGTCCGCAGTAATTTCAAAAGCGGCGTTTTCACCGTCCCATAGAACAGAGGTAACTCCCTCGTAGGTCAGCACCGTTCCGTCCTCGTTTTTCAGCATTTCAAATCCGTCCGCAGAGCCGTACAGTTCGGTAAGTCCCGCTGTAAGCTTGTCGGTGATAATACCCGTTGTATCCGTATAGGTAGCTTCGTAAGCCGCTACAAGCAGTCCGCAGGTGATAAGACATATCAATGTCAGCACCAATGGCGGTTTTATCTTTTCATTAAACATACGCTATTCTCCTTTCCGTCAGCTTTTTGCCCCGACAGTTTTTTTCGCTCCGAAAGGAGACGCTTTTGTCAGCCTGTCGATGTAGGGCGTGAGCAGGTTCATAAGAAGGATAGAGAACGAAACGCCCTCAGGGAAACTTCCGAAGCTTCTTATTATAAAGGTTATCAGACCGCAGCCTATTCCGAAAACAACCTTGCCTTTTGTTGTGAGCGGTGTTGTAGCATAGTCCGTAGCCATAAAGAACGCTCCTATGAGAAGTCCGCCGGCAAGCACGCCGTACAGCGTCTCAACAAGGCTTCCCGTGTAAATAAGCGTCAGTACTGCAAAGCTGCCAATAAAAGCGATCGGAGTCGCGGGAGAAATCACTTTAATAATGATAAGGAAAAGTCCGCCGAGAATGAGCAGTGCGGCGCAGGTCTCGCCGATACAGCCGCCGGTTTCTCCCCAGAACATTTCCGACAAAGTAAAGGGAGCCATTTTATAATTTGCTCCGCTTTCGCTGTAGGTCAGCCATTCAGCAACAAGCGGCGTCGCGCTTGTTTCCGCGTCCACCGCGCCGCTGTACCAGTACGGCTTTACCCAGTTGGACATCTGTGGCGTAAAGGAAAGCATAAGCACTATTCTTGCGGCTATGGCGGGATTTGCGAAGTTCTGACCGATACCGCCGAAAAGCTGCTTGACGACAACTATTGCCACAAAGCTGCCTATCACCGCAACATAAAATGGTACGGTCGCAGGCAGGTTCATGCCTAAAAGAAGTCCGGTAACGACCGCTGACAGGTCGCCTATAGTCTGATCTTTTTTCATGACGATACGGCACAGCGCCTCGAAGATAACGCACGCCGCGATACATACCGCAAGCACGGCAGCGGCTCTCGGTCCGAAGAAAACGCAGCCTGCCATTGCCGCGGGGAACAGCGCGATTATCACCGTCAGCATTATTTTTGAGGTAGACATATTCGCCGCTCGATGAGGCGACGGCGATACAAATAATCCTTTCAAATCAAATCAAGTCCTTTATACATAATATTTTCATATTTGCATTTGCAGCATATGATTTTGCAGCGGCTGCGCCGCTGTTAGGGAAACCCCCTATCGCAGGGCTTCCCTCTTTTTCGGCACAGCCGAAAAATTCACCCTGCGGAGCTCTTGAACGATAAGGAATTTCGCGTTCTGCGGGGATCCATTCTGCGAATGGGTTTGCGACCAAAGGGCATCTGCCCTTTGGAAACCTGACGAGCTGTGCTCAGCTCGACCAGCCAAACAACCTTACAGCAACAAAGATTCTGTTATTTACGGGGTATCATTGCCTTTGCAAGCTGATTTATTTCCGCCAAAGGACGGTGCGCGGGACAGGCATAGGAGCAGCACCCGCAGTTCATGCAGAGCGTTACTTTAAGCCGCTTCAGCTCCTCGATATCCTCTGCGTTGTAGGCGCTCTCGATCATCACGGGCATAAGATTCAGCGGACAGGTGCGCACGCATCTTCCGCACCGTATGCAGGCCGTTGTCTTGGGTGACTCGCCGCTCTTGAACGCAAGAATAGCGTTGTTGTTTTTCAGTACAGGCTGGTCGGTATCGTACAGGCAAAGACCCATCATCGGACCGCCGTATAGAACCTTTTTAGCTTTTGTAACGCCGCAATATTCCAGAAGCTCGGAAACACGCGTGCCTATGGGTACAAAATAGTTTCCCGCGTTTTTCGTGACCGCGTCGCCGTCTATCGTGAGTCGTCTTTTTATCAGCGGCATACCGTCCTGAGAATAGCGGTAAATGTGCGCCGCCGTGGAAACGTTCATTACCATAACGCCCTGATTTGAGGGAAGCTCTCCCTCGGCTACTATCCGTCCCGTCGCGGAGTAAACGATGACTTTTTCCGCTCCCTGCGGATAAGAGGAGGGCAGCGTAACTATCTGAATGGATTTAATGTCCTCGGTTTTCTTCTTCATCAAAGCGATAGCTTCGGGTTTGTTGTCCTCAATACAGATTTTACATATGGGAATACCCAAATATTTCTGTACCAAAAGTATACCCTCGATAACGTCCACAGGGGACTCCATCATCTCGCGGAAATCGCTTGTTATGTAGGGTTCACACTCGGCGGCGTTGATTACAAGGGTGTCCACAGGAGTTTTCACCGCGTCGAAGTTTAGTTTTATGTGAGTGGGAAAGCCGGCTCCTCCCAGACCGGTAAGTCCGCTCTCACGCACAGCGGCGATAAGAGACTGCTTGTCGGTGATTTCGGGCGGTTTAACGTCGGGACAAACGGTCTGCAAACCGTCCGATTCAATAACGGCAGCCTTGCATACCGCTCCGCTTGTGAGCAGAAAATCTATAACGTCAGTTACCGTACCTGAAACAGGCGAATGGATAGGCGCTGACATGAACGCGTCCGTGTCGCCTATCTTCTGACCCACTGTGACCGGATCTCCCTTTTTAACAAGACATTCGCACGGTGCGCCCATGTGCTGGGACATAGGTATCACCACGCTTTTCGGCAGCGGGAAATCTATCGTCTCACAGTTTTTCGTACCCTTGTTATGGTTCAGGTGTACGCCGTTGAGCTTGTTCATCAATAATCCTCCCTGTATAATTCGCATAAGTTCAACATATGGTTATTAAAACTTACATCAAATAATACCAATCATATGTTTAAATGTCAAAAAAGACGAATCAAAATATATTATAGCATATTGCACGCCGTTTGTCAAAACAAAAAACCGGAAATTTTGCACACATTTGCACACAGTCGTTATTTGCTCTCGGATATAAACGCACGTATCTCGTCGGCTCGGCTCTTGCCCATATCGTACCCCTCCTGCCACACAGCGCGGAGCGTTTTCTCGTCCTTTTCAAAGCTGTTAAGCTTGTGGGAGGGACGGAATATCAGTGCCTTTCCGCGGCGTTCAAGCTCGCGGCAGAATTCAAGCTGCTTATTATAGAGCTTGTGCCGCGTAAGCAGAAGCATTTCTATTTTGGGATATTTATGCTTGATAAGCTGGCTCATGGCAATATTTCCCTTGCCGCACTTCTTGACAAAGCCCTCGGGCTGGGTGAGGATTATCACCGTGCGGGAGCAGCCGTCCTTGAGTGCCTGCTTTACGCATATGGGAGAAGCAAGACCTCCGTCGAAATAAGGCTTGCCGTCTATCATTATAGCGGGGAAATATCCCGGAATAGCGCAGGTCGCCCGCAGAAAGTCAAAATTCTCGCTGTCCTCCAGAGCGTTCTTGAACTCGGCTTTTCCCGTTTCCGCATTGGTAACGCCCACCAGACAGGTACCACGATATCGTTTGAATTCCTCATAATCAAAGGGTACAAGCTCTTTGGGAATGTCCCCGAAAACGAAGTCCAGACCGAACATACTGCGGCATTTGCGGTAATTTCTCATACCGAGGTAACGCTTGTCATTGCGGTATTTTTCAAGTATGTCTATATTTCTTGCAAACTGCTTTGAAACGTAAGAAACGCCGTTGGAAATACCTGCCGAAACTCCAACGATATAGGGGAACTCGATCCCCTCTTCGATAAAAGCGTCCATAATACCCGCCGAAAATATACCGCGGAACGTTCCGCCCTCTAAAACAAGTCCTGTCATAATTATCATTCCTTTTTAATTTATTTGGTTTATTGACTTTTAAGCAGAAGATTTCCGCTTGCGAAAAATATCTTTTTATGTTATACTGTTATTATCTTATGGGAAACGGAGGCGTTCGCTGTGAAAAACAAATTGCTCGTAATAACCCTTGGTATCTGTACGGCGGTGTGCACCGTTATCGCAGACTACGCCTACACGGGACAAGTTCTTGATGAACGATTCGCCGAGGTAATGCGGTATGAGGCTCTGAACGCCGATCCTCACACCCGCTACGGCGGTTATTCTGTAGAAGAACTCGGACACGGCTACGAAAAGCCCTCCGAGGTTTTCGGAAAAGTCCTGCTGGACGTTCCTGTTATCAGTCAGTACCCTGAACTGCCGATAGGCTGCGAAATAACCAGCGCGGCGGCATTGCTCCAATACCTGGGCTTCGACGCTGATAAGCTTTATCTTACCGACAATTATCTTATCTGGGACGATAATTTTACATACGACGACCAAATGGTTTCACACGGTCCCGACCCCTACAAGGTCTTTGCCGGAGACCCCTATGACTGGGGCTACGGCTGTTTCGCGCCTGTTATCACAGATACCCTCAACAGATATTTTGCCGATGCCGCTCCCGGTTATGAAGCCGTTTCATTAGAGGGAATAAATTCCGCCGATATTGAAAAGCTGCTGAACGAGGGAGTACCCATGATAGTGTGGGCAAGCCGCGACATGAAACCGTACAACTACCGCGAGCCTGCCGAATGGCTGCTCAATGATACGGGAGAACCTTTTACATGGATAGGAAATTCCCACACTCTTGTGCTGTGCGGATACGACAGCGCCTGCTACTATTTTATGGACTGCGACGATAAGGAGGAAATAACCCCCTACCTGAAAGAACGCTTCCTGAACCGCTTTGAGGAAAACGGAAGCCAGTGTATTGCAGTAAAAATTCCGGATTAAGCGGATCAATAGGCGTAAATATGCGCCACTATATAAAGCAAAGAGAAGCTCAGAGCTTCCGATACAAACGCAAACAGCGCAGCCCAGACTATCGTCACAACGGGCTGCTCTTTTATTGCCGTACCGCCTTTGGGCGCGGGAGCGTTCATTCCTTTCGGAGCCTTTTTGCTGCAGGTCTCAGCGCTGCCGAACGTCCAGACGTTTATCAGTCCGTGGACGACCAGCGCGATAATGCAAATATAGAGCCGATCACTGAACGCGAATATGGAAAAAACAAAGTCCGCCGCAATAAGCAGCGGTAAGTTCAGCAGCGCCGTTTTTGAAAAGCTCAGCTTGGTTTTGGTAAGCTTTGCAAACAACCAGAAAAGGGGCAGCAAAACCACTCCGTTCATCAGCAGGAGCTGGATATTGCTTCCCACAATGCTTGTCTTGTAGAAGAAAAACGAGTAGAATTCCATTGGAAAAGCGTTCCACAAAAACATCCACACAAGCGCGAAGCCTATCGCTCCCAGCGCAAAAATTCCCCGTCTTTTCGGGGTAAACCAATCGTCCAAGCGTTTAAACAATCATCATCAGCCTTTCATTAGGTATTGGATATCAGATTAGTTCCGTCTTCGTTTTTGTTATTCATTATGAATGTCCACACCGCCGAGCTTATTATTATCACATATCCGATAATGCTCATGGGAACGGGTATCTGATCAAAAAGAATAAACCCGACAGCGGCGGAAAATATCACCTGCGAATAGTCGAAAACCGACACCTCTTTTGCGGGAGCAAAGGAGTATGCGCCCGTTATCGCAAACTGTCCTCCTGCGGCGAAAAGTCCCGTGAGGATAAGTATTCCCAACTGCTTTACCGACATAGGGGCGAAGTCCGCAAGCATTATCGGAAGAGCGGCTATGCAGGAAAATACCGAAAAGCAGAAAACTATAAGCGCGCTTTTTTCTCCGCGCTGCTTCATATAGCGTACCAAGGTGTACGCCGCACCCGCGCCCATTCCTCCGATAAAGCCGATAAGGGACGGGATAAGCTCCATATTGGAAAAGGTCGGACGGATAATGAACAGACTCCCGCAGAAAGCCAAAATCACCGCCGCTATTTGGAAAAGAGAGGTTTTTTCTTTCAGAATAATTATCGAAAATACAACCGCAAAAAACGGAGAAAGCTTGTTGAGCATTGAAGCGTCCGCGAGAGCAAGGTGATCCACCGCATAGAAATTGCAGAATACTCCAGCAGTTCCGCATACAGCCCGCATAAGCATGGCTGCGCCGCAGCCCTTTTGTATTTTCAGCGGCGTGCGGCTTCTGACAAGCATTACCGCCGCAAACGCCGCAGCCACTATGTTGCGGAAAAAGCTTTTCTGTATTGAGGGAATATCTCCCGCAAGTCTTACGCAGGCGTTCATTCCCGTAAAGCATACCGCCGACAGGATTATCAGCAGCACCGCCGCGTTCTTTTTACTTATTTTAATAGTTGTACGCTTCCTTTCGGTACGCTGTCATTTCCGCCATATTCTGCGGAACGTCTCCATGACCTTTTTCATGTCTATGGGCTTTGTAAGATGTCCGTTCATGCCGCATTCCACGGACTTTTTCATGTCCTCGTCAAAGGCGTTTGCGGTCATGGCGATTATGGGTATTTTTGCCGCGTCTGGGCGGTCGGAGCCGCGTATTCGCTTTGTGGCTTCGATACCGTCCATGACAGGCATTCGTATATCCATAAGTATCGCGTCGTAGTATCCCTCTTCCGACACCTCGAATTTTTCAGCGGCGATCTCGCCGTTTTCGGCGGTATCGGTGATTATTCCCTCCGCGCCTATAAGAGTGCAGGCGATCTCGGAATTAAGCTCGTCGTCCTCGGCAATCAGTATCCGCTTTCCCGAAACGTCCGCCGTACCGTCTGTTTCCCCGTCCGTTTCCGCGGGAGGCTCGGTTATCTTCATCGGCAGAGTGAAGAAGAACTCCGAACCCTCTCCCAATGCGCTTGTTACTTCAAGCGTACCGCCGAGAAGCTTTACAAGATTGCTGCATATTGCAAGTCCCAGACCTGTGCCGCCGTATTTTCTGACGGTCTCAGCGTCTGCCTGCTCGAAGCTGTTGAATATTCTGCCGAGATTTTCCTCGCTTATACCTATTCCCGTATCCTTTACCGAGAAAAACACGTTTACCGTACCTGCCGTATCCGAAACCGTTTCAACGACTTTAAGGTGTATTCCGCCGCTTTCGGTAAACTTTACCGCGTTGCCTAAAATATTTACCAGTATCTGGTTAAGCTTCAGGGGATCGCCAAGCAGATGAGGATTTTGGATATCTGTCTCAACGCGAAGCCAGATACCTCTGTTTTCGGTCTGTACCCTTATCATGGTGTCCAGTCTGCCGATAAGCTCGTTAAGATCGAGATAGGTCTCCTCGGAAGTCATTTTTCCGCTTTCGATACGGGACATATCAAGAATGTCGTTTATAAGCGTCATCAGGTAGCGTGACGAGCTGTCTATCTTTTTAAGGCACTCCATTACCGACGATCCGGCGTCCTCATATGACATGGCGATAGCCGTCATGCCGATGATAGCGTTCATGGGAGTCCTTATCTCGTGAGACATCTTTGACAGGAACTCGCTTTTTGCCTTGCTTTCGCGGCTTGTTCTGGATTTAGCGATGTAAGCCGAGATGACCTTGGTAAGCTCTTTCATGCAGCTTATAACGGTCTCGCTTGCTGTTTCGTCCCTGTATTCATATACTATAGTTCCAGAAATAAGGTCGTTGTCAAGCATGGGAACGGAATAAGCGGTACCGTCAGCGATCGCCTTTCCTGCTCCGGGTACGGCGTCCCGCTCAAAGAAAGCGGCGTCGGCGATCTTGCAGTCGAAGCTTTTAAGATCCTGCTCAAGAGCGATATACGAGACTTTTCCGTACGAGTAGGTCTTTACCTCTATGGGAGCCATTTCCTCAGCGTGCCACTGGCTCGATATCCTCAGCGTGTAGTAATCCCTGTTCATGTCGAAAATAACTATCCTCTGCATATTCAGGATACGTCCCGCCTTGCTGAGAAGCGCTTGGAGCGCGGCTTCAAAATCCGATGATTTCTCAAAAATATTGAACGCAAAGGATACTATGTCAGAATTTTCCTCATTCTCAGTCCGTACAGCGGGAATGAAGCTGCTGGGACCGTTCTTTTTGAATTCATTGACAAATTCCGTTCTGCCGCTTACCTCGTCCGCGAAAACTATGCCGCCGAACTCGCTTCTGAAACGGTATGCCGCTTCGGAGGCAAACCTTGTTTTAAGCCGGGAGGAGGACAGCGGTTCATCTGCGTACTTGATATACGCGCCCACAACGCATTCTATCCGCATATTTCCGTCGTCGTATATTTCGGAAATACCGCTGATTATCCTGCCGAAAAGCTCCCGCGCTTCGTCTCTGGAATTAAGAGGCGTTAAAACAATAAATTCGTCCATCATTCCGCGGTACACTATATAGTCTTCGGGAACGACCCGCTTTATGACGATCGCCGCCTCCTCCAACACTGCGTTGCAGAACGTCAGACCGCAGTTCCTATACATCTCCTCCATATCGGCGATCCTGACAATTGCTGAAATAAACGGCTTTCCGTGCATTTCAACGGAAAATCCCGTAGCCAGAACGTCTCCGTAATCGCTTTTGTAAAGCTTTGTAACAGGGTCGCGCCGTTCCTTTTCAAGCTGTTCCAGCTCCAGTTCCTTTTCTTCGGTAACGTCACGGCAGCTTGCTATGACCCGCATGAGCTTTCCGTCGGAATCGTAAACGCTTTTAGCCTTCATAAGTACCCACATATATCCCGTGGAATCAGCGTCCGGTCTGAACCTTACGCAGAGTCCCGACTTGTTGACCACGCCGTCCAGCATATCCGTCAGGCTTGGGATATCGTCCGCATGGCAGACTTTTCCGCTGGATATCCGTATTCTGAAATTTTCAAATTTTTTTGTGTCGGAACGTCCGTCGCTGCGTTTATTGACGTTGTACAGATATAGAATGTCGGTTTTGCAGTCGTATTCGAGTATACTGTCGTTTGTGCTCTGTACCGCAAGCAGATACCGTTCCCTCTCGGCAGCAAGCTCGTTCTGATATTCAATGCGCTTTACGCTCAGCTCGTTAAGCGCCGACGAAAGATCGTTTATCTCGGCAATGCCTGTTCCGATCGGCTCCACAAAACCGTTGTCGCCCGCTTTTTTAACGCTGTCGGCAAGAGCCTTTACAGGCTTGATTATGCGCCTTGAAGCGATAAACACGACGGTAAATCCCACAATCGCGGAAACTGCCGCCGCAATTATTATTTTAAAATTTATCCCTGATGTTTCGGCATAAATGCTGTCATTGCTTGAAATTGCCGCCGCAAGCCACCTTTCCGAGCCGTAGGGGGAATTTTCGGGGTAAAGGCTTATCTCGTCCACCGCACAGTACGCCTGTTCGCCGTTTATTTTAACGTCCGTTATTTTATAAAGTATGCTTCCGTCAGCCTCCGTAAAGGACAAAGGCTGTCCTACGCACTGTTCAAAGCCGTTGCGCGTGCGGGAAGAAACAGCCGCCTCGGCGTAAACTTCGCCGGAATCATAGGTCAGGAGAGCATAGCAGCCTCCTCTGTCCGTGATCTCGTCGTTCGGCATAAGCTCTGCTATTCTGTCTGCTGAAATTGCAACACCAACCGCACCGAAAACCATATCGTTGTAGATAAGCGGCTGTGAATAGGTCACAATGCGCTCTCCGCCGTATTTACTGCTGTCGGAAAGATAAAAGGGTCTGCTCCAGTATCCGAGGTTCTCGGGGCTTGCGTACGGGTAATCGTACCCTGCGAAAACAGGCTTGAAAAAGAAGTCCATATCCGTTTTGCCTGGTTCGTATCTGTACTTGTCAGTCCAGCTTATATCAAGAGGAACAGCATATTTTTCCGACACGGAATTAGAACCGCGCACCATCATTATATCTGAATAATCGGAGGGATTGTACATAGGGTCGCCGTCGCTGAAAAAGGCTCCGCGGAACTCTGCCTTGGATCCGTCGTCGGGTCTGGACGCGGAATCGGACAGCACGATAAATGCCCCGCTCACCGAGTTCATTCTGAGAGCCTCAAGCAGGCTTTCGGAAATCTCGCCGATGAATGCCGAAACACATTCGTCGTTTTCAAGCAGTTCTTTTCCCCTGACGCCGTTTGCATCAGCTATTCTGTCAAGTATCCGTCCTGCTTTGTAGTTTACTCCCGAAAGACCGTTCCAACGCGTAGTCATTTCCGTTTCAAGATACACGGCGCATTCCGACGCGCTTTTGTCCAGAAGCTTTTCGCTTCCCGCACTGATCTCTCTTATAGTGCCGGTAAACGCCAGCACGCAGTAAAATATGACTGCCTGAAGAAATACCGCCGCCAGCAGCGGTATTATCAAACTGCGCATAAGGGTGATCCCCGAAGACTTTCCTTTTTTCATATCAGTATCTTCCTTTATATGTAAATGCGTTTGCATATAACCTGCCATAATGAATTATAGCACAAGACGCCTGAAAATTCAAGGGGAAATCGCAAAACAACTCGGCTGTTTGTTTTTATACTAATCCCTTACGAGCTTGAAAGACCAGCTATAAAAAGTCAAGTCTCAAAATGAAAAAAATTAAGAAGATAAGAGGGGATTTTTAGGAGGGGTAGGCAGGTAGGACAATTCAGCAAAAGCTCCGAAGAAGTCTTACCGAACATATCTGAAAACT
>CAMUJF010000030.1 GCA_947089135.1 uncultured Clostridia bacterium
CGAGCGTGCGTATCCATAGCATCACCACCTTTCTCATATCTATTTTACTTCCAAGGTGAGAGATAAAATACATACGAGTTGAAACGAGAATAGGTATGTGGTATGATGTAATGTTAGTAAGGCAGGAATCACGGAGGGGACTTATATGACCGAAGCCGAAAAACGAATGCACCGAGTATGCTTCACGGGACACCGCCCGGAAAAGCTGACACGCCCGGACAGAGCCATCAAAAAGGGTCTGGAAAAAGAAATCCGCCAGGCAGTTGCTGACGGACTGAATGTCTTTATTACGGGTATGGCAAGGGGCGTAGATATCTGGGCAGCACAAATCGTGCTGATGCTTCGTGATGAAGGCTATGATGTCAAACTTATGTGTGCCTGCCCCTATGATGGCTTTGAGCGTGGTTGGAGCCAAGAATGGCAAAGACAGTACAAAGAGATACTGGCATCCGCAGACTTCGTGAAATATGTCTGTGAGGGCTACAGCCGAGCCTGCTTTCAGATCAGAAACGAATGGATGGTTAACCACGCAGCCAGGGTCATTGCAGTATTCAATGGAGAAAAGAGCGGAACTAAAAACACAATAGATTATGCGGTGAGGGTCGGTGTACCTGTTGTCCGCATCGAGGGGTGAGCGTATGAGTGTAGAAATCATCTATGAAAAGAAATATCCTCGCATCGATCCGATGGAGGAAATGAAACAGATAGAACTGGAGATGGCGGACGAGCCAGAAGAGCCGACTCCTTCTTTTGAGGAGATAATGCAGAAAATACAGGAAAACACCACTTATGTCCTAATGCCTGAACGCATCAAGGCCAGCGAGGATTTTATCCGGGCGGCTATAGAGGTTTCTGAACTGTACGAACTGGACACCAAAATTGAGCGTCACTTTGACCATATCAGCGTGGACTATTCCTTTAACTGCTGCGGTGGTCTGCGGGATATTAACAAAGTAATCGGAATGGCTGACCAGTCCTCTTTCTTTAAGGACATCTTCGGTTGGGACATTACGATCTCTTTGGACTTCTTTACTCATGCCGTGGTTCGGAACGGCAGAGTCGTTGCTCCGTAAAAATGAGCGTTGCACCTTTTAACGAAAGGCACACCTTTTAACGATTTATTCGAGGGGTGTGCATTTCGTATCAGAATTGGTCTCTACTTTCAAGAAAAATGCCGTAAGCAAACAGCTTGCGGCATTTATTTTTATATCGGTAACCCTTTTTGTAACCCACTTGCGCTTATAATTTATGCAAAGATACTTCTGGGCACTTCCTGAACCATAAGAGCCGTATCCGACATATCGTCTGCCATACGGTGACTGTATATTTCATATGTATCCATATCCTTGCTGTGTCCCACAAGCTGTCTTAAGTAGCCCTCGGGAAGCGTCTTTACCGCTCTTCCTTTTGTGACCTCTCCGTATTCGTTTATGGCTCTGTGCAAATGTACGATACCGTCTTTATGTCGTCCCACTGTAAGCCGATAAGCTCCCCGGGGCGCAATCCGGTAAGTACCTGAAACCTGTAGACGTTTATAAGCGGGTCGTCGATTTCCTTACCCTTGTATATGGTCTTGCTGCTGCCAAACAGTATTTTTATATCGTCCGGCTGGAGAACACGCTTTTCTTTTACAAATGCACCCTTGAGGACGTACAGTCCCTCAACAAACAGCGTGGTTGACTTGCAGGAGCGGCAGAATTTCAAAAATGCCAAAAGGCAAGCTTTCATATTGGAAAGAGTTTTCTTTGACAAGCCGCTGCTGTAACCTTTGTTTATAACGTCCTGCATTTTCTGTTCGGTTAAGTTTTCGATCTTCACGACGCCGATAACAGGATTGATTCAATTATCAAAATACCCCTGATACTTCCGTGAACCGAACCAGTAAAAACGTACAGTGACAAAAACCACCTCCTATGGTATAATAAAAATACCATAGGAGGAATTTTTATGCCACATGATCCGTATATTCGTACTTCAGTATCTTTATGATTTAGCGAATATGAAAGTAATGTACGAGGTAATAGACAGCCGTGCATTCTCGGATTTCTGCGAAATAAATTTACCCGATGAAGTACCTGACGGAGATACTATCGAAAGATTCAGAAACATACTCATAGAAAGGCGGTACACAAAATCAGGAAAACATTGAGCGGCGGTCGTAAACCGATTGACCATACTGCTCGATGTTTTTTTTAGTTAAATTTGGTGAACTATTCTGCACATACAAAAGTTTTTGAGTTAATGTACTTGAAAAACAATTTCAGGTATGATATAATTGCTTTCAATAAAAAATCGAAAGGAACGGATATATTATGGGAAAGATAATTATATCTGAAAACAGTATTGGTTTTTCAATGCGGGACGAGATACTGATCGCAGAGGCGTATGCTGAAAACTGCATACGTGTACGCTCAACGAGAAACGGCAGATTTTCCGATGAACGCTGGACTCTTAACGAGCCTGTTGAAACGTCGGTTATTATTGATGAAAAAGACGGCTGTGTCTCGCTGCAAACGGGCATTCTGAAAGCGGAGATATCTCAGGGCTGGAATACTTACAATTTAGCATTTTACAAAAACGGACATCAGATTCTGCGGACGACCGAAGAGGGTGACGCTGTGCGAAGATTCAGCCACAGGACAGGTGATCTGTACCGCGTGCGGGCTTTATTTGCCGCAAGAGAGGACGAACATTTCTACGGATTGGGTCAGGAACAGCAGGATTGGTTTGACCGCAAGCACGGTTCATATGATCTTATCCACTATAACACTAAATCGGTGATACCGTTTTTGTACTCGTCGCTGGGTTATGGCTTTCTTTGGAACAATCCCTCACAGGGAAGGTGCGAACTTTCCAAAAACCATACCCTTTGGCAGGCGGACAGCGCCTATCAGGCGGATTACCTGATCATGGCGGGAAACACACCTGCCGAAGTTATGAAGCTGTATTGCGATGTAACTGGATATGCACCGAAATTTCCCAAATGGGCGGCAGGCTTCTGGCAAAGCAAACTGCGGTATGAAAGCCAGGAGGACTTGCTGGAGGTCGCCCGCGAGTACAAAAAGCGTGGAATACCGCTTGACGCTATCGTCATAGATTATTTCCATTGGACGGAACAGGGCGAATGGGAATTTGAACCAACATTGTGGAACGATCCGAAGTCAATGTGCCGAGAGCTTGAGGAAATGGGTATACACCCCGTAGTGTCGATCTGGCCGACGATAAACCCGAACAGTAAGTATTATTCGGAAATGAATGAGCAGAATATGCTTGTGCGGACGGAAAACGGACAGTACGGAGCATTTGAGTTTTACGGACAGCAGACCTTTATTGATGTTATGAACCCCGAAACACGCAGGTTTGTTTGGGATAAGGCTAAGAAAAATTACTATGACAGCGGCATTAAGACCTTTTGGCTGGACGAGGCGGAACCTGAAGTTCACCCTCAGCAATTCGATAATCTGAAATTTTATCTTGGCAATGGCGGACAGACTGCCATGCTGTATCCATATTATTACTCAAAATGCTTTTATGACGGTCTTAAATCAGAGGGCGAGGAGGACATAATAATACTGACGAGAGCTGCGTTTATCGGCAGTCAGAAATTCGGCGCGCTCGTCTGGAACGGAGATATTGGTTCCAATTTCGCGGCGTTAAGGCAAAGCGTTGTGTCGGGACTTTCAATGGCGATGTGCGGTATCCCTTGGTGGAACAGCGACATAGGCGGTTTCTGGGGCGGAGATATTGAAAGCGATTATTTCAGAGAGCTTATCGTCCGCTGGTTCCAGTTCGGACTGTTCAGTCCGGTAATGCGTCTGCACGGTTCGCGCATGAAAACAAAGGGACAAGTCCACCGTCACCCCGGTGTTAAGGAATCCAGCGGAGGCGACAACGAGATATGGAGTTTCGGAGAGAGAAATTACGGAATAATCAAGTCCCTGATAGAGCTTCGGGAGCGGCTTAAGCCATACATACTTGACGCGATGAAAGAAGCTTCTGAAAACGGTACGCCCGTTATGCGCCCGATGTTTTTTGATTTTTACGGTGATCCGGTCTGCTATGAGCTTGACGACCAGTATATGTTCGGTCCCGATATACTTTTCGCCCCGATCCTGAATCAAGGTCAGACGGTCAGAAGCGTTTATCTTCCAGAGGGAGAATGGGTGCGCACCTCCGACAAATCGGTTCACAGCGGCGGCGGACGTATCGACTGCACCGCGGAAATTGACGAATTTATAGCTTTTGTCAAAAAGGATGCGGAAGTATTGAATTGCTTTTAAAAAGGGGGATCTTCCGTGAAAAATAAAATAAACGAGCTTTTGAAAACCGCAGTGGAAAGCGGAGATACAGCGGGAGCAAACGTTCTTGTAATAAAGGACGGGAAAGAGATCGCATACTGTGCAAGCGGTATGCGTGACATTGAGAATAAAATACCCATAAGCCGAGACACTATTTTCAGACTGTATTCACAGACTAAGCCAATTACGGCAGCGGCGGTCATGCTGCTTGTCTCACGGGGTAAAATTGACCTGAATGCATGGCTTTCGGACTATATGCCTGAATTTTCGGATATGTACGTGAATATCGGCGGAGAACGCCGTCCTGCTGCAAATCATATTACTGTGGGAAATCTGATGAACATGACCTCCGGACTTGCCTATCCTGATGGCGCCACCGAAGGAGGAAAGCAAAGCGGCGAGGTGTTCTGGACAATAGAAAACCGTCTTTTTTCCGACGAACCTGTTACCACCGAGAAATTTGCGGAAATGATGTCGAAAACAGATCTGTGCTTTGAGCCGGGGGAACGGTTTATGTACGGCGCTTCGGCGGACGTTCTGGGCGCGCTTGTTGAAAAGGTCGGCGGTATGTCCTTCCGCGATTTTCTTATTGAAAATTTCTTTGAGCCGCTCGAAATGAACGACACGGATTTTTATGTTCCTGCAGAAAAATCTGCGCGTTTGGCAAAGGTTTACGACTATTCCGAAAATGGTCTTACAGAATGCAGAACCAATCATCTTGGTCTGCGGTACGAACGGGACGTTATCCCTGCGTTCCAGTCGGGAGGGGCGGGACTTTGCTCCACTCTTGACGATTACGGGAAGTTCGCCTCCATGCTTATGAACGGCGGACAGCTTGACGGTAAACGTATTATGCCGGAAGCCGCCGTCAGACTGCTTACCTGCGGAGGTCGGCTGCCCCGTGGCAAGGAAAAGCATTTGCAGGAGTGTTGGAGCTGGATGTCGGGCTATACATACGGTAACTTAATGCGCGTGTGCGAGGACGAAAGCCGCGTCATGCTGTTTTCCTCAAAGGGCGAATACGGCTGGGACGGCTGGCTGGGCACGTTCTTTTCTAACGAGCCTGCTCACGGTATAACCCTGCTTTTCGGAACTCAGCAGGCAGGTATAGGCAGGACAGGAACGCTGGTACGGAGTATAAAAAATATTGTTATGAGCGAACTTGCTTAACGGAGGGAAAAATATGTTAATTGAAAATTTTAAAATAGCCGCGCAGGGCTCAGGAGAAAACGCCAAACTGCGAACCTATATCATTGACAGCTCGGATCAGCTGAAATATAACAAGCGGCCGCTTGTGCTTATATGCCCCGGAGGAGGGTATGGATTTGTAAGCGACCGTGAAGCGGAGGTAATGGCTTTGCAGTTCACGGCAATGGGCTGTCATGCGGCGGTGCTGACCTATTCAACCTATCCTTTCAGGTATCCGGTGCAGATACTGGAGGCAGCGCAGGCATGGAAGCTTATTCGGAATAATGCCGAAAGGTGGAACGTGCTGTCCGATAAAATAATAATTCTCGGCTGTTCGGCAGGAGGACATCTTGCTGCAAGCTATTCGCTTTTCTGCGGTGAAGACTTTGTAACAAAATCTGTGGGAATGACTGCCGATGAGCTTCGTCCTGCGGGAATGATACTTTGCTACCCCGTTATAACCTCGGGCGAGTTCGCGCACCGTGATTCATTTGCAACACTGTTGGGCGATGATTACAACAACCTCCTCGGTACGGAGCTTCTGGAAAAAGTTTCTCTTGAAAAGCAGGTCACGGAGAAAACGCCGCCTGCCTTTATCTGGCACACCTATACAGACAATGTCGTTCCCGTGGAAAATTCTCTGTTGTTTGCGTCGGCGTTAAGAAAACATAACGTCAACTGTGAACTGCATATCTTTCCGGACGGCGGACACGGTCTGGGACTTGCAAGCGAGCTGTCTCAGGACAGCAACGGCTGGGGCGTGCAGGAGGAATGCAAGATATGGATACATCTTGCTGAGGTATGGCTGAAAAATAAATTCGGTATAGGCGAATAGTATTCTACCGCCTATCGGCACAAAAGGTCATACGGATTTGCACAAAAAGCTGCTTTGCCGTGCATAAAAAATCATTGCAAACCGTGCTAAAATGTGATACAATAAAGTATCTTTTGGAAAGGCGGGATACAATGGAAATAGGCACAATAGGCTATAATCATTCTCACAATTCGGAATTTGTTTTTGACAGACCTAACGGGATAGGTTGTCCGCTTTTGCTTCTGATAAAAACTCCTGCTTTTTTTGAAATTAACGGTGTAAGACATATTGTCAAGGAGAATTCTTTTGTCTTTTTTTCAGGTAAGCTGCCGTGCAAATACGGCAGTCTGAACGGAGTGTACACCGACGATTGGATATTTTTCGGCATGAAGCCCGAAGACGAAGAACTTTTTGCCAGGCTTGATATACCGGTCGACAAGGTCGTACATCTCGGCAATATTGAGGAGCTTTCCCGTATCGTTCATATTCTCACCTATGAGCATTATTCCGCCGGATTTTATCACAGCGAGATAGAGGAACGTTACACCGAAATACTGTTTATGAAGCTCAGCAGGATACTTAAGGATAAGTCCTATCTTTCCGACAACGCCCTTTCCGAACGCAACAACAAGCTTGTTTACATCAGAAACCAAATTTACATTGCCCCCGAGAGCATACCCGATGTTGAGGGACTTGCCGCTGAGTCGGGCATGAGCCGATCCGGCTTTCAGCACCTGTACAAAAAACTGTTCGGTGTAAGCGTTATGACTGACGTTATAAACGGCAGAATAGAAAACGCAAAGCGGCTGCTTTCCTCGACAAACCTTACCGTAAAGGAAATTGCCTTGAAATGCGGTTACGGCAACGAATATAATTTTATGCGGCAGTTCAAGAGCAGGTGCGGTCAAACACCTACCCAGTACAGAAACTGCATATAAATACCAATTCGGCCTCTTCGGAACACGAAGAGGCTTTTTGCACAATAAGTCACCAAACTCGGCGCGTTGGGATATTGTATTTTTGTGCTGTTATATTATAATATTATTAACAAATACGCAAAGGAGCAGGTCATATGAAAAAGGTGAAATTTTTATCGCTGCTAACCGCTTTTTCAGTGGCGGCAGCTATGCTTGCGGGGTGCGGCGGAGAGAAAGGTGAAATGCGCGATATGTCAACTATGGAGATCGTGCAGGACATGGGCGTAGGTATCAATCTTGGCAACACCTTTGAATCAATGGCAAACGGCAACACTGTTCAGGCTTACGAAACAGGCTGGGGAAGTCCTGTTATCACTCAGGAAATGATACAGGGTTACGCAGACTGCGGATTCGGCGTACTGCGGGTGCCTGTGGCATGGTCAAATATGATGTCCGGAGATTACGACATAAGTCCCGACTACATGGCAAGGGTCACAGAGGTTGTAGGTTGGGCTCTTGACAGCGGAATGTATGTTATCTTGAATATTCATTGGGACGGCGGCTGGTTCTCCCGCTTTGCAAAAGAGGAGGACAGAGAGGAGTGCTTCTACAAATACGAGCGGATATGGACGCAGCTTTGCGATCAGTACAAAAACTACAGCGACCGCCTGATGTTTGAATCGCTCAACGAAGAGGGCGGTTGGGAAGAGATCTGGAACCGCTACAGCAACGAGGGCGACAAGGAGCTTTCCTACAGTATACTTAACGACATAAATCAGCGCTTTGTAGATATTGTCAGAAAGTCAGGCGGAAACAATAAAAAGCGTCATTTGCTTATTGCAGGATACAATACTGATATTGAGCTGACTTGTGATCCGCTTTATAAAATGCCCAACGACCCTGAGGGAAGATGTGCGGTTTCGGTGCATTACTATACTCCGTCAACCTTTGCTATTCTTGACAAGGACGCTGATTGGGGCAAGGCGCAGACCGAATGGGGTTCGGAGGCCGACTATGCCGAGCTTAACAAATATATGGACATGATGAAAACAACTTTTGTTGACAAGGGTGTGCCCGTTATTATCGGTGAATTTGCCGCTGCAACAAAAAATAAAACAGATGAAATGGTACGGCTGTATATTTCATCGGTGTGCGAAGCGGGTTATACAAGAGGAATGTGTCCTGTTTTATGGGACGTGACAGATGTGTGCTATATCCGTAGAGAAGCAAGATTCAGAGATCCGGTTTTGCTTGAAGAGCTTATGGCTGTAAAAGAGCTTGAACGAAATTAATTTTAAAATTTTAAGGAGGAGTATTATGAAAAATTACAAAAAAGCATGGGCGTTTGCATTGGCAGTATCCTTGACGGCGGGACTTACAGCCTGTTCTGACGACGACGGCGGAGAGCACGGTTATCTCAATGCAACGGAAACCACTACGCAGCAGACAGTTGCACTTAATACCGAGACCCTTGCGGCAGAGGAAGAAGAAAAGGTTGCTGATCTTACGGACAGTCTGACCGACACGGAGCTTGAAAATAAGACCATAAAATGGATGGCATTTTGGGATCCTTGGCATCCTACGGGACAAGGCAACAGTAAACCTGTTGCGGTAGAGCTTTTCGAGAAAAAATACGGCGGCGAGATCGAATACTATCCGACAACATGGGAAAATATGGCGAACGACCTTTCCACAAGTGTTCTCGGCGGCGAAGGCATAGATTTCTTCCCCGGACTGGATGCAATTCCTAAATATGTTATTTCGGGAATGTCACAGAGCTACGATAGTTATGCCAACTGGGACAGTCCACTTTGGAAAAGCGTTAAAGAGCTGAACGATACATACATGATCGGCGGCAGTCATTATGCAATGATCTGTGATATAACAGAGGGTTATGTTGTTTATTACAACCGCAAGACCATTGAGGAAATGGGCTATGACGACCCTGCCGAGCTTTATGCAAAAGACGAATGGACAATGGAAAAATTCAAAAGTATGCTTACGGATTTTGTTAACGAAGAGGAAGGTCGTTACGGTCTTGACGGCTGGTTCAACACTACGCCGCTTTATGAAGCTTTTGGCGCTCCTACAATAGCTATAAAAGACGGTAAAATGTTTAACAATCTTAACGATCCGAATTTAGGCAGAGCAATGAATTATCAGTACGAACTGTACAAAAACGGACTTGTTCTCGATAAATCGCTTTTTAGCTGGAATCCGCAGATACAGTACATCGGCGAAGGCAAGGAACTTTTCTACATAGGAGGAATTTACGAGCTGACAAAGGCTCCTGAAATATGGTCCGAAACCTTCGGCGAAGTTGGGGACGTTATGTTTGTGCCTATTCCCAGAGACGAAGAAGCCGATAAATATTACTATAACGCCCAGTACGAGTACTGCTACAATCTTTGCACAGGAGCGCAGAATCCTATCGGAACAACTCTGTTTATGGAGTGCGTTATTGCATCGCAGCAGGACGAGAACGCTGTACAGATAAGCGATAACAAATATATGAACGACTACGGTTGGTCGGAAGAAATGATCGATATGAGACATGAGGTAAAAAGACTGAGCATGGAAAATCCCGTATGGGACAACTACAACGGACTTGGCAGCGATATGTCCACACTTATTGGCGACAGTATAAACAAGCCTTTTGGCGGCGAGGACTGGAACACTACGCGCGAATCTATATATGACGCTGTGCAGCTGGGAATTGACGATGTAAACGCTCAAATATAGTTAAAAAGTAACATCTTGCTTTATGCACTATGGGAAAAGATTCCTATAAATCAGCCTGAAATTGACATACAAGAAACTTCAAACGGTATAATACTTATTTACCTCAAATAGCATAGGTAATGTGTAAAAGGAATAAAGCACTTCCGATCAGACAAGACTTAGAGTAAGTAAAAATCTGAAAGGAAGTGCTTTAACCATGATGTTATCTATAGTGACCCAATGTAATCTATGTTAATCCCCTCAAACCACATAATTTGGCGGGTTCTCATGAATTGTTATGAATAACGGATATAATTTTATATCAAATCAAAGGTATACAAACATTAAAGCAGCGGAGTTGTCCGCTGCTTTTATTTTAACCGATTATCATAAAGCCAATAACTCATATTCCCGGCAAATATGTCCGTAAAATTTGCATTGAACGGCAGCGTTATTGCACGCTGAGATAAAATAAAAAAATCCGCAGGAAAACCTGCGGAACGGCTTATACAATATTGTTGCTTATACCGACATACGCTTCAAAAACGGTATTTGCTCTATTTATTTTTTCGCTTTGCAGCCAAATAAAATAAATGTCTGTTATAAGCTTCATATTATTTTTTCTTGCATATCCGTAAAGCTGAGTTTCCGCTTCGCAAATCTCGCCTACATCATAAAACATAAAGGAAACCGCGTTGTCGATTTTAAACTCAGGTTTATATATGCACTGTCCTTCACTTTTAAAAGCTTTGTCCGTGGGAATCAATACTTCAATGCCATATATTTCGCCGCTGCTGTCGGGAATGATCTCCACAATCCTGAACACAACATTCTCGACAGCTTTTAAATCAAGTGCGTCGACATTGTTTTTTGTAAATATGAGCATATCTATAAGCTCGCTTGCTTTTACTCTCGTGCTGTACGAAAGCAAATGTTCATAATACAGATATCTGTTTTTCAAGAAATTCACTTATGATCATTCTCCTAAAATGATATACAAAACATAGAACCAAAAATCCATATTAGCACCTCCCAAATTGTCTTTAATAATAAAAAATATTATTATGGACATATATCTTTTTTAAAAATTTACTTACAATCATTCTCCTAAAATGATGTACAAAACATAAAACCAAACGCTCATATTAACACCTCCCAAATTGTCTTTAATAATAAAAAATATTATTATGGACATATATCTTTTTAAAAAAATTTACTTACAATCATTCTCCTAAAATGATGTACAAAACATAGAACCAAACGCTCATATTAACACCTCCCTGAAATCTTTAATAATAAAATACATTATTATGCCAATAAATTCAATATATTTCTAACAAAAGGTATAATAATCATGACGGATTGCTTTTTTTGTCGAATTTTCTTGACATTTATGCAAAAAGCGTGTATAATAATTATGGCAAAATATATAAAATAAATCGGTGATGAAAATGAATATTGTAATCTGCGATGATGAGAAAATATGGCAGAACGAACTTATAGAATATTTAGATGAATACAAAAGAAAACGTAAAATTGATATATTTATAAAATGCTTTTCAGACGGCAGATCATGCTGGGAATCAAAAACGGACAATTACGATATTATATTTATGGATTATCAAATGGGAAATGTAAACGGAATTGAAACCGCAAGAAAAATACGAAAAGTAAATTCAGATTCAATAATAATTTTTGTCAGCGCATATCCTCAAGTTGCTATGGACACATTCGAGGTCAAAACGTTCCGCTTTTTATCCAAACCAATAGATAAAGCAAGGCTTTTTAAAGCTATAGACGATTATCTTGACGAAATCGACATAGACAGTTTCCTGATTTTCAAAACGCACGAAAAAACCATACGCATAAAAATATCCGAGGTAATTTACACTGAAGCCCGAAGGAATCATACTATTATACATACCGAAAAAGAAGATTTCGAGATTCTTACAAATTTAAAGTCTGTTGAAAAAATGCTTCCTCCGGAAAAATTTTTCAGATGCCATAACGCCTATGTAACATCATTTCAACATATAAAGAACCATAATAATACCGAGATTCGATATGACGACGGTTCTGCCGCCTATATAAGCAGAAGTATGCTTTCCAAATTCAAAACTGCCTTTCATGAGTTTGTTATAAAATATGATTCAGGTGAAATAAAATGACAACAATACTTACCACAATTTTAGAAACGATATCTGACAGTATTTTGCTTTTGGCAATTATTAATATGGTAAATACGTTATATAAAAATATGATCGATTCATCGGTCCAAAATAAAAAACGGTTAATAATTACCATTGGAATATCTTGTATATTAAGCATAGCTTTTAATCAAAACTTTTTTAACCAGTTAATTTTTCTTAAATGGATATATATAATTGTAAACTTTTCCAAGTATTCCTTACTGACAGCATATATGTATAAACTTTTTACGGCAAAATCATTAATGATTTCGTTTATTATACAGTTTATATGTTCAACCGTTGCGTCGGGATTAGCAAGCTTGAGCCCGATCACAAAAATAAAAGATATATACTTTTTAAACATTGTTTTAAATTTTGCTGTCAGGACGATAATGCTGTTAATTATTCTCTATATAAAAAGTAAAAACGAATATGGAAATATCCAAACGTTTGCTGTAGTTATTCCAACGCACATATACGTGCTTATTTTACTTTCTTTGTCCATATCTGACTGCTTGATCCAAACAGCTAATTTTTCAACATCCAATATCGGCGGACAAATTCAAATAATAAGAATACTTGCTTTGTCAATTATAATTTGTACTGCGGTAATTATAATGTCATTGCTGTTTAATGTTGTTTCAAAAAAGTATCAGAGCGATATCAACAACACTCTGAAAAAGCAAATTGAGTCTCAGCTGTATCACTACAATCAGCTTGAGAAAATAAATTCCGAGATAAGAAGCTTTAAACACGATTACATAAACCATATCAAATGTATCAGTTCCATGCTTTCAAAAAAAGAATATGACGACCTTTTTAAATATCTCAACAGATTATCAGCTTCGTTTCCAAGCCCGTCGTTCTTATTTGAAACGGGAAATTATATTGCCGATGCCATTCTGTCCGAGAAGCAAGTCAATTCTCCCGATAATGTTTCGATAGAATTTGATGGTGTTATACCCTCAAATATAGACAATACCGATCTATGCATAATATTGTCAAATGCTCTTGATAATGCTGTTGAAGCGTGCTGTTTATGCGCGGGAGATAAAATAATCAATGTATACGGAGCTTTTGTACATGGATATTTTCTTCTGAAAATAAAAAATCCTACCGTGAACACTAATGTTAACGGTAAGATGGCAACTACAAAAGCAGACAAGTTAAATCATGGCTTCGGTCTTGCAAACATAAAAAGAACAGTGGATAAGTACAGCGGACACACCAGCATAAGCTGTGAGGATAACTTTTTCACTCTTAATATAACTTTTTCAAATTTTTCTGATAACGATAATAAAATAAATTATTAACAGGAAAACATTTTATAAATAAAATATCGAGACCCCACCAAATTTTGTGTAAAACCGAATAAAGCAGTTCCGATCAGACAAGACTTAGGGTAAGGAAAAAAATCTGAAAGGAAGTGTTTTTATTATGGAAAAAACATCAAAGGAGTTACTGAAAGAATTTGTGAGCAGCCAACATTTTACAAGCACAACAGACATTATGAACAGCATGAAGGAGTTGTTCAGAGACGTGTTACAGACAGTAATGGAGGCGGAACTTGAAGAAAAACTCGGTTACGAAAAAAGCGAACGTGTGT
>CAMUJF010000031.1 GCA_947089135.1 uncultured Clostridia bacterium
CCGAGCATAGTAATCGTCCTTTCCTAAAAATTCCGTTAATATAAATATACTCTAAATCGTAGGAAATTGCAAGCGGTTTTACACAAACGTCGATATTTTGACATGAATGCAATATCAAGGGTAATATTAAACAACATTTTATCGTGTAACTTGTGCATTGATACAGACATTATTATCAAAGCGCAAGTTTTTTCTTGTTTTGTGGGAAACGGGTCTGAAAAATGTCCTTACTTATGAGAGACGTTAATTGTATGTAACATATGAAGGGATATATATAATTTATGCAATTAGCAGATTTTAAAAAAAGTTTTTAAAATCTACCTGTTTTTTGGGTTGTTTTTGTCCTATTAAATGGGGATATATTAAAATACAAAGGATTGCAGTATGGAACAGCATAATTTGTGCAAATATACAAACTTATTGAAAACTTTTCCTAAAAACCCTAAAAAGCAGCGAATATTTTTTCTTATGGTGAGGGGCGGCGTAAATTACAAAAGGTACTGCATAAAATATCAGGTTTCACTAATAAGAGAAACACATTGTTAAATAATTAACAGCAGTAATACCGCAATAGTTTGGCAGTATTACTGCTGTGTTTTAAACTTTACATCCCCGTAAAAATCAAATCATACCCAACCCTAAAGCTGGGAACGATTTTCAAAAGATCGGAATTATTAAAAGCCAAAATCTTCTCATTGTCAGAGGAACTGTCAAACAAATCGGTAACTTTCCTTTGCGCCAAACCGCATGCAATCAGATCCTCTTGGTAAATCCCGTTGCGTTTGAGGTTCTCCGCGATAATTCTTGAAATCATGGGATATTTGGGAGTACCTGCAAAAATGTATAGACAATAATTACCAGCACTAAGGAACAACAAAAAATGGTAATTATAATAAAAATAGCTTTGTTACTTAATCTCTTTGAAATCAGAATTTTGCGCGAATTTTGTCATTAATCAAAATTATGCTCAAACCGTGTAACTAAGGCGGTTAACGGGTTGTTTTTAGCAGACTACAGAAATCGGGGTTTGCCGAACGTTCATTTTTAAACTGTTTTGTCAAAATAACCAAACGGCAGTTACCCGATACAGATAACTGCCGGATAAACTGAAACATCATTCTACCAACAACAGTCCAAAATGATTTTGAGTTTCATTTTTATCACGTAAAGTATGTATTTCTATCCCATTATTTCTAACTGTTGCAAAAACATCTATCCCGCAGGCCTCCATGGCGGGGACTGTTTGATTTGGAAAGTTACAGTGATCTGGATTACATTTTTGGCATTTTTTACAAGGTCCACTGCCAAATGCTATAACCTTATAATAATCATCTAAAAATAATTCCCTCGCAACTTTCACAGCCAGCGGTGTTACAATACTCATCTCATGGCAACGGAACAAAATTCCATATTGAAAGCAGTCTATCATTTCTTGGGTTTCTTTCCATGTGGGACAATTTGGTGGGCAACAATGACTTTTTCCATATGTGTCGCACCCAAACTGACACCGGTACACAGTCCATGCGGCTGTTTGAATCGTATTGGTATCAATCTTGATTGCCAAATCCGCCCCGCCGTCTTTTAAAAGCGAGAAATACTTTTCCATTATGTTTCCCCCTAAAATTTCGATTTACTGCTCTAATAATAGCACAGACCGCCCAATGTTTCAATTTGAAGTTGTAAAATCGATGAAGATTACCTCCGGCAACACTTAAAGGTAAAATGGAGAGCTTTTTTGAAATCTTTTGAACAATGTATTGTTCTGTTGCCATATTTTAGACATTATAACACATATTTCATTATATATCAACATCTGACTGTAATTATTATTTAAATATTTGCAAGCGTTTTTTAATATTTAAGTCATTATCCAAATATGATCTGGTAGCACACTCCGAACCACTCTCTGAGCCAGTATGTGGGAAGCAGCCAAAGCGACGTCCGCGCCGATACCGAATAGGATTCCAGACCGTACTTGTCCGCTATCAGCTTTGCCCTAAGCTGATGAAACTCATTGGTAACTATCGTTACACTGCCGCTTATACCGTACTCGTTCATTTTTTCAAGCGAAAAGCGTATGTTTTCGTCCGTGCCTGTGGAGAGATCCTCCATGATTATTCTGTCCTCAGATATACCATGCTCAACAAGAACGCGCTTCATGCTCTCCGCCTCAGAAATAAGCTCGTCCGCACCCTGACCTCCGGAAACAATACACATTGCGGAGGGATTTTGCTCAAGGTATCTATACGCCGTCATAATACGCTGCCTCAGCATAAGACTTGGCTCCTCTCCCCTGACCTTGCAGCCGAGCACTATCACCGTAGTATTTCCGTCGGGAGGGCGGTTTGCCGCAGATATCATAAATACGGATATAACCGCCGCAAGAATTATCAGGACAGCAGCCGCAGTTACAGCTAAAATAGAAATCACACGGACCGCTTTGTATTCAGACACCAATCGGAAAAATCTGATCCAAAATACCGAAAGAAAAAACAACGACGCGCAAACAAACATTCCTGCCGCATTTCCGATATTTATTATCCCCGCAGAAACAGGAACGAAAAAAACGGCAAATCCCGCAGCCCACAGCAGTGCAAAGAAAATAAGGCACGCCCTTGCAAGCGCGCCTTTTGCAGCCGTATCCATTAAAGAGCCTCTTTCAGGGCGATAGCGAGTTGGTCGGGACAGGACGTACCTCTGCCGTTGCAGTTGATACCCTGGAGTCTTTCAATAGCGTCCTCCACTTTCATGCCCTTTACGAGCACAGCAACGCCCTGCGTGTTGCCGCTGCACCCGCCCATAAATTTGACGCTTTCGATGATACCGTTGGTGACCTCGACGTTTATATGTCTCGAACAAACGCCCTTGGGAGTATAATTAATAGTCATTTCACATTATCCTTTCATATTTAATTGGCTTATTCCGCCGTATTTTATCAAGCATTAAGGATTTATCCTCGCAACGCCCGACTGCACAGCAGCTTCCGCGACCGCCTTTGCAACGGCTTCCGCAACGCTCTTGTCGAAAGCGTCGGGGAGAATAAAATCAGCGCACAGCTTATCCGCGAGAACGGACTCCGCTATGGCTCTCGCGGCAGCGCGCTTCATTTCCTCGTTAATATCCTTTGCCCTTACTGCCAACGCTCCCTTGAATATTCCGGGGAAAGCCACAACATTGTTTATCTGATTGGGGAAATCGGAACGTCCCGTACCTACAACGAAAGCTCCCGCCTCCTTTGCAAGGTCGGGCATTATTTCGGGTGTAGGGTTAGCCATTGCAAAAATTATAGGCTTATCCGCCATGGAACGCACCATGTCCTGAGAAACAAGATTGGGTCTGGAAACTCCGATAAACGCGTCCGCGCCGTTCATTGCCTCCGCAAGACCGCCCTTGCGCTTTGTCTTATTGGTAAGCTTAGCCATTTCGTAATGAGACGGATTTTCAAACTCGTCGCCGTCGCAGATGATACCCTTTATGTCAACCATAATTATATCGCCGATGCCAAGCGAAAGGAACTGCTTTGCAATAGCGCAGCCCGCGGCTCCCGCTCCGTTTATAACGAGAGTCATATCCTCAAAGCGTTTGCCCGACACCTTTGCCGCGTTGAGCATTGCCGCCGAAGCCACTACAGCCGTACCGTGCTGATCGTCATGGAAAACCGGTATATCCAACTTTTCCTTGAGCCTGCGCTCTATTTCAAAGCACCTCGGAGCGGAAATATCCTCCAGATTGATACCGCCGAAGCTGTAGGATATCAGCTCTATTGTACGGACAATTTCGTCCGTATCCTTTGAATCAATGCATATAGGAAAAGCGTCAACTCCCGCAAACTCCTTAAACAGAGCGCATTTGCCCTCCATTACGGGCATAGAAGCCCTAGGACCAATGTCGCCCAGTCCCAAAACGGCAGTACCGTCGGTAATTACCGCCACAAGATTTGAGCGGCGGGTCAGGTCGTAGGACAGCTCGGGATTTTCGGCAATTTCAAGGCAAGGCTTTGCAACTCCGGGAGTATAGGCGTTGGAAAGCTGTTCGCGGTTCTCCACCTTGCATCGGGAAACCACCTCTATCTTGCCTTTCCATTCGTAGTGTTTTTCAAGAGACGACTGCATAATATCCATTGTTTAGACTTCTTTCTGTATTTAATTAATAAAATTTTTCTTCGTTTTTTAACCAATAATCATAGTTATCGCCAATAATCAGCGATATTGATCCCCTCATTACATATTTTTCCTCACCAAACAAATCCAAGTCAAAATCCTTTCCGAACTTGAACTCGCCGTCGTCAGTATAAATACTTTCGCCGTCATACCCCATGTGAGAAACATTCGGCGTAATATTTTCGTCCGATATCAAACGCTTAACAATGCCCTCAATATTTTTCGCAGGAAACCGGTGATGAGGGTCAGGGGAAAATTCCTCTCCTATTTTTGATGCTTCAATTGCTTTTTGAAGATTTTCATTTGCGCCGCAGAGATTGCCGCTTTCATCAATGTAAAGGTCATTTATATCCTGTCCGTAGCAGGATTCAAGGCTGCTTTTGATCGCAGGATAGTACGCCGAGGAAGTATACCCGTTCATTATCCTTGAGGCAAACGCAGTAAAACACATTCCCAAACTAAACCTATTGAGATACGTTTCAACATTTTCAAGATAATTCTCATCGGATATTTTTGTAATCTTCGCCTCATGCGCATTAATATCATAGTCAAATTCAAAAGTTACATCTTTTGGAACTCCCGCATTTTCAAGAGCCGATGAAACATTTTCTCTAAGCGGTTTGGTTATATCATTTAAAAATTCAAAATTCCGCTTGGTTCTGCCCTCCGGAGTGTCAGACTCCAGCTTATACCATTTAAGCTCCATAGGTACGGCTTTTTTACAGCTTTCACTGAACTCCTTCAACTGCCTATGCATATCACTGTTGAAATAATCTGTCTCATACAACCGAGAGCGAGTGAACGTGTCAACATTTGCACTCCGCGCCTTTGTGTAATTGGTATCAGCGTTCCTGCGGACAGAAACGCCTTTTCCGCCGCTGAAGGAACTGCGTATCTGAATGTGCGTGCCGATTTGTGTTTCCATGTCAAAATCCTCCTAAAGTTATACCGTCCAAATCATTTTTCTTTCTTATTGGCAAGCTTGATTATCCTGTCAATATTTTCCTTATCGGTTGTATTGCTCCCGATATGCGTCGGGTACGCATTGTAAAGCCCGTGAAAATCCGAGCCTCCGGTCACTATAAGGTTGTACTTTTCCGCAATATCAAGAATCTGCTTCTTCTGCTCATCGTTTGCGGTGTAGTGATACGCCTCAACTCCGTCTATCTTGCCCTTTGCGGCAAGTTCCTCAAGAAGCTCAAGGGAATCATAATAAACAGGGTGAGCCATAACGGCTACTCCTCTTGCGGAATGTATCAAATCAAGGACAAAGTTAACGTCGGGATACTCGCGCTCGACTATACAGGTACCGCTTTTCAGGTTAAAAAGCTCATCGTTGAGTTCGCCGTAAAACTCCGTGGTATAACCGTAATCTATAAGAGCGTGCATTATATGCTGTTTGAAGATACTCTTGGAACCGGTAGCATATTTCAGAACGCTTTCCGCAGTGATAGGATACAGCTTCATAACGTTCTCGACCATTTCTCTTGCGCACGCTTTGCGTATCTCGCAGGCTTTCATGCAGACGCCCTCAAGGCGGTCGGGCTTGCGCGGCGCGTAGCACAGAATATGTACCTTTTGATTCCGGGATTTATCCCATGCGGAAAGCTCCACTCCCGGCAGCACCTGAACGCCGTATCGCTCGCCGAGCACCTTTGCTCTTGAGACGGACGACATGGTGTCATGGTCGGTAATGGAAATAAAATCTATTCCTGTCCTTTTAGCCTGAACGATTATATCCTCTATTCCGAGGGAGCCGTCCGAAAGCTTGGTATGACAATGCAGGTCGCCGATCATATCTTCATCTCCTTTGATTTCAGTTAAATTAATTATACCATAAACCTCAGCGTCATTGCAAGTATTTCACATAAAAATATATAAAAATTCGATAAATTATCAACATATATGTAATTTTTTGTAAGCGCAGACAGCTATACCGTTTCGGACGCTTGACCGCTGCTATCAGATCACAAAAACATATCCTCAAACCATACCTTGTCCGCACGGAATTCCTTGCCGTTAAGATAGTCAAGACAGCCGCTCTCAGAGGAAAAATCAAATTTCAGTCTGTAGGAGTACAAAGCCTGCGTCTTTACTTTATATTCCTTGTTTATCCTGTTTATTCCATATTTACCGTCTCCCAGCAGCGGACAGCCTATGTGTGCCATATGCGCCCGTATCTGGTGAGTGCGTCCCGTACCCAGTTTAATTTCCGCAAGAGCAAGTCTGCCGTTGTCCCGTATGACTCTGTAGCTTGTCACAATGGTTTTGTTGGTACCGCTCTTTCTGTCAGTGACCTTTACCGTGTTTGAAGCGGAATCCTTTTCAAGATACGCAGTAATAGTATCGGCTCTTTTGGGAGGGACTCCGACGGTCACGCAAAGATAATATTTTTCTATCTCCCTGTCCCTTATTTTCTGATTGAGTATCCTCAGGGACTCGGCATTTTTCGCGGCAATGACTATCCCTCCCGTGTTTCGGTCGAGACGGTTGCACAACGCGGGAGCAAAGCTGTTTTCCGAGTTCGGGTCGTACTCGCCTTTATCGTATAGATAACGCTTTACACGGTTGATAAGCGTATCAGCGGTATTATCGTCGTCCTCATGAACTACCATGCCGTTTTTCTTATCCAGAAGCATTATATTTTCGTCCTCGTAAATAATATTCAAGGCTGAGCTTACCGACATAAACTCGGTTTCCGGAACAGAATCGAAGAACTCATCGTTCAGATACATCTGAACGGTATCTCCCTCACATAGCCGCGACGATATCTCCGCCCGCTTTCCGTTTAGCTTTATACGCTTGTTTCTTATCGCCTTATACATCATGCTCTGCGGAAGCCGCGGGACAGCTTTCAGTATAAACTTGTCCAGCCGCTGACCCGAATCGTTGCGGTTTATAATAAATTCTTTCACTAATTAAATCACTCATTTCGGCAAAAATATGGTCAAATGTACTAATTATCATTATAACATAATTTTTTTAAAAAAACATCTTTTCAAAAATAAAATTTTGTAGTATAATAGTAGAAACGTTTGTTTTATAGTAAAAATACAAAATGGAGAATCCGGAATGAGCGAAGAGAAAAAGGATAAAAAGGTCAATCTGCACGAGGGACACCGCGCAAGAATGAGAGAACGCTTCCGAAAAAGCGGTTTTGATGATTTCGACGAGCATCAAATAATAGAACTGCTGCTGTTTTACACCTGCCCAAGGATAGACACAAACGAACTTGCCCATACTCTTGTAAACCAATTCGGAACTATTGCGGGAATAATGAACGCAAGCTATGAGGATCTGACATCGGTAAAAGGAGTTTCAGAAAATACGGCTACGTTTTTTAAAATAATCTCAGGCTTTCTCCCGATATATTTCAACTCACTTTCGGACGGCAAGGTATACGACAATACGGATAAGCTTAAAACGCTTTTCATAACACAGTTTGTGGGACTTGCTCACGAACAGTTCAGACTTGCCTGTTTGGACACCAACCTCAGAGTTGTTTCAAGCGTGATCGTTTCGGAAGGCAGTCCCAACTCGTCGCCGTTTGAAATGCGCAAAATAGTCGAGGAAGCCTTTAAGTCAAAGTCTGCAAACGTAGTCATAGCACACAATCACCCAAAAGGTCTGCCTGCTCCGTCGGAGGAAGACATTGCCGCAACAAGATATATAAGCGCTACTCTCAGGTCTGTCGGCGTAACTCTTCTCGACCACATCATTGTCGGCGAACGTTCCGCAGCTTCCATGCGGGAAATGTCATACATAAACGTTTTTGAATAGAAAGGACGTTCATATGGATAAATTCAAGCTTGTTTCCGAATACACGCCCTCCGGCGACCAGCCAAAGGCTATCGACAGCCTTGTTGAAGGTCTTGAAAACGGAATGAAAGAGCAGTCCCTGATGGGAGTTACCGGCTCCGGAAAAACCTTTACAATGGCTAACGTAATAGCACGCGTGAACCGACCTACCCTTGTACTCGCCCACAATAAAATTCTCGCGGCGCAGCTATGCTCCGAGTTCAGGGAATTTTTCCCGGAAAATGCTGTGGAATATTTTGTCAGCTACTATGACTACTACCAACCGGAAGCATACGTCCCCTCAACGGACAGCTACATCGAAAAGGACTCGGCGGTAAACGACGAGATAGACAAGCTCCGCCACTCGGCGACCTCCGCTCTTGCGGAACGGAGAGACGTTATTATTGTAGCTTCGGTATCCTGCATATACTCTCTGGGTTCTCCTATTGATTACCGTACAATGGTTATTTCCATGCGGCAGGGCATGGAAATGTCACGGGAAGTACTCCTTGCAAAACTGGTAGGCATTCAGTATGAGCGAAACGACATAAACTTTGTGAGAAACAAATTTCGCGTCCGCGGTGACGTTGTTGAGATATTTCCCGCAGGTTCGACAGAGAACGCCATACGCGTTGAATTTTTCGGTGACGAGATTGAGCGCATCACAGAGTTCAAGGCACTTACGGGAGAAGTCCTCGCCACTCTGTCACACGCTGCGATATATCCTGCCTCACACTATGTAATTTCCCGCGACAGAATGCAGGACGCAATTTCCGAAATTGAACAGGAGCTTGACGAGAGGATCAAATATTTCAAGGACAACGAAATGCTTATCGAAGCGCAGCGCATTGCCCAGCGTACCAATTACGACATTGAAATGCTTCAGGAGATAGGGTTCTGCAAGGGTATTGAAAACTATTCGCGTATTCTTTCAAGGCGCGCTCCGGGAAGTATTCCGTACACACTTTTAGACCACTTTCCCGATGATTTTCTCCTGATAGTGGACGAAAGCCATGTTTCCCTGCCCCAGGTTCGCGCCATGAGCGCAGGCGACCGCGGGCGAAAAAAGACTCTTATCGACTACGGCTTCCGTTTGCCTTCGGCATATGACAACCGTCCGCTGAATTTCGACGAGTTCTACGACAAGCTTAATCAGGCGATTTTTGTTTCGGCTACGCCCGGACCATTTGAGCGCGAGAAGTCCGCACAGATCGTTGAGCAGGTAATTCGTCCCACAGGACTGGTTGACCCGGAAATAATCGTCAAGCCGGTAGCAGGACAGATAGACGATCTGCTCCTTGAAATAAACGCGCGCACAGCGAAAAACGAGCGCGTACTGGTCACTACCCTGACGAAAAGAATGGCGGAGGACTTAACTGCTTACCTTGAAAAAATGGAGGTAAAGGTTCGTTATCTGCACTATGATATTGACACTATTGAACGTATGGAGATTATCCGCGATCTGCGTCTGGGAGAATTCGACGTGCTTGTGGGAATCAACCTGCTCCGTGAGGGACTTGATATTCCCGAAGTATCGCTTGTAGCAATATTAGACGCGGACAAGGAGGGTTTCCTCCGTTCGGAAAGTTCCCTTATCCAGACCATAGGACGCGCCGCAAGAAACGCAAACGGACAAGTTATAATGTACGCCGACTCGGTAACGAAGTCCATGGAAAACGCTATCATGGAGACCGAACGCCGCCGTAAGCTGCAAATGGATTACAACAGGGAAAACGGTATCACTCCGAAAACCATTGTCAAGGATATCCGCGACGTTATTGAAATCTCCACAAGAGCCGAAACCGACCAAAAGACCGAAAGTGCCAAAAAGAAGCGCATGAGTCCCGAAGAGCGCGAAGCTATGATAAAGAAGCTTACCGAGGAGATGAAAAATGCGGCTAAGATACTTGAATTCGAGCACGCGGCGTATCTGCGCGACAAGATAAACGAGCTGAAAGAGGCGGGAAAGCCTCCCCGCGCGCTTCCCAAACGGAGAGGAAAGTAAAAACGCCGCACAGCTATGCGGCGCGGCGTTAATCTTCAATAGTTTTTTGCAGGTTATCGGCAAGCTTTTGCAGCTTTTCCCTTTCGGGACTGTCGGGCATTTTTTCGAGAACCTCAAGAATATCGTCCAAAACGAAACAAACAAAGCCGTTGAACTGCTTATCGGTCATACCCATTAAGCATCTCTCCTTTCAAGAGTAACAGCGGTTGCTTTCATATATAATGGTCTGCGATTTGACTAAGCAATAATTCTATTCTCTATTTTCTAAAAGGAAAGGAAGTACAAAAAATGCCTATTGATAAGATCACAATAAAGGGAGCGCGTGAACACAATCTGAAAAACGTAAACCTTGAAATTCCGCGCGACAAGCTTGTTGTTATGACGGGACTTTCTGGTTCGGGCAAATCCTCTCTTGCGTTCGACACTATTTATGCGGACGGTCAGAGACGCTATATGGAAAGTCTTTCCTCTTACGCGAGAATGTTTCTCGGACAAATGGAAAAACCCGACGTAGACAGCATTGAGGGACTCTCTCCCGCTATTTCTATCGATCAGAAAACTACCTCGAAAAATCCACGTTCCACTGTGGGTACTGTCACGGAAATATACGATTACCTCCGTCTTCTGTACGCAAGGATAGGCATACCCCACTGCCCTGTCTGCGGACGCGAAATAAAGCAGCAGACCGTAGATCAGATCGTCGACAGGATAATGGAACTTCCCGCAGGAACCAAAATACAGCTTCTTGCTCCCGTTATAAGAGGGCGCAAGGGAGAACATACAAAGGAAATAGAACGGGCAAGAAAGGCGGGATACGTTCGTATCCGCGCGGACGGCATCATTTACGACCTTTCCGAGGAAATAAAGCTTGAGAAAAACAAAAAACACAGCATTGAGATAGTCATTGACCGTCTTGTTATCAAGGATGGCATTGAAAACCGTCTTGCGGACAGCGTTGAGACTGTTGCAGCCATTTCGGGAGGACTCGTTATCGCTGACGTTATTGACGGTGAGGAAATGCTTTTTTCTCAGAATTACGCCTGTCCCGAACACGGCGTTTCCATTGACGAGCTTGCTCCGAGAATGTTTTCGTTCAATAATCCTTTCGGAGCCTGCGCTAAATGTACCGGTCTGGGAGTATTCCGCAAAATTGACCCCGACCTGATAATTCCCAACAAAGACCTGTCAATCAGGCAGGGTGCGGTAAAGGCTATGGGCTGGGCAACTACCGACGAAAGCTCAATTGCTATGATGTACTTCAAGGGTATCGCACAGTATTACGGCGTATCCCTTGATACTCCTGTAAAAGACCTGCCGAAAGAGGCGGTTGACGCGATACTGTACGGTACAGACGGAGTAAAGCTTAAACTGCACCGCTCCACAGAATACGGCGGAGGAGTTTACTACCAGCCCTTTGAGGGAATTATTCCCAACATGGAAAGACGTTACCGCGACACCAATTCAGAGTTCAGTAAAAACGAGATAGAGGACTGCATGACCGAAACGCCGTGTCCCGACTGTCACGGTCACAGACTGAAAAAGGAAAGCCTTGCTGTTACAGTCGGAGGAAAAAATATTTCCGAGCTTTGTAATCTTTCCGTTAATGACTGCTTCGACTTCATAAACGGTCTGGAGCTTTCGAAGCGCGATAAAATGATAAGCGGTCAGATAGTCAAGGAGATAAAGTCCCGTCTGGGATTCCTCAAAAGCGTGGGACTGGAATACCTTACCCTGTCCCGTTCCGCGGGAACTCTCAGCGGCGGCGAGAGCCAGCGCATACGTCTTGCTACTCAGATAGGTTCATCGCTTATGGGCGTTTTGTATATTCTGGACGAGCCGTCAATAGGTCTGCACCAGCGTGACAACAACAAGCTGATAGCTACCCTGAAGCGCCTCCGCGATTTGGGCAACACCCTCATTGTGGTAGAGCATGACGAGGACACAATGTACGCCGCCGACTATATCGTTGACATAGGTCCTTACGCGGGCGTAAACGGCGGAGAGGTCATATGCACAGGTACGGTAGACGACATCAAAGCCTGCAAAAAATCAATTACAGGACAGTACCTCAGCGGCAAGCGGTTTATTCCCGTACCAAATGAACGGCGCACGGGAAACGGCGTTACTCTTGACGTTATCGGTGCGTCCGAGCATAATCTGAAAAATATTGACGTTTCAATACCTCTGGGTACGTTTACCTGCGTTACGGGAGTTTCGGGCAGCGGAAAATCCTCGCTAGTAAACGAGATAATCTACAAACATCTCGCAGGAAAGCTCAACCGCGCAAAGATACGTCCCGGAAGCTTCAAGCGCATGGACGGTCTTGAAAACCTTGACAAGGTAATTGCTATCGACCAGTCCCCTATCGGCAGGACGCCGCGCTCCAATCCCGCAACCTACACAGGACTTTTTACCGATATCCGCGACCTTTTTGCCAATACAAACGACGCTAAAATGAAAGGCTACACAAGCGGAAGATTTTCATTCAACGTCAAGGGCGGACGGTGCGAAGCCTGCGAGGGCGACGGCATAATCAAAATAGAAATGCACTTTCTGCCTGACGTATACGTTCCCTGCGAGGTCTGCAAGGGGCAGCGCTATAACCGCGAGACCCTTGATGTTCACTACAAAGGCAAGTCCATATATGACGTTTTGGAAATGACTGTGGACGAGGGAGCCGAGTTTTTCGCCAATATCCCGAAGCTTGCCCGCAAGCTTCGGACTCTTCAGGACGTAGGTTTGGGGTACATCAAAATAGGACAGCCCGCAACTACGCTTTCGGGAGGCGAAGCCCAGCGCGTGAAGCTTGCCACAGAGCTTTCCAAGCGCGCCACGGGACGTACTATTTACATTCTTGACGAGCCTACAACAGGACTGCACACCGCCGATGTACACAAGCTTGTTGACGTTTTGCAGTCTCTTGCGGACACAGGAAACACCATTCTTGTTATCGAGCACAACCTGGACGTTATCAAGTGCGCTGACTATATCATAGACTTAGGTCCAGAGGGAGGCGATGGCGGCGGTACTGTTGTAAAGTGCGGAACTCCCGAAGAGATAGCTGCCTGCAAAGACTCATATACAGGCAAGTACCTGAAAAAGATGCTGAAAAAAGGCTGAACACAATAAAGAAGTATTTTTGATTTTTAGGGAAAGGCTGCTTGATTGCAGCCTTTCCCTTTTTACCGTACTCCCTGCGGTCTGCGATTGCCGTGAAAACAGCAATGTTGAACCGATAATAAATGTCAATCTGCTGTACCGCCGCAATTACTCTTTACCAGCAATTGCGGCGGAATAAAATTAAAAGGTTTATAAATCAAATTACTTTTTCAGCATACGTTTTTTCAAGAACATAACCAATATTCCCAAACCGGCAATTCCGCAGATTATCGGAATTATCGCATACCGCTTTTCGGGAATAGCTTCACTGTCCGCAAATGCCTCCGCTTCGGAGGAAACGTCCTCAACGTAAGGCTCATCGTATATTACCTCATCTTCCTTTTGGGATGTAATTTCCGAAACAGTGGGGGGTACGGCGGATATGTACGGCAAAATAGTTGTTGTCGGCGCGAACGGTTTTGACGGCGTTGTCGGAGTTGTCGTTTCAGCCGGAGTTGCCAGTTCTGACGTAGTTGTGGTTTCTGTTGGAGTTGTCGGCTCTGTCGTAGTTGTGGTT
>CAMUJF010000032.1 GCA_947089135.1 uncultured Clostridia bacterium
GACACCCGAAATATCCGTATTTTTATGACGCAACGGGTTACGGTACCGGGGACGGCTTGTGCGGCTGGAACTGCCGGCACTCGTTTTTCCCGTATTTCGAGGGGCTTTCCGCTCCCGCCAATGAGCCGGCGTTTTCCCGCTCCGAGAATGAACAGGTTTACCGCGATACTCAGAAACAGCGTTCCTATGAACGCGCTATCAGGAAATCCAAACGTGAGCTTGCCGCTCTGGACGGTGCGCGATCTGCTGAAAGCGATCCTATCGCTAAGGCAAAATATGACAGGGAGTTTGCAAGAAAGTCCACAACCTTAAAAAGGCGTGAGGCTGCTCTTGCCGAACACCTTAAGGCTGCGGGATTGCTTCCCGATAATTCCCGCGTTCGCGTGGACGGGTTTGGGAGATCGGTTAGTCAGAAAGCTGTTCATGCGAATAAAAAATATTTGCTTGACAAAGCCGAAAAAAGTGCTATAATGAAAGCAGAGCAGCAGTCGGATTTAGGTCTGCTGAAACAGAAATTAAGGGCTGACGACAGGGTCTCCAAGGAATATTACGCTGCTGTCAGAGGTAAATTTTCAAGAGGTTCTGATGTCGCTAAAAAAGCGTTCAGTAAATTCGTTCCGCAGGATTCCGTTGCAAATGCCTCGCATGAGGGTACTGCATATTATAACACCGAAACTAAAAAAATATATATGCATTACGGTGCGGATTTGAATAATGAACACGGTTCATGCGCTACATGGTTTCATGAACACGGACACATGATTGACGATATGGCGAAAAATATTTCTCATTCATCTGAATATGAAAGTCTTTTACGCTCTGATTATCGCTCATATATGAATGCTTACGGCAAAGCAAATAATCTGAAAACTTTCGATAAGGTACAATCAGCAATAAGCAATGATTTAAATTCAATGAGAAAACATTCTGCCGTTTCAGATATTCTCGAAGGTTTATCCGACGGAAATATACGCGGCGTTGCAGGACATGGTACGGACTATTGGAAGAAAAATTCCGACTCGCTAAGTTCGGAAGCCTTTGCGCATATGTATGAGGCACAGTTTGATAAAACTCGGTATAAAGAAATGCAAAAATATTTTCCTAACGCATTGAAATACTTTGAAGATAAATTAGAGGAGGCGGTTAGATGAAAAAGGAAAGATGGCAAATAGCAGATGCAGCTTTTTTTGACCATTTCGGATATTTTCCTCACGACCCCGTATATTTAGATGATCTGAATAACGAATGGGCTGATGTACTCGAAAAATCCGTTAAAGACAATTTTGATTACACTATTGAAAAATACGGAACTGTACCGCCTAAACATTTTGGCTTGCCGGAAATCATAATTGACTGACAGATACAATTTATATTTATAAAGCACTTTGCGAAAGCAGGGTGCTTTTAATTTTGAAAAAACGCCCTTAAAACGGTATAAAAACGCCGTTTTAAGGCGCATTTTTTATATCAATTTTTAAGGAGGACACCACATGAAGTTAGAAGAACTTACAAAGCTCGGCATACCCGAGGACACGGCGAAGCAGGTCGTCGCCATGAATGAGACCGAAATCGCCGCGGAGACAAAAAAGCTCACCGACAAGGACGCGGAGCTTACCATGGCGACCGACAAGATCAGGGAGCTGACCGAGACGGTCAAAAAATTTGATGGCGTGGACGTTGACAAGCTCAAAGCCGATCTTGCGGACATGAGCAAAAAGTACGATGCCGACACCGCCGCTCTTAAGCTTGACAGCGCTCTTGCAAAGGCTCTTGCGGGGTGCGGCGCAAAGGACGCGGATATTGTCGGCAAGCTGCTTGACCGCTCTATTATCAAGCTTGGCGAGGACGGTAAGCTTATCGGCGTGTCCGAACAGCTGGAACGCCTGAAATCAGACAAAGCGTTTTTGTTCGGGGACGGCAAGTCTCCGGAGGAAAAACCCGCCATGACCGTTCAGCTCGGCTCGCAGCACACCGCTCCCGTGGGAAGTACCGGTGCGGAAACTCTGGGAGCCGCACTTGCGGAACACTACAATAAGGAGGTCTAAACTATGGCAATCACACTTGCACAGGCAAAAACAACTATGACGGATAAGGTCGATCAGCTTGTTATCGACGAGTTCCGCCGCGAATCAATGCTGCTCGACAAGCTGACCTTTGACGACGCGGTCGCTCCCGGTACCGGAGGTTCGACCATGACCTACGGCTATGTAAGACTTCTCACGCCGTCCACAGCGTCCACCCGTAAGATAAACAGCGAGTACACCGCCAACGAAGCGGTACGCAAGAAATGCACCGCGGACATCAAGATTTTCGGCGGCGCGTTTACGGTTGACCGCGTTATTCAGGAGGCCAGCGGCAGCCTTAACGAGATAGAATTTCAGCTCCGCGAGAAGATCAAGGCGGCGCGGAACTATTTCCACTACATGGTCATCAACGGCGATTCGGTGAAGAATGACGGCGAATTTGACGGTCTGGACGCGATACTCACAGGTTCGTCCACGGAGTACAAGGACGCGGTCGGTCTCGATCTTTCCAACTCGGCGATGATCGACAACAATTACAAAAAATTTCTCGACACGCTCGACGAATTTCTGTCGGGACTTGACGGCAAGCCTGACGCGCTTCTCGGCGGGTCGAAGATAATTTCCCGCATTCAGGCGGTGGCAAGGCGCGCGGGATACCTCACCCAGAGCGAGGACAGCTTCGGGCGCAAGGCAAGCGGCTACAACGGAATTGATTTTATCGACCTTGGCAAATATTTTGACGGCGCGGCTACGGCGGACGTTGTGAAGCCCTACAGCGCGGAGGTGAGCGGTTCGGAAACAACGGGACTTTGCGACCTGTACGCTGTCAAGTTTGGACTTGACGGTTTCCACGCAATCTCCCCCGCGGGCGGAAAGATCATTAAGACCTATCTGCCTAAAATGGATCTTCCCGGCGCGGTAAAGACCGGAGAGGTCGAAATGAAAGCCGCTGTTGTGCTGAAAAATACGCTCAAGGCTGGCGTTATGCGCGGTATTAAAATTCAGTGATGGGAGGTAAATTATTATGTCGTTTAAAATTTCCGTTCCGAAAAATACAGCATTTTCCGGAGATCACATGGGGCTTACTTTTACACATGGCGAGGCTCACACAGACGATAGTTTCCTTGCTTCCCGTCTCCAAAGCAAGGGGTACGTCGTTGCCAATCACGTGGGCGTTGGCGGCGAAGCTGTATCAGATCAGGGCGAAGCTTCCGAAGCTCCGCAGGGAGACAGTCCCGAATCGGAATTGTACGAAAAAACCGTCCAGCAGCTTAAAGAGTACGCCGCCGAAAAGGGCGTTGATCTGAGCGGTGCGCGCACCAAGGCGGAGATTCTTGCGGCTATCAATGCCGCGGAAACCGACAAAGAGGTGCAGTAATATGGCTTACGCCGATTACAAATTCTATCGTGGGACATACCGGGGTACGCTTTCCGAAGCCGATTTCACGCGGCTTTCGGAGCGTGCCTCGGACTATATCGACTCGCGGACGGACTACATTCTGAAACGTGCGGGAATTCCCGATGAAATGTCCGAACGGGTTCAAAAAGCGTGCTGCGCTCTTGCGGACACTATCCGCGGCAATGAGCGGGGCGGGGTCAAGACCTCCGAGAAAGTCGGGAACTACTCCGTTTCCTACACCGCGGGGACGCAGCGCACCGACTCTCAGAAGCTGGACGATACTATTCAGCTTTACCTTGCGGATTTAGTCAAAACTGTAAAATGGATTTAGCGGGGAGGCGGTAAAAATGCTTACAAACGCAGACTGCACTATCGTTCGTATCGACGATAACGGCGAATACTGTATCGTCGGGACGCACTCCTGTATGTGGCAGGAAGTGGAGGGTTACGAAGCCAAAAAGTACGGCGAGGAAAACGCCGACAAGGCGGCGGTCTGGATCCCCGATCTTTCCGCGGACGTGAAAAAGCATGACTATATTGTCCGCGGGACTCTTGCGGATATTTCCGAGTTTGACCGCGATACTGCTCTTACGGTTATGTCCGCTGCCCGGCACGATTACGGCAGCGCCGATATGCAGCACGTCGAGATAGGAGCAAGGTAATATGGGATTTACTATCAAACCGACGGAGCAGCTTCTCCGCGAGCGTGGTCTCCAAAAGGGCGGGAAAGTTCAGAAATTTATTGACAGCGAATGTATACGCCACATGGATAAATACACGCCGTTTCAAACGGGATTCCTGAAGCGCAGCGTTATTCTCGGCTCGGTCATCGGATCGGGGATCCTGCGATATATTGCGACCTACTCTCGTAACGTTTACTATAACAACGCGGGGCGCGGCATTGAGGGAACAGCACGCGGAGGACTGCGCGGTCCGAAGTGGTGGGAGCGCATGAAAACCGTCTGCGGAAATTTGATCCTGAAAAACGCCGCCAAGCTCTGCGGCGGTAAACCGAAACGGAGGTGATATTTTGTCAAGTTTAATTCAGGGCGTTCGGGAGTACATAGCGTCGTGTCCCCTGCTTGAGGAAATTCCCGTCAAGGCGCGGCACGTTGACTGGACTTCCGACAATGCCGATAATTACGGTGTTATGTTCGACAGCGACAACCTTGTAAAGCCCTTTATTTCGGGCGGCGGCAAGCGAGAGTACAATTTTACGCTGTTCGTCCGCAAGTTCGCAAAGGAGGACGCTGACCGTCTGCAAAACTCGGAATTTATAGAGCGTTTGCAGGATTGGTGTACCAAACAAAACGCCGCAAAGCTTTTCCCCGCCATGCTTAAAGGCTGCACGCCTACGAGGCTTTCCTGTGCCAACGGTACGCTTTTTGAGTGTGACAAAACAGGAACCACGGGTCTGTATCAGATCCAATTTAAACTTAATTACATTAAATCATGAAATTGAAAAGGAGAATTATTTATGAGCATTTTTAAGGTACCCGAAAACACAAACATTGAGGCAACAGCCCAGCGCACCGACATACTCCACTTTATGGACGTGACAAAAGCGGAGGGCGTTACACCCGAAGCCGAGGGCGAGTCCGTATGGTGTCAGATGGGAGTCGGCTGGCAGACCATGACTGAAAGCCCCGCGGCTCAGACCAAGGAGCGCAAATTCATCAACGAAAAGTCCAAGCGGAAGAACATAACAAGCTATGCGCCCAGCTTCGCGTTCGACGCTCTGCTGATGTTCAACAACCCCGCGATCCGAACGGTTTACGACATTTACACCAAACGCAAAACAGGTACGGACGCTGTTGTCCCCATGGTCACGGTGGACGCTTTTGAAACGCCCGTCGGCGGATATTATCCCGCGCGTAAAGGCAAGTACGCCGTTGAGGTGTCCTCATGCGACGATGACGACGACATGGACATCAAGGGCAATTTCAACGGTCAGGGTGATGAGTCTATCGGCTGGTTCGACCCCGTAAACGGCAAGTGGAGCGATACCGAACCAACGGCTCAGCCCGCGCAGACCTCAAGCGATACCGAAGAAACCGAATAATTTTTAGGAGGAATTTTTTATGAAATCGAATATTATACCCATGCAGAACGGCGTTGTTAAGTCCGGAGAATTTTCTTTCACCCGCAGAGCGGCAAAACTTAAAGCTTATGGCGAGGAGTTCGAGCTCCCCGCCAAGACCGTGGAGTTTTCCGACAAACTTGACGCGGTGCGCGCTGAAATGCTGACAGCTCCCAAAACCTCGGAAACGGTGCGTCTCCTGAAAAAGGGTATTGCGCTTTTTATCGGCGGCGAAAAGACGGAAAAGCTTTTCCCTGAGGATAAGCTCAGCGAGCTTGATCCCGACGAGATACTCGGCTTCTGGTCTGCTCTTGTCTACGAGCTGAACCGTTACCAGCGTGAGATCGTTGCGAAATATTCCAGATGAACCTGCTGTATGAAACACTTCCCGCCGTTTACGAGTACGGCGGGAAGCAGTTTGAGGTAAACACGGATTTCCGCTGCTGGATAAGGTTTGAGCTGCTTTTCACGGATCAGGATGTTCCAATGCGGGATAAGAAAAACGCGTTACTGCAAATCATTTTTCCGACTGTTCCGCCCGATCCCGATTTGTGGGAGTTTATCCTGTGGTTCTATCAGTGTGGGAAAAAGTCCCCGGAAATAAAGGCAAACGGCAAAAGCGGCAAGGCAAAAAAGCAAGCCGCCGTCTACTCTTTCGAGCATGACGACGGTTATATTTACGCTGCGTTTTTAGAGGTATACGGCATTGACCTTACCGAGCTTGATTATCTCCACTGGTGGAAGTTCAAATCGCTTTTCCGCGGATTGCACGACTGCAAGTTTACAGATATCATGGGCTATCGCGCGGAGGACTTAGACGAAGCTCCCGATTACCGCAAGAAATTTTTGCGGGACATGAAGAAGCTGTACGCTCTGCCGCGGTCGCTCTCCGAACAGCAGAAAATTGATGAGCTTAAGAGAATAAGAGAACAGCTAAAGACGTAATTACAGCCTTGCAAGCAGTTCGGATTTCTTTGTTTGAAATTCCTCTTCGGAAATAATGCCTTTATCCTTTAAGGCTGCAAGTTTTTCGATTTGATTTAAAACATCTTGTTCGGGTTCTTGCTTAATTGTGTTTTGAGCTGATCTGCAATTATTTTTAGCGTTTTCAAATGTTTGCTGAATCTTTTGAACAAGACTGCGTTTATACGTAACTAAAATGCTATATGTTTTTGTGATAGTGTGTACTTCTATATGACTTCCTGTCAATCCGTTTCCACTGCTGCTTATTGAATTGATTTCACTAAGCGGTACTATGTCAGAAGCAAAATTACCAAGTGCTTGATAATAAAATACAATTCTTTTGTCTGTTAAAAAAACAACTCCGGGAACAGTTTCTCTTTTCCTTGTATTGCTGTTTGACACTGTAAGATTGGTTGGCGTAACAAATAAGACTTTTTCGTCTTCTGTCAGCATTATTTCAGCGTTCTCAATATTTTTTTTATTGCCAAAAGTGTTTATTTCAAAATCTGATATAGCACGTTCCACATCGCTTCGCATAGTGTACTCTCCTTTTTATGTTTTTTTCATTATACCACACACTCGTTTAAAATGCAAGTTTTTTTGAAAGGAGTTCGATATGAAACCCATAAAACCTAAAAAACACAAGATATTATGTCCGTTCTGCGGTCACCCGACTTCGGTAATGGCAGACGAAAACGCTGTGTGCAAAGGCGTTTATGTTAAATGCAAAGGTGCACACTGCGGTATAGAATTTGAAATTAAAATTAACAACAATATAAACAACGAAATCAAGTAGTGCCTATGTGCCGATGATTTCACAACTTTTTGGAGGTGAAAGAATTGGCAGCAGACGGCAGATTACTATTTGAAACAGGCATTGACAATTCGGGATTTTCAAACGATGTGAGCAACTTACAGGCAACCGCCAACGTCGCTATGGGCAATATCGCTGCTAACATGGTAAGTAAGATGTCCTCGGCGGCGGCTCAGATCCCGCAGCAGATGATAACGGTAGGTTCAGGCTTCGAGGCTTCCATGTCGCAGGTCGCCGCTACTATGGGAATAACTTCCGCGGCGGCTGAGTTCAAAACGTTATCCGATGCGGCTAAGGAAATGGGAGAGACTACAAAATTCTCCGCTTCGCAGGCGGGTGAGGCTCTTAATTATCTTGCTCTTGCGGGATACGACGCTAACAAAGCGGTGGCAGCTCTGCCTACCGTTCTGAATGTCGCCGCGGCGGGCGGTATGGAACTTGCGGCGGCTTCGGATATGGTTACGGACGCGATGTCTGCGTTGGGACTTGAAACATCTCAAATGGCTGATTTTTCGGACAAACTTGCTGTAACGGCGCAAAAGTCGAACACGTCCGTGTCCCAGCTCGGCGAGGCTATTCTGACGGTCGGAGGAACAGCCAAAATGCTGTCGGGCGGGGTCACAGAAATGAATACCGCGCTCGGAATCCTTGCCGATAACGGTATAAAAGGCTCCGAGGGCGGTACTGCCTTGCGAAACGTTATTTTGTCATTGTCCGCGCCTACCGATACCGCAGCTGCCGCGCTTGAAAGTCTGGGTGTTACAGCTTTCGACGCTTCGGGTTCAATGCGACCGCTTCAGGATACTTTTTCAGATTTGAATACGGCATTATCCACGCTTTCCGATCAGGAACGCACCGCTGTGCTTAACGAGATATTTAATAAAGTTGACTTGAAATCCGTCAACGCACTTTTAGGAACGTCCTCCGAACGCTTTGACGAACTGAGCGGGTATATATCCGACTGTGCGGGAGCTGCGGCTCAAATGGCTGAAACCATGGACGATAACCTTAAAGGTGATCTTACTATTATGCAGTCCGCGCTTGAGGGATTGGGTATCGCGGCTTATGAGAAATTTCAAGTTCCATTCCGCGACGCTGTACAGGAGGTTACGACTTCCGTAGGTGGACTTACGGAGAATCTTTCAAGTGGTAAACTTTCAGAAAGCGTTGACAAGGTTGCAAACGGATTTGCTAAAATTGCTTCTACAGCCGCCGAATTTGCTTCTAATAAAGCAATTCCCGCGCTTTTAAATACGTTTGAATGGATAATTGACAATGAACACGTTTTAAGCGGTGCTTTAACGGCAATTGTATCAGGGTTTATTGCATTTAAAGCAATAACAGTGCTTCCCGCAATTATTACATCAGTAACTACTGCTTTAGCTGCACTTAATCCAACTGTTATTGCCATTTCAGCTGCATTTGCTGGAACTATGGCAATCATGGAGATGTATACCAAACATCAAAATGAAGTACGCAAAGCCGCCATGCAGAGCGCAGCAGTGTATCAAGTGGAAGTTGACAAAATAGACAATCTTACAAAATCGTATCATAGCGTTGTTGAAGAAGCCAATAATTTGGTATCAGTTCAAGAAGATGAGAACCACAGACTTAACGCTTTAAAAGCAGCATTAGCAGAACAGGTTGACGAGAACGGGAATGTCATTGGCAGCATGGAACTTGTCAAAAACATAATTTCAGAAATTAATGAAATATATCCCGAACACATTGAACTGATAAACGGTCAAATCAAGGGATACCGCGAGTTAAGGTCATCAATTGACGATTTTATTGAAAAAACACGCGAAGAAGCTCTTATTGAATCCAAAAAACAAAAATGGTCTGAGGCAGTAACTATTTACGGGGATTTGACAGTAAAAGACGAAGAACTCTATAATACTTGGATGGAGACCGAAGCCAAATATAAAGATGCAGTGGCGCGGCGTGATAAATTCCTTTCAGGTCCCGGCAATTACACCATAACTCAAAAAGAAGAAGCACGAGCTATGGGTGTAAGTATGAAAACATATTTTGAAAACCAATACGAAAGTGCTTTAGCGGCGTGGGAAGCGGCAGGAGAAGCGTATTTGAAAAACCGAGACCTTATGTGGGAGACAGAGAATGATATTAGGGAATATACAGAAACGCTTGCTGATGTTTCGTCTGAAAGTACCTCTTTATCGTTACCCGTACTGCCATTTGTAAATAGCAGTATTTCTGCTATTTCGACGGTTTCCGATAAGGTAAAGAGCGTTCTTGCAGATCAACAGGAAGAAGTTAATACTTTCCTCGAATCAGCCTGGAAACAAGCGGAACACGCATACGCCACGGGAGCGACAGCAACCGAGGAGGAACTTTACCGCCAAAAAGCCGCGCTACTTGAGCAGTACGGAAACTCCGAGCTTGAAGATCACTGGAAGTATTACGAGGACTTATACTCCTACCAGAAAGAATACTCCGAAAATTCTATCCGTCTCGCCGAGGAGGCGGCGCGGGAGCAAGCCGAGATACGCGACCAAGAATGGAACAACATTGCTCACAAACAATCTGTCGGGCTGCTTACCGCCGAGGACGCTTACCGCGAACAGCTTGCCTTTATCCAAAAATACTGTCCCGAATATTCCGACGAGTGGTACAGCTATTACCAAACTGTTCTGGAATATCAGCGTGACGCTCAGCAAAAGCAGGTGGATTCCGTCAAGGACGGCATTGCCGAGCTTGTGTCCGAATACAAATCCGCCTACAAGGAACTGGAAAGCGCGCGGGAAAGCTACAAAAACCGCCTGATGTCGGTGGGAAGCCTTTTCAGCGTTGATACCGAAACTGACGAAAACGGCAATACCTCTAAGATAGTAAGCGTGGAAAATATGCGTAAGCAGATGGCGGAAATGCAGAAATACCACGATTACGTGTCAAAGCTTAAAAGACGCGGTGCGTCCGGTGAACTGCTCGGAGAGCTGACGGCTATGGATTTCGAGGACGGCTCTTTTACGGCGATGAATCTTGCGAAAATGTCCGATGCGGAATTCAACGAGATAAACGAGCTTTACAAAGCCAAGGAGGAGCTCGCCGACAAGCTTTCGGACGAACTGTACGCACCGGAACTAACCGATTTGAACGAGAATCTTGTAAGCAGCGTTAAGGAAAAGTTTGGAACGCTGCCCTCCGAAATTCAGGAGATCGGAGCGGAGGCTCTGGCGGCGTTTATTGCGGGACTCACGGACGGCGATATCAGCGGGCAGGTTGAAAGCTTCGCTGAACAGCTTGCAGCCGACTGTGCCGAGAGAATACAAAACAGCTTCGCGAATACAGAGCTTGACTACTCCGCACTGCTTAACGCTGACACCTATTCCATGGGCAAGAGTGCGGGCGAGGATTACGCGGAGGGCTTCAACGAGGCTCTTGCGCAGGTGCAGGCTGCTATCGCGGCGGAGCAGTATTCCGCGGCGGCAAGTACTGTTTCCAAAACAAGTTCGAACAGCTATACTGCTGCGCACGGCGAAACTTCGGACGGATCGGCTCCTGAGGTAATATCCGTCAATATCAATAATCGGTTTGAGGTGGACGGCGAGGCGCTTGTCGAGAAAACGACCTCAACTCAAAAACAAATAGAGCGAAAGAAGGGAAGATCATGGTAAAAACAGTTATAGGCGGTATAGACGTTCAGCGGTGGATAACCGATTATTCATGCAAATGTCCCCCCGTAAAAGGAAACAACGAATTTCGTTCCGCCAACAGAGAGATGATTTTTGACAAAAAAGGCGACGAGGTTATACTTGATATTGTTCTCGCAGAAGTTCCCACGCCCGTTTCCGAAGCTCTCGCGCAAAAGCTTGAAGCTCCGACTGTGGAGGTGGACTACACCACACCTGTACCCAGACGCAATAAATTTTACAAAGAAGATTATTCTGCCGTATGTGAGGACGCGGATCCCGATGAATACGATTTTGAGATAACCGACGGAATACTCTGGACGATACGCCTTTCTCTGCGCTCGGCGGAGCTTGTAACTTCGCCGGGCAGTCTTTAGCTTATACAGCTTAGACCTGAAGATAAATAACAACAGCGTGTCCGTCCCGTTCGGCGGCATAAAATTCTCCCGCTCGGTAAGCGGCTTCGGTGCGTCCGGTATTTCCACGGGACAATTCGAGTTCGACCTTTGGGACGAATTCGGGCAGTACTCCGAGGCGATACTCGCGGGAGCGTCCGCGCGGTTATATGAGACAAACGTAGCGTTCCTGCCGTCAATGGAGTATTACATATCAAAGCGTTCCGTAAACGATAAAATATGCCATATAACCGCCTACGATATCATGTCCGAGGTCGATAAGCCCTTTGACGCAGCCGGATTTGATACGTACTTTGAGCGCGGTCACAAAACTGTGGACTGCCATTCGGTACTGAACGCGATCAAAAGCCAGTGCGGATTTTCTTCTATCGGTTTCAGCGACGCTTTCGGTACCGAGGATATTAATTTTACAAAGGAACAGCTTCAGGATACCACCTGCCGCCGACTTCTGGAAACCGTTGCGGACGCTATGTGCGGCTGCTGGGCGGCTTCCGGAGACGACGGTAGTTCCGTACGCCTTAACTGCTTCGGGGAATCCAACGCGGCGGTAACTACAGTTCACGATTACGCCGAGATAAATATGCAGGGTAAGCAAAAAATAACCGGGCTGGTTGTTACCGATTCCGAAAGCGGGGAAAGAACCGAGTCCCTTACGGGCGAATACGGCACAGTGTTTACTGTGGATACTCCCTTTGCCGAGGCGGCTAAAAAGTCGTGGAAACGTGTGCAGGATAAACTTTACACCGCATGGAGATGTGAAAAAGCTTTGCTGACTTACGTTACACCCGATATCCCCGCGTTTACCCTGATGAAGTTCGGGGAACGGGAACTCATGGCGACAAGCTTCACGATCTCGGTGGATTCCACGGGCGTGTACTTTTCAGGCGGCGCGGATCCGCAGGACGAGGAACAGTGGCGGTATGAAGATTATACGCAGCGCGCCCTGAACGAACGCGTCCAAATCGGAAAGACCGTGGGGAACTCCCGGTTTGACAAAAACGGATTTTGTTTTGTTAATAAAAACAGAACCTCCGGAAATTCTTCCGCGAGGAAAGCCTCCGCGAGAAGCGTTCCCTATGAAACAGACGGCTCCGATCCCAATATTGAAAAATACGGTTTTTCCGTAGGCGATAACGGTGTGACTGTTTACGACGGCGACATGGTATCTTCGGGAATTTTTGAAAGCGCGGAGAAAATCGATGACAACACCGTGATCATCAGCTATCCCGGTTTTAAGATCAAATATACAAAAATCACCGAGGGAAACAAGGTAAAACTCAAAAAAGAAATCATACGGGAGGGTGATGAAATTGGCTGATTTTGAGGACGCTCTGGCATGGTGGCTGATCGACGGCGGTACAGGCGGCAGCGGCGTTCTCCGCGCAGTTATAGACGACGACAGCTCCAATCTCACAATAGCCGCGGGAGACGCGCAGGAAAACGAAT
>CAMUJF010000033.1 GCA_947089135.1 uncultured Clostridia bacterium
CCCGCTTCAAGCCTTTTTATTGCTTGCGGCGGGGACTGTTCTTTTTATGTTTCAACTAAAAAAATTCCGGATTCCTTAACGTGATTTTTCATGCCGAAGCCTTATGTTTTATATAAAAAATACCCCTGCTTTTCTGTATCGCTGAGAAGCAGGGATTTTGTGCTTTTACTTCATTTCGGTGTTGTTTTTTGTGTTTTGCTTGTCAAATCACATTCTCATTTTCGCCGTTCTATATGCTTAAAATATTCTTGTGACCGTCCATCCGGATACCCAGCATAACGTACGCCGCTTTTGTAATATATTGATGATTTTCATCTTTGACGCTGTAATAGATCGCGTCCATGAAAGCGAAGGGATAAACCGGAACCAAAGGACGATTCTGTCATGCAGTTGCTTAGGAAGTTATTTTCTCAACGATTTTGCTTATCGAGCCTTCACGAATTCCTTGAGCAGTTCCTTTGATGTTTTTCCATATTAAAAACACTTCCTTTCAGATTTTTTTCTTGCTCTAAGTCTTGTCTGATCGGAAGTGCTTTATTCTTTTTTACACAAAGATTGGTGGGACCCTCCAGAGCCGAACCTTCGGTTTTATTTTGTTTTTACGATATCCGCAGTCGAGATCACAATATCGTCAGTTGATTTTCCTTCAGCGTATTTATTTTTTACCGAATAAAGGGAAACAACCTTGAATTTATACTCAGTGCCGCTTTTAAGGTCGGTTACTGTACAGGAACGCCCGTATACGTTTTTGTATTTTTCGTACTTATTTTTTTCGCTGTTAAAGATCCTTACCTGATATGCGTCAGCGTTTTTGATTTTTTTCCACCTCAGCGTAATGCTGCCTGTGCTTGCTTCCGCCGTAACGGACGTAGCTTCGGGGATACCCGGCTTTGGCTTTTCCACTATTTCGGGAACTGCCGTAGTGACTGTTACCTCCTCAGAACTTATAAGCTCGCTGTATTTGTTGGCCTTGACCTTATTAAGTACCGACACTTTAAAAGTGTAGGACTTTCCGCTTTCAAGACCGTCAACAGTACACATTTTCGCAGTTGTGGTCTTATATTCTGAAAACTTTCCGTTATTAAGGAAACTCACCTTATATGCGTCTGCACCGTCAATTTTATTCCATTTCAGAACAATATTGTCAGTACCTGCGGAAGCGGTAACTTCCGGGGCTTCAACAGATTTATAGTTAGAACTGCTGATTCCGTTGTCATGAGCGTATTTTTCAGCAGCTGAGCCCTTGACTACATTCATTGACACGGCACAGCCGGTATTAGGCGAGTACCATTCCAAAAGATCGTCGTTGAACATTCTGTAGTAGCTTATATAGGCTTCGGTTTTACCGTCGGCGATAAAATGCTCTCCTGTCTTTTCATTGAGCATATAACCGACAGCACGAGTCCCTACGGAGGTTGCTTTTGGAACCGTAAAGGTTTTCAGCGCGATACAGTTTCCAAATGCAAATTCGCGTATCTCCCCGGTTTTTGAGGGCAGAGTTACGGTTTCTATAGCAAAGCAGTTTTTGAACGCGTTCTCGCCTATATACTTTATGCTCGCGTTCGGCTTTTTAAATGTGAGCTTTTCAAGTGACGTACAGTTCAGAAATGCCTCGCTGCCGATATACGCGGAGCTTCCCTCAAAGGTAACTGATTTAAGATTAACGCAATTTGCAAAAGCTTCATTTCCCACAGCGCAACCATTGGGAATGACAGCGGACGTTACGTTGGTATTGCTTTTAAATGCTCCTTCGGAAATTTCCTTTATACCTTGGGGTATAACCGCTTTTCCACTTTTTGAAACCGTGAAATCAGCGGCGTAAACAGCAACGGAAGGCAGAAGCCAAGCTGTCATTGCCAGCGTCAGAAGCAGGGAAATTATTTTTTTCATATTGACCTCCTTATTCGGCAAGTACGGCAATTATCGAGGAATTCTCCTTGACTGATGAACCGGGAGCGGGACTTTGAGACAGTATTTCTGCGGAATCATTTTCTGTTCCCACAACATTCAGTATTATATTGTTTTTGGAGCACCATGCATATGCTTCGTCCAGGGTCATTCTTGTAAGATCGGGTACTGAAACGTCTTTAAGAGCCTCCGTAGTGGTAACAGTGGTAGTGGCAGACGTAGTTTGAACGGTCGTTACCCGCGTAGTCGCCTGAGTAGTTGCCGGCGGTGCAGTAGCAACCGGCGGTGCTGTAGTTATAATGACGGGAGCCGCAGTTGTGGTAACAGGCGCCGCAGTGGTAGCCGGAACAGTTGTAGCAACAGTTGTGGGAACCGTAGTTTCAGTTTCAGTCTCGGATTCCAACGGAACTGTCGTGACTTCGGTCTCGGTCTGTTCCGTCTGTGTAACAGAGGTTCCCTCAAACATTTCCGTATCCTCAAAGTCGTCTGTAAGATCGTTGCTTTCACTGTATTCATCATCCGGACTATAGTCGTCATCCGAAGCGTCCGCATACTGAATATCAGGGAAAAGTTCGCTCCATTTTGCCATTATGACATCTTCATCGTCAGCGTAATCTATGCCCCTTTTAAGTATTTCCGCGGCCTTGTCGGTTCTTTTTTTTGAAAAATAAGCTTCTGACAATCCGGCGTAAGCTTCCGAGCAGCCACGGTGTTCGGATATTACTCCGTTATAAATCGCGATAGCATTATCATAGTCTCGATTTTCAAGATAAATTTCCGCCTGTTCGAGTTTTTCATCGTAATCCATGCTGCTCCTGCCTATAAAAATGATTCCGAATGCAGCTGTAAGCATAACGGCAATTGAAGCGGCAACTAAGGTCATTCTGATCCTTATATTCATAGTCGTCTGTGTTTTCCTTTCTTCTCCTTATCAAGCGCATAAAATATAAAAATAAGCAGAGTACCTGCCGCAAATCCGATGAAGTCTATCCAGACATCCTTTATCTGTGCGGAACGTCCGTTTGAAAAAAGCTGTATTGTTTCGTCACAGACTGCCGCACCCAAGCCGAAAAAGCCTACTAAAGGAAGCCTTGCGGCAAGATTTTCATAAAAAAACAAAGACAGAATAGTGCCGAACACCGCAAATTCGAAACAGTGAGCAAGCTTTCTTATAATAGCTTCGCTCAGTAAAAAACCGTCTCCGAAAAACACTTTCAATATTTTGGTCGCATACCCGCTAAGCTCGCCTGAAACTTTGCCTGGCATTACCGAATTGATCCATATGAAACCGAGACAGCCTGCTGCGCATAATGCAAAAATAGTTTTCCGCACTGATCTCTTCATGTTATAACCTTTCGTTTAAAATACTGAACGGTTGCGAAGTACGCCCCAATGAGCGTACTTCGCAACCGTTCAGGCGTTTTTGACGCGCCTGAAACGGTCATGTCGGGCGCTTACTTGATTTCAACTTTACCGCCCTTGGTAAGTGTAACTACGGGATTTCCGTCCTCATCGAGTTCAATGGGACCCATATCCTCGCCGTCAAGATACCAGTGCGCGCTTGCAAGCTTCTTAGCGCTCATCTTACATTCTGTAAGAGTGATCTTAACTTCGCAGCCGAAATCCTTCTTGGATCTCAGGTTGATGACGGTTCTTGCCTTGGAGTTTGTAACCTTCATCGAGAGGTCAAGATTTCTTGCTTTTGTGATGGTGGAAGCGTCAATAGAAACTGTAGCCTTGGGAGCAACGATTTTGAGAACGCCTCCGTCTTTCTTAGCAAGCTCTTTGATAACCGAGGGTGCAACAGCAAGATCCTTAGTGGATGTAACGGTTACAGTAGCAACCGCCTTGTCCTCGCCTTCAACCTCAGCATCAACAGCGCTGCTAATAGCGTTTGTCATCTCATCGGATGTAGCAGGTGTGCTCTCGGTAGTAGAACCGCCGAAAACAGGAACAAAACCATAATCCGCAGCATAAGCTGTTACGGACATGGAAGCTGTCATTGCCAACGCAATAACTGCGCCTGCAAGCTTTTTGATATTATTTCTCATGGTAAGCCTCCTCCTTTCTTCAATATTTTATAATTATCACTTTGTTAAGTGTAATTACCCTTTTTCGAGTCTGCGCAGAAAAACGAGATAACCCGACATATACGCAGAGCCGCAAAACAGAAGTATTACCGCTGTAGCAGCTGGAACGGTGATTCCAAGAACATTTCCGAACACTTCTGCGGGAACAGTGGTAAAAAAGTTCATGAATTCGGAAAGAATGTACATTACTATGCTCATTCTCATGAATTCGGAACCGTTGTCCGCAAGGTATACGATTATGTGCGGAAGTATCCAAAACAAAGCAGCAAACAATGGAAATTTCTTCCCGTTGCGCAGTCCGTTTCTAAAAGAAAAATACAACCACGCCGCCGCGAACAGCGTCAGTACGGCAAAACCGAAGATACTCATAAAGCTTTCCGGCATATACTTTTCATAGCTGAACGACGCTAACGCATAAGTTGCCAGAAACGCAGCAAGCATATCGTCGAAAGAGCCTGAAAAAATTTGCTTTTTTTCACTCATGGGAAAGCTCCTTACTGGAATTCAGGAAGCGTGTCAATCACGACCCCTCCGTCCTCATCATCGTATTCATCGTTGCCGTAGTCTTCTTCGTCGCTCTCATAGTCTTCTTCATCTTCTTCGTCAATTTCATATTCGTCCTCTTCCGTAGCTTTGATATCCACAAAGAGGTCATATGGTCTGTTGAACTGTGTAGTATACGGGACAACTCCGTTATAGTTATTTATGATCAAAATGGTATAGCATACTATTGAAAATACAGCGGCTGCTGACGCAGAAACCGCAGCGGCAATCTTGCCTTTCTTTTCCTTGGCGTAACCGATAATTACATCCGCCGCATCAGGAAGAAGATACAGGATCGGAGGAAGATATGTAAGCAGCGCAAACCGTGAAAGGATCGCGTGGCGTGCTCCCATTGCCTCAAAAATAGTCGTAAACATAAGACAGTTTATATAGATCCCGTTGTTCGGATTTTTTTCGATAAGTTTTTTTCTGAACAGGAAACATACTATATAAAGGACTCCGAACATTATAGTGTACCTTATCGGAAGCCCTGTTGACGCCTCTGGATTTGTATCGGGGTTATAGGCATTGTACATTTTAAATTTGCTTATCAGAAACAGAATTGCGCTGCGCGAAAAGATACAGAAAAGAACCGTACCTGCCGCTGCAATGCCAAGATACAGCCTCGACGGTCTTATTCTCAGGAAAAAGTAAAGAACTGTCATAATCAGCGCCGACCAGTGAAAAGCCGCGGCAGCGATAACAAATATCAGAAATCGGAAATAGTCCTTAGTCCCAACATATTTTATTGCATATGTTACTATTATCGCGGCAATTATCTGCCTAAGAAAGCACAGCGAGTTGAAAAATATGCCGAAGCATAAGAAAGCGCAAACGCTTATCCACGGTTTTGATGAGTTCTTATATATCATCGCGAATATCAACGGGTATATCAAAACGGATGTATATACAAAAACAGTCCAATAACTTTCGTATCCGAGGCTGAACAGATACATCGGAACGGAAAATCCTTTTTCCGTTTTTTCCAAAGCCAACTCTTCAATATCGAAAAACGACATATTTGCGTACATTCCGCCGTATGATCTAAAGTCGTGCCCAACCTCGAACCTTATTGCTGAAATAGCGACAAACAGTACCGCAAAAAACGCGCAGTAAATAATTTTTCCCCATTTGCCGCATTTTTTCCCGCACAATGGAGCTGCCGCACAGGAAAGTGCAAGAATTACATAGTATATCAGCATCCGGTTATTCACCTGTGCCTTCCGCAGCAGTATCGCCGCCTTTGGAGGAATAACCGTAGCCATATCCGTATTTATATCCGTATTTATATCCGTATTTGGAAGCATATTTCCTGCCGTAGCGCCCTGACTTTTCCGGTTTGCAAAAAGTCTTGACGAATCCAAGAGCCTTACCGTTGGCAAGACGAATCTTTTCAAGGGCGCTCTGTATATCTGGATGGATAGTTGAGCCTTCTCTTATAATGAAAACAAGCCCCGCGATCTCAGTGTTCATTAACTGAGAGTCGGTAACAACGTTTACAGGGGGCGTGTCAAGGAATACATAATCGTAATCCTCGGAAGACGCTTTCAGGAAAATTTTCATGGAATCCGAAGCGAGAAGCTCGGACGGATTCGGCGGAATATCTCCGGTGGTAATTATGTCCAAATTGTTCATGACACCGGGGCATATAGCATCGTTTACGGTGCAGAAACCGCCGAGTATAGAGGACAAGCCGTTTTTCGGCTTCACGCCAAAGCTTTTTGCCATAACCGGCTTACGCAGGTCACATTCCACAAGAAGGGTCTTAAAGCCTACGTTCGCAAACGAGATTGCAATATTTGCACAAGTCGTGCTTTTTCCCTCGGATGGATTGGAACTCGTTACAGCCACTATTTTTTTGTGACTTGTTGAAGCTGCAAACATTATATTGGTTCTGGCGGTATTATACGCCTCTGTTATAGCAAAGGGAGTATTTTCCGAAAGCAGCCTGTCGGCTCTTTCGGTTCCTATCTGGGTTGGTTCTGACTTTTGCTGCTGTTTGCGGGTGTTATCTCCGTAGCCGTAGCCGTAACCGTACTTGGAGTAGCCGTACTTGCTTTCAGTTGCCGACAAAAAGTCTGTTATTTCCGCAAAAACCGGAATGCCGTAAAGCTTTGCAAGATTGTCATCGTGCTTTACAACAACGTCAAGCATATCATTAACAAAAACAATTATGTAAGATACGGCAAGACCGAGAAGGATCCCCGCAGCAGTAATGAGCGTAACATTAGGGAAAGACGGTCTTGTATCAATTTCGCCGTAGTCTATGACCTCAAGGGAACCTGATTTAATGACCCTGAGAAATTCAATGTTGGCAAGCCTTACAAGCTCGTTGACTATTTTTTCAGCCTCCTGAGGACTTACGGATTCCACTGAGAGCTGCATTACCTCGGTACCGTTTACGGACTGTGCCGTTATCATTTTGTCAAGTTCTTCCTTAGTGTAAGGAAGATCGAGATTTGCGATCAGGTTATCCATCATTGTGCTGCTTTTGAAAATGATCTGGCAGGTATTTACAAGCTTCTGAGCCGCATTAATATCGTTGATGTTCACACTTTCCGACGTCTTTTGGCTGTTTTCGACGTAGAGCAAAGCTTTCGATTCATATTTCTTTGTCATGACGAATTCCGAAAGTACAAAAGCTGCCGCGCCGCAGACAAGACCAACCAGTATAATAAAGAGCAGATGTTTTTTCAGTATTTTGAACAAATACCCTAAATCAATAACTTCCTCGTTCTCCATTATCCTTTATAACTCCTAACTGATTTATTTTTAATACCGAAAACGCGTCGGATCCGGCGTGACAGCGACAGCCGCTGTCGTTTTTCCCGTCTTTGAAAACCTTTGCAGGAACAAAAACAACAATACTGTCTTAAAATTTATTTTAGCATAAAAAATACTTCGTGTCAATATATTTGTATACAAATTTTTTTCTAAATAAACATTCGTTTTGCACTGTTTGCAACAAATCCATTTTGCTGTTAATAAAACGTTCTTAAATTAGAATATTGTTCATTTTTCGTTTTTATATATTGACATAAATTGTTTTTTAAGGTATAATTATTTTAAGTCTTAAAGCGTAGAAAATATTTTCCTTTAAACTGCAATACTTTGAACACACCGAGAAAGGAGAGGTGTTTCCTGTCTTATTTGCGGAAGCACATTACAATAATGCGTATAGATTTCCATTCACATATTCTTCCGGGCATGGACGACGGCGCGGCAGATGTCAAGGAATCCCTTGCCATGCTTAAAATGCTGTCTGAATCTAAGGTGGATACGGTAGTGCTCACGCCGCATTTTTACCGTCAGAACGAAAGAATAAGCTCCTTTCTGAAGCGTCGGGGAGAAGCTTTTGAAAAGCTTTCCGAAGCGACGTCGGAGCTAAACGGCTGCCCTGAGCTGATACTCGGAGCCGAGGTGTATTTTTACCCCTCCCTGTCCTCAGATCCGGATTTTCATAAGCTCTGTATAGGCAATACCGGTTATATCCTCCTTGAGCTGCCGTTTGAACAGTTCCATGACAACTTTTACAGCAGCTATGCAAAATTTTCCAATAACTGTGAACAGAAAATAATTTTTGCTCATATAGAAAGGTATCTGAGCTTCGGAAACGCTCCTAACGACATTATGCGTCTTTTTGAGTACGGGAACGCGCTTTGTCAGATGAATTGTTCCTCTCTTGCAGAAGCAAGCCTGATGAAGAAAAAAACCATGCTAAGGTTTATTTCGGACGGTCTTATAAGCGCTGTGGGCACAGACGCCCATAACACCTCGCGCCGTCCCCCGATGTACGGAAAAGCCGAAAAGCTGATCGTTTCCAAATGCGGACAGCAGGCCTTTGACAGAATTTGCCGCCGCAGCGAGATGATACTTTCGGACAGAAGTCTCAGGGAAATAATCCAGCACGCATAATGCGTAGAAGCGCGCAAATCCCCCCAAAAACCACCCCTTTTGTCAGGTAATATGTATACATTTATATACATACCGTAAAATCCGACAAAAGGGGGATTTTTTGCAAATGAACGGGACAGCTTTTTCTATTCTGTACATTTTTATTGCAGCAGTTGGAAAAGTGTCCGATAATCTTTAAAATATATGTTGATTTTTTCACAAAAATATGGTATAATTAGCAAATATATTTTGTTTGAAAGGACAGGTAGGAATGAAAAAGGAACTTCCAAAGCTCTATGACCCAAAGGAAGTAGAGGATAAGATATACAAATTCTGGGAGGACAACGGATGCTTCAAGGCGACTCGCGATCCCCAAAAAAAGCCCTATACTATAGTTATACCTCCGCCGAATATTACGGGACAACTCCACATGGGTCATGCCCTTGACGAGACCTTGCAGGATATCCTTATCCGTTGGAAAAGAATGTGCGGTTATTCCGCGCTGTGGCTTCCCGGTACAGATCACGCAGCTCTTGCTACCGAGGTAAAGATAGTCGAGGCAATGGCTAAGGAAGGACTTACCAAGGAGTCGATCGGACGTGAAAAATTCATGGAGCGCGCATGGGCTTGGAAAGAGCAGTACGGCGGAAGAATTGTTGAACAGCTCAAAAAGTTAGGCTCGTCCTGCGACTGGTCGAGAGAACGCTTTACCATGGACGAGGGCTGCTCCAAGGCGGTCAAGGACGTATTTATAAAGTACTACGAAAAAGGACTTATCTACCGCGGCGAGCGCATGATAAACTGGTGTCCAAGCTGCGAAACGGCTTTGTCAGACGCAGAAGTTATTTTCGAGGAGCAGGCAGGACATTTTTGGCATATCCGCTATCCGTTCAAAGATAACAGCGGCTATGTTGAGCTTGCGACTACCCGTCCCGAAACGCTGCTGGGCGATACTGCCGTTGCGGTAAATCCCAACGACGACCGCTACAAGGACATCATCGGCAAGACGCTTGTTCTGCCCTTGGTTGGACGTGAAATTCCCGTTGTTGCGGACGAATACGTTGAGATGGATTTCGGCACAGGCGTGGTAAAAATTACCCCCGCCCACGACCCCAACGACTTTGAGGTAGGCAAACGCCATAATCTGGAAGTAATTACCGTTATGACGGACGACGCGAAAATTACCGCCGATTACCCCAAATACGCGGGCATGGACAGATACGAGGCTCGAAAGGCTATCGTTGCCGACCTTGAGGTGGGCGGCTACCTTATCAAGACAGAGGAACACGTCCACAACGTAGGTACTTGTCAGCGTTGTCACACCACCGTTGAGCCGAAAGTTTCCACACAGTGGTTCGTTAAAATGAATGAGCTTGCACAGCCCGCTATCGACGCGGTTAAAAACGGGGAAACTAAATTTGTTCCCGAAAGATTTGATAAAATTTATTTCAACTGGCTTGAAAATATCCGCGACTGGTGCATTTCCCGTCAGATCTGGTGGGGACACCGTATCCCTGCGTTTTACTGCGACGAGTGCGGCGAAATGGTTGTTAGCAAGGAAGATTCCGTTAAGTGTCCCAAATGCGGCAAGGAAATGCGGCAAGATCCCGACACGTTGGACACATGGTTCAGCTCCGCGCTGTGGCCTTTCTCCACGCTTGGCTGGCCCGAAGAAACCGAAGATCTCAAGTATTTCTACCCTACAAGCACACTTGTTACAGGCTATGACATCATCTTTTTCTGGGTAATCAGAATGATGTTCAGCGGTATCGAAAACACGGGCAAGCCTCCATTTGACACCGTTCTTATCCACGGCTTGGTACGTGATTCACAGGGGCGGAAAATGTCCAAATCCCTCGGCAACGGCATAGACCCGCTGGAGGAGATCGACAAATACGGCGCGGACGCTCTCCGCTTTATGCTTGCAACGGGCAATTCCCCCGGAAACGATATGCGCTATATGGAAGAAAAAGTAAAAGCGTCCCGCAACTTCGCAAACAAGCTTTGGAACGCCTCCCGCTTTATCATGATGAATTTGTCCGACGACTTCAAGCTGAACGGTCTGCCCGAAAGTCTCAATATCGAGGACAAGTGGGTAATAAGCAAGTTCAACACTCTTGCGAAAGAGGTCAACGAAAACCTTGAGGCGTTTGAGCTTGGCGTTGCGGTTGCGAAGCTGTACGACTTTATTTGGGACGTTTACTGCGACTGGTATATCGAGCTGACAAAGCCGAGAATTGCGGCAGGCGGCGAAACTGCCGAAACTGCGCAGGCTGTGCTTGTCTGGGTAATGCAGGGTATGCTTAAGCTTCTGCACCCATTTATGCCGTTCGTTACGGAGGAAATCTGGTCTGCCGTTTCAGACAGCGGCGTACCCTGCATTCTGTCCGAGTTCCCGCAGTACGACGAAAAGCTGACATTTGCAGATGAGGAAAAACAGTTTGAGAAAATCATCGCGGCAATTCGCGGCATAAGAAACCGCCGCGCCGAGATGAACGTACCGCCGTCTAAAAAAGCGGCTCTCCACATCGAGACTGCTGACGGGAAAATTTTCGAGCAGGGCAAGCTTTTCTTTGAGAGACTTGCGTCCGCGTCCTCCGTTGAAATTGCGGATAAAATTGATATGCCCGACGCGGTAACAGTTGTTACGGACAGCGCAAGAATTTTCATTCCCATGGACGAGCTTGTTGACAAGGAAAAGGAGCTTGCCCGTCTCAACAAGGAAAAGGCGGCTGTACAAAAGGACATTGACTTCTCCTCAAACAAACTGAACAATCAAGGGTTTGTTGCGAAAGCTCCCGCGGCGCAGGTGGAAGCCGAAAAGGCTAAGCTTGCAAAGGCGCAGGAGAAAATGGCTAAGATAGAGCAGTCCATTGCTGCTCTTGGCTGATATATTAAAGGGACTGCTGCGCGTACTGCAGCAGTCCCTTTATACATATATGCTTATGCTATCAATAAAATTATAAGTTTTAAGACTTTTTAATGTTCTGTCAATTTTCAAATAAGTGTTACTTGAAATACCTCCTCAAATATGGTATAATTTGTACAATAACTGTATAAGGACTGATCATATGGAGGAAAAAGCGTTTAAGATACCCGAATTTGAATACTTTGAAATGGGAGGTAAATACAGCGGAAACAAGCGGGGAACTGCGCAGGACGACTTCAACTTCCGCTTTACGCCCAAGGAAAAACTGCTTGCCCAAATATGGTACGGCATAAACTGCTTTGAAAAGTCGGAACTTGTGAACGAAGCCGAGTTCGATATCACCCGCGACGGCTACCACGCCGCCTGCGACTGGGTGGAGGAGCAGGTAAGGGTCTGGCTGAAAGAGCATAAAATGCTGTCCCCAGATATGGGTATATGGAGCAAGCCGCCGGAAGGAAATCCGTGGGAAAGGAAAGCGGGAAAATCAAAATGAGCGAAAAATTCATATGCAGGAGCATATGGGGAAAATCAAGTCAAAATTTCTAATTCTATATGTTTTTAAAAGGAGCTGCTTATATGTCAAAAACTGTTAACTGGGGAATAATGGCGACCGGCAAAATTGCCCGTACCTTTGCAAAAGCGGTGAAGTTTGCCGAGGGAGCAAATCTGTACGCCTGCGCTTCCAGGTCTGCCGAAAAGGCTGCCGAGTTCGGAAAGCTTTACGGCGCGGAGAAGTCTTACGGCTCCTATGAGGAGCTTGCCGCCGACCACAATGTTGATATCGTATACGTCGCTTCGCCTATGAGCTGTCACTATGAAAATGTGAAGCTTTGCTTTGAGCACGGCAAAAACGTGCTCTGCGAAAAAAGTATAACCATGAACACCGCACAGCTTGAGGAACTTATAGCCGAAGCGCGGGAGAAAAATCTCTTTTTTATGGAAGCCATGTGGATGAAGTTTCTGCCCTCGTTCCTAAAAGCGCGGGAATGGTTTTCACAGGGCAGGATAGGACAGATAAAGGCAATACGGGCGGATTTTTCCAATCCTGTGGAATACGACCCAAACGACAGGCTTTTCCGTGCGGACTTAGGCGGCGGCGCGCTTCTTGACCTGGGAGTTTATCCCCTGACTTTAACAAGCTCTTTTCTCGGCTGTGAACCGGAGCGGATACTTTCCGAGGTAAACGTCAGTCACGGCGTTGACATGAACGAAGCTGTTATTTTGAAGTACGAAAATTGTGATTTGACAAGCAAAACAATAAAAAGTGACAAGCAAAACACAAAAAGCAACACCGAAATGAAGTAAAAACACAAAATCCCT
>CAMUJF010000034.1 GCA_947089135.1 uncultured Clostridia bacterium
AAAGCATACTTTAGCGAAAAAGGCAAGGAAATGGAATTCCTGCCAAATTATTACAGGAGGTAACTATTATGGTAGTACAGCACAATTTACCCGCAATGAACGCGAACAGATACTTAGGTATCAACAACTCCAAGCTTTCCAAGTCTTTGGAGAAACTTTCTTCCGGTTACGCTATTAACCGTGCAGGCGATAACGCCGCTGGTTTGGCAGTTTCCGAGAAAATGAGAAGCCAGATCGCCGGTATGACTCAGGGTGTTAAGAACGCTCAGGACGGTATCTCTATGGTACAGACCTTTGAGGGTGCTCTCACAGAGACAGACTCCATTCTCCAGAGAATGAAGACTCTTGCAGACCAGATGGCTAACGGCACATACGACGATCCCGTTGACCGTACAGCTGCTCAGCAGGAATTCCTCCAGCTGAACGACGAGCTCGATCAGATCGCTGACACAGACTTCAACGGCGTTGTTGTTCTTAACGGCGGCAGAATGGCTGACGGCGCAGTTGCTGACAAGAATGGTCTTATCGACTACTCTAATCAGCCCGCAAGAGACGCTGCACAGTTGGGTGCAAATGATATCAACACTATAGACAGCAAGGGCTACAATGGCACAAAGGTTGCTGCTGACTCTCTTTGGGATAACCTTGGTCTTAAGAAAGATGTTGAGTCCGTTGATATCACATTTAAGTATGATAAAGAATCCGATACATGGTCTGCTGTTGATGCAGATGACGCTACCGCTCTCAAGAACATAGCTGGTATTAAGGTTATAAGAGGCGGCAACGGCGCAGCAGATATTGCTGATAACGGTATTACAGCAGCCGGCAATAACGGCGGTTTCTCCGTAGTTTCTACCGCCACAAACAATAACGGCGCTAATAAGCTTGGTGCTGCTGCTCCTGCAGCTTACACCGCAACTACAGGCGTTGAGTATGCTAACGTTGTACTCGACAGCACAAAACTTGTAAACGGCGATACAGTTACAATCAGATTCACAAGACCAGAAGTTGCTAACACAGCTCCCGAAAATGCGGCTGTAGCTGAAAACTCCATTAAGCAGGAGCTTACACCCGGTGCAGCAAACGATTTAACTAAGCCCGTGATCAAAGTTAACGCGCTCGGCGTTGCAGGTCAGTATGAGTCAACCAATCAGGCTGCTGCTGATAAGCCTATGACTGAGGAAGCTGCTAAGGCGTTTAACAACTTTAACGGTGCAAAGTTTGACGTAACATATACGAATACTTCTGCAACTGCCGGTGCGGTTAGCGGTGTTAAGATCACTTTGGCTGACGGTAGTGAAAAGACATTTTCAGAAGGTGATACTTCAATAGGCTTTAATGCTGAAGATGGAACTAAGTATTCTGTTACTCTTGATGCTGGTAAGCTAACAATTGCTGACAACGCCGGTGTTGAACTCTTTGAGATCACACTTGACAATACTCTTACAGGTACAGGTATGGGTACAACTGCTACTTCCAAGTATTCGTTTGAAATGGCAGTAGATACTGCTGTTTATGAGCCTGCTTCCGAGCCTAAGGCTACTGTTGTAGGTCCTGCTGACGACTACTCTGTTTCTAAGTCTAATGCGTTCTCAAATTCCGAGGCTCAGATGACTTATAAGAGCAGCATTACTCTCCAGACAGGTGCGAGAACTAAGGACGCTGTTAACTTCACATTCAAGTACGCTTCCACAGCTATCGGCGATCTTGAAGCTGACCTGAACTGCACAGCTAAGGGTCTCGGCACTGATAAGCTGAACCTGAATACTCAGGAATCCGCTAACTTTGCTGTCGACAAGATTGATCAGGCTCTTAACAAGGTATCTCTCGTTCGTGGTACATTCGGTGCTATCCAGAACCGTCTGGAACACAAGATCGACAACCTGAACGTATCCGTTGAGAACCTCACTTCTGCTGAGTCTCAGATCCGTGATACAAACATGCCTCAGGAAATGATGAACTTCACAAAGCAGCAGATCCTTGCACAGGCTTCTCAGTCTATGCTTGCTCAGGCAAATCAGCTGCCTCAGGGCGTTCTCTCGCTCCTCCAGTAAGTTCAGCTATAGCAAATTTCCTGCTCATACGATCAATAAAAACCGCTCCAATAGGGGCGGTTTTTTCTTATTGACGGCTTGAAAAAATCTTGACTTTGTCAGCCCCATACGGTATAATTATATTGTATATTTTTGTAAAGGGGTAAATTCATATGCAGTATGAGATCAAAGGCACACCGTTTCCCGTCGTAATTTGCAGGCTCGAACCCAACGAGACAGTTTGCTGTCAGCGGGGCGGAATGGCATGGATGTCGCCCAATATGCAGATGTCCACAAACGCAGGCGGCGGTATAGGCAAAATGTTTTCAAGAGCTATTTCGGGCGAATCTATTTTCCAGAACAAGTACACGGCTGTGGGCGGAATAGGCGAGATAGCGTTCTCCTCTTCCGTTCCGGGAAATATCCTCCCCATGGAGATATCGCCGTCAAAAACGATAGTCGCTCAGAAATCCGCTTACCTTGCTTCAAGCCCGTCGGTCGAGCTAAGTATTTTCTTCCAGAAAAAGATAGGCTCAGGCTTCTTCGGAGGCGAGGGCTTTATCATGCAGAAGCTGAGCGGTCAGGGCATAGCTTTCCTTGAAATTGACGGAAGCGTTGTCGAATACGACCTTGGCGCAAACGAATCAATTCTTGTGGATACCGGCTATCTTGCCGCAATGGACGCAACTTGCTCTATTGATATTGAAACAGTAAAAGGAGTCGGAAACGCCCTGTTCGGCGGCGAGGGATTTTTCAATACCCGCGTAAACGGGCCGGGACACATATGGCTCCAGACAATGCCCGTAGCTTCTCTTGCGGGAGCTGTACGTCCCTACATAGCCACCGGAAACTGATCCGCATAATATAATACAATAAAAAACGGTACGGAGAGACCATGTTCTTTCCATACCGTTTTTATTTGTTATCCTGATTCCTCATTGAATTATGCACAATCTCCCGCCGCAAAATCCATATATTGAAGCTTTTGCGGCGATTTCTTGTTCATAATTCTAAGGAGTGATCAGTATTACACAAAATACTTGTGCTTGCTTGTAAGCGCCGAAAGCATATCAAGACGTATCTTGTTCTGGTATTCGGGCTTGACCATGTAAACAATGTAGTATTCAAGCAGACAAATGTCCGGAATCGTTCTGCCCTCAATTTTAAAGTTGTTGAATCCCATAGGCAAATATTTATCAAAAATAGCCTGCGGGGAAATATACGTCACATAGTCTGTTATGGCGTAAGGACCGTTGTTCATAAATTCACAAGTAAAGCCTTTCGCTTTAAACTGCTTTTGGGAAAGCATATCCTTTTTGTGCTCCCACTCCGCTATCTGATCCAGACCGATAGAGCGGTAATGCTCGCCTCTGCGTTTGCACTTTGGAGTACAGCAGGCGTTTACCAGCACCTCGCATCTTCCGCGATCCTTTTCATCGATCTGTTCCAGCTGATCGAACTGATTGTTGAAGTTGTAGTCCAGCACCACATACTTATAATCTTTTTTCAGTTCTTCCTTGACCCCGTCAATATTTTCTATCTGTTTGCAGGTAGACGAGGTGATCGGATAATCGGGATAATTTTCCCTTATATACTCCTCAAGTATCGGAGACATAACTATAGCCTCGTTGAAGCCGTTGTTGCACATACGCATGACCTGATTGCAAAACGGGTCGCCGAGATGCTTCTTTTCAAGCATGGGATTTGTGTGCGTAAACCTTAGCGGGATATTTTTACTATTGATAGCTTCGGTAACGTTCTTTACAAAATCCATGTCGGTATTTCCGCCGAGAAAGCGTCCGCCGTTCCAGACGCTGCCGCCGAAGTTACCGAAAATCGAAGCGATCTTCAGACCGTCGTGAAAATATTCGGAATTTTTTGAAATAGAATTTATCAGAATAGTATTAAGATAAAGGTGATTCGTAAAATCGGGAATATGAAAATTTATTTCCATAGTAAGCTGACAACCTTCGTTTTGATTGATATTATAATTATTATATCATATACGGTCGGATTTTGCAAGGATAATTTTTACAAGACGGGGATTGTCACGGATTCAGTCCGGCGGAGAACCGGACTTATGGCGTACCGGCTTTTTCACAGTCAGTTTAAAGCTGTTCATTGTCATGCGTACTATTTCGTCCTCCGGAACGTCGGAATCGAGAAAAACGGTGTTCCAGTGTACCTTATTCATATGATACGCGGGGACTACTCCCTCGTACGCGCTTCTGAGAAAATCCGCTTCGGCGGGTTCGCATTTCAGATTCACAATGGTTTTTCCGTTCAGTTCCATAACCAACGCAAACCATTTGCGCGTGTCACGGTGGCGAATAACGACGCTTTCAGCGTCGTTTTCAAATGGCGTGTCCGAAACCGCTGCGGCAATAGTACCGCAGAACTCCAGATACTCGTTTTTAGTCATATAGATCCTCCGTTAAAAGTACAGACAAAAAGATAATAACGTCCTGTTAAGTTCAAAAGAAAGCGTATGACCGCAGAGACTCTTAACGGAGAGCTGCCCGAAGCCGTTTGTCAGTCGTTTTCAAGATATCTGTCAGGCTCGGCAGGGATATAGGGTTCCCTCACGTCGGTAAGCCCCATAAGGAAATCAACGCTTGTTTTATAAAAAGCCGCAAGCTTCGCCATAACAGGCAGAGACGGTTCAAGCTCGCCGGTTTCATATCTCGAATAGGTTTGCTGCTTACAGCCGAGATACTCGGCAATGTGCCGCTGATACAGGTCGTTGTCCTCGCGCAAATCACGAATTCTAAGATTCATTTGAATCCTCCTAAAATCAAGAAAATACAATTGCACATAATCTAATAATTATATTATGACATATATTTTGCTTTGTTGGTGAGTTTACACGATAGATGGATATTAAATTTTTGTAAACGGCACTTAAGGGCTTTTTATATTATTTTTTTGGAAAGATCAGCCATTAAAATGCCTTTTTATAGCATTTATGGCAGATTTTACAGGGGATATATTGGTTACGCACACTGCTTTAGGGTTTGATTTTTTTCCTATAACATACACGTCCCCGCGGAGCTTTCCGCTGCGCATACGGGCGCGCTTTGTAAAGAGCTCAGCTGCCGCCGCAGACAAAACCAAAAGCGTTCCCAGCATTCCCGCAGAGCGCAGCCTGAACAGCCGCCGAAAAACAGCCGCCCGACCGGCGGCTTTTAATGTTTTTTTCAACATATACAGTCCTTTCCTTACTGAGGATCAACATCAAGCTGAAAGTAAAAATCGTCCATTACAAAACCGTTTCCGATGTCTGTCACGCCCTCTCCGATTTTTTTGAATCCGCGCTTTTCGTACACGGAAACCGCGCCGCTGTTGTTCTTATTGACCGTCAGCCACACCGAGCACAATCCGTTTTCGCGGCAATATCTTTTCAAAAATTCAAACACCTCGGTTGCGTATCCTTTTCCGCGGTGTTCTTTTTTAATATACAGCTTTGACAGGAACAGCCGTCCGTCGCTGTCGGGACGCGCAGCAATATAGCCGACCCGTTCCCTGCCTCTGAACAAGAGAAAATACTTATATCCCTCAGACCCGATCTGTTCTTTCATTGCTTTGACGGACTGGAATTTGCCTACCATGTAGTCTATCTGCTCCGCGCTCAGTATAGCAGGAAAAAATTCGTGCCATATTTCGTCCGCAAGAGCCGCCGTGACCTCCGTCTGTGCGTCGGTGATCACTTCGGTAAAATTCAGTCTGCACATTTTTCGTTCACTCCTCAGCTTTTTAAAAAATTCCTCGAAAAGCTCCCTGCATTCGCGTTCCATAACGCCTGCCGAAACCTCGGTGCGGCTTAGAAGCTTATCGCTTTTGAGACTTGTAAAAGAGCCTGCCGACCCGTCGTCGCTCATACCGAAAACCACGCGTTTTATTTGGCTGTTCAGTATTGCTCCGCTGCACATAAGACATGGCTCAAGGGTAACATACAAATTACATTCCGTAAGCCTCCAGCCGCCGAGCGTCCTGCACGCTTCGTCTATCGCTATTATTTCGGCATGAGCGAGAGCGTTTCTGCCTTGCTGACGGCGGTTGCTTCCCCTGCCGGCTATAAATCCGTCCTGCCGCACCACAACCGCCCCCACTGGAACCTCCCCACGCAGCATGGCTTCTTCGGCAAGTCCGACTGCAATGCCCATATAGTATTCGTCGCTGTTCAAGCCGTGTCACCGCCTTAATGTGTAAATTTAATGTTCAGCGCTGTAACAAGGAAAGTCAGCGCAAACCATATCACCACAGGTATGCAGGTAGCCGCTTCGAGTATTTTTCTGCCGAAGGACATATAACCGGGCTTTATCTTCATGGAAAAGCTATCGCTTTTGTTGTAGAGGAACCACACCGAAGCGATAAGTCCGATCATTATAGTCACAAATACAAACGCACGCATAAGAACTGCGCTGTATGCGGGATCCGCATAAAAGCTTATGTAGCAAAGAACGCATACGTAAGCTCTTGTTATGCTGCGCATTATAATACCGGTTATTACCGAGCCTGTGCGGATAACGAAGTAACCCGTCACAAAGGAAGCCGCCGCCACAAATGGAAAGCTTACTATGTCGTAGGAAGACGCGGCAATTATAAGACTTGTCACAAAAATAGCCGTGCCGTCCCCGAACTGCCTCACAAGCTGGAGTATTACGCCGTGAGTGCAAAGCTCGCTTATTATCGGTACTGCCAAAATGGATACTATAATAGTATAGGCGATACCGTCCGAGTCGGCGCTGACGGTATACGACGGCATTGCGTCTATCTTGAAAACACCGAGTATACCGTTGTAAAAGTATGCCATAACGGAGCACACCCCCGCTGTGAACAGAGCCGCGAAAAACGAAAATCCGAACATCGGCTTATTGGTAACCTTAGTGGGGAGCATTACCGAAGCGGGTATTTCAAGGTGCCTTATAAGCAAAGCGGTCGGCACTACTCTGTCAAGTATCTGCTGAAAGATGTCCAGAAAGGTGATGAGGGTTTTGCTGCCGTAGCGTTCTCCCGTAAAAAAGCTGTAGTAAATGTTCATTCCCATTTTTTCCATTATCGGAGGGAAAAAATATATGAAAAGGATATCAACTATAGCGCGGTAAAGAAGTATCAGTCCGAGTATATTGAGCACCCTGCGGAATGCATTTGCCTCATGGACTTCCGGGTAATCGTTGATAAAGCCCACGCCGTCCTGATAGGTGAGTCTGTCCGGCTTTTCCACGAAATAGAATCCTACGGAATTCTGCTTTTGTTTCCGCCATTTTTTAAAGCTTTCGTTGTACTGCTTGTCCTGGTACCGCCAGTTAAGACGGTCTTCCCCTGTCTCCTGACCGCGAAGCTTTTTATCCTCTTCGGTTTTGGCGTTTTTTTCCTTTTTCTTTTTCATTGTTAGGCTCACCTCCGCTCTGATGTATGCTTTTTACAGTTTAGCACAAAGTTATTTCTATTCGGTTAATATTTTGCTACATGCTTGTTTATTTTGATGTTTTGCAGCAATTTACAAAGCGTACATATTTTATTTACCGTTTGTCTGTATAAGTATATGTTCAAATGTTTTATAATACATATGAACAATGATTCATATAATACTTACGGAGGGTGGTACCAAATGGAAGAAAACAAAAATATTGCCGTACCATGTACCTGCGGCTGCGAATGCGGCGAAACCGCCGAATCTGCGGTACAAGGTCATAACGCTCCTGAAGAAACCGAAGCTTCCAATCCGGACATTGTAAAGGCGGTAGCGGAAAAGCTTCCCGACGAGGAGCTTCTTTACGATGTTGCGGAGCTTTTCAAGGTGTTCGGGGACTCCACAAGAGTGCGCATCATCTGTGTACTTTTTGAAAGCGAGATGTGCGTATGCGATATTGCGGGAGTTCTGAATATGACTCAGTCCGCAATATCCCACCAGCTGAGGGTGCTTAAACAGGCGCGTCTGGTAAAGTACCGCCGCGAGGGCAAGACGGTGTTTTACTCTCTTGCGGACGGACACATACAAACAATCTTCAATCAGGCGTTCGAGCATATCATGGAATAGGGGCGGATAAAATGACGTTCTGGGATAAGATCGCGGGACTTTACGACATTGCCGAAAGCCTTAATCCCAAAGCATACAGGGATATGCTGAAAGGGATAACAGCCGTTGTCCCCCAAGGAGCAAAAGTTCTTGATTGCGCCGCGGGAACGGGAGAGCTTTCCATAGCCGCCGCGGTAAAGGCGGAAAGTGTTCTGTGCACCGATATGTCGCTGCCCATGCTTGAAAGGGCAAGAAAAAAGTTCGCGAAAAAGGGTATCAAAAACATCTCATTCGGCGAACGTGACATATTTGATCTTCCCGACGAGAACGATACGTATGACGTTTCAATTGCGGGGAACGTCCTGCATCTGCTTGAAGAGCCGGAAAAAGCCGTCCGTGAACTGTGCCGCGTGACAAAAAACGGCGGCAGAGTGATAGTACCCACCTTTATGGCAAAAAACAGCAGTCCGCTTATAATGCTTTATACGCTTTTGGGGTACAGGGCGTTTTCGTCCTACACAGTGGAAAGCTATGAAAAAATGCTGAAAGGCTGCGGCTGCGGAAAGGTAAAGGTCACAAAAATAAACGGACTGATACCTGTCGCATTCGGTGTAATAAAGGTACAAAAATAAAAATACAAATTTTAAACAACTTTCGAAAAGGGTGGATCATAATGGAAATGGTTTTATATATGAAAAATCTGGACTGTCCCAACTGCGCGGAAAAAATACGGGCGGAGTCCGAAAAGATACCTTTTGTAAAAAAGGCGGACATGAACTTTATGGCGAAAAAGTTATCCCTTACCGCCGCCGACGAAAGCGGCGAGGCGGTGCTCAGGGAAGTGCGCAGGATAACCGCTTCAATGGAGCCGGACGTTGAGGTAATGCTCCTTGAAAATCCGTCCGCCGCTCCTGCCGCCGAAGACGACGACGGCTCCGACGTTAAGATAATGGCTGTGCGCATTGCGGTATCGGCGGCGGTTTTTATTGCGGGACTGATCTTCCGCGACAGCAGCCGCGCGCTGTGGATCTTCCTTGCGGCGTACTTTATAATTGGTCTTGATGTGCTTATCACCGCAGGAAAGAATATACTCCGCGGCAGACCGTTCGACGAATGTTTTTTAATGGCTGTTGCTTCTCTGGGAGCGTTCTTTATCGGCGAGTACCCAGAGGGCGTGGCGGTAATGATACTCTATCAATTGGGAGAGACTTTGCAGGACTGCGCTGTAAGACGGTCGAGAAAAAGCGTTTCGTCGCTTATGGATATACGTCCCGACATTGCCTCCGTAAAGCGGGGAGACAGCGTTGAACAGGTGCCTCCCGAAACAGTTGAAACGGGCGATATAATAGTTGTAAAGGCGGGAGAAAAAATTCCTCTTGACGGTATTATCGTTTCGGGCCGCACAACTGCCGACACATCCGCTCTTACGGGAGAAAGCGTTCCCGCGCAGCTTGCCGAGGGAGACGAGGTAATGAGCGGCTGCGTTAATCTCAGCGGACTTATCGAGGTCAGGGTCACGAAGCCTTTCGGCGAATCTACGGTAACAAAGATACTTGAACTGGTTGAAAACGCCTCCGCAAAAAAGGCCAGAACGGAGCAGTTCATTACCCGCTTTGCAAGGTGGTACACCCCCTGCGTGGTCATTGCCGCGCTGCTGCTCGCCATAGTTCCGACGGTACTTAAAGGCTACGATCAGCGGTACATCTACGGCGCCCTTTCGTTTTTGGTAGTATCCTGTCCCTGTGCGCTGGTTATCTCGGTACCCCTCAGCTTTTTCGGCGGTATCGGAGGAGCGTCCGCAAAGGGCATACTCATCAAGGGCGGCGTTACAATGGAGCAGCTTGCGGACTGCGGCACTGTAGTTTTCGACAAGACGGGAACGCTTACCGACGGCACTTTTGACATTACCGAAATAATTCCGAAAGACCGCTCGGAAAGCAGTCTTTTAGAGCTTGCGGCAATTGCCGAACAGGCGTCAAACCACCCTGCGGCGTTGGCGGTAATGAGACGGTTTGACGGTGTTCCCGCTAAGGCGGAAATAACAGAGATAGCAGGACGTGGCGTTAAAGCCGTGCGCGGAGAACAGACCGTTCTTGCAGGAAACAAAAAGCTTATGGAGGAAAACGGGATAGAGAACGTCCCTGCCGTTGACTCTGCGGGCACTGTTATTTTCATTGTGGAAAACGGTTCTTACGCGGGCGCGATCGTTATTTCCGACAAGATAAAGGAGGACGCAGCAAAGACCGTGTCCGGGCTGAAAAAGGCGGGAATAAGAACCGTCATGCTTACCGGAGACAGGCAGGCTGCGGCGGACGTTACAGCGAAAAAGCTCGGTCTTGACGAATGGCATGCGGAGCTGCTTCCCGACGGAAAGGTAAAAGCCGTTGAGGAGATCATCGAAAAGAATTCCCGCAAAAAGAAGAAAAACAAAACAATTTTTATCGGCGACGGAATAAACGACGCACCAGTGCTCATGCGTGCGGACGCGGGAGTCGCAATGGGCGGGATAGGCTCGGATGCAGCGATAGAGGCTGCGGACGCGGTAATAATGACCGACGAACCTTCCAAGATCATTGAAGCAGTAAGGATATCCAAAAAGACAAAGGGAATAGCTGTGCAGAACATAGCTTTTTCCTTGGCGGTAAAAGCGGCGGTGCTGATACTTTCCGCTTTTGGACTTACAACAATGTGGGCTGCTGTTTTCGCCGACGTGGGCGTATGTCTTATTGCTGTGGCAAACGCGCTCCGCGCTAAAAAATAAATTTTAATTTTTGCATGGTCATAACCGTAAGCTATTCTACTATAAAGATTAAACGCCGCAGACGAACAGCCTGCGGCGTTTGCTATAGCGATCCTATAGAATAACGCTTTTATAGGGGGCAGGCAACCTGTCCCCTACAGATATAAGAAAAAAATTTTTTCGGAAAACGGCAAAAGAAAAAGCTCCTGTATTTCTTACAAGAGCTTTTCTCGCTGCAGGGCGTTCCCTGCCTGGCGGAGAAGGAGGGATTCGAACCCTCGATGAGCTATCAACCCATACACGAGTTCCAGTCGTGCGCCATAAACCGGGCTAGGCGACTTCTCCGAATTTCAACTTAATCATTATAGCATTCTTTTTGAAGCTTGTCAATAGCTTTTTTCAAAAAAATTGATATTTTTCAGCGTCCGAATATGTCCATGCCGCTGCAAAGACTGCGGGACATTCTGTCCCGCTAAAAAATCGGACGGAGCTTTGTCCGTCAGATTGTACTATTTTATAGCAATCCATAAAATTAAAGTGACGATTAGGGGAACGCCCTCTATCGCAGG
>CAMUJF010000035.1 GCA_947089135.1 uncultured Clostridia bacterium
CTGGCGGTCTATCTCTTGTTTTCGGTTGCTTGCTTCTTTACCGTATATGAGCATTGGTATATGGCATATTTTTATTTCTGCGGAATATCTATATATAAAAACCTATATGGAGGGATAAATGATGCAGGATAAAAATAATCTTGACGATATGGCAAAAAAGTACAAAGAAGAAATGATGAGGCTATACAGCAGAAAAACCAAACCTGCCTCTCCGGCTTCCCCGCAGAGGCAAAACGTTCAGTCTAAATCAGTACAGAATGTTCAGCCTGCACAAAGTATTCAAACGGTTCCGGCGGCTCAATCAGTTCAGGCAGATGCAAGACATATTTCAGATCCAACGTTTGTAAAGTCAGAACAAACGGCTTCCGTACCTGCCGTAAGCTCTTCCGATCCCGTTTATACGGAACGTAAACGCCCCGCCCGTCTCCCTGCGGTAAATTACCGCGCGGTAAATCACCGCGATCTTTCCAATCCTCCAATGCCCGAAATTCCTGCCGAATACCCCGATGCGGGAGTTAAAAAGGAAGTTCCGCATAATTCCTTGTCATCAAAGTTTCCGACGGCTGATGAAATACTTAGGAATGAAGACCCTGCGGAAACGGTTCGGACTCCGCCGCCTTCGTCGGCAGCCCGCGAATCACGTTCAGCGTTACGTGAAGAGCATAATCAAGGCAATTATAGCGCGGCTTCTCCCAATGATGCAGATATGGACGGCAGTTCGGGAGATATGCAGTTAAACGAAAGTTATCCTAATGAGAACACGGATTTTTCTGCTGTTGATTCTGATGACGAATTTTCCAATGAAAATCCTCCGGATATGAGCGGACAGGGTTATTTGCAGATCGAAGTGACCACGGCTTCCGGGGCTATTCCTGTACGCGATGCGACTGTTATTATCTCTGAAAGGGTCGACGGAGTTGATTCACTTATAGGAATGGTAATAACTGATGAAAACGGAACGACTTCTATAGTCCCGCTGTCAGCGCCGCCGCAGTCGCTTTCGGAATCTCCCGACCCGCTTGAGAAGCCGTACAGCGAATACAATATAAGCATTTACAAAAAAGGCTTTTACAGTATTCCGCAGCTTACCGTACCTATTTTCGATACTATCAAGTCCATTCAGCCTGTTTCGATCATTCCGCTTGCCGAATCTGAGCTTAACGGTGCGGAGACCCCAAATGAACGACGCTGATGAAAGGAGGCTGTGCATATGCCTGAATCTGTTCCGTTTATTCCGGACACAGTAACGGTGCATCTGGGGCGTCCTAACGATCGGAATGCTCCAAACGTAACCGTTAGTTTTCCGGACTATATAAAAAACGTCGCCTCAAGCGAACTTTATCCTACATGGCCTGAAAATGCGCTGAGAGCGAATATTTATGCAATTATTTCCTATACCCTTAACCGTATTTATACCGAGTGGTACCGCTCACAGGGCTATGATTTTGACATTACAAATTCCATTCAGTACGACCATTCCTTTGTTGAGAACCGCGATATCTTTGAACCGATAAGCCGTATTGTAGATGATATTTTTAATGAGTATCTTGTCCGTCAGGGAAGCGTTGAGCCGCTTTTTGCTACATACTGCGACGGTATTGAAGTCGTCTGCGACGGACTCTACCAGTGGGGAAGCGTTGACCTTGCAAATCAGGGAATGACGCCTTATGAAATACTTACATATTATTACGGAGATGATATAAATATTGTGACCGACGCTGATATAAGACCGAATATTCCCACTTATCCGGGTACTCCGCTTACTATCGGTTCCGGCGGTACGGACGTGAATCGAATAGAAATACAACTTAACAGAATATCCACCAACTATCCCGCCATACCGAAAATATATCCTGTGGACGTTACCTTTGATGACAAGACCGCGGACGCGGTGCGGGAATTCCAGCGGATATTCAATCTTCCTCAGACGGGAGTTGTGGACAAAGCAACGTGGTATAAAATAAATTATATCTACACCAGCGTTAAGAAGCTGTCCCAGCTCAATTCCGAGGGTTTGTCATTGCAGGAGCTTCCAGAGCAGTTCCCTGTACCTGTGGATATCGGCGCGACAGGACTTCCGGTACAGTATATCCAGTACTATCTTGAAGTCATAGGAGCGTACTATAAGAACGTGCTTCCGGTACAAAGCACCGGCGTTTTCGACGAACAGACAGCAAATTCAGTGCGGTCTTTCCAGCAGGTATTCGGGCTTCCCCAAACAGGAACAGTGGACGAACGTACTTGGGATGATTTGTACCGAGCTTATGCGGGTATCGTTGACAACGTACCTATAAACACCGAGGGTGAAAACGCAGTTCTTTTCCCCGGAACGGTTCTTACCGAGGGAATGACAAGTCCGTATGTCAGAGTGCTTCAGGAGTATCTTTCCTATATCCATAAGACGTATCCGAACATACCTGACGTAAGTGCGACGGGATATTTCGGACCTATCACAAGGAACGCCGTTACAGAGTTCCAGAGGCAGTTCGGACTTCCTCAGACCGGATCGGTGGGACCCGGCGTGTGGGATGCGATATCGGACGTTTATTCCGATTTACGGTTCGGATATGTAAAGCAGCCGGGACAGTATCCCGGATACATTATAGAATAGAAAGCGGGCGTATAAAATGGCTTATACAGATGAAGAAAAAAAGGAACATATTTCTGAAATACAAAAATACCTCAGGACAATTTCACAAATCAACGGAAATATTCCTCTTATAATCCCTACAGTGGTATATGATGACGCAACTGCGGAAGCGGTAAAAGCGTTTCAGAAAGAATACGGGCTTCCCGTAACCGGAACGGTAGACCGTGCAACATGGGATCTGCTTTTTGAGGCGTACCTTGCGGCGGAGGAGTACTTTACCGAAAGCGCGGCAATAATACCTTTCCCTGACTGTTCATATTCCATAAACGAGGGTACCGAGAGCAATACAGTTTTTATTTTGCAGGCAATGCTCAACACTATAGCAGAGTTTTACGCAAATGTGGATTCTATAGATGTGAACGGAGTCTATGGGAAAAAAACCGCGGACGCGATAAAGAATATGCAGACTGTTACAGGCGAGAAATGCACAGGCAACGTTGATTACAAAACCTGGAACAAGCTTGCACGTCTGTACAATTATCACGCAATGCTAAGCGCGGCGGAGTGCGAAAAAAAGCAGGCGGAGAAAGAGGAGAAAAACAAATCCGCTTAATAGCTGAAGCTGCTTCCGCCGATAAATTCTCTTACTATTGAGTCGGAGGGAACGCAGCTTTCATCGGCAGGGATAAGCCTGCGCATAGTTCGGAGCAGCGCTTCCCCGTCTTCGCCGAAGCAGCCGGTTCCGGCGGCGTTTTCAAGCTCAGGAAGGAGCATTGCCCTGTAGACAGACGGTTCATATGCAAGAAAAGTATCTATGTCAAAATCGGCTCTGTCCTTATGCGGCATTATGTAAAGATCCTCTCCGCGCGTCACTCCGGGGAGCATAGCAAAAACGTCTTCCGCGCTTCGTCCGCGGAAAAGCTTGTCGCGGCACAGTCTGCGCATGAGTCTTACCGTCCGCGGGTGGAGCACCGTGTCGTTGTCGGAAACTATCCTTGTGCGTACGCTGACATACAGGCAGGTCGTGAAGTCGTCTGTATCCCCTGTGACCTGAGGATTAAGAGCGTGGATACCCTCGATTATGATGATCTCGTCCTTTTGTCTGCGCATAGGCTCGCCGAAAACTCGGCTCTGCGTTCTGAAACTGAATTTTGGAATTGATATCGGTTCACATCGGAAAAGCTTTTCGAGGTGCTCCGAAAAGAGGGGTATATCCATTCTGAGCGGCGATTCAAGGTCAATCTCTCCGTTTTCATCGAGGGGTATCTCTCCTATGGACGGTGCATCAGCGGGGAGAAAGTAGTTGTCCATAGAAATTATATGAACGGATTTTCCTTTTTCGCGGAGCCGTTTTCCGATACGCAGCGCACTTGTGGTCTTTCCCGAACCTGAGGGCCCGGAAAGCAGCACAAGTGGACGGTCTTTAGAGTCAAGATATATCTTCTCGGCAGCCTCTGCAAGGTGCTGATTGTAGATGTTCTCGCATTTTTTGATATATCCCGCAGTATCGGCGGAAAGTCCGCCGTTTATTTCAGCGGCTCCTATAAAATTAACAGCCATAAATATAATATCCTTTCACGGTGTTTTATGAAACGGTCGGCGGAAATACTCCCGCCGATCTTTTTTGTTCCGCTTTTGTTCGTTCAGCAGTGCAGATTATTTACATTATACATTATATGCGGAAAAATGTCTACTGTTTTTTTGTTTTAACTGGACAAAATCAGCCTATTGATGTATAATATTATCAAAACTATGAAATGTTTTATCTTTTTGGACGGGATGCCGCAAAACGTTTACGGGCGCACAGGTTATATATTTTCGTATTTTGAATAATACGAAAATCATGTATTGGGAGTTGACATTTTCGGAAATTTAGTGTATAATGTTCTTTACAGCTATTATGTTTTTACGCTGAAAGGAAATGATGAAATGAGCGAATGCACACACGACTGTTCTTCATGCGGTGAGAACTGCGGAGAAAGAACAGAACCACAGAGCCTAATTGAACAAGTTAACTCACAGAGCAAAGTCGGAAAGGTTATAGGAGTGGTAAGCGGAAAGGGAGGAGTAGGAAAGTCCCTTGTTACAGGTATGCTGGCGACTTTGTTTGCGCGGAAGGGCTTCAAGACTGCTGTTATGGACGCGGATATAACAGGTCCGTCAATACCGAAGATGTTCGGCATCGGCGGGAGGGCGCAGGGTACAAACGAGGGTATACTTCCCGCCGTTTCCCGCTGCGGAACAAAGATCATGTCCGTTAATCTGCTTCTTGAAAATCCGGGAGACCCTGTTATATGGCGCGGTCCTATTATTGCGGGAGTGGTAAAGCAGTTCTGGACAGACGTTATATGGGGCGATATAGACTATATGTTTGTTGATATGCCTCCGGGAACAGGCGATGTACCGCTGACGGTTTTTCAGTCTATTCCTCTAGACGGCGCTGTCATAGTGTCCTCGCCTCAGGATCTTGTGGCAATGATCGTTAACAAGGCAGTAAGTATGGCGAATATGATGAATATTCCAATTGTGGGCGTTGTAGAAAATATGAGCTATGTGGAGTGTCCCGACTGCGGAAAGAAAATATATATATACGGCGAAAGCCACATTGATGCGGTGTGCAGTGAAAAGGGAATACCTCTTCTCGGTCGTATCCCCATTTCTCCGGATATTACTCACCAGTGCGATATGGGTCTTATCGAGGACTTTTCGGGAGATTTTCTTGATTATGCTGTCAAAGCCATAGAAGGAATAAAATAACATTTAAGGATGGACGAATACTTGAGCAGTGTTACTGAGAATATCGTTTGCATTTGTTTTCGTCCGCTTTCTGATTTAGGATTGTGCATATCGTTAAAAAAATGTTGTTAAAATTTTATGTACAGTTCTGTTAATAATGTTTGACTATTTTAAGAATTTATGTTATAATATTACTGTAATGTCATAGCTCTGTTAATTGATTGGTTCTAAGGGTTTGCATTGTAATCTTATACGAAAGTGGTGTTTGTCAATGGATAATCAGGCGAGTAGCTTAACCGAGAAGAAACTTGCTTATTATGAAACGGTTTATAAAGAAAACGTTCTTTCAAAGCCTTTAAATATAAGCGTTTCTGTTACCGAGAGCGGCATTTCGGGCTTTGGCTATATCTGCGACCAGATCGGCACAAAGGAGGACGAACCTCTTTATTCACGCTATAACTGCGGATTTGACGAGATAACAAAAATCTATATCAATCAGAATAACAGACTTGCTCCCATATATGTACAGTGTGCTGATAACTCCACAGGAGTAATGAACCGCCGCAGGGTAATTCTTGCAGGATTCAAAAACAATGAAGAAATAATCAAAGTGATATCTGATGCAAAAAATGCATTTGATAAGAGAAAAGAACTGGAAGAAGAAAATAATAACCCTGCCGTTATAAGTCAGGCAGCCATATACAGTGAGAAAAAGCTTGCCTATTTTGAAACGGTCTATAGGGAGAATATGCTGTCAAAGCCGCAGGATATTAATATTACCGTTACAGCTCAGCATATTTACGGTACGGCATATATCTGCGACCAGACCGGCATTAAGGAAGATGATCCCACTTATTCGCGCTTTACCTGCGGACTGGGTGAAATTACTAAGATTTACATAAATAATAACAATAAAATGGCTCCTATTTACATTCAGTGCGACGACGATTCCAACGGAGTCATGAATCGCCGCAGGATAATTTTGCCTAAATTTGACGATAACGACGCTATTATAAAAGCAGTCAGCGACGCTAAAGCCGAGTTTGACAGCAAGTCTGAGTTTCAGAATGAACGCAAGCTTAGAGAACATGAGGCTATTCGCAGAGTTCAGGACGATGAATTTGAAAGCTTGACAAGCGGTTACAGGGATATGATAAAGCCTGTAGCGGCGGCTCCTGAGCCTAAATCATTATCTGCTGCAAAACCTGCTGCGTCAGTACCTGTTGTTCCTGTTCCGGAACCGAAACCGGTTTCCGCACCAGCTTCAAAGCCGGAATCAGTTACCGCGCCCAAGAATGATTCAGTTACAGTTGAGGATATTCTTGGACTTGACGATATTTTGGGTATCAGAGCTGACGATATGTCTGTAACATCGTTTATGGACGAGATATCGGAGGAGCCTAACGAAGAAGAAATCAACGCCATGCCTGTGGAGACTATACAAAAAAATCCCGATAAAATAGAGGAGCTTTCCATTCCCGTAACGGCTGAGGAATATGAGCTTGAGGAGGTTCGTGCGGAAAAAGTTTCTGCAGAAATCGAGGAGCTTGATCCAACCAAGGAGATCGCCAAAAAGTTTGCACCGAAGCAGGCGGAGGTTTCTGTCGAAAAGACTAAGTCCGGGAATAGCGAGTCTGCTGTGGATGCGGAAAAGACGGAGTATAAGGATACAGTTAAGGAAGAATCTGTTAAGCCGATTGAAAAGGCTGATGCGTCAGTTGTTCCGACTGCGGAAAATATTTCCCTTGAAGACTTTGAGTCAGCGGTTAAGAAGCTTAAATCAATGCTTGACAATGGAGTTATATCCGAGAGTGAGTTTGCGATCGAGAAGAAAAAACTGTTTAAACTTTTATATTGATATAATAAATAAACGGTAATGCAATTGTACCTAAATTAGTTTTTCTTCAATCGTATGCCTATATGATGATATACTGCGGACAGCAGTTGTTATATGTAAATTCCTTTAAAATCGAAAACAAACTTTAGATCATACCTCCCACGGCGGAGACGCAAACCGGTCGCATACGCCGATAGCGGAATCAGCAAAGATTACAAATAACTATGGAGGCAGCGGTTATATATGTCACTGAACAGTTTTAATGAATTTGAAGAAATGCATAGATCTGTGCTTCAGGAAATATGCAACATCGGCGCAGGAAACGCCGCTACGGCCGTGTCACAGATGATATCCTCGGCTACTGATATATCTACGCCGCAGGTAAAGATTCTTGCTCCTGCTTTAGCGGGAAAGATAGCCGATATGCACAGTTCCGATTCGGAGGCTTTTCTTATAAAGCTTTGCGGCGATATGCTCGGTTCGGTTCTTTTTGTGTTTCCGTACGCTTTTATAAGCAGACTCGCGGAAACTTTTTTTCCCGGAGTTTCAATACAAAAAAAGGAAGATATGGACGATATGAGTACGTCGGCTGTCCGTGAGACGGTAAATATTGTGTCTGCGGCATATGCGAACAGTTTTGCGCTTATGTCCGGAATGACTGTTGATATTTCCGTACCTGAAAACGTTACTTCTCCGTCGGCGGAAATTCTTTCTATAAGCGGAGTCAATGCGACGTCAATGTGCTTTGTAAATAATTCCATTGAGATAACAGATTGTCACAAGTCGTTTAACGTACTGTTTTTTCCGGAGCTTAACACCATTAAGGATTTTATGCGGAAGATTGGCGTTGAATGCTGACAAGACATATTTTACTATAATTAAAATAAACTTGAGCCGCTCAATAAACAAGCGGCTCAAGTTCTTCAAGACGGTAGGGCGTCTTCTGGTAAACGCAGTAGTTAAGCCAGTTTGAAAAAAGCAGGTTTGCGTGGGATCTCCAGTTGAAATGCGGAGGTTCCGACGGGTCGTCATATGGAAAATAATGCTTGGGAATCTCAATAGGCAAGCCTTTATCTTTATCACGGAAGTACTCGTTTGCAAGGGTAAAACGGTCGTATTCAAGATGTCCCATAATAAAAAACTGTCTGTCTGTTTCGTCGGAAATGATCGCTATTCCCGATTCTGACGAGGAAGCAAGTATTTTCAGTTCTCTCACGCGCTCCACGTCCATTCGTCTGATCTCGGTGTGACGAGAGTGAGGTATGTTAAACTTTTCATCAAATCCTCTAAGCAGCGGATTGTTTGAGACTTCCGCTTTATGTGGAAATACTCCGAACATTTTTTTTGAAAGATCGTATTTTGGTATTCCGTAGTGGAAGTAAAGTCCTGCCTGAGCTCCCCAACAGATGTGAAGTGTGGAGCAGACATTGGTCTTTGACCACTCCATTATTCTGCAAAGTTCTTTCCAGTAATCAACTTCTTCAAATGACATCTGTTCCACGGGAGCACCGGTTATTATAAGTCCGTCGAAACGCTCATCGCTTACATCGTCAAAGGTTTTGTAAAACTTTGTTAGATGTTCGATCGGCGTATTTTTTGTTACATGGCTTGCCATTTGGATAAGCTCGATATCAACCTGTATTGGAGTATTGGAAAGCAGCCGCAGTATTTGGGTCTCAGTTTCTATTTTTTTCGGCATTAGGTTAACAATGGCTATTCTAAGCGGACGAATATCCTGGTGAGCGGCGGCGGTGTCGGTCATCACAAAAATGTTCTCATTGTTAAGTACGGTATACGCCGGAAGATTGTTTGGAATGTTGATAGGCATTTTTCAAATGACTCCTTTGGTTTATTCTGATGTTTCACTTTCAGTTACGGATTCTGTATCAGAGAATTCAGTTATTGACGTATCTGCGGATACCCTTGTAGATTTTATTGAAATTCCGGTATCCGCTTTTGGGCGCGCAAGGGTATGCCCTGTTGTAGTTTCAATCGTTTCCGATACTGTAGACTCGGAAATTGAGTCAGTACCGTCCGTCTCAGAACCATTAGGCACACAGGTAATGATTTCTTCGGATTCGTCGGTTATTTTCTTATCGGGTACAGATGTGACAGTTACAGCAGTTGTAATAACCGCCGTATCACGTTTCAGTGAACCGATACTTTCTCCGCGGTCGGCTGGAGGTGCAGTCACAGCAGTATCGACGTATATTCCGTTTCCGACTATCATTGAAAAATAGCGTCCTTCCGATGAACTTTCTGTTTCAGCAGTATAGGTCGCCATATATTCGCTGTAGGTTTCAGGCGGGAGAGATTCGCTGTAGGTCATTTGGGTAAGAGGGGAGGGGACGTCGGTATATATGACAGTGGTTGTCCTGTCCCGCTGACAGTCTGACAGAAAAACTGCCGCCGCGCAGAAAACAATTAAAAAGCAATATTTTTTCATAATATAAGTATTATAGCACATTACAGCATTTTTTTCAAGTATTTTTACAATTTAAGCGTGGACGCTCAGCTAATATTATTAGAAATCAAGAACAGAGATATAGTTAATGAAAATTATTTCATTCAACAAAACGATTTAAGGCTGTAATGTTTTTTTTTAGGATTTCCCACCCACATGACGTTATGCTGTCATGTAATTCGTTTACATTTTCATGTAAAATTATTCTTCTGTCAGATAGAGTTCTGTATGATCGACAACGACATTGTCTTGTATTGCATCATCCCATACAGAGACCTTCACGTAGAGCTGTTCTGCAGGCCACTCTGGAAGTTTAAACTTATAGATGACAAAATCCTGCTTTCCAGGTTTAATCATGAGGTTAAGGTCCTCATGTTCATCATCGTAAATTTGTGGAATTTTTGATAATTGCAAGCCATAGTCAGTATCAATGCTGACGCTTGCAAGCCTCCACGCTTCCTTCTTTTCATCCGTGTTATTAGTAATAAACACATGGACAAAAATGTACTCGCCGTACTCTTCAGAATATCCGATATCAACGGCGCGAATCATGGCATTCGCGCGCAGGTCCGGTTCAGGCTCAGTTTCAACCGGCGGTGTAGGGGAGAGGTTGTGCTTAACACCGGTATCACTCACGATACCTGTACCGTAAGCGGGGACATTTTCGTCTTCGCATGCTGTCAAGCTTGTTGTCATCACGGCCGTCAGCGCAATGGCCATGATTTTTGAAAACGTTTTCATTTTCATGTGAATAACCTCACTTTTTTAGTCTCGAGCAGGCATTATGCCGCTGCCCGCTCTGGGCGGTTCTTCACAGTCTAAGTCCAGGTCATATTAATCACCTTTCCTTTCCTTAAACGTCTATGTATGAGGAAATAGAGTCCTCAATTCTCATAATTATAATATAACAGACAGAATTGTAAAAATGCTCTGCCTTGATGAAAAGTATAGTTAACGAACCGTTACACATAATTCAAGTCGTTTTAAAATTGTTCAAGGCAAAAAATTATAAAAACAGCCTTTCAAACTGCATAATTACACAGTTTAAAAGGCTTGTTCATTGGTCGGAGTGACGGGACTTGAACCCACGGCCTCTACCACCCCAAGGTAGCGCGCTACCAATCTGCGCCACACCCCGAACAACATTATTAATTATATCACAATACTATTGCATTGTCAATAGAAATCTTATATTTTATATTTTATTCACTATATTTTAACAAAATAATGTAATTATACCACTCCATAAAATATTCATATTTAGCCTTGAGCAAAACCACACAAACGCAATAAACAAACTGATTTGCAAGACATAATAAACAAATTAATCACTAAAAAATATAGAAACAGCCAACCAGCTTTGGTATAATTAAATTGAACTAAAAACCACACGAAAGGGATTGGCTGTTATCTACCGTCAAGAAATTTTGCAGGACATAACATTCTTTACTTCTGCACCTAAGGCTCAGTTTTATGATAAGCTCTTTCTTAATCTCGACTTATCCGAGTTTCCCG
>CAMUJF010000036.1 GCA_947089135.1 uncultured Clostridia bacterium
TGTTGTTTTTTGTGTTTTGCTTGTCACTTTTTATTGTTTTGCTTGTCAAATCACATATATGCGGTTTTGTGCCGAGAGATTGTCTATAATTCAACGAGGGATTAGTATCATAGCTCGTCTTGCAGGAAAACATTTTGTCCGCTTTATATGGAATAAGAACTACATAACAACAAAACGGGACTCCGCCGCTTTACGGCAAGAGTCCCGTTACGTTTAAGTATATAGTTTATTATTGCTGTACCGCTTTTTTCAGAGCTTCGGCGCGGTCAGTGCGCTCCCACGCAACTCCCAGTTCCTCGCGTCCCATATGCCCGTAAGCGGCAAGCTTACGGTATTGAGGCTTGCGAAGCTCCAGAGCCTCGATTATAGCCGCGGGTCGGAGGTCGAAAACCTTGTCCACAGCCGCCGCGATAGCTTCGTCGGAAGCCTTGCCTGTGCCGAAAGTATCCACCATAATTGAAACAGGCTTTGCAACGCCGATAGCGTATGCAAGCTGTATTTCGCACTTATCCGCAAGTCCCGCCGCAACAACGTTTTTGGCAACGTATCTTGCCGCGTAAGCCGCGCTGCGGTCAACCTTTGTGGGGTCTTTTCCGCTGAATGCTCCGCCGCCGTGACGGGCGTATCCGCCGTATGTATCAACGATGATCTTACGTCCCGTAAGACCGCTGTCGCCCTGAGGTCCGCCGATAACGAAACGTCCCGTGGGATTTACAAAGTACTTTGTATCCTCCGCAAGCAGCTCTGCGGGAATAGTGGGCTTTATGACCTTATCAATGATGTCCTCGCGTATCTTTTCGAGGGAGACTTCCGCCGCGTGCTGTGAGGATACAACCACAGTCTCGACCTTTACTGGCTTTCCGTCCTCATATTCAACTGTGACCTGAGTCTTTCCGTCGGGACGGAGATAGGGCAGCACTCCGGTTTTGCGCACTTCGGTAAGCTTCTTTGCAAGCTTGTGAGCAAGAGCGATAGGCATAGGCATAAGCTCCGGAGTTTCGTTGCAGGCATAGCCGAACATCATTCCCTGGTCGCCCGCGCCCGTCATAAACTTGTCGGAACCCTCGCCTTCCTTATGTTCGAGAGCCTCGTCAACGCCCATTGCGATATCGGTGGACTGCTCGTCTATGGACTGCATAACGGCGCAGGTATGACCGTCAAAGCCGTACTTTGCGCGGTCGTAACCGATGTCGATGATGACCTGTCTTACTATCTTGGGAATGTCAACATAGCAGTTTGTGGAAATTTCTCCCATGCACATAGCCATACCCGTAGTAACGGCAGTCTCGCAGGCAACACGTCCCATAGGGTCTTTTTCAAGAATAGCGTCAAGTATCGCGTCGGATATCTGGTCGCAGATTTTGTCGGGGTGTCCCTCTGTAACGGACTCGGAGGTAAACAGCATTCTGGACATAAAAATCACCTTTCCTGATTAGATTAAATGCATGATAAGAGCAGCGGGGGCAAAAACGCATGATCCTAAAAACAGCGCCCGGGACTTATCCGAGCGCTGCGAAATTTTCATTAAAAATTCCTCATCTCTCGGAAAATTCCGCAGGATTTAGCACCTTTCTCACATTTCTGTAATTAGGTTGCCGGGCTTCACAGGACCAGTTCCTCAGCCGCTCTTGATAAGGCATATATTTTATTGTATTTTCAGTATACCATTGTTTTTTTATTTTGTCAACAGATTTTTACAAATTTCAGATAATAATTTGCGGCGCGGCAGACTGATTGGCAGAAAGGCGCGTCCGTAAAAATAAATTGATAAAAACTATTGGCAAATCCGACAGAATATGATATACTGTATTTATTAACTTTATTTATTATCTTTTTCGGGGGGAATTATTTCATGTTAACTGATATTGAGATCGCTCAGCAGGCAAAAATGCTTAAAATAGGCAGGATAGCAGAAAATCTCGGCATTTCGGAGGACGACATCGAACCTTACGGTCACTATAAGGCCAAGCTTTCGGAGGAGCTTTACACCAAAACCGCTTCAAATCCCGACGGCAAGCTGATACTCGTTACCGCCATTAACCCGACCCCTGCCGGCGAGGGCAAGACCACTATGTCGGTAGGTCTTGCGGAAGCAATGGCTAAGATCGGTAAAAATGCAGTGCTGGCTCTCCGCGAACCGTCCCTCGGTCCCGTTTTTGGCATTAAGGGCGGAGCGGCAGGCGGCGGCTATGCGCAGGTAGTCCCCATGGAGGACATCAACCTCCACTTTACAGGCGATATGCACGCTATCACCGCGGCAAACAATCTCCTTTGCGCGCTGCTTGACAACCATATGCAGCAGGGCAACGCTCTCGGCATAGACCAGCGCAGGATCATGATAGACCGCTGCCTCGATATGAACGACCGCGCCCTCAGGAATGTAATTGTGGGTCTTGGCGGAAAGGTCAACGGCGTTCCCCGTCAGGACGGTTTCAGGATCACGGTAGCCTCCGAGGTAATGGCTATACTGTGCCTTGCCTCTGACCTGACCGACCTGAAAGAACGTCTCGGACGTATCCTCGTTGCCTATACCTATGACGGAAATCCCGTCTATGCCCGCGATCTTGGTGCACACGGAGCGATGACCGCGCTTTTGAAAGACGCTCTTAAGCCCAATCTTGTTCAGACTTTGGAAAATACTCCCGCGATAATGCACGGAGGTCCTTTTGCCAATATCGCTCACGGCTGTAACTCCGTAAGAGCTACAAAGCTTGCTCTTAAGCTGGGCGACTACTGCATTACCGAAGCAGGCTTCGGAGCCGATCTGGGCGCGGAAAAATTCTTTGACATCAAGTGCCGCTTTGCGGGACTGAAGCCCTCATGTACGGTTCTGGTGGCAACGATACGCGCCTTGAAGTACAACGGAGGCGTTCCCAAGGCGGAGCTTACGACCGAGAATGTTGAGGCGCTTAAAAAGGGTATCGTAAACCTTAAAACACACATTGAGAATATTCACAAGTTCGGAGTACCCGTAGTTGTAGCGATAAACCGTTTCTATACCGATACGGAAGCAGAAATAAAGGTAATAAAGGATTTCTGCGCGGAAATGGGCGTTGAAGTTTCCCTTGCGGAGGTTTTCGCCAAGGGCGGCGAGGGCGGTACAGACCTTGCGGAAAAGGTCTGCGCGACTATTGAGAAATGCGAAGGCTGTCAGACAAACTTCAAGCCGCTGTACGACGAAAAGCTTCCAATTAAGGAAAAAATCGGCATAATTGCGAAAGAAATATACCGCGCCGACGGAGTAAACTTCACGGCGCAGGCTGAAAAGGCTATCAAGGAAATAGAGGGACTGGGCTTCGGCGAGACTCCCGTGTGCGTGGCAAAGACGCAGTATTCACTTTCCGACGACCCTGCCAAGCTGGGCAAGCCCGAAAACTTTGTGATAACGGTACGCGACGTAAAGCTTTCCGCAGGCGCGGGATTCGTAGTTCCTCTGACAGGAGATATCATGGTAATGCCGGGACTTCCAAAGGCTCCCGCGGCGTTGAAGATAGACTGTGATAACGACGGAAATATTTCGGGACTTTTCTGATAAAAATTAATAAACGCAGTTCATTTGTACCTTCCTGCGTGTCATGCTTACCAAGGTATGACAAATCAAAACCTGGACTACATCATGCTTTCAAGGGTGCAGTCTGACTGCGCCCTTTTGTTTTGGAGGAGTTTTTATGTACATTCTTAAAGCCGAAGCCGCCTTTGACAGCGCGCATTTTTTAAGCGGCTACAAGGGCAAATGCGCAAATCTTCACGGACACAGATGGGTAATTTCCGCAGAGATAGCCGAGAGAGAATTAATGGCTGAAGGACAGTGCCGCGGAATGGTTGTTGACTTCGGGGAAATAAAGCGTGACTTGAAAAATCTTGCTGACGAGTTTGACCACGCTTTTATTTATGAAAAGGACACGCTGAAAAGCGTTACGGTCGCTGCGCTGAAAGAGGAAAATTTTCGTTTGATAGAGGTTGATTTCCGTCCCACGGCGGAAAATTTTGCGGAGTATTTTTATAACCGTCTTTCTCAATTGGGGTATAACGTCAACAGCGTTACGGTTTACGAAACGCCCAATAATTCAGCCACATTTGTGGATTAGGCGGGACGGGAAACCCGTCCCCTGCAATTTGAAAAACGGAGGATTTTTATGCATACATACAACGTTGCGGAAAAATTTGTCAGCATTAACGGCGAGGGCAGACGGGCGGGTCAGACGGCGGTTTTCATACGCTTCAAGGGCTGCAATCTGGACTGCTCCTACTGCGACACAAAATGGGCGAACCGTGAGGACTGTCCCTGCGAAAGCCTTACGGCGCGGGAAATTCTGGAGTACGTCCTTGCAAGCGGGATAAAAAACGTCACCCTCACAGGGGGCGAGCCGCTTTTGCAGGAGAACGTCCGCGAGCTTATCGACCTGCTGGGGGAAAATTCTCTCTCCGTGGAGATAGAGACAAACGGTTCGGTGGATATTTCTGAGTACCGAGACGACGAGTACCGTCCAACGTTTACGCTGGACTACAAGCTGCCTTCAAGCGGTATGGAAAACCGTATGCTTACGGAAAATTACAAATACCTGCAAGAGAAAGACACGTTGAAATTTGTGAGCGGCAGCCGTGCCGATCTGGAACGCGCTCTTGAAATAATTCGGGAGTACAGTCTGGCGGAGAAATGCGCGGTTTATATCAGTCCCGTTTTCGGCAAAATAGATCCCGCGGAAATTGTGGAATTTATGATACAAAATAAATTGAACGGTGTCAATTTGCAATTGCAGTTACACAAATTTATTTGGGAACCGAACGCAAGAGGAGTGTAGGCAGTTGACAATATACAGTCAATAGTTTTTGGAGGTTTGTTTGAAAATGGATAAAATAAATTACGCCAAAATAGAGGAACATATCCGTGGAATCTTGGAGGCTCTCGGCGACGACCCCGACCGTGAGGGACTGCGTGAGACCCCTGCCCGCGTGGCGAAAATGTACGGCGAGGTCTTTGAGGGAATGAACTACACCAACGCCGAAATTGCGGAGATGTTCAGCAAATCCTTTGAGACGGGGTACACCGAAAACGACATTGTTATCGTGCGTGATATCGAGGTTTTTTCCTACTGCGAACATCACCTTGCGCTGATGTACGACATGAAAGTTACTGTGGCGTACATTCCCAAGGGACGGGTTTTGGGACTTTCCAAAATAGCACGTATCGCCGATATGGCGGCAAAGCGTCTCCAATTGCAGGAGCGTCTTGGCGCGGACATTGCTGAAATACTAACGCTTGCAAGCGGCTCGGAGGACGTGGCTGTTTTCATTGAAGCAAACCACAGCTGCATGACCGCGCGGGGGATAAAAAAGCCCTCCGCAAAAACCTCAACGGTGACTCTTAGGGGACGGTTCAATACCGATACGGCGTTACAGAATAGGTTGTTTTTGCAGGTGAATACAAAGTGACAAGACGGTATGTTGGCGAAATAATCATGAAAAGACCTGTCGATAAAAAATCCTATCTGGCAGAACTTCCCGCTGTCAAGTTCTTAGAGGAAAAAGGCTCTCTTGCCATTGATTCGGACGTGACTTTTTTCGTGGGAGAAAACGGTACGGGAAAGTCTACTCTTATCGAAGCAATAGCGGTCGCGTGCGGTTTCAACCCCGAGGGCGGGACGAAAAATTTCAGCTTTTCCACATCGGGGGACGGCGAAAGCTTTCACTCCGAGCTGTGGAAGCATATTGCAATTTCAAAAAGCAGATACCCCAAGGACGGCTTTTTTCTTCGTGCGGAAAGCTTTTTCAACACGGCTACTTATATTGATGAATTGGATAAGCTTCCTGCGGCAAGTCCGAAAATTATCGGCGGCTACGGCGGGAAATCCCTGCATAAACAGTCCCATGGAGAGAGTTTTCTTGCCCTTGTTCAAAACCGTTTTCACGGCAGCGGTCTCTACATTCTGGACGAACCCGAAGCCGCGCTGTCCCCAATGCGGCTGATGACCCTTATCGCGGAAATGAACAGGCTGGTAAAGCAGGATTCCCAGTTTATCATAGCGACCCATTCTCCGATATTGCTTGCGTTTCCCGGAGCGGAGGTTTTACAGCTTTCCGAAATCGGCATAGAGCGGGTCGGCTATAGAGATACGGAGCATTATCGGGTAACGCGGAGATTTATTGAAAATCCCGAAAAGATGATGAAATATCTTACCGAGGAAGATTAGGACGTTCCGTTTTTGAACGGTGATTGGATAAATATATGGAGGAAATTTATGAACAACGAACAGCGCGCGGAAGAAATAATAAATAAATATAAATTTGATTTTGACAAAATTGAAAAATCCGCAGTTCGCAATTTAATTGAAGCTGAAATTGCGGACTACCATTCGGGAAGCTCCGAATATATTCGTGTACTTTGCGGGTATTTATTCTGTATCGGAGACGAAAGTGATGTTCCGCTGCTTGAAAAAGCCAAGTATGGAATAAATATGGACGTAGGCTGTATGATAGACAGCGACTGGATAGAAAGCTTGAAAAACGGCGGAAAAGCAAATGAGTATTTTCCCGACAAAGCTATTTTGATAAACGATTTTATACGATACTATAAAAACTTTATAGCCGATGATTTTGATTTTTAAAGGAGAAAATTTTATGAAAGCTCTTGTTTTATTCAGCGGCGGCGTGGACAGCTCCACCTGCCTTGCGCTGGCGGTACAGAAATACGGCGCGGAAAATGTGGTTGCTCTTTCCGTTTCCTACGGACAGAAGCATACCAAAGAAATTCAAGCGGCGAACGCAGTTGCGGACTACTACGGCGTGGAGCATATCAAGCTTGACCTTAGTCTTATTTTTAAGTACAGCGACTGTTCCCTTTTGGAACATTCCGCCGAGGAGATACCCCGCGAAAGCTACGCCGAGCAGCTTGAAAAGACGGAGGGTACTCCCGTTTCCACATATGTGCCTTTTCGGAACGGTCTTTTTATTGCGGCGGCGGCAAGCGTTGCGCTGTCCAAGAACTGCGGTGTTATTTTGTATGGAGCTCATGCGGACGACTCCGCAGGGAACGCCTACCCCGACTGTTCCCCCGCGTTCAACGAGGCTATGAATAAAGCCGTTTGGGAGGGCAGCGGCGGACAGGTCAAAATAGAAGCTCCATTTGTGGGTATGAACAAGGCGCAGGTGGTAAAAAAGGGGCTGGAGCTTGGAGTACCCTACGACTTGACGTGGAGCTGCTATGAGGGCGGGGACGTACCCTGCGGTACTTGCGGCACTTGTCGGGACAGGCTTGCCGCCTTTGAGGCGAACGGAGTTACAGACCCGCTTGTCAGTTGACAGCTCACAGTTAATAGTTATTACTGAATTTTTTGAAAGGACTGACTAAAATGTTTGAAAAAACATCAACTGCTGTCATTGACAAAAAAGCGTTTGCAAAATACTTATGCGCGCTGATACTGTTTGTTTTGCACAGAGCCTTTTCGGGAGTGACCTCAACGCTCGTCAGAGCCTTATCCAATCCCGTTTTCGGCTTGTCCGTAAAGAAGCGGGAACAGTTCGCCTGTCCGTCCGTGTCGATAATCAGGACTCTGCTTGTGTGCGCCAACTCATAGCCGAGATTGATTACCGATGTGGTCTTTGCCACGCCGCCTTTGTTATTGTAGAACGCTATTGATTTCATAATAATATCCTCTTTCTACCTCTTGTACTTATTATATAACGCGGCGGGGTAGGGCAAGAGGTAAACCCTACCCGAAAGGAGCGACCTTTGCCGCGCTGTTAAATCCCGTTCGGGAGTTTAACCTATATTGTAGACCCAGCGAACTTTTTTCTCGGCGGGTACGCCGTTATCCCGCCGCCGTTCGCCCGTCCAAATTGTGCCGCCCGCTTCGCCCTCACTAATGAAATTGCTTGCTTTCAGACTTGAACCTGTTTCCGAAGCTAACGTGTAGGTTATCACTTTCTTGTAACCTAACGCTTTGGCGGCTCTGATACAAGCCCCATAGAGCATTGAGCAAGCGTTTCTTGCTCCGTTGGTGCAAACCCTGTTTACCTCAAGCGTCGTGCCGTTGTCGAGATAGCGGCTAACGGGTCTGCCGCAGATAGCAACACCACAACATTCACCATTATCGTCCTCGACCGATACACAAAACTTGCAGCCTCTAACGGGCTTGTGATGTCTGTGGTGAGCCGCCACGTACTCATTAGCGGCTTTCAGTCCAATGGGTACGATTTTCATAGCGGCTCTCC
>CAMUJF010000037.1 GCA_947089135.1 uncultured Clostridia bacterium
TACGGACTGTTTTCAATTCACCCCTTTGCGGAGCTCTTGGACGAAAAAGATTTCGCCGTCCTGCGGTGACCCATTCTGCAAATGGGTTTGCGACCAAAGGGCTCTGCCCTTTGGAAACCTGCAGCCTTGAAAGGCTGGCGAACTTTTTAGTGTCGGCAGCTTCGCTGCCTAATGTAGTCAAGTTAATTTATTGGTTTGCTATAATACTATAGCATAAAAATGGGCAATTGTCAATTTTGCAAAGATCAAATATATAAATTCAAATAGCTCATGTATTCATTGTCTTCAATAAACAGCAGGTCTGTCTGCATTGGCAGCTCCATATCATCGGGATATATTGCATACACCATTATCAATAATTTCAAATCTTCGACATCGCAAAATGCGTTTGGCTCGATACCCAAAATGCTTTCGCAGACAAAAATTACAGCCACATTTTCAAACCCGTCAATTACTTCCTTTGACACCTTTCCGTTGCCCGATATTACAAGAAAATCTCCTTCCGTTTCATCATTCGTATTGTATCTTGTGTAATGTATGTACGGCTTTTCCTCGGTTTTGCCGCTTTCCGCTATATTTTTTACAAAGCAAAGCAGACCGTAAAAGGCAAAAAATCCCACGATACACGATAACCCTATTTTAAATATTAACATTATTTTCTTTTTCATTTGCAATTCTCCCTAAATTTTTTTACTTTATGCGTCAAACATTCGTCATTTACGTAATTATTATACCATAAAGTGTATAATTAATTTAATTAATTATGTCAAAAATGCGTCACATTAATTTGGGAGAGTAACTGACTATGAAGGATGATAAAGCAAGATTTACGCTTAGGACAAGTTATGAACTGCTTGATAAATTCGGTTACGTCGCGGATTTTTACGGCAGAAACAAGAATAAAGAGCTTGAATATATGATGAAAAAGCGTGTTGCCGATTATGAAAAAAGGTACGAAAAAATTCCAGAGGAAGTTTATAAGCATGAACCTAAAAATGAAGATTAAATTTGTTGACAAATACAATGGAATGTTATTATCTGCGTGAACCCGATCATGACGACGAATAATAAAAAATCTTCCGCACAGTTTATTTGTGCGGAAGATTTTTTATATATTGTAAATTTTATCAAAAATTTACAAGCAGCAATTTATTTGCGGTAAATTTATTTGCAGTAAATTTATTTACAACAGCACTCGCCCACGGGAACCGTCCACTTGTGAGTATCCTCTATCTTGCCCCACTGGATCCCTGTAAGGGTATCATAAAGCTTCTGGGAGACCGCGCCGATCTTGCCGCCGTTTATGGTCATTACCTTATCGCCGTACTTAAGCTCGCCCACGGGAGAAATTACCGCGGCAGTTCCAGTGCCGAAAGCCTCGTCGAATTTGCCCTCGTCGTAAGCCTTTACAAGCTCGTCTATTTCGATATCCCTCTCGGTTACCTTATAATCCATGGATCTAAGCAGCTCGATGCAGGACATTCTCGTGATACCGCTGAGTATAGAGCCTCTGTCAAGACTCGGTGTGATCACCTCGCCGTCAACAACAAAGAATACGTTCATTGCGCCTACCTCGTCGATGTACTTCTTGTGTACTCCGTCAAGCCAGAGCACCTGTGCGTAACCCTGCTTTTCCGCCTCGTCCTGAGCCTTGAGGGATATTGCGTAGTTCGCCGCAGCCTTTGTGAAGCCTGTACCGCCCGATACCGCGCGGACATAGTTCTCCTCAACATATATCTTTACGGGAGCAAGACCGTCCGCATAGTACGCGCCTACGGGTGACATGATTATAGCAAAAATAAGGTGTTTTGCGGGGTGTACTCCAAGCATGGGGTCTACCGCAAAAATGTAGGGACGGATATAAAGCGACGTGCCGTCGGTGTGAGGGACCCAGTCCTCGTCGATCTTTACAAGGGTCTTTACAGCCTCGACCGCAAAAGCCTCGTCTATCTTGGGTATGCAGAGACGGTCGTTTGAAACGTTCAGTCTCGCCATATTCTTTTCGGGACGGAAAAGCTGTATCCTGCCGGAAGCCGTTCTGTAGGCTTTCATGCCCTCAAAGTCCGCCTGACCGTAGTGCAGGCACATAGAAGCGGGATCCATGGGGATAGGTCCGTAGGGAACTATCCGAGCGTCATGCCAGCCCTGACCCTCGTCGTAATTCATCAGAAACATATGGTCGGTAAATATTTTTCCGAAGCTGAGCTTGCTTTCGTCAGCGGGCTTAGCTTTCGGCGCGTCCGTTCTGGTAACTTTTATTTCCATCATTTGTAATTCTTCCTTTCATTTTTGTAAAAGTTAACATTATTATACCACATCCGCCTGAATATTTCAATGTTAAAATCGCACTATTTTGACGGGATTTGCAGCTTTTAAAAGTAAAACCTGCATAATTGCAGACGGCTGACAGGCGGACAAGCGCGTCCGCACGAGGAAGCCGTACTGCCGACCAGCGCGGAAGCCGCGCGTTATTTTCCGCCTATACAGATACGCATATTTTCGCCGTCCCAATATATACGTTTAACAATCAGACGGACTATCGAACGCCTTTCATGTACCGAAAGCGCACCCGGCTCGGAAAAAATTTTTTTCATATCGAACAGTTCTTCCGCAATAGCGCCTACAATGTCCGCCTGATCGGAACGGTCTGCCTCGGATTCAAGTCCGAGAGCGTTCTTTTTATCTTCAAGTTTTTTTATCTCGCTGTCGATCTCGGCTATCCGTGCGTTTACCTTTTGCACAAACGCGGTACTGAGTTCTCCCTGAGACAATGCGCATATCAGGTTATCCGCTTCATCGGAAAGCTTTTTTACCGCCGCTTCGACCGTCTCCTGCGGATCGTCTTTTTCCGAATTTCGGATATCCCGTTCAAGCTTTTCAAGGAGCGTCAATATGCGCGGACTTTCCTTTACATACCCGGAAATATTTCTGCAAACCAGCTCGTCGGTCTGCATACCCGTAAGGTTCGGACAGCTGCAAAGCTTTGTCCCTCCCCTGAGCTTGCTGCTGCAAATATAGTCATACTGCCTGCCATTTGAGCTTTTGACCGAACGGGGCTTTGCAAACATACGGCTGCCGCATTTTTCGCATACTATGAGTCCCGAAAGCAGGGAATAATCATTGTGCATTTTGGCAGGTTTTTTTCCGGTGGGGATATTGTCCTCAATAATTTTCTGCACTGCCGACCACCTGCGTCCGGAGATCAGTCCGCTGTGTTTTCCTATGGCGACTATCCATTGGTCGGCGGGACGGCGGGGAGCGTTCTTTTTTTTATAGTCCCGTTTATTGTACGCCAGAAGTCCGAATCTGCCAGAACAGTCTTTTTCATCGAAGCAAATATCGGCGTTTACGGTGTTGAAGTACAGAAACGCGTCTTTGTCCGCAGTGCAGTAGGCAGGGTTCTGCAATATCTCCTTTATCCCGGGCAGGGAGAAAAATTTACCGCTTCGGGAGCGTATACCCTTGTTTATCAGATATTTACTGACTCCCGAAACGCTTTGAAGTTCAATAAATTTATCGAAGATCGCGTTTACCGTTTCAAGCTCTGCCGGTATCTCTTTAAGCTTGCAGGCAGTCCTTATCCTGCCGTCGATAATTATTTCGCTTATCTTTTCCGAGCCGTACCCAAGTGGAGCAGTCCCGCCGAGCCAGCGCCCCGTCCTCGCAAGCATGAGCATATTATCGCGGACTCGCTCCGCAATAGTCTCGCGTTCAAGCTGGGCAAATACCGAGGCTATGTACATCATGGCTTTTCCCATGGGCTTGGAGGTATCGAACTCCTCCTTTATGCAAACGAAAGATATGCTCCTTTCGTTAAGCTCCTCGATAAGAGCGGAAAAGTCGCTTACGTTGCGGCTTATGCGGTCGAGCCTGTAGCAGACAAGGTAATCGGGTCTGCACGTTCTCATATCCGCGAGCATCTGACGAAAACGCGGTCTGTCGGTGTTTTTGGCGGAAAAGCCCTCGTCCTCGTAAACGGCTATACCGGAGCCTGAAACGCTTTCGGGAAACTTTGAAAAGATGTACTGTCTGCACATTTCCACCTGATTTTCAACGCTTTCTCCCTTGCCCGTGTAAACCGATTTTCTGCTGTAGATAAAAAATTTTACAGGCGTCAAATGCCCCGCCTCCGTTTCGCAAGTCAGGCAGTTTTCGGTTAACTATATGCGGAAAATGCCGTAAACATTACGCGGACAAGTACAAAAAAACCGCCCCTGTCGGAACGGCTTTTCTTGACAATAGTCGGAATATGTGATACTATAATAAAAGAGTGTGCCACGCGGCGGACGGTTGCTCCCGAAAGGGAGGTGATAACTATGGTTACATACGAGGGTGTTTTCACTTTCATTATTATGCTTACCGGCGTTATTGCCCTTGTTTTTGACGTAATCAGGTTCTTTAAAGACAAATGAGGCAAATAAAAAACCGCCCAAGCTTCCAACGACGGCGGTTTTTTATAAAAACTAAAATCTAAGCGGAGCAGCCGTTCGTCGGCACTCTCTTTATATTTACAGTATACACTATGATACCAATTTTGTCAAGTACACGACGAAAAAAACCGCCCCTATTGGAGCGGTTTTTATTAATCGTATGAGCAGGAAATTTGCTATAGCTGAACTTACTGGAGGAGCGAGAGAACGCCCTGAGGCAGCTGATTTGCCTGAGCAAGCATAGACTGAGAAGCCTGTGCAAGGATCTGCTGCTTTGTGAAGTTCATCATTTCCTGAGGCATGTTTGTATCACGGATCTGAGACTCAGCAGAAGTGAGGTTCTCAACGGATACGTTCAGGTTGTCGATCTTGTGTTCCAGACGATTCTGAACTGCACCAAATGTTGCACGAACCATGGATACCTTGTTGATCGCGCTGTCAATTCTGTCGATAGCGTAGTTAGCTGCTTCTGCATTGGAAAGGCTCAGTTCATTTGTCTTCAGACCGCGTGAAGAGCAGTCCATATCTGCATCCAATTCGCCGATTCCTTCAGAATTATACTTGAATGTGAAGTCAACGGCATCCTTAGAACGTGCGCCAACCTGAAGAATGATGTGGTCTGTGTAAGTAAGGTTATTGTAACCTTTTTTGAATGCATTAGACTCGGAAACAGGCTCTTTTGTATTGGTGTTAGCTGCATCCGCAACAACGATGTTAGCATCAGGACCTTCGGAGTCACCGCCTGCACTGTAACCTGCAACAGCAACCTTGTATGTAACCTGCTGTGTGTGTGCAGCTGTACCGTCTGTTTTAACTTTGGAAAGGTCAAGTGTTGCAATCTTTGTTCCGTCATAGTAGAGCGAATTATCTGCTTGGCAGTACTCCCATGTGTCACTGCCCGCCGTACCGGTTATAGCACCTGTGTTAGCTTTTGAAGTTATATTTGCTGTACCTAACTTCATATTTGCTCCAGTAATAGATACATTATTTGTAGTGTTAGCGGATGATCCAAACTCAAGTGTAAGCTCGCCATTATCAAGAGCTTCAATTGCATTTTGAACGGATTCGTCGCCATTCTCATATGCAGTTTTTACACCAGCATCCAAAGAAATACCAATCTGTGCAAAATCATTTACATCGGGATTGGTCCATGTACCGGTTCCAAGTTTAACGCCATCGTTCTGAGTAACATCCTGCCAACCGATGTTTGTAGGACCTACAGCAGGTTCGCCATTGGGGTTGGTATAACGGATTGTTATAGTGTCACCCTCAATTCCCTTAATGTTATCAAGTACAACATTAGAAATTTCCTTGCCGCCTGCTGTAACTGTGAAACCACCGTTTTTAGCAGCCTTGTCAGCTACGGTAACAGTTGAATTAACTTCCTCGCCGCTATCATTCTTAACTCCCTGCAAGCTCCAAGAGCCGTTTTCATCGCGAACAAATGTAGCATCAAGATACTTAGCATCTCCGCCATCAAGTGCGCCAGCAGCCCAAGCAGCCTTTGCATCAGCTTCAACAAGGTAACCCTTATCTTCAAGTCTTGCGTCTGCGCCGACATCAGCAGCTTCGGTTCTTGCGGCCGTTGTTGTAGAACCTGTTGCGCCACTTCTATAATCGAATACCTTAGAGCCGTTCTTTTCAACATACGTTGTTCCATCAGCCATCTGACCGCCGTTCAAAGCAACAACGCCGTTGAAGTCTGTGTCAGCGATCTGATCAAGCTCATCGTTAAGCTGATCAAATTCGAGCTGAGCTGCCTCGCGGTCAACTTCGTCCTGATAAGAACCTGTTGCCATCTGATCTGCGAGAGTCTTCATTCTCTGGAGAATGGAGTCTGTTTCTGTGAGAGCGCCCTCAAAGGTCTGTACCATAGAGATACCGTCCTGAGCGTTCTTAACAGCCTGAGTCATACCTGCGATCTGAGATCTCATTTTCTCGGAAACTGCCAAACCAGCAGCGTTATCGCCTGCACGGTTGATTGCGTAACCGGAAGAAAGCTTTTCAAGGGATTTGCTGAGCTTGGAAT
>CAMUJF010000038.1 GCA_947089135.1 uncultured Clostridia bacterium
GTTCTCCATTGCTTTTATTCGTATTATTTTAAAAAGATTCTGAACAGGCTCTAAGCCCTCCGCGTGGATTTTCAATAAAAAAATATTTGGGGTCAAGCTCGTTTATGAGCTGCAATACGTGCCGATTTACCTTGTCGCAGAATTTTGCGTACTCACTGACAGCGTCCAAGCTTCCGGTCGTAGGATTTTTAATTCTGTGGTGACTTATCGCTGCGATCGAAAATGTGGAGCAGTCGGGACTTGCCCATATCACGTCGGGTCTGCCGAAGCGGTCGAGTATCTGCTGTGAAGTGACATTCAGAATATCGTCGTAAATGTCGATGTTTTCAAAATTCCTATTCCACTCCACGCTGAAAACCTTGTGACCGTGTTTTTCAAAGGCTTTGCCAACGGAGCGAGTTCCCGCAAACAATTCAAGTAATTTCATTTATCACCCCCTTTGCGACCGGTGAGAGACTTTTCTACATTTTTAATTCCTGCGAAATTTCCTCACGCGCTAAAATATCCATTTCGGAAACCGTCTCCGACATCGCCTCCACACCGCGCAAATCTCGCTCCATAAAGGCTTTGTTCGTATCGGTGTACCCAACTCTCCACGCGCTTTCTATCTGCTCACACAGCGCATTTACGCGCGAGATTTTGTTGTCGGGGAGAAGCCGCTCGCAGACTGTTTGCGAAATTTCCAAGTCATTATCGGCGTAAAATTTTACGTCGATATCCTCAGTACCGCCAATGGGAATATCTCCGTTGATTCCGATACTGCCGAGGTGGTCGGACAGCTCATCTGTCGGAAGCGACATCAACAGAGTATTTCCCTCGTAATTTACCTTAACGCCAATCATTTTCTGTCCTCCAGTTCTAAAATTTTAATACCGTTTTCAGCGACCAAAAAGCCGTTAAAAATGATGTACAGCACCAAATCGTCCGCAAGCTCCTTGTCGAAAAGCTCCGCTGCAGTAATTTCGGGATTTTCCGTGTATACTGTTTTCGCAGCTTTATATATGGTATAGCCGTCCGCCGAGATACCTTTTAAATTTATTTTTCCGAAATCAATCGTTCCGTTAATTATTGCAGCCTCCAAGCGTTTCCGCAAATCAAATTCAGCGGAAAAAAGAAAAACGGCAGCATAAAATCTGCTGCCGCCGAGTGGGTTATTTCCTATGAAATTCTTGAAATATTTTTCATGGTCGGAATCCGCAAAAAAGCTGCCCGATTTCCTATACATTGCCGTTATCCTTTCGGTAACGTCATTGCGCTTCCAGCTGCACAGCAGCTTCGCCGCCGCGTTCTTGTAGTCGCGGAAACGGTCAAGCGTTACGCCGTTCACCTGAAATCCCGACCGCCTCGGCTTGAAATTCGGGACGGTCTGCATTTCCCGCTCAACGCCTCTCCAATATGGCGTGTTCATAAAAAGCATTCTAACTCATCTCCATTCCGAAATTTTCTTCATATTCTTCGTCCATTTCCTCCGAGGAAGTGATATTGACGTACTCGTCGATAATCGAAAGAGCCTCGGCATAACTCCCCGAAGCAAAAACACGGGAGGACATTTCCTTTGCTTCCTCTGACATACCGTTTTCTTTTAGCGTCCTCGACGCTATCCCTATAAGGTTGAATACATTGCCGTCCTGACCTATCAAGGGACAATCGGGTTTGTTTCTTTCGTTTTCCATTTGACATAACCTCCATAATTTGGGCAATAAAAAAAGCCATGTTAAATGATTTACACTTAACATGGCTTTCTCTGTTTTGCACATATTTTATTTTGAAATTTTGGTAATATTTATTTTCAGGGTTCAAATCCCCAAAAAATCTTTTTTTCTACAGATTGTTGAATACCGACAATATTTTACGATTTTTACCGCTGATTTTCTACTGTCGCTATTCGGATAGGATTTCTGTATGTTTTCCATATGTTCCTTTTAATTTTGTCATTATATACAATATTTATCGAAAAATTTTTACGAAAAGGGTTCAAATCCTGTTTGCCCCTAAAAACCCCTTAAAAATATCTACGGATTTTTACTTCGTTTTTGGGCAAAAGAATTGCCCTCAAACCGCCTACCTAAGCCATTTGAGAGCTAAATATCTTTTTTCCTAAGGAAAGATGGTGAGCCATTGGGGATTTGAACCCCAGACCCTTTGATTAAAAGTCAAATGCTCTGCCGACTGAGCTAATGGCTCATTATGACTGATAGAAATCATAATGCTTAATTATTATACCAAAATCAGCAGGCTTTGTCAAGTATTTAAGCGATGTTTGTTTAAAATGGCAAAAACAATAAATATAACTTGTTGCTTTTTGTGCGATAAAACTAATGATTTCCTAAAAGCAGTCTGACTGTAAGAGCGCTTAAAATAAACCCGGTAAAATCTGCGGTGAGAGACGAAGCTATAGCATGGCGAGTATTCTTTACGCCGGTTATACCGTAGTAAACTGCAATGGTATAGAAAGTGGTTTCCGTAGATCCTATTATAACGCTCGCGACCCGTCCAGCAAAGCTGTCGGGAGATACGTCATTCAGGATAGACTCAAACACAACAAGCGCCCCGCTGCCCGAAACCGGACGTATTATAGCTAACGGTATACATTCTTCTGGAAATCCGAGAAACCCCGTAACAGGAGATATTGCTTCAGAAATTACTTCCAGTGCACCGGAGGCTTTGAACATTCCTATTGCTGTCATAAGCGCTATCAGAGCGGGGAGTACGTCAAAAGCCGCTTTTAAATTTTCCGCTGCACCCTCTGTAAATTCACTGAAAATGTCTACGCGTCTTATTAGTCCGATTATCATTATCATGGCAATAAAAAACGGAATTACAAAATCGCTCATTTTTCGCCTCTTTTCTTTAACTCGTCAAGAGCTATAGCTGAGATAAGTCCCGCGGCAAGAGCGCATATCGAAGTTATCAGTACACACGGAAAAATTTCCATAGGAGCGGAAGAACCGTGTTTCAGGCGTATTGAAGCGGCAGTTGTGGGAATAAGAGTTATTGACGCCGTATTAAGGACTATAAAGATTATCATGTTTCGGCTTGTGGTATCTCCCGGCTTTTCTTCTTGTTCGAGACGGCGCATTGCTTCAAGTCCAAGGGGAGTGGCTGCGTTTCCCAACCCGAGAAGATTGGCAGTTATATTCATGCATATTGCGTGAAAGGCTTTTCCGTTCATGTCAAGCCCCTTGAAAAGACGTTTGAGAATCGGTCTGAACAATGCAGACAAGGAATCGGTAAGTTTTGCTTTTTCAGCCACGCGCATAAGACCTCCCCACATACACATTCCGCCAAGCAGATACAAAAACAAATCTACCGCTTCAACACAGGAATTCAGCGCTGCCTCTCCGACGCGGGGCATATTTCCCGTAAACGCTCCAAAAACGGCTGACACTATCAGCATTAGAGCAAATATCCATTTTATCATTTGCTTTACTCCTTATTATTGTTTTTTGTAACTGAAATTCCTTTTACGTGTTCTGTTCATAAAAAATACCGGGCAAAGGAAATAATTGTTAAACAATATTCATAAAAAGGTAAATATTGTTAACATAATGTTTTTTGACATTTATATACAAATTATGTTATAATATTACTGTAATCGAAACAAAAAGGAGGTCTTTTTTATGAAGGCTACAGGAATTACAAGAAAAATCGACGAGCTTGGCAGGATCGTTCTCCCTATCGAGCTTAGACGCGGTCTCGGTATCGGCGAAAAGGACGCCCTCGAAATTTATGTTGAGGATGAGAAAATTATCCTCAAGAAGTACAAGCAGGCTTGCGCTTTCTGCGGCAGCGACGAAAATATTGTGGAGTTCAAGGGTAAATGTGTTTGCGCTGAATGCATCACTCAGCTCAAAAAATAACTGCCTGTCTGATACATAATATGCCGCGGATAGATGCAATATTCTTGTGCGTTTTATATCCGTGAGAACGAGGGTAATTAATTCAGACAAAGGGTCTCCGAAAGCAATTCCGGCAGACCCTTGAGCTGTTAACAAATACCGGACAGCATTACGAAGTAATTCTATTACACAGGGAGTTGACAGGTTTGGTTTTTGTAAGATCAGAGGAATTGCTCGCCGGAATGTGTCTTGCACGAGACATTCATTTTTACGATCCGTCCTCTCAGTCGTCGATGATTCTTAAAACAGGACAAAAGCTTACTGATATGCAGATTACCCAGCTTTGCGGTGCAAAATTGGACGGAGCTTACGTGGATACTGTCAGAAGCGAGGTGCGCGTGGTATCCTCGATAAATCAGCAGATACGCAGAGAGGCGATCTCCAATATCCACAGTTTAGCGGATAATTTCATAGACAGCAGCAAGGGCGTGCAGAAAGGGGATGTTGAGGCTATAGGCAACACCACGCAGGAGCTTATCGATAGTCTTTCTTCGCACAAAGATATACTAATAAATATTGCCGACATAAAAATGTACGACGATTATACCTATCATCACAGCCTGAGCGTTGCTATAATGGCTATTGCCATAGGGATAGAGCTTGGCTTAAATAATGAAATGCTTAACGAGATAGGTCTTGCCGGACTTCTCCATGATATAGGAAAGGTAGCGGTTCCGATCGATATCATTACCAAACCGGGTAAGCTTACCGCTGAGGAGTTCAACATTGTAAAAATGCACCCCGTCCATGCTGCGGCTCATCTGCATGAGCGTAATCTTGTAAACGAAAATATTTACCGAGGTATTGTAGGACACCATGAAAAGCTTGACGGTTCCGGATATCCAAATCACCTTAAAGGCGCAGAAATACATCCGTATGCAAGAATACTTGCGGTTGCGGATGTTTATGACGCCCTTACGTCAAACAGACCGTACCGTATACCAAGTCCGCCAAATGAAGCAATTGAGCTTATTATGGGCAGCGTCGGAACTCACTTTGACGATAGGGTAGTGCACGCATTTCTCAGAAAAGTCGCGCCGTTCCCAACAGGTTCACACGTAAAGCTTTCCAACGGCGAGACCGCATATGTCATGAAAAATTATCCCGACCAACCTCTTCGTCCTATGGTTGCAGTTATAGGAGCGGATAAAGTATACGACCTTTCTTGGGATCTGTCCTGTTTTAACATAGTAATAGTCGAGCTTCTTGAGGAAAAAAAACTCAACAGAACCCTTATCAATATGTAAAAAAGAGGCAGAGCATTGGCATTCCAAAATTTTTGTGTAAAATCAAATCCGGTCAGGCAAAGGGCAGTTTGCAACAGCAAGAGGAAATCAAATTATGCGGATTCTTTGTCTGCGAACATTATCGAAAGCTGATTTGAGACTATATCCCGGTTTCGACATACTGCGCTCTAATGTGACACGATGTTTTTCGACACAAGATACAAAATTTTCTCAGGCTGTCGTCATTGGTAAACGACGGCTTGTTTTTTGTTATTTTGCGGAACTGTCGGTTTAGTCCTTTCGGAATCCATGTTGATGTACTTTGTGTTTTCGGTCTGCGCGTTGGGGCTTTCACTGAATTTTTTCCAGCAATTGCCGCAGACAACACAGTCGGGAGTGTTGTCTATTCCAAGATTCATGGCAGGAACGATCTGAGAACGCATTAAGGGCAAGTTATTAACGGGCTGTTTTGTCTATGTCCTGATCTTCTGTCGGGAACTGCACATATGTAAATAACTGCTGATGCACAGTATCCGCGCATTTGGATACAGCGCGTGAATGTATTTGTAAAACTGTATGTGTTCTTGTTTTCATACCTATTTTCCTCAATTGCTTTATTTATGGTTATTATTGGCATTTGCACGACTATTTATTCAGATTCTACTTCTACATGATGGAAAACATCAATCTGGACAATATGAATATGACAGAGGAATAAGATAACAGTATGGCGGTGATTGGCGGAGAAGTGTTGTTTCGTTACCGTCAAATTTGTATACAACTGCAATTTTGTTTGTGTTTGTATTATTTAGTAATCATATTCTTCGTTAGCCATGTACTTCTCGTCTTCCGCGATAAGAACCGCGAAAGCCTGGGCGGAAAGGGCATCCCCGGGCATAGTCGCTTACGAGGCATAGCTGCCATCGTCCATGAAGTAGATATCGACCCACAGATAGGGCTTGGTGTCCTTAGTATAACGTCAAGAGCTCTTTATGCTCCGTATCCAGACGGAAAGCGACGATTGCTGGGAACGTCCGGTTTTCTAAACGAATATGAAGGATCTTTCTGTACACTGATGCAATCCTACAAAAATGTTAAAAATTTTTTTCAAAAAGTATTGACAATGCTTTTGAAAAGTGATATAATAATAATACATTATCGAAGAGACAGCTGTTAATTGCATCGCGGAGTGGAGCAGCTCGGTAGCTCGTCGGGCTCATAACCCGAAGGTCGTAGGTTCAAATCCTGCCTCCGC
>CAMUJF010000039.1 GCA_947089135.1 uncultured Clostridia bacterium
GCCCGTAAGCTCCGCGCCGCACTGCTTGATCGCCCGAAGCTGTCTCGCGATTAGCTGCTGACGGGCTGCAATGTCCTGTTTGTCCGAGGTAATGTAATCCACAAAAACGCTTAGATCCAATTGCCATGAGCCGATGTAGGTATCCTCCTTGTCGTAAACGCGGACGTATTCAAGCTCGGCGGGATCGTACCGCACATACACTTCGCGGTCAACCCATCTCCAGCTGTCCTCGCCGCTGTTGTACCACAGCTTTTCGCCCGATATCGTAATATATACGCCGTTTTCGCGGACCTTTTGGTAACCCGTATGCCGCATGAGCAAAAGATTCAGCGTGCTTTCATCGCACATTCTGAGGGTACGCCGCTGTATGGATTTGCACCATGCTTCGGCTCTGCTCATGCCCTTGAACTGCTGTTCGCAGCCTCCGTATGGAGAGGCATTGTACTGACCGTCGAAAAGTATGTCCAATTGTTCCCGTATCTGCCAATCATAGGGTACATAGCCGTGTTTCAGCTGATACGTAAGACTTTCGGGGCGTTCGATAACATTTCCGCCCGTAAAGGTTGCCACAAGGCGGGAAATTGTATTTTTCAGCGTGAGGAACATTCTCTCAATAGGCTTTGCACGACCGTTTTCGGGAATAGCGTTCCGCATTTCAATGCCGAGCAGGTCAAGTATGGTGGGAGGGCGTTCAACGTCCGCCTGTTTTTTATGAGTACGGTGTCCCTTGCCGCCGATATCCCATGTCAGAAATTCGCGACCGTTGTCAACGTAAAGTATTTTCGGAATCCCGCACCGCTGGATCGCGTGACGGAGAGCCATTACCGTGGAATGCGAGTTAGGCGTTTCGGTAATGTTCCACCCGACAAGAGCCTCGGTTTTAGCGTCAAGAATGCCCGTGACGTAAAGTCTGTGTGTCTTTTCGCCGTCGTCGGTTCTGGTGATAAAGTCGAGGGTGTGATTATCCGCCACCCAAACGTCGTTGGCTTCGATACCGTCGTAAAGGCGTTGTATGTAAGGCAGACAGTCGTCTATGCAAGCCTTTTCGCCCTCGCGGAAAAATTTTATAACGGCGGGAAGGAGCTTGTCGGGCAAACGCCTGAACGTCCTTTCGCTCGCCATAAAGGGCAGATATTCGGGGAACTGCTCAAACACATAATTACGGGTCTGCCTGTAGCAGTCCGCGACCGGAAGCTGCGCGTCGCTCAGATACAGCGCGTAAAAACACTCCGTCACCTCGGACGGTATTATGGAATTTCCCTTGTTCCAGCCGCCCCGACCGTCCACAAGCCCCTGCAGGTCGTTGTCTTTGTAGGCTTTGTACTTTCGGTATAAGATTTCCCTGCTCAGGGTGATGCCGTATTCCGCAAGATATGCGCGGCGGAGCCGCTTTGTCTCGGCGATGAATACCATATCGCCCTCGGCGCAGTTTTCGTACTCCCTGCGGCGGATCCGCCATTCGCGAAGCAGGTCGGTCCAGAATGTGATCTGTTCCCGCTCATCGGCGTTGAACTTGCCGAACTCTTTTTTGACAGCGGGTTTCGCTTTCTTGGGTTTCTGCGGAACTGTCTCTTCCTGCACTTTCGGCAGACAAAGCTGCGCGTCGGCGGCAAGCTTGCCGTAATACTTCTTTTGCAGGGGTTCGGGGAGCGCGGAAACGGGGATCAGGTATTTCGGACGGTTCTTTTCATTAAATTCTGTCTTGGCTTCGAGCTTGCCGTCTTGAATAATTCTCTTTATGTATCTTTCCGAGCACCCTTTAAGCTCCGCGACTTCTTTTACGGATAAGTATTCCAAATTCGCACCTCCCCGAATTTTTTTTGTAAAAAGTCTTGCATTTTCGCACCAACTCTGCTATACTATATATCAGAGTTGGAACACACGTTCTTATTGAACGACTGGAGAAAGTCCTCGCATTCGGTCAGGAGCACAAGAATGGTGCTAACATTCTTCCTGACCTGTTCCGGCTCTATTTTTGTATCCTCAAGGCTCATGCTTTCGCATAGAGTCTTGCCCATACCAAGAGCATATCCGAGCATTTTCGCGCGGAACTGCGCTTCCGTCATGTTATCACCTCATTTCGGGTCTGCCATCATCGGCGTTGGGAGACCGTCCCCAACGGACGGAGCGGGTTTGCTTCGCGCTCCGTTTCGGCTATTGGTTTTTGTAGGTTCTGCGCCTAATGCGCTGCCCCATTTCAATAAGACTGTTTTCATAGTTTAGATTATTTGACGCGTACGCCATTCTATCAGTGTCAATGTCATAAAAGATAACATCATAACGATTAGGCGTGATCTCCTTGTTATAGCATCGTTTGCAGGCAATACCGATTAAAAAACGCTTGTCGTTTTCGTTTGCTGACGCATAGGCTAAATCCACGAGTTCCTTGCCGTTTTTTTCAAGGCATTCTTCAATTTTAGCCCTTGCGGCAGTCAATGGTTTGTGCATGATTTTCATGTGTGTACCTCCTAACTTACACTGCGTCCGAGAAGCTCGTCCACCGAGCAGTGCAAGGTGTCCGCAATTTTGCGGAGAGCGTCCACGGACGGTCTGCGTCTGCCGTGTTCTATATTGCAGAGCAGCGTTTTGTTTATCCCGACACGCTGTGCAAGTTCACGCTGTTCGATGTCGTATTCAAGACGCTTTCTGCGGATATTTGCGCCTACTTCTTTGGTTGTTACTGTCATAGTATCAGTCCTCCTCGTTAAGTTTCCGTGCGGCAGCTTCCGCTTCGGCTTCGTCGGTTGTGTACCCGCCGTAATATTCGCGGTTGCCGCTGTGATCCACTGCGTTCACATCCCGCAGACGGTACACTTGGTAAAGATATTCGCCGTTTACGGGATTACACGTTACTTTCCATTCACTGGGCATTGTTCAGTCCTCCTTGTTTCTGTATGCCTTATCGCTTGCGATGAGCGCGGAAGCAGCTGTGCGGACAGGGAAATTAAGCCCTTTGCACATATAGAATACAGCCGATATAAGTGCTGTCATTACATCAATCGCGCTTTCGTTTTCGATGTGTGATTCTACGCCTTTGTCGGTGATGTGAATGTCAATCATCAATATTCCTCCCGATTATACAAACAAATTGTTCGTATGTATTTAGTGTGTCCTCCTCACGGGCGTGATCTTCCATAGCGCGATACAAAATGTACGCCGCTTCGTCATGATCACCGTGAGCTATTTGGATAATCGCCTCGGCGACGCTGTTTACTAAGTCGTCGATTTCCTCGAGGGCTGATTCAAGAGCTTCGGTAAGTTCGTTTGATTTCTCCATGCTCATGTCACCTCACTTGATAACGGTTCGGGTTTTTCAGTGGGCTTGTACGAAAGATCAATCTCACCGTTTCGGATTGCCTCTTTAAGATGTTTAAAAGTCCGACGGCTTGTAATTTGCGCTTTAGCGATGGCATTATCTTTTGAAACTCTGTGATTCTTGCCTGCCAAATCTCCGCAAGCAAACGGGACAAACTTTTCTCCATCGTCAAAGACGACCTCATTCGGGATTCCGAAAGAACCGATTGCATTGCGGAGTTCCTCCGCTGTTCCTTCGATGATAATTTTCATCAAAATTTTCCTCCTTTTACACTTACGCAAGAACGTTATTATAGTATCGGCAGATTGAAGCCTCGGAAATGCCTATACCGTTATTGCCGAGATACTTTTTGACATCTTTATATGAGCAAGCTGAAAGAAGCATTTCGTCAACTACAGCGCGTATCTCCGGAGCAAGCTTTACAATAACACCCTGCGGCTTGCGCTTTTTGGGGACTTTGGTTTCCCATATTATTTCCTTTTCCTCCGGTTCGCCGTTTACAACGTCTTTCAGAACAGGAACAAGCTGCTTTACGACCTCGCTCACAACGGCGGTGGCTGTCTGTGCAATGACCTTTTCAAGGTTGATATTGCCGTAGCCGCCCGTCTTACGGATAGAGGGCAGGACTTCCTCAAACACCCAACGTTCAAACTTTTCCGCTGCGGGGAGCTTACTGCTTACGATCAGACGGTACAAATCGCCCTCGGGTATGTAATTGACCTTTTGAGTACCTCCTGCGGTGGGGGTGTCCAATTTAGACACCCCTTTGCATTTCTCTCTAATAGCCTTTTCAGGTTCTTTGTATCCGAGAATTTTTGCACATCGGGTAGCAGGAAAATACTCCTTGCCGTCGATAATCATTACACCAAGTTCTCCGAACTCGGTATTGCTGAAAACTTTTATGTCGTTCATAAAAATTTCCTCTCTTTCTATTGTTTTTTCAAGTTTCATGTGATACAATTGATTTGTACCGTTCATGGTAAACCAAGGGATTACTGCGCCTATTAGGTTTACCATATGTAAATTATAATCTAAAACATTAGATTTGTCAAGCGATTTTGTCTAATAATTTAGATTTAGCGATATGCACAAAAGGAGATTGAATTATGACGATTACAGAACGCATTTTTGTTGAATTGTCACAAAAAAATATTGCACAAAAGGATTTTGCAACTAAAATAAATGTAAACGAAAAAACTGTGTCTGCATGGAAAAGAAATAATTCATTACCACCAGCAGATAAGTTGTCTAATATATCAGATTGCTTGGGCGTATCTTTAGATTACTTGCTTACTGGCAAAGAAAGAGGAGCAAAAGTATCTGAAAATATTACAGAACGAGAACTATTAGAAAGCTACAGAAAGCTTTCGGATTTCGAGAAAGGAGAAGTGCTGGGCGATATAAAGCGTCGCGCCGCTAACGCAGAGCAGGTCAAAAAGCCGAATATTCAAAGAGTCTATCAAGCTGCCAGAACGTACGACAGGCAGCCTATTCCGACGGTTATTGAAGCCGATATAACGCCGCTTCTTGAAGCTCCGGACGCTACAGATGAGTATTAAGTAAAAATCACCTCTATTAAGGGTATACTCTTAACAGAGGTGATTTTTATGAATTATGACGGCTATAAATCAGCCAGAGACATGAGTTGGACGTGCTTTATCGACTGCGGTATCCGGTCCTTGCCCGTACCGTTGTCAAACATCTGCAAGCATTATGGGTACACGGTTATAAAGAACAGCACTCTGCCGGCAGACTCTGAGTTTACACTTAGCCCCAATGAACGTGGACGTAACGTAGTTACAGACAGCAATACTTTTATAATAGTACGCGATACCGACAGCTTGCCGACACAAAGATACTCTATCGCACATGAGATCGGTCATATTCTGTTAGGACATAATCGCACTGAAAATATAACCCGCGGTGATGAGGACGAAACAGAACGCTTTGCAATTGATCTGCTTGCTCCTGCCTGTGTTTTATGGGGTCTTGATTTGCACACTCCCGAAGAAATATCTAAAGCTTGCAATATCTCTATAACCTCCGCGAAGATACGCGCGGAACGAATGAAGGTTCTTTATGCGCGGGGAAAATTTCTCTCACACACGCTTGAAAGGCAGGTATATAAACAGTTTGAGGAGTTTATAAAAAACTACAAAAAGTAGTATAAAAGGTTAATGGGAACTGGTTCCCATTAACCTTGATTTTAGTTCCCATATTCCCATTAAAAAATTTCCAATTATAATACCAAATAAAAATAGGCATTTTAACGCTTTTTAATTTCTTTAAAACGTTAAAATGCCTATTTTACGTTGTTTGTCGGCACAATATTTATACGCGTTAAACGCGTTTTAATAAATTTGCATGATTTAAAAATTTCCAGTTAAATTCACTCAAAATTGCTCAAATTTTCTGACACCATATTTTTCCACCGTTTCAACTTTTACAAAATTTTGCACTCCTGAAACGGCTATTTTACGCGGTTTTAATAGGCTTTTTATAAATTTTACGGCTTTTTCCGCGATTTTGCATTTTTGTATTTTGCGCGTCAAGCTACAGATACTACCAATATTCCTTGGAACATGTGCACAGCTTCACTTTCAAATTCAAGCAGGTATTCTATTTCTTTCTTAACTCTGTTCTTGGGATCTGGAAAATAAGTAATTAGTTGTGAGGCTGTATCATACTCAATGTCATTATGACCTATAGCATTTCTTAACTTA
>CAMUJF010000040.1 GCA_947089135.1 uncultured Clostridia bacterium
TTTATGGAGCTTGACCTTACGGGACTTGATCTGAAAGCCATTTCGGCAAAGGGGGCGAAAACATGAGAGCTACCCGCCCCACACGAAAGCAGAAACAGCTCATAGACAGTCTGAGACTGACGGTAGATCATTATCTCGTGATATCCGAAACGGAGGCGGCGATCGCGCTGTATAACAAGCTTACGGGCAAAACCATTATACGGTACAAGGGGGATAAGAAATGAAATATATAATAAACCTGAAAGTTACGACCCACGGCTATATGGTCGCCGAACCCTACGAAGTGAGGGCGGGAAACCAAAAATCCGCGGAAGCAATAGCCACAGCGTTGGCTATGGATAAACACGGTCGCAACAACATTACCGAAATAGCGGTAATATCAGCGGCGGAGGTGAGCAGATGAAAAGGCATGAAGCAGTCCGCAGCGTTATTCTCATCGCGCTGGGAGCTTGTCTGTACGGCTTCATCGGCGCAGCTCTCGAAGCCTACGAAAGTCGGGCGGCGGGGAATGTCGGCGGCGAGGTGTTTGTCCTGCCGCTTATGGCGGGGCTTATATGGCTCGGGTGGGAGCTTCGGGAAAATTATCATAAATAACGGAGGATTTTTATGGAAAACGTAAAATACATACTTATCGTGTCGCAGTACTATTATTCGCACCACTGCTTTGTGGTGTCGGCGGAGGAGGAAAATTTCCGCGAAAAGGCTTTGACCCTTATTGAAAAGCTGGAGGATCACAAACGTCAAGAGGGCGATCCTCGGAAGTACTCTTACGGCGGTGAGCGCGAAACGGCGTACCGCGCTATTGACAGACGGTGGAATGTAAACGATTCTGGCGATATATATTTTATTCCCTGCCAGTCGCTTATGAGCGCAATGCGGCAATCCTCGGAAGAATATAATACGGATCTGCAGCTTGCGACAAGATATAAGGGTGCGCCTAAAAAACAGCTTAATAAAATAGAAACAGACATTATCCTGCATCACAGCTTTGGCGAAATCAAGGATATTGTAGACAGCGTTTTCAATATTTTATAGCACTTTCGGGGACTTGTTCCCCGCCTTAATGCGGCTTAACGAACAGTTAAACGGTGACAAGCCCGTAAACCTTTATGGTACGCAGAGTCAAGGCAAAATAAGAATACGGAGGGATAACTATGGCAAAAAAGGTTGCAGCCAGAAAGAAGATCGACGTAAACAGGATTGCCGCGCTTGCGCGGGAGATCAAGGAGCACGAACAGGTAAAACGTCAGATTGAATCCGAGATCAAGGACGCGCAGGAGGAGATCAAGCAGGTTATGACCGACAATAATCTGAGCGAACTTCTTGCGGACATTTTCACTATACGGTACGCGTCCGTTCCGTCAAACCGTTTCGACCAGAAAGCTTTCAAGGCTGATAATCCCAAATTGTTTGAGATGTACAGCAGGGCTTCGGAGTCGATGAGATTTACAATTACATAACATTTGGGCGGGTTCTCCCGCCCTTTTAGCAAGGAGGCGATCAATTGATAAACGTGCTTGATATGCAAAGATTGATTGTAACGGCTACAAAATGCGAGATTTTGATAGTTACGGAAACATCTGACGAAGCCGAAGCGATCCGCCGCGAGTTCAGGAAGTTTGTGGATTGGCATTTGTCCCGATTTATTCCTGTTTGGACATATTCCGACCGCGTAGTGATCGGCGGGTATTATGATATCTATGTTACTTCCCTGAAAGCGTGGAACGAATCAAAGCGATATAAACCGTTCAGCGGCGCGGTGCTTGTTACTGACAAACGTTTATCGCGTGTAGAGAATATTGCAGCGGGAGTTGTCATAAAGCTTCTGCCTATGGAAAGGGGCGAAAAAAATGCAGAGCTGTCCTAAATCGGATCGGTGCGTATACGGATCGGACTGTCCGCATGGACACGTTCCGTCTGCCGAATACCTGTGCTTCAGGAGCAAAAAGCGGGATTATTTAAAGAAATATTTCCACGATAATTATTGTCCTCTTGAACAGCGGCAGGAGCTCCGCGGTAAGAAGTCCAAAAGAAAGGCGGGAGCAAGATGACCGACGCGCAGCGCAAAACAATTTTCGGAATGTGCAAATCCCTCGGCATGAACGATGACGACCGCCGCGCTCTGATCTGCAGCGTGACGGGAAAGGAATCCACAAAGGAGCTTACCGATAAGGAGACCGAGGCTGTCATCGGCGAGCTTCGCAAGCGGTGCGGCGGCGTGAACGTCCCTCCCGAAAAACGTAATCCAAAGGCTTACAAACCTGCAGCTCCCGGAATGATGACAACGGAGCAGCAGTCCCTCGCGTGGCGGCTGATGTACCGCTTACAGGAGCTGGACGAAAAGCCTATGTTACATGAGAACGGCAAGCCGTACACCGTGGGGGAACGAATGACGGGCGCGATACGCACGATTCTCGGCAATAATATGGCTCAGCCGGGCGGAGAGATTTTTGCAAGGGTACATTTCGATGAGGGCGCAAGGCTGATCGAAGGACTGAAACGATACGTCCGGTCGGCAGAAGCAAAACATAAGAAAACAAAAACGGAGGAATAATTTATGTTTGAACAAAATCAAAAAATATTATATTTTATGCAGGCAATAATGGATATGTACCAAGAGCCGGAGGACAGGGATTCATGCGGTTTAATGGCGATACCGCTAACTGAAAACGGCGATTTTACCGAAGATTTATATTGTATGTTTCTTGCGGTCAAGATGATATATCAAAAGATTTCCGGTAAAAAATGCGACAATTTGGATTTCATAACAATATTGAATAGACTGGTTTTTCAGTTCAGCAAGCGTATTCCCATTGATGATCTCGAAGATGAAAACGAGGCGGAAGTCCAATGATTAACCAATACTGCCGCTACTGCGTGAACGCTGAGGACTACAACGGCGACGGAACGGACTTTGTATGCTTCGCGGACGCTCCCTGCGGAGGCGGCGGAAACGGTGTATTTTATCCCGCCGCTAAAACGAAATCGGCAAACCGCTGTAAGCATTACGCTTTCTGCGGCATTGATATTTTTACCGCGAGGGAGTACCGTCCCCGCGCCCCGCGGGAGAAGCTTCCCGATGATGATTATGTGCAAACGAGCTTGCTGTAGGAGGTGCTTTTATGAGCCTGCTTGATAAATTAACTCTTGACGATCTCGACGCGGATCAGCGCGAGCTTGCAGAATGTATCGGGCTGGAGGCATACAAAAATCTTTTGCGAAATTATGCAGGCTCTTACATTTACATATGCAAGCCCGACACTATCACGGCAAACGTCCGCGATGAACAGATACGGCGGGAATTCAACGGATATAATTATCTTGACCTTGCCAAGAAATTCAATCTTTCCGAAATTTCTATCCGCAGAATAATTTCTCCCGTTCTGAAAGCTGTCAAGGCTGCTCCGCTCCAAGGACAAACTTCATTTTTTGACGACGACATAAAAATTTAATTATCATGATTTCTTTTCATATGAAAAGAGAAATGATAGAAATAATGGTGTATGATTAAATTACAAAATCATACGCCATTAATTTTTGGAGGTGAGAGCATGGCAATAGAGACAACAACGATCCTGTCAATATATTCTGCGGTATTAACGCTCCTGATCGGCATTATAGGATTTTTTCTTACGCGGACTTTTAAAGAACTGGATAACAAAATATCTGCGAAAGAATTTGAAGTCGCGAAAAAAGATATTGAAAAAAACACCGACGATATACGCCGAATCAAGGACAATTATCTTACCAAGGACGACTACTTTCGGGAGCAGGCCAAGGTAGATAAAAAGCTCGACAGTATCATGGAAATTTTAATGACCATAAGTAAAGGAGGCAGCTCATAATGAACCCTGAAACTATGATAAAAAAAGCCCGCGCCGCTAATTTTATTGAAAATAACGGAAAAGTCCTGCGCGGAATAAATATGCTCCGGACGGACTATAACAAGCTCTCGTCTATCCGTTCGGCAATGGGATTCGACAGCGACGATTTTGCCGACAGCGTGAATTATCTTATCGAATCGGGATATATCCGCATACGTCATATTGATACCAAAAAGGCGGCGGAGCTTGCGGATTATCCCATGGACGAGCTGGAGGGCAAGCTTACCGCCAAGGGCATACAGCTGCTCGCGGGAGCGGTAAACGATCCCTGCATTAACGCATAGGAAGTGATCGCATGGCAAAAAACCGCAGTCACGGAAAAATTGACAAACTAAAACCGGAAATAAAGTCCGAAGTGGAATCCATGATAACGTCCAACAATTTTACATATAAAGAGATCGTGGACTATATAAAAGAAAGTACCGGCGAGATGATCTCGCAAGCCTCGGTTTGCAGATATGCCCGCAGACTGTGCGAATCCCTTGAATCAATAAGATTCGCGCAGGAGACTTTCCGGGCGGTCAACGATGAGATCAACCGCACTCCTGACATGGATACCACCGAGGGCATTATGCGTATCGTATCGCATATTTTGCTGACAAATATCCAGCGTCTTTCCGATGAGGATTTTGACGACGTTGATCCGCTGAAGCTTTTGAAGCAAGCCTCCGATCTTATCAGGGTATCGGCGTACAAGCGGGGCATGGACATCAAGAACAAGGAACTTACAGAGATGGGCTTCGACGCGATCAAGCAGAAAGCCTTTACCGGAGTAGCTAAAAAATATCCCGAAGTATACGAAAAGTTTTCCAAGGCTCTTGACGAATTAGCTTCCGAGGAGGGCGACAGCGCATGATCTATGTATTACAGGTACAGACAGGCAAGGAGCTTGCCGTCCGGGCACAGCTTCTCCGGGACGGCATATCCGCGGACGTTCCGCGGGAACGGATCATTATCCGCAAGGGCGGTCTATGGAGCAAGATGATAAAACTGCTTTTCCCCGGCTACGTTTTTGCGGATATTGATTTTGACGCAGAAATGTTCCACAGGATAAATCCCGTTCCGGGTGTGATCAGGTTTTTGGGAAATCCAACGCCGCTCTCGGAGCATGAGGCGGAAATGATAAAATGGCTTTCTAACGGCGGGGAGATAATAGAGCCGTCCGAGGTCAGAATTGACTGTGACGAAATTATATGCGGCGGTTTTCTGTCGGGGCATGAGGACGATATAAAATATCTTAATCTGCGGCAGAAAAAAGTCGCTGTCGAGGTACGGTTTGGCGGAAAAATCCACAGAGCCAATCTCAGCGTGGAAAAAATATCGGAATAATTTGATAGGGTCGATTCGTTCCCCTATCGGATTTTTCGGTTAAATATCCGATACTTCACGGACGGAAATTTTCCGATATCCGAATGGCGAAGCTTGCCCCGATTCCGGGGTGCGGTCGGGATATCGTTAAATACCCGTTAAAACGCGTTATAGCGGCGTTTTAGAAATTTTTCCGTGAAACTTATCCATAAGAAACGAAAACGCCTTAGAGCGCATTCTCGCGCGTTTCCTGCGAAAGGAGTGATACATCCGTGAACCCCGTTGAAAAAGATAATATAAAAGCTTTGGCGGAGGCGATAAAGTCCGCCGAAAATCCAAACGATGATAATGAGATCGGCGAGCGAAGTTTTCATACGGCTGCCGATCTCATTAATTCTCTTTTATCCGAACCCGATAAAAAGAAGCGA
>CAMUJF010000041.1 GCA_947089135.1 uncultured Clostridia bacterium
GTTCTCCATTGCTTTTATTCGTATTATTTTAAAAAGATTCTGAACAGGCTCTAAGAGAGGCTTGCGAAAACGATATTGACGATTTTGTTAATATGCTTGTCCCTAAATTGATTTCAGAAGCGGAAATTACCAATATTATGGATAGCGTTGACTTCTGTGTGTAAAAAATGCTTATTTTTTCGGTGGACAAGAATTTCAAAAAACTATATAATAATAGTAGGGGGGTGATACCTTAAACTAACACACAAATCAAGAACCTTGAAAATTGAATAACACTATTATAATCGATATAAATACTATATATTAACTAACGATTGGAGAATAAAAAATGTCAGATTACACACCAATTTTTAAGCTTGACCTTGCAGGGTGGTTAATGCAAAGAAAATTTGTACTTTTATATTGCAAGAGAAATGAATATAATCGTTTTAAAATAGTCTACTACTTTAGGACAACAGAATCTCTTTTAAACGCTATCGCAGAATATAATGATTGTAAAAAGTAAGGGGCTTGCCTATGGGGACAAAGAAAAACAGTATTATTCGTGTATTAGATGTCATACCAGCATCTGAAATTGAGAAGTGGAAAAATGGAGATGTCATTACTATATCGGCAGGCTGTGGAGCAGGAAAATCCTATTTTATAAAAAATGTGCTTTGTGAATATGCTAAAAATAATCATAAAAAAATATTAATGCTTATTCATAGAAAATATCCTGCTGAACAATTTAAAATTGAATTGGAAAATGATTATAAAGATGATATTATAGATGTGAAAACCTATCAAACTATAGAATCAATTGTTAAAAACGGCGGTTATTTTGATTTCAGCAGATACAGTTATTTAATTTGTGACGAATTTCATTATTTTCTTGAAGATAGCACTTTTAATCATTTCACAGACCTATCTTTTTCCAATATAATCAATCAAAATAAGATTACAAGAATATTTATGAGTGCAACAGGACATGAAATGCAGACGGTATTAAATAATGCACTTGCATTGAAGTATAAAAAGAAAAAGCATAAAATTTACAATTATACAGTTCCTATAAGTTTTGTACATATAAAAACTTTAACTTTTTGGACAAAAATTCAGACAATTGAAGAATTAATGCAGCAATGGAATGAAAATGGTGACAAGGCAATAATATTTTTGCATAGTGCAAAGGAAGCATATGAGCTTCACAAAAAATTTGATAAAAACAGTTTATTTCTATGTGGTTCCAGTAGCGAAAAATATTATAAATATGTCAAGTCGGATAAAGTAATTAAGATGCTTACAGAGCAGAAATTTGAACAGCAATTTTTAATTACGACAGCTTGTTTTGACGCAGGTTCAAATATTATCGACATGAAAGTAAATAAAATTGTAGTTGATTTACGAGATGAAGCCAGTATGCTACAATGTGTAGGACGAAAGCGTGTCCAAAATGACAATGATAAAATTGATCTGTATATCAAAGTTTATAGCCGTCGTGAGATGAACGGTGATTTAAAAAAGTCCAACCCCGAATTGATTGGAGATGATAAAAACGGATGAACAATATTATTACAAAATTATAAATACAAAGACAGGCGATGATTACTATGCAAAATGTGATTTGCCTGTTAAAGCCGATAAGCTTTGCGAGCTTTTGGGACTTAATGATTATCGCGCCGAGACTATATCCAAAGAGGAATATTACGCGGAAGCCGATGACGAGGGAGATGATACTGCATGACAACCGCGCAGCGCAAAGAAATATTTGGACGGTGCAAATCCCTCGGCATGAGCGATGACGACCGCCGCGCTCTGATCTGCGGACTTACGGGCAAGGAATCCACCAAGGAGCTTACCGACAAGGAGACGGAGTCTGTCATCGGCGAGCTTCGCAAGCGGTGCGGCAGTGTTCCGAGCGTTCCGATCCCTCCCGAAAAACGTAATCCCAAGGCTTACAAACCCGCCGTACCCGGAATGATGACAACGGAGCAGCAGTCCCTTGCGTGGCGGTATATCTACCGTCTGCGGGAGCTGGACGAAAAGCCGAGACTTCATGACGACGGTACGCCTGTCACTCCGGGTGAACGTATGGCGGGAGCTATATATAAGGTTTGCGGAATCACCACAAAATCGGGAGAAAATATTTTTAAGTGGGTATCCTTTAAGGACGGCGAGAAGCTTATCGAGAAGCTTAAACAGTATGTTAATACCGCAGAGAAAAAAGCGAAGAGGAGTGAAAGCAGTGAAAATCGGTGATAAAGTTGTTATGAACGGTCGGATACAGTATTTCCGATAAATACTATTCCAAAATTGACGAATGGCTTAACTGGTGGCGCGGATATTACAAGCCGTTTCACAAATTCAGCTACAGCAACGGAAAACGCAGGATAGAGCGCGATCTGTATACCCTGAAAATGGGTAAAAAGGTCTGCGAGGATTGGGCGAGTATTCTTTTAAATTCCAAGACAAAAATCGTCGTCGGGGACGAAAACGCGAATATTTTTTTGCAAGGCGAAAAGGAAACGGGCGGAATTTTAGGCGCAAACAGCTTTTGGGTACAGGCTAACCGCCTTATTGAAACGGCTTTCGCGGCGGGTACGGGAGCGGTGGTGCTGCACGTCCAAAACGCTGTGATAATCGGCGGCAGCATACAACCGTCCCCAAACGCGGAGATAAAGCTCAACTACATATCAGCCGAAATGATAATCCCTATCTCCGTTGACAACGGAAAAATTACCGAGGCTGCGTTTGCTTCCGAGGTCGTCGAAAAGGGAAAAAAGCTTTTGAAGCTTGAAACGCATATGCTTGACAAGAGCGGAAATTACGTCATAAAATACTATCGCTTTAAGGCGGACGATGACGTGCTTAAACCCGCCGAACTTCCGCAGGATACTGTGTCGGAGATAAATACGGGCTGCGGCGTTCCGTGGTTCGCGGTCATAGAGCCCAACATCGAAAACGACGTTGAAAACAACAACGGCTTAGGCGTGTCGGTACTGCACGGTGCGCTTGACACGCTTAAAGCAGTGGACTTGTGTTTCAATAATTTCTGCTCGGATTTTTACCTCGGTCAAAAGAAAATTTTTATGGAAAAATCGCTTGCGGACATTGACGAAAACGGAACGGAGATCGCTCCCGACGATGTGCATCAGCAGCTTTTTACTTACATAAATTTTCCGCAGGAAAATGAAAGCGACGGTAAAAAATTTATTCAGGAATTTAACCCCGCGCTGCGCGTTGAGGAAAATACAAAGGGCGTGCAGTCCGCGCTTGATTACCTGTCCTTTAAATGCGGTCTGGGTAACAAGCATTATCAATTTAACGGCAGTACGGTGGTTACGGCAACTCAGTACACGGGTGACAAGCAGGACCTGATCCAAAACGCCCACAAACACTATATCGTTGTGGAGGAATTTTTATCATCTTTGGTACGGGCGATACTGCACGTCGGCAAGCATATTGCGGGTGCGGATATTGACGAGAACGCAGATGTGGAGGTCATTTTTGACAAGTCCGTTATCATTGACGAAGCGGCGGAACGTTTGCAGGATCGGCAGGACGTTCGGGACGGGCTTATGGCAAAATGGGAGTACCGCGTAAAATGGTACGGTGAGACTGAGGAGGAGGCTAAGAAAATTATCGCCGAAATTGAGGACGGTCAGCAGGTTGATTTGGGCTTTGAGGACGGTGGTTAATTATGGCGTTGTCTCCCACACAGCTTGACAAGCTGCCCGAACCTATGATACAATTAATGTCGGAATTGCAGGACGAAATAATTTCCGACATTTGCAGACGCATCAAGAAAACTAATATGCTCACGCCCACGGCGGAGTGGCAGCTCATCAAGGCGAATCAGCTCACAATGTCCTCGCAGGAGGTCAAGCGGCGCATTGCCGCGAAGCTGAAAATTTCCGAGAAAACCGTCAAGGAACTATACACCGACGCAGTTCGCACTGCTATCCGCGAGGACGAAAAAATTTACAAGTTTGCCATGGCGGACGGTATTCTCTCCGGCGACTACCGCGAGAAGCTTACCAACTATACGCGGTCTGCGGCGTTCTCCAAAGCCCTTAAAAAGGGTCTGAAAAATACAAACGGATTGATGAGGAATCTCACCAATTCGGCGGCAACGGCGGCGAACAGGCAGCTTTCGGACGCTCTTGACCTTGCGTACCTTGAAGTTGCAAGCGGCGCGTTTACTCCGCAGGAGGCGCAGTTCCGCGCGGTCAAAAAGCTTGGCGCGGACGGAATAAAGTGTGTATCGTATAAATCCGGGCGGACGGATCAGCTTGATGTTGCCGTTCGGCGCGCTGTTGTTACGGGTATCGGCAAGACCTGCGGCGACCTGCAGCTTGACCTTGCAAACGAAATGGACTGTAACCTTGTTGAGGTCAGCTCCCATTTGGGCGCGCGTCCTTTTCATGCGGAGTGGCAGGGACGGATTTATTCGCTTGTTAAGGGGCACCCAAAATATCCGTATTTTTATGACGCTACGGGTTACGGTACCGGGGACGGCTTGTGCGGCTGGAACTGCCGGCACTCGTTTTTCCCGTATTTCGAGGGGCTTTCCGCTCCCGCCAATGAGCCGGCGTTTTCCCGCTCCGAGAATGAACAGGTTTACCGCGATACTCAGAAACAGCGTTCCTATGAGCGCGCTATCAGAAAATCCAAACGGGAGCTTGCGGCTTTGGACGGTGCGCGGTCGGCTGAGAACGATCCAATCGCCAAAGCCAAATATGACAGGGAATTTGCGAGAAAGTCCGCAACTCTCAAACGGCGGGAGGCTGCTCTTGCGGAACATCTTAAGGCTACCGGACTGCTCCCCGATAATTCCCGCGTTCGTGTGGACGGGTTTGGGAAGTCTGTTTCTCAAAAGGCTGTTCATGCGGCGAAGAAATATACTGCTGCAAAAACCAATATTAAAAGCGGCAGCAATAACAGCTCGAATTATACAGCAAACGCCGATTTCCTTAACAGCCGCGATTTTAAAAATCAATTCAAGGGCTTATTCAACCCGAAGCTTGATAAAGCGGTTTGCAAATATTCGCAGCTTGCTGTTGTGGAGAATGATAACAAACCGTCCGAGACGATTTATTTGCTTTCCGAAAGCGGCAGAAAGCTTAATAGGCTTACAAAAAAACATTACAGTGATAATGATGATATTGGCGGAGTTCTGCTTGCGGAGAAACGAAATTTCATTCTCGTGCATAATCACCCGAATAATACGCCGATCAGTTTGTCGGATATTATGGCGTTGAATGATGTTGATAAAATGAAAGCTATTGTTTCTGTCGGGCATGACGGTAAAGTTTGCGCTGTTTCAATTGGAAATGGAAAAAGAGCTGTTAGCGAGACTGATCGCAGCCTTTTAGAAATGAGTTTTGGTCGGTGCACACGTAAATATGGACAAACCAGTAAAGCAATACAGGCATTTTGTGAGGAGGCAGGTTGGAAATATGGCAAACAATAATCCGATAACTCTATGCGATGTTCCGTGGTGGGAACAATTGGAGAGTGAAAATGAAAAAGATGAATATTGCAAAAATAAATTTGGTATCTCTTATGCAGAATATATGCAAATCATTGAATCCGATTTACCTATAAACGAGATGTACAAACCAATACGTAAAAAGCA
>CAMUJF010000042.1 GCA_947089135.1 uncultured Clostridia bacterium
CCTATCGTTTAAGAGCTCCGCAAAGGGGTGAATTGAAAACAATCCTGTGGATTGTTTTCAAGAGGGGAACGCCCTGCGATAGAGGGCGTTCCCCTAATCCCAGCAGTGTTAAGTTAATTTATTGGATTGCTATAGTATAACTAACTGTAATTTACAGCAGGAAACCCCCGCTATAAATTTACACTCCCGCAAGACTGTAAAGTCTGCCGAGAAAAATAAGCTCCACACCCTCCGGAGTACGGTACAGGTCAAATACCTTTAAAGGCTCGGCATGAAGAATATTGTAAGAATTGACATAAACCACCATGCACCCCGCCGTAAAAACAATAAGAAGAACCGCCGCCGTAACGGTAAGCAGAAGCCTGCGGCGCAGACGTTCTTTTTCGCTTATGGCAACCCTGAATGTAAACGGACTTTTCATTTTAACACTTCCCTGTTTAAAATATAACTGTTATGTAAGCTCCTCCAGACACTTGGCAAGGGATTTTCCCACAAGCTCGCCGCTGTACTCCGCCTGCTCTATGCTGTTGGCGTGTCCGCCCATTTCTATAAGTATTGAACCCGTAGTCAGATCCTGGTTATACTTTCTGTAATCGAACAGCACGGGACGGGTAAAACCCGGCCAGTCGCTCTCCATCTGCCGCTGGAGCAGACAGGCAAAGCGCAGGTTTTTCATGCAGTTCGGCATATTCATTGTACCGTCGTCGCAGCCGCAGATTATCATTACCTGAGCAGCGTTTTTTCCGTTTATTTCCGCAAGGGGAGCTATCCTTTCGCCGCTTTCACGCTCTATGGCGTCGCGGTGAACGTCCAGCACCACCTTTATCGAGGGATACTCGTCGAGATATTTCTGCACCGTTTCACGGCTCAAGTCGTAGCTTCCGTTATAGGACGGATAATCGTGCAGAGTAGTATCGTGTATAACGCCTATTCCCGCGGCTTCAAGCTGTTCGGCAATTTTGTCCCCCACGGCAGCCATGTTCATTGATCTGTCAGTAGTACGGGAGTTAAAGCTTGCGTCGTAAAAATCTCTTTCGTACGGCTCGTAGCTTTCAGTCGCGTGGGTGTGCATTATCAGCACCTGCGGCTCATTATTTTTTTCAACGGTAAAGTCGGGCAGCAGACGGCTTTCCTCCAGTACTCTTTCATTGGAAACGCTTGTGACGTTTCTCACCTGTCCCGCAATGTCAAGATCGACATAGGCTTCACCGTTCATGTGCCCGTAGGTCATAAAGTTGATAGTTCCGTCGTGATTTTCAAGGCTTTCGGGGTAAGGCTTGGGACCTGCGTCAGGCTTTTCGTCGGAAACTATCCTTTCCTCGTCCGAGCTGTTGGGAATTTCAAGCTCCCCCCACGAGAGCATTTCCCTGTCGTCCACAGTAAAAAGCGCAGAGTGGATATTCTGAGTATCTGCCGCAGCCGCCGTTTCCTTGGGTATTTCGGGCAGCGGCTTGTCCGCTGTAATATTTTCAAATGCTTGAACGTTTTGTATGTTTTTTTCGGCAGGAAAAACGTCCCCCACCGAAAGCATTGCGGACGCCTTCGCCGCTGTAAAAGCCGCGCTGAACGCCGACGAGGAGCCGTTTATAACCGGTACGGCAAATACCAGAACCCCTGCCGCCGCGGCAGAGAAAAACACCGCCAGCCTTGCAAAAACCGCACCGCGCTTTTTACGTCTGCCCGAGGCGGTGCGGCGATTTCGGAAGCTTCGTGATACCATGGCATACTCCTCCTTTCGGCGATCGTTTCTAAGTATATAGTATGCCGCGGGAGATGTAAATTATTCCTGCTGTTCTGTACTGCCATTGTGGACGTTCGCGATGCCCGCCTCTGAATATAAATTTACAAAAATACAATTTCCTTTATAAATTGATACTTGGAGGGGAGCACCTGTGGGCTGAATCACCTCCTGCGTAATTTTGTCGGAACTATATACAAGTCAATGCCCCTCAAGGGGGTGGGGAAGTTTATTGGGATTTTAAATTTATTTTTGTGTTGTACTTTTCTTTTGCTGTGTCTTAATTTGTTGTTCTTGTGAATTATAGCTTATTGTTGGAGGTGCGAGAGGGACAACCCAAAGGGAAGGGAGGGGGCTCATTGGGACTTGAAGGACGCTCGCACGCCCCCTCCCTCTCCCTTATGGTTTTCCCTCTCGTGCTCTCCCTTTCCTTTACCCTTTCCCTCCCCTGCTACGCTATCCCGTTTTAAGCTCTATTGAAATTTTTCAAATAGCGTTGGGAGAGGGGTGTAGGATTAAGGAAGTAGGGGGCTCGGGGGCAGAAACCTAAAAGGGAGAGGGGGGAGTCCCAGCGCCCCTTAATCCTAACCATCTCCCGCCCTCTCCCTTTTTGGTGTCTGCCCCCCCCGACTTCATGCACTTACTATTATTTCCAAGAATATTAAATCAAGACCCAGCAAAAAAATTGATTTCAGTGATTTCTGCCCTACCTCCTTGAAACTTATTTCCGAGTATGCTATAATGTATAAAAGTTTTATGTAAACGGGAGGTTAAAATGGATAAATTATCTGAATTGTTATGGTATAAAGCCCCTGCCGAAAACTGGGACGAGGCTCTCCCCGTGGGAAACGGCAGACTGGGCGGAATGGTCTTCGGCAAGCCTGCGGACGAGCTTATACAGCTTAACGAGGATTCCATATGGTCGGGCGGATTCCGCAAAAGGAACAACCCCAAGGCATACGATAATCTTGAAAAAATGCGCACTCTTATCCGCGAGGGCAAAACTTCCGAAACTGAAGCTCTTTGCTCCGACGCTTTTTACGGCACTAATGAAAATCAGCGGCACTACCACCCTCTTGGCGACTTCCACATATGGCAGAGCGGAGCGGACGGTTACACCGATTATGAAAGAAGCCTCGACCTTGAAAATTCCATTTGCACCACCTGTTGGAAAAGCGGCGGCGTTTCCTATTCGAGGACGGTTTTCGCCTCCTGTCCCGACAACGTTATCGCCATACATTTTACAGCCGACCAAAAAGGCAAAATAAGCTTCACCGCCCTTATCGACGGCAAGGACGACGACTACGACAAAAATGAAGCCTACGATGAAAATACCCTGCTTTTCACTATGTCCGACGGAGTACCCTACGCGGCGGCTATATCCTGCTCCGTAAAAGGTGAAAAAGCCTGCCGCGGTACCTGCGACGCTAACCGTATCCATGTGGAGAACGCCGACGAGGCTTTGATAACCATTGCCTGTCAGACTGCTTTCCGCACTTCAGATTACGAAAAGCTTGCAATAAGTCAGGCGAAAGCGGCTATACGAAAGGACTTTTCAAACCTCGTTGCATGGCATATTGCAGACTACCGCGCGCTTTACGAAAGGTGCAGACTGGAGCTTTGCGATAACAGCGGCGGTAGCTCCGCTATTCCCACAAACGAAAGACTGCAAAAAATAAAGGACGGAAAAAAGGACAACAAGCTTATCGAAATGTACTTCAACTTTTCCCGCTACCTGATGATATCGGGAAGCCGCAAGGGAACGCTTCCCCTGAATTTGCAGGGCATATGGAACAAGGATATGTGGCCCGCATGGGGAGGCAAGTACACCGTAAACATTAACGCCGAAATGAACTACTGGAGCGCGGAAATACAGAATCTGTCCGAATGCCACACGCCCCTGTTCGACCACATTGAGCGTATGCGCGAAAACGGCCGCGTCACCGCGCGGGAAATGTACCGCTGCAAAGGCACTGTCTGCCACCACAACACCGATATATGGGGCGATACCGCTCCCCAGGACAAATGGCTGCCCGCCACGCTCTGGCCAATGGGAATGGCTTGGCTCTGCACTCATCTGTACGAACATTATCTTTTTACCGGGGACAAACTTTTCCTTGCAGAAAAGTATGACACTATCCGCGAGGCGGCGGAATTCTTTGTTGACTTCCTTATCGAAGACGATAAAGGCAGGCTGATAACAAGTCCCTCGGTATCTCCCGAAAACACCTATATCACAAAGGACGGCGCAAAGGGCACTCTCTGTCAGGGGCCCTCCATGGACAGCCAGATACTCCACGAGCTGTTCACGGCGGTAATAAAGTGTTCCGAAGCCCTGGACGGTTCTGTCAAACCCGCGAACGACGATGAATTTGTACGAAAAATAAAGTCCATGAGAGACAGGCTGCCGAAACCCGAAATAGGCAAGTACGGTCAGATAATGGAATGGGCTGAGGACTACGATGAAGCCGAACCGGGACACAGGCATATTTCCCAGCTTTTCGCTCTGTACCCCTACGATCTTATAACCAAACGGCACACCCCCGAACTTGCGGCGGCGGCAAGGGCTACCATAGAGCGCAGATTAAAGCACGGCGGAGGACACACAGGCTGGTCGAGAGCATGGATAATCAATATGTGGGCGCGTCTCGGCGATGGAGAGCGCGTGGGAGAAAATATCTCCGCGCTGCTTGCATGGTCCACAAGCATATCCCTGCTTGATATGCACCCGCCTTTCCAGATAGACGGGAACTTCGGCGGCGGCGCGGGAATCGCCGAAGCCATACTCCAAAGTCACAGCGGAGAGATATCGCTTCTTCCCGCCGTTCCCGCGGAATGGGAAAACGGCTCTGTCCGCGGACTGAGAGCAAGGGGAGGTTTTGAGCTGTCCTTTAAGTGGAAGAACGGAAAGGTCACGGAGCTTGAAATCCTGTCTGAATGCGGAAATCCGTGCGTTATTGTCGGCACGGGACTTGCAGTTGCCTGCGGAGATGCAAGTGTTCCTGCCTCAGACGACGGGGACACAATACGCTTTGAGACAAAAGCGAGCATGACTTACAGGGTAACAGGGTTTTAATCCATAAACAAAAAAAGGGTACGAAAAACGTACCCTTTTTATTTTGCATATCAGTCCGCAAAGATTACATACCTGTAAGACCAGAACGTGCGATACCCTCTGTAAAGTTCTTTTGCAGACACACATACAGAACCAGTATCGGAAGAATTGAGATCAGACACGCCGCTTCCATCCATACGATGATCTCTCGGGTATTTACCTGAGCGTTGGCATCGCCGAAAACCAGTACTTTGATGTTGGAACTGAGGTTTTTCAGAGTCAGCGCAATAGTCTTGTTCTCGGTGAAGAAGGACGTACTTACATAGTAGTCGTTCCAGTACCATACGATAGAGAACAGGAAAACAGTCAGGAACGTGGAACCTGCGTTGGGAACCATTACCCTTACGAATGCGGTGAAAGGCGAGCAGCCGTCCAGAGCGGCGGCGTCCTCAAGCTCCTTGGGGAGTCCCATAAAGGACTGCCTGAAAAGGAATATGAACAGACCTGCTCTCAGACCGTTTGCTGTCAGCGCGGGAAGATACATAGTTATAGGCGTATTGATAAGATTGATGAACTTTCCTGT
>CAMUJF010000043.1 GCA_947089135.1 uncultured Clostridia bacterium
TTTATATTATATCGTTTTGGGGGAAAATTGTAAAGATTCTGAACAGGCTCTTATGTCAGAATTATTTTTTTTAATGAATTACCAATTATATAAAAAATCTTCCGCAAATAAAAATCCTCCAAACTTCAAAAACAAAGTCGGAGGATTTTATTGCATAGGAATTTTACCCGCCAAACTTTCTGTTTTTTTATTTGACGGATTACGGTATTATTCTATTCAGCTTCTCTAAGCCGTTCAACCAGCGTCTTCCTTTCGAGGATATTTGTAATTACCGCAGATATAAGCACAGGTACAATAAGCACCATTGCTGCATACCCTAATATATACCAGCCTGGGAAATGCCAGTGCAGATATGTCGCCTGAAACTCCCTCATTATCTGTATCATAACATATCCCGCAGCAGTACCGAAAACAACGGTGATTACTATATTTTTTGCAGCAAGTATAAGTCCTTCACCGATTATCATTTTTTTTAGCTGACTGCCGCTCATACCTATGGAGCAAAGCATTGCAAATTCCTGTTTTCTGGACATGGCGCTGGACACAAGCGTGTTAATCAGATTTATCAGCGCAAAACCGATTATGAACGCCGAAAGTCCCCATACAAGTCCCATAACAAGGTAATAATTTGACTTAGAGCTGTTTATATCGTCCGAAAAGCATGAAAGCTTCAGCCGCAGATTACTGTCGGCGTATTTTTGCAAAAACTCCTTTACAGCCGTATCGGTTTTGTAGTCCTCCACCTCAACGATAAGTCCATCGCCTGGGTCGTATTCTTCCGGTACCATAGTTTTAAAAAGCTCCTTTGGAATATAAAACCAACCCTCTCCAATGGTCAGATAATCGGCTTCCTTGCTGTTTAATTTCATAAGCTTTCCACGGTCAAAGCTGCCCGCAACGGTAAAATTATCCTCCCTGTACTCATAACCGTCATGCCATTTAAACTTGACCGTATCGCCTGTTCCAAACCTCCAGCCGTATATTTCCTGCGCCAGATCGTTGTTGCATATTAAAATCTCTTTGTTTTGCACCATTTTGTCGTAATCAAAAGGTTCGCCCTCTGTCCTGCATTTATTCATGACGCTGACATATTTACTTTCAAATGGCATTACCGCGTCGCTTGTCTGATAGTTGTTGTATTCGTACTGTATTACGAAACGATCGTAGCGCGTTACATTTTTTACGCCCTCAAAAGAGGCTATCTCCGCTTCGATTTCTTTTGTAAGAGGATTATTTATCTGAATATCAGATGCGCCGTGTTCCGAGGTTTTTACCGCGTTGTTTGAAATTTCAAGCACATAGTCGCCAAACAAATACTCGCCGACACGGGAATATTCTTCAATATTATAGGATGCGATAAGCGTTGTACCCATAACAAATATTATACCGCCTATGCCCAGAGAAACTGCCGTCATTGCTGACTTCTTCCGATTGCTGTCCGCGCTTATCCTTGCAAGACCAAAGGGCGTAAGCTTTCTTTTTCCGCTTTTTGCGGACGTTTTTCCTCCGCTGTTGTCGTGCATTTTTGCCGCCTCTATAGGGGAAGCCGCTGCTGCGATCTTTGCAGGCTTTTTCACGGAAAACATAACCGTCAACGAAGATGCAATAATTGTCAAAGCGGCTGTTATCAAGGTATTGGGGAGATAAAATCCCTTTGGTACAATAAAGTACGCAAAAGCCGTTCCGACAATAATACCCATCAGAGAACCTATCGCACTGAGAAAAATGCCCTCGTACTGCACAGCCTTTCTTATCTGTTTTGAGGTCATGCCTATCGTGCGCAGCTGTCCGAACTGACGTATCCTGCCTGTTACCGAAATGTAGAAAATGCTGTATATCACAAAAACGCTTACAAATAAAATCGCCGCGCTTACAGCGATAACTGCAAGCAATGTGCTTGTCTTGATATTGGATATTTTTACTACGAACCTGCTGTTTTCATTTATCTGACGACGGATTATACCGTACTGCTTACCAATACCGCGTATTGTGTCTAAAAAAGTTTGACCGTCCATGTCAGCTGCACCGAATATCCTTGCCGAAATGGTATAGGGTACATTTTTTAACTGCGAACCGTTTTCGGCGTACTCCTCCGAAAGCAGTATGTAAAACGAGCTGTCGGATTCGAGATCAATAAACCCTGTGACAGTATAGGTCTCTGTACTGCCGTCAAGCCATGTTACGGAAAATTCCGTGCCGATAACAGACTCCTTGCCCAATTTTTCCATATATTTCTTTGAAACGACCGCCTCGTTGATTTTTTCAGGATAGCTGCCCTCCGCTATATTTGAGCGGATATACTCCATAATTTTTCCCTCGTCGGAATAATATGCAGGGCGTATCACGTAATTTTCCACTTCCATAGAACTGCCTTGCTTATAGCGGACAATATCCTCAACGTGTTCGTCGCCTTTTATGGACTCGACCTGTGCGCTGCTAAGCTCACTGTATATCACATGGGGCTGTACCGCAAACTCACGATCCTCCTTCTTGTCCATAGCAAGAGCGAAGCCTGCCAGTCCGGAAATAAGAGCGGCGGAAAGCGCAACGGTGATTATGATAAAAATATTCCGCATTTTACCCAATTTCAGACTGCGCGCCGTCAGCTTTCGCAGAATTGTACCGTTATTGTTTTTCAGCATTTTCAAACGCCCCTCTCCACGATTTTGCCGTCCTCAATTCGGACTATTCTGTCTGCAAGCTGGGCAATTTCAAGGTTGTGAGTTATCATAACAAGTGTCTGCCCGCAGCTTTCCGAGGTCTGCTTCAAAAGTCCTAGAACCTCCTGACCCGTTTTGCTGTCAAGGTTTCCCGTAGGCTCGTCCGCAAGTATTATAGCGGGCTTGAAAGCAATAGCTCTTGCAATGGCGGCGCGCTGCTGCTGTCCGCCCGAAAGATTATTGGGGAAACGGTCAAGCTTGTACTCAATGTGGAGCATTTTCACAATGCCGTTAATAAAATTTTTGTCGGGCTTGCTGCCGTCCAACTCGATAGGCAGGACGATATTTTCATACACATTCAGCATTGGCACAAGGTTATAATTCTGAAAAACAAAGCCTATCTGCCTGCGGCGGAATACCGTAAGCTCGTCGGGTGACATTCCCGAAATTTCCCTGCCGTCTATTTTTACGCTGCCGGAGGTGGGATTGTCAAGACCGCCCATCATATTCAGAAGCGTGGATTTACCGCTGCCCGACGTTCCCACAACAGCTACAAATTCGCCCTGTTCCACTGAAAGGTCAACGCCGTCCAAAGCCTTGACAAGACTGTCCCCGCTGCCGTAATATTTTTTTAGATTTTCGATTTTAAGTACATTCATTTCAGGTTCTCCTTTGGTATGTTTTTATATAAAGTATAAACCGCAAATGTCTCAAAAACCTCTCAAATGTATGAAAATTTGCAAAAAAATTAAGGACTGCATAAGAACCTGTACAGTTCTAAAAACAGTCCCGAATCATTCCAAGGGCATATTTACAATAAATTCCGCACCGTCAGGCGGCTCCGACTTTACCAAAATAAATCCGCCCTGCTCCGAAATAATATTGCGCGAAAGGAACAGACCGATACCAAGTCCCTCGGTATTTTTCACAGTCTCGGAGCGGTAAAATCTGCCGAAAATTTTCGCCTGCTCGCTTTCGGAAATCCCAGCGCCGCTGTCCTTTATTTTTATCTGCGCATAAAACTCGTTGACGTCAGCAGATACAGCTATAAAGCCGTTTTTCGGCGTGTATTTCACCGCATTGTCAAGAATGTTGAATACAGCCTCAGCCGTCCATTTTTTATCGCAGTACATAAAAATTCCGTCGGGACAATCGACTCGAACATTGATATTTTTATCTTCCGCCGTTAGGGCGATCTGCGCAAGTCCCACCGCAATAATTTCCGTCACGGAAAATTTTTCTTTATTAAAGGAAATTATTCCTGTTTCAAGCCGCGACATTTTTACCAGCGCTTGCATAAGGAATTCCAGCTTTTCCGCTTGTGCGGCGGACAGATTCAAAAATCCGCGGCGTTTTTCCTCGTCAATGTCCTGCCTTGAAAGTATCTGCATATACATTTTCAGATTTGCCGAGGGGGTTTTTACCTGATGAGAAATGTCCGAAACCAGGGACTGCATTTTCAGCTTGTCACGTTTGGATTGCTCTGTCTTGCCGCCTAAAATTTCGTACAAACGCTTTAATTTTACATTTATTTTGCCGTCCAGAGTATCTTCCGTAATAGTAAAATCGGGTATTTTTTCAGCGGTCATATCGTCTAAAATAAAGCATAATTCCCTCGAAAACGCGGAGATTTTCCTGCGGTAATAAATGTTTACACAGATAATTATAATTGCCGAAATAAAAACTAAAGCGGAAATAATTATTACCCAAATCATTGCTGTTCACCGCTCCAGATGTAGCCTATGCCGTAGACTGTTTTGATGTATTTGCGGTTTTCATCCTCGATTTTTCCTCGTATACGGTTTATATTTACGGTGAGAGTATGCTCGTCAACGAAATTTTCTTTGCAGTCCCAAAGCTTTTCAAGCAGCACTTGTCTTGTAAGAACCGCTCCTTTGCTGCTCGTAAAAATTTTCAAAAGCCTGTACTCGGTTGGGGTAAACGCAATGCTTTTTCCGCAGACAGAGGCCGTGAGCTTTGTAAAATCCACAGTAAGAGAACCGTCTGAATAAACGTCCCTCAAAGTCACGCTGCGCCTTAAAACGGCAGCAATCCTTTTCCGCAAGACGGACAAGGAAAATGGTTTTGTTATATAGTCGTCCGCGCCGCAGACAAAGCCTTTCAGCTCGTCCATTTCCATATCGCGGCAGGTCAGGAAAATTACAGGAATATTCTTTTTGTTCTTTATTTCACGACACAGTTCATACCCCTCAATATCGGGAAGATTAACATCCAGCAGAGCAATGTCCGCATCGGCGAGGCAGTCGCGCGCCGCTCTGCCGTTTTCTGCCGAAACAACGCTGTATCCCTCGGCTGTGAGGTCAAATTCAAGTCCGCTGCGCAGAGCATTGTCGTCCTCAATTATAAGTATTGTAAACATATTGATCTTGCTTTCTTTTTTATATTTTATTGCAGATATATTATAATATTTCTGCACATTAGAGCCTGTTCAGAATCTTTACAATTTTCCCCCAAAATGATATAATATAAAAA
>CAMUJF010000044.1 GCA_947089135.1 uncultured Clostridia bacterium
AAACCCCTTTGTTATGGGATTTTTCCGTTTGTCTTTATTATACCATAAGGGCACAGCCACGCAAGTCTTTTGGTAGAAATGGGCTTCTCCCCGTTGTTGATAGCGGAACGGCTCGGACACGAAAAAGTTCAGACCACAATGGAAACATATAGTCATCTCTATCCCAATAAACAAGCCGAAGTTGCAGAAAAGCTTGATAATTGGGTTATAAAAATGCCGCAAATGTAGCCATCAAAAAACAAATATCCTCTTAAATGACTATTTTAAGCCATTTAAGAGGATATAATATTATATTTTTTCTATTCCCACTCGATAGTAGCCGGCGGCTTGGTAGTAACATCATAAACGATTCGATTAATAAACTTGACCTCGTTCACAATTCGGCTCGCACAGCGTTCAAGCACCTCGTAAGGTATCTTCGCAAAGTCCGCAGTCATGAAATCTGTCGTTGTAACTCCCCTCAAAGCCAGCGTGTAATCATAAGTCCTGCCGTCGCCCATTACGCCAACGGAACGCATATTTGTCAGTACCGCAAAATATTGATGTATCTCCTTATCAAGACCCGCCTTAGCGATTTCCTCACGGAATATATAGTCAGCGTCCTGTAATATCTCCAGCTTTTCATCGGTAATTTCCCCGATAATTCTTATAGCAAGTCCGGGACCGGGAAACGGCTGCCTGTTCACAAGTACATCTGAAAGTCCCAATTCACGTCCCAAAGCGCGCACTTCGTCCTTGAAAAGCAGACGGAGAGGCTCTATTATTTCCTTGAAATCAACATAATCGGGAAGTCCTCCAACATTGTGGTGGGACTTTATTACAGCCGCGTCTCCCGTGCCGCTTTCTATAATATCGGGGTAGATCGTACCCTGCACAAGGAAATCTACCTTGCCTATTTTTTTCGCCTCCTGCTCAAAAACGCGGATAAATTCCTCGCCTATGATTTTTCTCTTCGTCTCGGGGTCGGACACGCCCCGCATTTTAGACATAAACTGCTCCTTAGCGTTCACGCGGACGAAATTCAGTCCCCAGCCCTTAAACGCGTTTTCCACCTCGTCGCCCTCGTTTTTGCGCATGAAACCGTGATCTACAAAAATACAGGTCAGCTTGTCTCCAACGGCTTTGGAAAGCAATGCCGCCGCAACTGAGCTGTCCACGCCGCCCGAAAGAGCAAGCAGCACCTTGCCGTCTCCAACCTTTTTGCGTATGTCCTCAACGGCAGTTTTGGCGTAATTGCTCATAGTCCAGTCGCCCACGCAGCCGCAGACGTTCTTTACAAAGCCGTCTATCATATCCAGACCGTGCTCGGTGTGATTTACCTCGGGGTGGAACTGCACCGCGTACAGTTTCCTTTCGGGACACTCCATAGCCGCCGCGGGACAATCCTTTGTGTGTGCGGTGACAGTAAAGCCCTCCGGTGTTTTCTCTATGTAATCGCCGTGGCTCATCCAGGATACCGCCTTTTCGGGCAGACTGCTTACCGCGCCGAAAAGTACGCTTGATTTATCGTAAAACGTCTCTGTCTTGCCGTACTCCGCGGTTATGCAGGAGGAAACCTTTCCGCCCAACAAATGGGTCATAAGGTGACAGCCGTAGCAGATACCGAGAATAGGTATTCCCATATCGAAAATTTCTTTGGGACACAGCGGCGAACCCTCGGCATAAACGCTGTTTGGACCTCCCGTAAAAATGATACCCGCAGGATTCATTGCCTTTATTTCGTCAAGAGAAGTCTTGTAGGACTTTACCTCGCAGTAAACCCCGCATTCCCTGACGCGCCTTGCGATAAGCTGATTGTATTGTCCCCCGAAGTCGAGGACGATAATAAGCTGATGTGATTTTGACATCCAAATACCTCCTAAATAATTACAAAAGAAATTTTCCTATGCATATTAACATTTTTACATTCAAAGTTTTTTCATCAGTTTAAAATATTCGCCGTCTTCGTCTGCACCATCGAAAAGGATTGTGGTAAATCCCTTTTTCTGATAAAGGTGCAAAGCGACAAGGTTGTCTTTATCAACGCCGATAGTGATTTCTTTGTAGCCCATATTCCGTATCTGTTCAACCATAAAATCAATCAGAATACCGCCTATGCCGTTTCTGCGCCGCTCTTTTTTTACTATAAGACGCGACAGGTAAATTCTCTGTCCGTCAATTGTGTAATCATCGTCCCGCATGTCCAAAACGTAAGCAATTTCACCTATAAATTCGCCGTTTTGCTTGTACACATAAACGACACGGTTTCCCGATTCGATTTCTTGACGAAAAAATTCCGTTTGAGAGAACGTGTTCATATCCCAAATGTTATTGCACTTGGAGTAATCGGAAAGAGCAAGCTTTTCAATTTTGTAACTGTCCATAGCAATTCCTTCCATTTTCATTGCACGGATACTTTCGATTATTTTATCTTTTAATTATGCCATAAATCGGCGAAAATTGCAATACCAAATTTCCGAAAAAACCTGCAAATTTTATTGTTTTGAAAAGTTTTTATTTATAGTATTGACAAAAACCGTTTTTTTTGGTATAATATAAATGCTTTATCACTTTAAAGCTTGTATGGTTTTATGTACTAAATCAAAGGTGGTTGTTTTTATGATCTACGCAATACTTATACTCTATCTGGCTGTAATGCTCGGAATAGGCATTTACTGCCGTAAAAAGACCTCGTCGGTTTCCGATTTTGTTTTGGGCGGAAGAAGTCTCGGCGGTTGGTTCACGGCGTTCGCATACGGTACGTCTTATTTTTCTGCGGTAGTATTTATAGGCTATGCGGGACAGTTCGGCTGGAGCTACGGCGTGTCCGCAGCATGGGTGGGCATTGGAAACGCGGTGATCGGTTCAATGCTGGCATGGATGATACTGGGAAAACGCACCAGAATTATTTCAAAGTATTTGAACGCCTCTACAATGCCCGAATATTTTGAGAAAAGATATTCCTCAAAAAGCCTAAAAATAGTTTCGGCTGTAATTGTGTTCCTGTTTCTTATTCCCTACACCGCTTCTGTCTATAACGGACTTTCCCGTCTGTTCGGAATGGCGTTCAATATTCCCTATTCAGCCTGTCTTATATGTATGGCTGTGCTCACGGCGGCGTACGTTATCCTCGGCGGCTATAAGGCTACTGCGATAAACGACTTCGTGCAGGGTATAATAATGCTTATAGGCATTGCAGCTGTAGTTATCTGCGTAATAAACGGTCAGGGCGGCTGGAGCGCTGCGCTTGATTCCCTCGGAACTATCTCGGACAAAGGCGTGCCCGAAAACAGTCTGAACAGTCTTTTCGGACCCGACCCCATAAACCTTATCGGAGTCGTTATACTTACTTCTCTCGGAACATGGGGACTTCCTCAAATGGTGCAGAAGTTCTACGCTATAAAGGACAACAAGGCTATTACCCGAGGAACGATCATCTCCACGGTTTTCGCCCTTGTCGTAGCAGGAGGCTCATATCTTATGGGAGGCTTCGGAAGACTTTACGGAGCAGCTGATGCGGAGACTGCCGAAGCTACCGGACGCACGCTCATCGAAACAGGCTCCAACGGAAAGCTTGCCTTTGACTCTATAGTTCCCGCAATGCTCCGTTCGGCTTTGCCCGAGATACTTATAGGAATAGTAGTGGTACTGGTTCTGTCGGCTTCAATGTCAACGCTGTCCTCGCTGGTACTCACCTCAAGCTCGACACTTACTATCGACCTTATCAAACCGTTCATGAAAAAGGAAATGGACGATAAAAAACAGGTTTTGGTAATGCGCATTCTTATAGCAGTATTCCTGGTGATCTCGGTAATAATCGCCCTCAACCCCAACGCGTACATTTCCACGCTCATGTCTATCTCGTGGGGCGCGCTTGCCGGAGCTTTCCTTGCCCCGTTCATGTACGGACTTTTCTCCAAAAAGGTTACCTCCGCTGCGGTATGGGCAAGCTTTGCAACTGGTATCGGAATTACCGTTATTCATATGTTCATATTCAGTTTGGGATTTTTTCCAGAGGCTACAAAGGCGGCAGCTTCCCTCAAGCTCAACATGGCTTCTCCCATTAACGCCGGAGCTATCGCCATGATCGTGGGACTTATAGTAATACCGCTTGTAAGCGCATTTACAAAGGTAAAAAATCCCGAAAAAGTTGAGGAAATTTTTGCTGACTGCGAAAAACAGCTTGCATCCGCAGAATGAGTTTCTATGAGACAGAACATATACAATACAGCCCTCCGCTGACCAAATCACAGCGGAGGGTTTATTTTCGAGTTAGTCAAATAATTATTGAGAAATTTTTTGAAAATTACAGTAAAATGTCAAAAACAGTTTTAATAATGAAATGTATAATCCAAAGGCGCTTTCGGTTATTGAATCAATACCATTTGAATAAAATTCCACAATATCCCGAACTAAATTATCAATTCCTTTAATACCCATAACAGCCTCCTATATATCAAAAGCGGTCAAAATCCGCTTGAGTAGCCTTGCGTTTAGTGCCAACCTTAGACTTCCCGCCGCTCTTTATGCGAATATATTCGTTGATAGAGTTCAGCAAAAAGCCTATAGACAGCGTATTTACATCATTCATATTTAGACCGCAGGAAATGCAGCAAGCAATGAGATTTTCCGATGTAAGCTTTTCCCCGCCCGCGGTACCGTTGGCAATGACCTGTTCAAAGGATTTTCCCAACAGCTCCATAGCTATGGGCATAAGCTCTGTAAGCGGGAAGTCCTCAAATTCATCGATCCAAACGTCGGGATCGGAAATATTGTGATCCGCTGCCTTAGCCATAGACCATATAAGTCTATGTTTAAAGATTAAGGCAACACCGTACAATACCCCAAAACAAAAGGAATTATGCGCCGAAAAGC
>CAMUJF010000045.1 GCA_947089135.1 uncultured Clostridia bacterium
CGGGAAACTCGGATAAGTCGAGATTAAGAAAGAGCTTATCATAAAACTGAGCCTTGATTTTATGAGGAGATTGATTCATGACAGTAATAAAAAAGTATTTTTGATACTTGATAATTTGCGTGTTCATCATTCAAAAAAGGTTCAGAAGTGGCTGCAAAATCATAAAGATAAGATCGAAGTGTTTTATTTACCGCCTTATGCTCCTGAATACAACCCTGATGAACTTGTAAACAGTGATCTGAAACGTTCTGTCGGTAGTAAGCCTTCTCCATGCTCAAAAGAGGAGCTTGAAAAAAATGTACGTTCTCATATGAAATCTTTACAGCACAAAAAATCTAAAGTGGTCGCTTTCTTCCTCGCCGACTTTACCAAATATGCCGCTTGATTTTGGAAAAGTTTAATTGGGGGAACAATAATGCTGATAAAAACAGTAGGCAAAGTTCGCCGCCTTGCTCATTGTTCCGATGTTTTATGCTGCAAGCATAAAACTCGGAGTTACCCGCTTTTGACGGTCCCGCCAAAAGCATTTTATGCCCCTGCCTGAGTTCGCCGTCAATAAGCGGCGGAGAAAGCTTGGGAGGGTTATCCCATTTGTCCGCAAGGCTCTCGGTGTCGGGCATATCGTCGTTTATGCCCCCTATCAAAATCATTTTGCAAGATGTATGGCTGATTTTTGAAATACTTCCTCGGAAGTTTTTCATTTTTCTTGACAAGCTCGCTGACCTGATAGATACGCTCGTAAAAAATCTTGTTGAAATCATTGACCTTCCTTTGTTGAGAGTCGGTTTTTTCATCAAGAGCAATTTGAATTCTCTTGCACAAAATATCTTCTGAATAGTAATCACCCAAAGTTTTCAGACGGACAAAACGTTTTTGTTCGGGAGCTTTTACGGAAATATATTTTCCACGCTTGACCGTAAAGCCTTGTTGTTCCAACTCAAAAGTAAGTTCATCAAGATTTTTAACGGTACCCAGCAAGCTGTCAATGACGGTCAGCATTTCAAGCGGATGACTTTGAGCATTACAAACCTGCGGCTTTGGATTTTCCTCGTCCGCAACGATTAATTTTTCAAGCAGAGCAATTATCTCCGCGATAAGATTGTTTTTCTGTTTCAGCGTCATTCAAAATCTCCTTTGTGTTTATATATTTGAAAATGCTGCGGCGATGTGTTGAAAATAAATTTTCAAGTCCTATGCTCTTATCGAGCCTTGCACTGCAATAGCCGAGGGCACAAGCTGGTTCGGCTTTCGCTGCACCCGCGGCAAGGTCTTATATGTAAATCTCGAGCTTGACAGAGCAAGCTGTCTGCACCGTTTCAAGGACGTTTACAACGCTTTGAAAATAACTCCCCGAGGCTTGGAAAACATTGATATATGGAATCTGCGCGGAAAAAGCGTCCCTATGGACAAGCTTGCTCCCAAGCTCATACGCAGGGCTAACAAAAAGAACTACATCGCAATTGTCATCGACCCTATTTACAAAGTTATCACAGGCGATGAAAACAGCGCCGACCAAATAGCCCATTTCTGCAATCAGTTTGACAAGGTATGCACTGAGCTGGGCTGCGCAGTGATATACTGCCACCACCACAGCAAAGGCTCTCAGGGCGGTAAGAGGTCTATGGACAGGGTAAGCGGTTCGGGAGTATTCGCCCGCGATCCCGACGCTCTCCTTGACCTTACGGAACTTGAAGTTACAGACAGTGTCCGTACAGCCGAGGAAAACGCCTTTGTTTGCCAAAAATGCCTTGAATGGATACGTGACTAAGGCTCTGAACGACAACGGCTTTTGGAAACGTATTCCCGAATTTCTCTCCGCGGCGTATGCTTTGGGCGGCGGAGCTGTTAAGGTCTACGCCGAGGACGGCAAGCCGAAAATCAATTATATCGCAGCGGACAGGTTCGTCCCCACAGCATGGGACGAACGCTCCGTCACCGAGGGAGTGCTTGAAAGCCGTATCCGCAAGAACGGATTTTTTTATACCCTTTTTGAGAAGCACGGCTTTGCCGAGGACGGTAATACCGAAATCGAGTATTCCCTCCGAAAGTCCTCTCAAAGGAACAGTATCGGCAGTCCCTGCCCTCTGTCGGAGCTTTTCCCCGACATTGACGAAACGGTGACATACAAGATCTCCGAGCCTATGCTGCGGTACTTCAAGCCCGACGTCAGCAACAATATCGACCGCTGCTGTCCTCTCGGGGTATCGGTGCTTTCTTCAGCTACTGATACGCTGAAAGCTCTGGACGTTGCCTTTGACAGCTTCGGACGTGAATTTACTTTAGGTAAGAAAAGAATCATCGTGCCAGCCTCCTGCGTTCAGACTGTTGTGGACATTGAAACCGGTACACCCAAACGGTACTTTGATGCGGACGATGAGGTGTATGTTGCTTTGAAATGCGACGAACAGTCCGACCTGAAAATAACCGACAATACCGTGGAGCTCCGTATTGAGGAACACGTTGCCGCGATAAACGCCCTGCTGAACATACTGTTGTTAAGGTTCGGAATGGGGATTTGTCCTATAGAAATATTTATAGTTCGGGGTTGACTGATAAGGGCGGAAGTGGTATAATGGAAACAGGAAGTGATGAAGTGCTTAAAGTAAACACCGGCGGGCGGAGAAATGAAACTCCGTTATCCGAACAACAAGTAGATGAAATAAAGAACTATGCAGTTTCTCTCGGTATGCCAAGAGAAAGAATCTATTATGTCGATTACGACTGTACCGGATACGGTATATCTTTCGATCTGTTGAGGATAGGCACTGATGTTTACCCGTCAAAAGAGTATAATCTCGCTAACGCTAACAGTAATGTTTCTATGCACGGGGCAATTGCACATGAGATAATCGGTCACAGAATGGCAGCCTTAACCGGCAAAAGTCAAGATAACGAAGTTCTTGAAGAAGTACAAGCAAGTATCAGAGCTGCTAAATTCACACCCGACCTTGATAGTTCCGAACGCATTATTTTGTATAGGGACGCAATTACAAGATTAAGAAACAATAATATAAAGCTTAAAGACATAAAAAACAAATTACATATATTTGAGGAGTGATGAGTATGTGTATGATTATTAATGCAACCAAAATTGAAAACAATACGGTACTTGACTGTTCCGAGTACAATGGCGAGTTTCTGAACTCAAAGGTTTTAAAAATCATTGATTCGGAAAAAAGACTTTTCAGCACTTCTAACTTTACAGTAGAAAAAACAAAAAATTGTTTCGGACACGGGGGATTACCTTGGGTAATGGTTCACGATGAAATTCCCGTAAACTTTACCGCTAAAGGAAATACAGTTATTTTTGAAAGCTAATACAGAACTTAACCGCTTTGAACATTCAAGGCGGTTTTCTTATGCCCAAATTTAATATGTTTACAAGCGTTCGGTTCTCCAACAGTCGGAGGACGGGGCGCTTTTATTATGCCCGCGAAAGCACTCCGCTGCCCGAAACGTCCTTACGGCATAAAACTGCGGACGGAATAACGGTCTACCCGACCTAAGTCCGACAAGGACTGCAAACTTGGTGTTCACACTGCCTCAAATCAGCATAATGAGCGTAATTTTGAATACTATTGGGGTTACAAAAATCATGCGCTGGTTGACTGCATTATGGTTGACGGCGACGAATGTTACGGCGAAATCTATCATGGTAAGCTAAAATAAATCGCTGTGTGTTCCTGTACGTGAAGCATACAAAACAGCTTTTCCATTGTCAATTTTGTAGATCAAAAGCCAATCCATAGCTATGTGACATTCACGATATCCCTCATAATTTCCGTGCAGGCTGTGATCTTTATATTTGGGGTCAAGTTCTTTTTCTTCAAGAAGCATCTGGATAACAGGCTCTAAAAGTTCGGTATTATAACCGCGCTTTTTAACGGTCTTATAATCCTTGCGGAACTTTGTGGTAAGAAATAATTCTAACATTCGTCCTCAAACTCCTTGTCAAGATCGTCAAGCATTTCTCTTGCAGAGTGGTAGCTTTTCGCTTGAACTTTTCCCGAAATAATATCCTCAACTTCCTGCATTGCAGCTTCGGTTTCGGCGTTATATTTTCTTTGCTGAATGGTAAAAGGTATTCCGCCGAAATCAATAGCCTGACGGATAAAGATATTCACCGCGGTACTCAGATCCATACCGAGCTGTGAAAACAAAGCTTGAGCTTCTGCTTTGACCTCAGAATCAATACGGATATTAATATTGCTGTTTGCCATAATATCAGCTCCTCGTATAATAAATTTATGGGTAATTTAAAGAGAACCCATATGAAAACTCTTGTTTATCACACAGAAATGTGAGATAATAAATCTGTACAGTCAGAGGGCGCAGTTCAACTCCTTGAAGCTCGGCTTCCTTTGA
>CAMUJF010000046.1 GCA_947089135.1 uncultured Clostridia bacterium
AAACGGAAGTCCGCTTCGGAAAAAATTATCCGTATTTCTGGGTGCAGAATTACGGAGACGGGGACGTATATATGTCGCTGTTCCCGAACGTCGTTCCCGACGCGGACGGTGTGATCCGCATTCCGGCAGGGAGCGGCAGAAGCTCCGGGGACGTTGGTCAGACGGACGTGCTGTATTTTATAGGAAGCGGAAAAGTCGAGATAACCCCGCAGTACAACGCGGTGTGTCCGTTTTTTGATCGCAGCGGGAAAGGGGGTGAAATCAACGGAAGTACGGAGGTTGACTTGTCGGGATATGTTCAAAATCCTGATAACAAACCAATATTATCAGATGTTAGCATCTCACTGATGAACAACACCGTATATGCCATAGAGTATAGGTTTAGAAGAACAAATCTTGACGGCATAAGCAGCGTAACAAGCTTTGCAATTCCAATGGCTACAACATATTCAGCCGGAGCTATGAAAGGTACTGACAAACAAAAACTTGACGCGCTTTTATTGCCTGAAACATTGGTATCCCAAACTAATAACAATGTCCCTACCTCAAAAGCGGTTTTTGATTTTGTTAATCAAGCAGTTGGGGCTTTTGCTGATAAAAGTCAGTTGGAGGGCAAAGCCGACATTTCATACGTTGATGAACAGATTGCTGAAAACCAAGCAATGAGTACATATACAGGACAGAGCGGTACTATAGAAAATACCGTAGAAGCTCCTGCATATATTTCAGAGTTACCGCCTGAGAATTTGCTTGAAATTACTGCTGAAAGTCAGACTATTAATGGTGTTACTTTTACGGTCGATAAGGAGAATGGAACTATTACCGCTAATGGTACAGCTGCTGACACAATATATTTTTTAATAGGATCAGTAAAAATAGCACCTGGAAAATATTACAGTGTCGGCTGTCCTGTCGGCGGAGCATTCGGCAAATATCTATTGTTTTATAAAGACGGAGAATACGATACAGGAAACGGTGTATCGGTTGATATAGCAGATGAAAAAACTGTAAGCTGCCAATTGCGCATACAATCTGGCTGTGTATGTAATAGCCTCGTCTTCAAGCCGATGCTTTTCAAAGGCACCGAGTACAAAGGCTTTATCCCCTACGGCGGAGGTAAAGCTAAGACAACAGGGAGAAATTTGCTTGAAATGAATAAAAACCAGACCGGCAACGGCATAACTTTCACTGTTGACAAAGAAAAAGGTACTGTTACTGTTAATGGTACTGCAACAAATAACGGTGCTTTTTATCATTTTTCTATACCAACATCAAAGCTCCCAAAAGGGATATATTATTTAAACGGTTGTCCGGCAAACGGTGATTTATCAACGTATTTCTTATCAATCAGATATAATACTCCAAACGGTTTTCGGTATGTGAATGACTATGGCAACGGTGTTGTTTATGACAAGGATTCCGATATCTTGTTGGTAATGATACAAATAACGGGAAACGCGACTGTTGATAATGTTGTCTTCAAACCTATGCTCGTCAAAGGCTCAGAACCTCTGCCTTTTGAACCTTACAAGTCCGCCGAAATCACAGTCAACAGCAATATGCAGCTCCCCGCAGCGGGTCTGAAAACATTTGACGGAGCAACCCATGTGTTTAGTAACTGTGATTTTACAATGGACTATTTTCTCAGCAGGGAACAGGGAGCAGCTAATGCCGGGTTGCAGAATGATATTAATGCAATAAAAATGATTCTTGACAGCATTACTCCCGAAATGCTTGAAAAGTTAAAAAAACTTTGAGGAGGTAAAAATTTATGTCAAAAATATATTTTCCGAAGCTGACCCCGGACAACACGATCGTTTGTAACGGCGTGACCGTCCACAGGCATTTTCTGAAAGATCACAATCTAAACAAAATCACTCTTCCGCCCATACGGGCTAAGCCGCTCATCGGCGTGACGATCCACAACACCGAGGATCTTAAGAACGTTCACGATGACGGCGAGCAGTATACCCGCGCAACCCTCAATGATAATATGAATTCCGTCCGCACTCATTACTATATTGACGATCTGTGCGCATGGCAGAACCTTGAAGACAGCCGTTGCAACTGGACTTGCGCCGACGGAACGGGTCCGGGAAATATGCAGACCATTGCGATCGAATGCATAATGTCCGGAACGACCGGGACGGAAAACGTCAAAGCCAGGGACAACGCGGCTCGTCTTGCTGCATATATCCTGCACAAGAACGGTCTGACCGCGGACAACCTGTATACCCACACCTACTGGCTTCACGTCAAGGACGGTCGCACAAAACCGTCCGATACCGCCAATATCGACAAATGGTGTACCGCTCCTCACACTTACAAAAACTGCCCGCTGTACATAATTCCCGACTGGATCGGATTCAAGAAGCTTGTGGACGGTTACATCAAAAAGCTTGGCGGAAGTTCCGTTGTTTCAGGCGGGACGTTTATGGTTCGGGTGCTTGATCCCGCGCTGAATATACGCGCGCTGCCGTCCCTCACGGCGAAGATAAACGGCGTTATCCGCGACAAGGGAGTATACACAATTATTGCGGCATCATATGAGCCTAAAACTCAGATCACATGGGGCAAGCTCAAATCGGGCGCGGGATGGATTTCCCTCGGAAGTAAATATGTTAAAAAAATTTAGGTCAAATGCGGAAACGTGTTTGACCTGAAAATATTTTCAGGAGGTATTTTTATGAGAAATAATTTTACAAAATGGCTTAAAGCCGCAGGGATACGCGCGGTGAAAACCGTTGCTCAAACCGCAGTTGCTACGGTGGGAACGTCCGCGTTTCTCGGCGAGGTCAACTGGCTTGCGGTTGCTTCCGCTTCTGTTCTGGCGGGTATCCTTTCCCTGCTGACCTCGGTCGCTGGACTTCCGGAATTGGAAGAATAATTTTATTAAAAATGCGGCGGGAAATTTTTCTGCCGCATTAAATATTTTTTTCAGGAGGAATTATATGAAATCATTTATCCCATGGATCGGCGGAAAGACATTGCTCGCCAAGAAAATTACCGCGGAATTTCCGCAGGAATTCTGACGCTACATCGAGGTGTTCGGAGGCTCGGTGCTTTTTTCGTCCGACAGGCACGCGAAATTCGAGGTCTGGAACGACGCTAACGGCGACCTCGTGAACCTGTTCCGCTGCGTTAAATATCACCGTGAGGAACTGCAAAAAGAAATACGATATTATTTTAATAGCCGTGAAATGTTCTGCGATATCCGCAAGCGGCTGGAATGCCCCGGCTTCACTGACATTCAGCGGGCGGCGATGTTTTATGTGCTTGTTAAAATTTCTTTCGGCGCGGACGCGCGTTCATACGGCTGTTCCGACAGGGCGGTCTCCACGGAAAGCTTCGACCGCATTGAGAAACGTTTTGAACACGTAAATATCGAAAACAAGGATTTTGAAGCCTTGATAAAGCAGTACGACCGTCCCGACGCACTTTTCTACTGCGATCCGCCTTATCACACCACGGAAAAGTACTATTCCGAGAAATTTTCAGAAGCTGATCACTACCGTTTAAACGGCGTTTTAACGGCATTAAAAGGGCGTTTTATCCTGTCCTATAACGACGACGATTTTGTCCGAGAACTGTATAAAAATTTCAATATTTTATCGGTGTCGAGACAAAATAACCTCTCAACGGGACAGTTCCGCGAGGTCATTATCAAGAATTACTGATATTTTTTTTAACGCACAAATAACGGATTTTGTTATTTGTACGCTGAAAAAAATACCATTGATTCGGAGGTATTTTTATGAACGTATTAAGCTTGTTCGACGGTATTTCCTGCGGTATGGTTGCTTTGGAGCGCGCGGGAATTCCCGTTGAAAATTATACAGCGTATGAAATTGACAAGTACGCGATCCAAACGTCGGAAAAAAATTATCCCCAAATTGTCCGCCGCGGAAATGTTTTTGAGGGCAATTTTTCCGGCTGCCGCGGCGTTGACCTGCTGATCGGCGGCAGTCCCTGCACATATTGGAGCATTGCCAAAAGAAACCGCGAGATCGACTGCGGCGGCGAGGGCTTCAAGCTGTTTATGCAGTACGTCCGCGCCCTTGAGGAAACAGGCGCAAAATATTTTTTATACGAAAACAATTACTCCATACATCGGAATATTAAGGACGAAA
>CAMUJF010000047.1 GCA_947089135.1 uncultured Clostridia bacterium
CTGAACTCGACCGTACCCTTTGTAAAAACCGCGTGGAGATTCAAACCGTGATAGCCGGTATTTATCTCCGACACAGTATCCTGCGGCAGTTCCGCGGGTTCAAGCACGCCGTCGTCCGCCTTGAAGCGATAGTATTTTATGACGTAATTTCTGCTGCCGTCAAGCAAATGTGTTTCCAATTTCAAAAGCTTTTTGCCCTTTTCGGTAACCTCGGAAGCAAACGCCGCCTCGGTAATTTTTCCGTTATCGACGGAAATCGGAATGATCATTTCGGCGGATATGTAGTTGAGCTTTATAACCGCATTGGGGGACGGCTGTATACCTCCGCCGCTTATCACCGCGTTTTGTACGTGCAGCACCACCGCCCCCGTACCAGCCGCGAAAGCCGTTTCGATGAGGCGGTTAGCCTGTACCCAAAAGCTGTTTGCGCCTAAAATTCCGCCAGTTTCCTTTTCGCCTTGCAAAAAAATATTCGCGTTTTCGTCCCCGACGACAATTTTGGTTTTGGAATTTAAAAGAATAAAGCTTGCAATATCTCTATAACCTCCGCGAAGATACGCGCGGAACGAATGAAGGTTCTTTATGCGCGGGGAAAATTTCTCTCACACCCGCTTGAAAGGCAGGTATATAAACAGTTTGAGGAGTTTAGAGCCTGTTCAGAATCTTTACAATTTTCCCCCAAAACGATATAATATAAAAAACATTGGGACTGGTGAAAAATGAGAAAAGAATATCCAAGTGATATAAGCCGTGAACAGTTTAAGCTGATAGAACCGGAGTTAAAAAACGCAAGAAAAATGACACGACCGCCTAAGTATGGTTGTATGAAATATTCTGTGCAATACTCTACTCTTAACGACAATATGAATACCGTCCGCACCCATTACTATATTGACGATCTGTGCGCATGGCAGAACCTTGAAGACAGCCGCTGTAACTGGACTTGCGCCGACGGAACGGGTCCTGGAAATATGCAGACGATTGCAATTGAGTGCATAATGTCCGGAACGACAGGGACGGAAAACGTCAAGGCACGGGACAATGCGGCTCGTCTTGCTGCATATATCCTGCACAAGAACGGTCTGACCGCGGACAACCTGTATACCCACACCTACTGGCTTCACGTCAAGGACGGCCGCACAAAGCCGTCCGATACCGCCAATATCGACAAGTGGTGCGCCGCTCCGCACACATACAAAAACTGTCCGCTGTACATAATCCCCGACTGGATCGGATTCAAAAAGCTTGTGGACGGTTACATCAAAAAGCTTGGCGGAAGCTCCGTTGTTTCAGGCGGGACGTTCATGGTTCGGGTGCTTGATCCCGCGCTGAATATCCGCGCGCAGCCGTCCCTTACCGCGAAAAGAAACGGTGTAATTCGCGACAAGAGTGTATACACAATTGTTGCGACATCATATGAGCCTAAAACTCAGATTACATGGGGCAAGCTCAAAAGCGGCGCAGGGTGGATCTCCCTCGGAAGTAAATATGTTAAAAAAATTTAGGTCAAATGCGGAAACGTGTTTGACCTGAAAATATTTTCAGGAGGTATTTTTATGAGAAATAATTTTACAAAATGGCTTAAAGCCGCAGGGATACGCGCGGTGAAAACCGTTGCTCAAACCGCAGTTGCTACGGTGGGAACGTCCGCGTTTCTCGGCGAGGTCAACTGGCTTGCGGTTGCTTCCGCTTCTGTTCTGGCGGGTATCCTTTCCCTGCTGACCTCGGTCGCTGGACTTCCGGAATTGGAAGAATAATTTTATTAAAAATGCGGCGGGAAATTTTTCTGCCGCATTAAATATTTTTTTCAGGAGGAATTATATGAAATCATTTATCCCATGGATCGGCGGAAAGACATTGCTCGCCAAGAAAATTACCGCGGAATTTCCGCAGGAATTCTGACGCTACATCGAGGTGTTCGGAGGCTCGGTGCTTTTTTCGTCCGACAGGCACGCGAAATTCGAGGTCTGGAACGACGCTAACGGCGACCTCGTGAACCTGTTCCGCTGCGTTAAATATCACCGTGAGGAACTGCAAAAAGAAATACGATATTATTTTAATAGCCGTGAAATGTTCTGCGATATCCGCAAGCGGCTGGAATGCCCCGGCTTCACTGACATTCAGCGGGCGGCGATGTTTTATGTGCTTGTTAAAATTTCTTTCGGCGCGGACGCGCGTTCATACGGCTGTTCCGACAGGGCGGTCTCCACGGAAAGCTTCGACCGCATTGAGAAACGTTTTGAACACGTAAATATCGAAAACAAGGATTTTGAAGCCTTGATAAAGCAGTACGACCGTCCCGACGCACTTTTCTACTGCGATCCGCCTTATCACACCACGGAAAAGTACTATTCCGAGAAATTTTCAGAAGCTGATCACTACCGTTTAAACGGCGTTTTAACGGCATTAAAAGGGCGTTTTATCCTGTCCTATAACGACGACGATTTTGTCCGAGAACTGTATAAAAATTTCAATATTTTATCGGTGTCGAGACAAAATAACCTCTCAACGGGACAGTTCCGCGAGGTCATTATCAAGAATTACTGATATTTTTTTTAACGCACAAATAACGGATTTTGTTATTTGTACGCTGAAAAAAATACCATTGATTCGGAGGTATTTTTATGAACGTATTAAGCTTGTTCGACGGTATTTCCTGCGGTATGGTTGCTTTGGAGCGCGCGGGAATTCCCGTTGAAAATTATACAGCGTATGAAATTGACAAGTACGCGATCCAAACGTCGGAAAAAAATTATCCCCAAATTGTCCGCCGCGGAAATGTTTTTGAGGGCAATTTTTCCGGCTGCCGCGGCGTTGACCTGCTGATCGGCGGCAGTCCCTGCACATATTGGAGCATTGCCAAAAGAAACCGCGAGACCGACTGCGGCGGCGAGGGCTTCAAGCTGTTTATGCAGTACGTCCGCGCTCTTGAGGAAACAGGCGCGAAATATTTTTTATATGAAAACAACTACTCCATACATCAAAATATAAAGGACGAAATTTCAAAAAGATTGGGTGTTCAGCCGATAATGATAAACTCCGCACTGGTGTCCGCACAGCAGCGCAAACGCTGTTATTGGACGAATATTCCAAACGTTTCACAGCCTGCCGACAAGGGAATTATTCTGAAAGATATTATTGATAACGCAGTTCCGTGGCAGGGAAAATCCTATTGTCTGACTGCGAATTACAGCGGCGCGACGCTTAAAAACACCCTTGAACGTCATCAGCGGACTATGGTTGCCATTCCGATCCGCATAGGCGATATCGGCAGCAATGCGCAGGGACACAGGGTTTATTCCGTGCAGGGGAAATCGGTTTCTCTTTCCGCTAACGGCGGCGGTCAGGGCGGCGGTACGGGATTGTACAAAATCGACCTGCCGGACGGTGATTACA
>CAMUJF010000048.1 GCA_947089135.1 uncultured Clostridia bacterium
TACGGCTGCCGATCTCATTAATTCTCTTTTATCCGAACCCGATAAAAAGAAGCGAGCCGCCATGATGAAAGACTTTGCCGCACGCCGAAAGGACGTTGCGAAATTCCTTGCCGACAACGCCGACCTCATCAACGCGGAAGCGGAGGCTGCGCTCATCGGAGCGGCGGTCGGCGGTACCCATATTGAAAAAGAGGTGTCCTGCAAGGGCGGCAGGAAGTCTGTTAAAACTAAGCAGGTAAAGGCTTTGCCGAATGTTGCGGCATTACAGTTCCTGCTTAAAAACAAGCTGCCCGGAAAGTACAGCGACAAACCTGTGGGGGATATTGAGATCGAGGACGTGGGAGAAATTGAGGAGGCTCTGTATGGCGATCAAAGTTAAAAAAACTATCCCCTACAATTTCTCCGAGAAGCATAAAGAATATATCCGCCGCTGCCGTTCCTGCACCTACAATATCGCAGAGGGCGCGGTGCGTGCCGGAAAAACCGTAGACAATGTTATCGCATTCTGCAAGGAGCTTCGGGATACTCCCGACAAGCTGCACCTCGCTACCGCCTCCACCGCCGCTACCGCTAAGCTCATAATCGGTGACTGCAACGGTTTTGGCGTGGAGCATTACTTCCGCGGTCAGTGCAAATGGAAAAAATACCGCGGCAACGACGCACTCGTTATACGCGGGAAATTTACCAAGTACAAAGAAAAAATCATCATGTTTGTAGGCGGCGGAAAAGCCGACAGTTACAAGAAATTCCGCGGTACGTCTATCGGAATGTGGATAGCGACCGAGATCGACCTCCACCACATGGAGACTGTCCGCGAAGCTCTCACCCGTCAGGCTGCGGCTAAGCGGAGAAAAATTTTCTGGGACTTGAATCCCTGCACTCCCGGCGCGCTGATCTACAAAAACTATATCGACGATTACGCAAAAAAGGCGGCGGACGGTACTCTCCTCGGCGGCTACAATTACGGACATTTTACTATCGCGGACAACATCAATATTACCGATGAACAGCGCGAGGCGTTCATTTCGCAGTACGATGTGAACACCGCGGAATACCGCCGAAAAGTCCTCGGCATCAGATGTCCCGCGGACGGTCTTATTTTTCAGCAATTCGCGGACGATCCTGAAAAATTTATTACCGACGAAAAATACAGCGGCGTGAAATTTATTTCTCTCGGCGTTGACTTCGGCGGAAACAAGTCCCGAACGGTATTTGTCGCTTCGGCTATTCTCGAAAATTATCAGGCTCTCGGCGTTATTGCGGATTACAAAATGAGCGGCGGGAAAGGCACGGTCGACCCCGACCGCATAAACCGCGAGCTGATACAGTTTTACAAATACATTCACGCGCTGTATCCAAACGCTCGGATACTTTACGTCGACTGCGATAACGCCTCGCAGGAGCTTACCAATGGAATACGGCTTGCCTTTATGAGGGCGAATATTCCCGCTGTCGTTCGGGACTGCTGGAAAGGCGCGATAACGGATCGCATTTACGCTCTTAACGGGTTAATGACGCAGGGGCGTTTTTTCGTCCATCGCGACTGCCAAAACGTTATTGACAGTCTTTCAACGCAGGTTTGGGACGCTAAGGAGAGCACCAAGGACGTTCGGCTTGACGACGGTACCTGCGACATTGATACCGCCGACGCGCTGGAATACAGCTTCAGCCGTTTCATAAAAATGTTTAATATTTTCAGTTAGGAGGTCGGGTCTTGAACAATCAGCTCATAGCATGGTTAAATAAAAATCTCGGATACAGCATTTCCGACGAATACTATTCCAAAATTGACGAATGGCTTAACTGGTGGCGCGGGTACTATAAACCGTTTCACAAATTCAGCTACAGCAACGGAAAACGCAGGATAGAGCGCGATCTGTACACCCTGAAAATGGGTAAAAAGGTCTGCGAGGACTGGGCTTCGATACTGCTCAACAGCAAAACGCACATTAAAATTTCCGACGAGCAGACAAGTCTTTTTGTGCAGGGAAAGCGCGAGACCGAGGGTATTCTCGGCGCAAATTCTTTCTGGACAAAGGGCAACCGTCTGATCGAAAAGGCATTTGCCACGGGTACGGGCGCGGTCACGATCCACGCGTCGGGGCTGAAGCTTTCGGGGAGCGGCGACGATCTGACTGTGGATATTTCCCCGGACGCCAAGCTTGATTTCAATTATCTTTCGGCGGACTACATTATACCGCTGACGGTGGACAACGACTGCATTACCGAGGCGGCGTTTGCTTCCGAGGTTACCGAAAAGGGCAAAAAATATCTGCTTCTGGAGATACATACTCTTGACAAAAACGGCTGCTATGTGATCGAAAACCGCCGATTTCTTGTGGAAAACGAACAGCTTTCCGAGGCGGAACTGTCAGAAAATATGATAGGAACATTTATTACAGGATCGCCCGTTCCTTGGTTCGCTATCTTTATGCCCAACATCGAAAACAACGTTGAGGACAGCAACGGTCTGGGCGTTTCCATAATTCACAATGCTATTGACGCGCTGAAAGCCGTGGATTTGTGCTTCAATAATTTCTGCTCCGATTTTTATTTGGGACAGAAAAAAATATTTATGGAAAAATCGCTTGCGGACATTGACGAAAACGGAACGGAGATCGCTCCCGACGATGTGCATCAGCAGCTTTTTACTTACATAAATTTTCCGCAGGAAAATGAAAGCGACGGTAAAAAATTTATTCAGGAATTTAACCCCGCGCTGCGCGTGGACGACAACACAAAGGGCGTGCAGTCCGCGCTTGATTACCTGTCCTTTAAATGCGGTCTGGGAAACAAGCACTACCAATTTAACGGCGGGACGGTGGTTACGGCGACCCAGTATACAGGCGATAAGCAGGACTTGATCCAGAACGCCGACAAGCACTATGCTGCTGTGGAGCAGTTCCTCATTTCGCTTGTGCGCAGCGTTATCCATATCGGCAAA
>CAMUJF010000049.1 GCA_947089135.1 uncultured Clostridia bacterium
ATATTATATCATTTTGGGGGAAAATTGTAAAGATTCTGAACAGGCTCTTACAGACAATGAAGATATGCTGTTATGTTTCATTTCGGAGATACTGGATATAAAACAGGAGGATTTGCAGGAAGTAACGATAGTAAACAATGAAATGACTCCCGAAAGTGCAGAGGGAAAGTTCAGCCGTCTTGATCTGAATTTAAAAATGAAAGACCAGCTTGTAAACGTGGAAATACAAGTGAAAAGTGAAAATGATTACCGTGACAGAACGCTGTTTTATTGGGCAAAGCTGTACACGTCGGACCTGAAAAGCGGAGAATCCTACGGACAGTTAAAAAAGGCAATAGCGGTAAATATAATAAATTTCAATATGTTTGACAGAAAAGACTATCACACAGAGGTACAGGCAACAATAAAAGGAACGGAAGAAGTATTTACAGACAAATTCAGCATACACTTTTTTGAACTGAAAAAAGTGGGGAAAAAGTTAGACCCTAATAACCGCAAGGAATTGTGGCTGCAATTTCTGAATGCGGAGAGCGAGGAGGATTTTGAAATGTTGAAAGAGGCAAATGTACCGATCATAACAAAGGCAGTAAATGTAATATATGACATAAGCGAGGACGCTCAGATAAGAGAGCTTGCAAGACTGCGTGAAAAAGCGCTGCGTGATGAAGCTTCTGCTTTATATAATGCCGAGCAAAAAGGAATAAAACAAGGCATTCAAAAAGGTAGAGCAGAAGGTAGGGCAGAAGGAGAGCAAAAAGCCAAAGAAGAATTAATAAGAAAAATGCGTTTAACAGGAATGACAGAGGAACAGATTCATGAAATTCTGAATGCGTAATAAAAATCGGATATGGCAGTCCATATCCGATTTTTTCATTAAAAACAAACGCTGTCGATTTCGTAATCCTCAAAATTATCTGCCTCACCGGTAATGCAAGAAAAACAGCCGTTCCAACCTGCCAAAGCAGTACCGATTGACCATATGGGTTGTCCGCATATCATACATGAAGTTCCGTTCTTTTTGGCTTCGACAGCTTGGGTAAGAGCAGCTTCAATCTCCTTGCGGTTGTCATCAGGATTATCTTTGATATATGTTTCAATAAATACGTCAATGCTAATTGGTGTAAACATAGTAAACTCCTTAAATACAAATTGTTATTTCCATTATAACGTAAAGAGCAGGCAAAGTAAAGACTTTAAATAAAATTATAAAGACTTTGGTTTGGAGCGTTCCCGTTTTTTACGTTCCTCGTCAACAAGACGTGAAATATAGTCTCCCTTAGAAATGTCATAGTAGGTTTTAGCAATATCAGAGTATATATCATACAATTGTTTGCAGTTCTCAAAGTTACTTTTGAGGGCTGCAATTTTTTTGTCCGTTTCCTGATGTAACGCTTTTAGACGGTCATAGTCAGAACGGCTGTTAATGTTGTTTGTAGTCAGCGTCTGCCTGCAAATATTGAGCTGTAACTGTTCGGACGCAGAAAGGTTATCCTTATGGGAAAGACTGAAATAATTTTCAACCTGTTCTGTAAGGCTTTCCAGTTTTTCCAGCCTGACAATGAGAATATTCAGTTCACGACGTGTATTATCAAAATCGGATTTAAGACCTGCAATTTTACCCTCCAGTTCACCGATAGAATTAATATTATCACGATTAATTATAGATATGGAGAAATTTGTAGAGCAGGGTAAAATACGTTCGCTCGGTTTGTCAAATTGGTACATTGAGGAAATAGACGACTTTATCGCACAAGTCAATATAAAGCCCGCACTTGTGCAGAACGAAATCCACCCTTATTATCAGGAACAAGAGGTTATCCCATATATTCACGATTTGGGAATTGTAATGCAAGCTTGGTATCCTCTCGGCGGGCGCGGTCATCAAAAGGAATTGCTTAGTGACAAAACCATTCTCGAAATCGCCGAAAATCACGGAAAATCCGCCGCGCAGGTAATTCTGCGGTGGGATTTGCAAAACGGCGTAGTGGTTATTCCCGGTTCGTCAAACCCCGAGCATATTTTAGAGAATATTTCGCTTTTTGATTTTGAACTGACAGACGAGGAAATGGAAAAAATCGCTGCTCTCGACAGAAACGAGAAATGTGATATTCTTTCCGAAATCCGTGTAAAAAGGCGGGAACATTCGGAATTTGTCGTCAATTGTCTTTCCCGGACAACACGATCGTTTGTAACGGCGTAACAGTTCACAAACATTTTCTGAAAGATCACAACCTGAACAAAATCACTCTGCCGCCCATACGTGCTAAGCCGCTCATCGGCGTGACGATCCACAACACCGAAGACCTTAAAAACGTTCACGACGACGGCGAACAGTACACCCGCGCTACTCTTAACGACAATATGAATACCGTCCGCACCCATTACTACACGGACGACCTGTGCGCATGGCAGAACCTTGAAGACAGCCGCTGTAACTGGACTTGCGCCGACGGAACGGGTCCTGGAAATATGCAGACGATTGCAATTGAGTGCATAATGTCCGGAACGACAGGGACGGAAAACGTCAAGGCACGGGACAATGCGGCTCGTCTTGCTGCATATATCCTGCACAAGAACGGTCTGACCGCGGACAACCTGTATACCCACACCTACTGGCTTCACGTCAAGGACGGTCGCACAAAACCGTCCGATACCGCCAATATCGACAAATGGTGTACCGCTCCTCACACTTACAAAAACTGCCCGCTGTACATAATTCCCGACTGGATCGGGTTCAAGAAACTTGTGGACGGTTACATCAAAAAGCTTGGCGGAAGTTCCGTTGTTTCCGGCGGTACGTTTATGGTTCGGGTACTTGATCCCGCGCTGAATATCCGCGCGCAGCCGTCCCTTACCGCGAAAAGAAACG
>CAMUJF010000050.1 GCA_947089135.1 uncultured Clostridia bacterium
CAGAGGAAAAGCGGCAGCATTATGAAGTTTCAAACAACGGCGGCGCAAACGGAACTCCCGACACAGAAGAATTTAACGGCAAGCCGATAGTGGGTACAAATTCATTTGATAATGTTGAAATCGACAGCGATCTGTCCGCGGAGGAGCTTATGGCTATGACGTCCTTGTATAAGACGTTACTGCTTGTTCAGAGCGGAGGCAAGACCGAGGACGGCACGGATTACGAATATAACATTACTCCCGATGATATTATGACGTTATTTGAAGATACGGAGTTTATCCCGATAACCGCCGAAATTACTCACAACAATGCGTGTGCAGGGCAGAACTGCCGCCGCAGACTTGTAGGTGACTATGAGAGCGGCTATTCGTGGGAGTATTACTGTCTGTCCGATCACGATAATCTAAACGGCAGTATTGACCCTTGTATCAGCAGGGACGAGCTTCTGGAGAAAATAATGGAGCTGACCGAAGCGGAGGACAACGGCTTTGATACGGAGCAATGCGAGGAAATGATTGACGAGTACCTTAAAAACATCAATGACGAGCTTGATATTGACGAGAGCAATTACAGACAATTCGGCTCTGCCGATAACGAGCGGGCAAAGGATTTTTACGAAATACTTATAGACCCGACAGCGGACGGTATACCCAACAACATATGGGACGTGCCGCTGCCTATTGTGGGAGAAAGCGAGGAAAACGGAAATGAATAAATTAAAAAAATGGTACAGCGAAAACAAGGACAAGCCGCTTTTTAAGGCAAAGCTTTTGCTTGTTGTACTCATTATTTTATCCATAGGAGTACAGATATACGCAAATTACCGTGATGAAAAGGAACTCCCAAACGCAGAAACCTCCGTAACCGAAACGGTCACGGAGGAAACCGGCGAGCAGGACGCCCTTTTGACATTCTGGAAAAACAGCAGGGCGCACATTGTTGCTTTCCTCGGCGTTACCGCCGCTCTTGCTGTTGTTAAACACAGGCAGAAACAGAAAATCAAGGAAAGCGGGTAAAAGCAAGACTTAATTTTAATCGTTGGAATGGAGTTTTGCGCTGTATTCGGCGGCGGCTTTGCCCAATTCCTCCAACGACATATCTTCAAATTTGTCTTTGCGCCATTCGGTATAGTCGAAAGGCTCACGAAGAATATTTGAAATGAAAATCTCTGTTTTGATAACTCCGAGATTTTTTAAAAGACAATCCATTGCTTCACTCATCACTACATTTGTATTGTAATCAGACATAATCACACCTCCACAATGCGAACAAAATCAAGCGGGTTCATTATTTGAATTTTTTCGGTTGAATATTTCAACACTCTTTTATCGGTTGTGAGGAAATAATCCGCTTTACCTATAATTGCCGAAGCAACGTGATAGGCGTCCATTTTTTTAACGCCTGTTGCCGTAATTTCGGCGGCAAGAGCAGTTACCTCCTCTAAATGCGAGCTGTCAACAAAGACTGCGGCATTTTTGAAGAAATCAAAAATTGATGATTTGCGGACGCTATGAGGGTTGTTGTTATTTTCAAATTCAGAAATAAAAGAGTAAACCAAATTCATCTTTTTATCGGTAATCATTCTTTGAACATACATCTTTGCTTCTGCTTCAAGGTGAACTCTAAGCTGATTTTGGTCGTCATAGGGACGGTTATAGCAACAGTTGTCAAGATAAACACTTATCATACGCAAACTCCTACAAATCTTATTATTTCCATTATACAAAAAAAAATAAATAAAGTCAATAACATTTTATTGACGGAAAGGAAAATTTATGAAACTTATAATCAGCGAAAAACCAAGCACGGCACAAACCATAGCCCACGCCGTGGGAGCGAGGGAGAAAATCTACGGAGAGGGAAAGGAATTTTGCTATAAAGGCAGCGGCTATTACGTTGTGAACGCAAGAGGGCATTTGTACGGTCTGGGACTGCCGCAGGACTACGGTTACAGCAAATCCTACAAGCTGGAGGAACTCCCCATATTCCCCGACTTCAGAATTTTTCCCGAAAACGAAAACGCCGAAAATCTCCGCAGCCTTATTTCACAGCTTATGGCACTTGACGAGGTTGACGAGATAATATGCGCCACCGACGCAGGACGCGAGGGCGAGCTCATATTCCGTCACATCTATGCCGCAAACGGCTGTAAAAAGCCTGTCAAGCGTTTATGGACCAACTCTATGACAGACGAGGCTATCACGGAATGTATGAAAAACCTCCCGCCCGACAGCGATTATGACGGCGAGTATTACGCCGCTCTTGCAAGAGAAAAGGCAGACTGGATAATCGGAATGAATTTATCGAGACTGTACGGCGTACTTGACGGTTATCCACACAGGATAGGACGGGTAAAAACTCCTGTTCTTGCCATTGTTGCGGAGCGTGATAACGAAATATCCGAATTTGAAAAGACGGTTACATACCGCCTTGAAATGGAGAACGGAGCAGTATCACAGCAGTTTTGGAATACCCCCGAAGAAGCGGCAGGGGCAAAAGTTATCAGTATGGGAAAAACCGCTAATGTGCTTTCAGCTAAGTCCGAGGAAAAGAAAATAAACCGTCCGCTGCTCCACAGTCTGACAACGCTCCAGCAGGAGGCAAA